>VBMV01000186.1 GCA_005878835.1 Gammaproteobacteria bacterium | reverse complement strand
GAGCAATCAGTTGTAGACACTGACTTTGAATACGTTGCCATGGTCATCTTCGGCAACGCCCCGCGTATTGCCCCGCCTGTTGCTTTCGTTGCTCACCTCCGTGCGGATAACGCTCCCGCCTGTGCACTTGAGCGTCGTGCGCACAAACTCCCGGACGCCGAGCACGTGCGCAGAGTAATAGCCCGCTCCGTAGATCTGATCCCAATCCGCCGAGAGGTCGAACGACTGCTGCTGACTGCCTCGCAGCGACCAGGGACCGGTGCAGGATCTGTCGCCAGGAAGGTTCACGGTAATCTCGCCTGACAGTGCTCCGGTAAATCGCGCCTGGTAGTTGGGAGCGGGTTTCAGCTCAGCCAGAGGACCACGCACCGGACTGAAGCTCCCGGTGACCGCGCATCCGCCGAGGACGACGCCGAGAATCGTACCCGAGATCCCTCGCCGAATGCCGAATGAACCCATGGTCTCCCCCGGCTGCAGGTCACAACAGCCAAATGCAGCGATCCTCGCTGTTGGCTGGCCAGATTCTACAACTCAGCCGTGGTGAGCGTCTGCGGGTCGCGCACGGTTTGCTCTGCGCCGGTGTGCCGGTACAGCGACCGATTTCGGGACATCCGCTTACCTGTGCCGACTAACCGCTTTTGCCGGACCCGGCCTCTCGGAGTGGACTGCGGATAGTGCGGCGGGTTACACGGAGCGCCCGGGGGCCCTCACCTTGAGCCAGTAGCCAGCGACAGGTTGCAGTTCTCATCCGGATCTCGATCGTCTTCGTGCCCCTTGATGATGATCTTTCGATGCTTGATGAAGTCGCGGACCAGGCATGTCGACAGGAACGTCTTCACGGGGCTGTCAAAGTCAAGGTCCAGCATCCCGATGTAGCCCTGGTCGATCCGAGCTGCGTCCGCCTTTGTGAGGTTGTTGAGGTACGCAAAGTAGTACGGGCTGTACCGCTCGTGACCCAGGTCGAGGTTCACGCTACCGACTGCTCTAGGTGAGCCCTCGATCCACCTTCCGAACTCACCGGCCTGCGGGCGTTCGCTGTGCACCCAGTCGCCGAATAAAAAGCTGTGAGACGAGTTCGACGACATCCCGCCCGTACATTCCCGTGTCGAACTTCGTATAGTTGAACACCAGGGCGCGATCGTGCCGATCCCGGCTCGGGACCAGGACGTTCCGTAACTCCTCATACAGGATCCTTTGCCGTACACCGGGCTCCGCGGTGATCCCGCGGTCTTCTACCTCGCCCCGAAGTGAGCGCGAAGGGACTCGATACCACCATCGGAGTCTGCGCCTGAGCAATGCGACCGATGGGAGAGATCGATGAAGGTGCCGTACGCGAAGAAGTGGCAGAACGAAACCGACGCGTTGAGGAAGACTGCAGTCGGATGCGGGCTCGTCGAGGCGGTGAAATGGGGCAAGCCCTGCTTCACCTACCAGAAGAAGAACGTGGCGATCGTGATCCCGCTGAAGGAGACCTGCGCGCTCGCCTTCTTCAAGGGCGCCTTGCTCAAGGACCCGAAACGCATCTTGAAAAAGATCGGACAGCAGCAGGCGGGCCGCTGGATCAAATTCACCGCTCTCAAAGATATCGCGGCACTGCGGCCCACCCTCAAGCGTTACCTCCGCGAGGCCATCCGGGTCGAGGCGTCGGGAAGGAAGGTTCCGGTCAAGAGAGCCTCGGAGTATGTAATGCCTGAGGAGCTGCAAGTCCGGCTGAATGCGGCGCCAAGGCTCAAGGCGGCGTTCGAGGCGCTGACGCCGGGACGGCGGAAGTCGTACCTCTTTCACATCTCGACCGCAAAGCGGCCGGAAACGCGGGCCACGCGGGCGGAGAAGTGTGTGCCTATGATTCTGAGCGGCCGCGGATTCAACGAATTTCGACGCGCTCCCCGCCGCAGCTGACGGATCCTAGCGCGCGCCTGCCGAGGAATTCTTCCGTGCGGCCGCGACGACCTGCGACCGCCCGAATCACAGCCTCCGGTTTGCTGGTCTGGATATTGTGGCGTGCCCCCTCCACCGCTTTCTCGGAATCTGCCTTTCTTGGAGTTGCGCTTATAAGCGCAGTCGAAAATCCCTGGATTTCTAGGTCAAAAACGAAAAAGGGGCGATTCCTGCGCTTACCCTGCGCTTACGGCGGACGCACCATTTCGGGGCCGGTCGGTATCACGCTGATTTGATTGGTGGAAAGGGAGGGACTCGAACCCTCGACCCCGGCATTATGAGTCGCCGCTTAGTGTTAGAGTGTTAGGTGCCTGATTGTAGGCACATCTTTTTTCTACGGATCTGCTGGACGGGACGGCGTAGCAGCCATTTGGGCGCCAAAGAGCACGGTTGGGCACAGGAGAATCACGCGAAATTCACGCGTGCTGGTGCAGCCCGGGCGGGCCCGCCGCCAGA
>VBMV01000073.1 GCA_005878835.1 Gammaproteobacteria bacterium | reverse complement strand
GTCCTCATTGCATGGTCAGCAGGTCTACTGGACGGCCGTCGGCGTGCCGGCGGGGCGCCGCAAGAGCGTGCTCGACGAATACGGCGACCTGGAAGCATTCAAGGGTGCGCCGCTCGTGCAGCCCCTGTGGCGTGACCGCTCGGGTCGCACGGCCGCCGCATACGAGGCGAGCGTCACGCACTCTCTGCGCAACGGCTGGATGCCGATGCCTGCGGTACAGTGGTCGCCACAACCGGGGCTGCAATTGCGCAGCGAGGCCATCGCCGCCGCTCAGGCTGCAGGTCCGGTAACGCTCGTGCGCCACCGGCTGGTGAATACGGGCGCAAACCGTGTCGACGGGCAGCTGGCGATCGTGGTCCGGCCGATGCAGGTCAATCCGCCCTGGGAGCACGGTGGCGTGTCTCCCATACGCACTGTGGAGATCGCAGGCACGGGTGTGCGCCCCGTCGTGAACGTCAATGGTCGCGCCCTGCTGAGGTCGCTCACGCCGGCGACGGCGCGTGACGCGGCGTCTTTTGGCCTGCACGGCGAGAGGGAAATCACGCGCTACCTGGCGGCAGGCCGCGTGCCGAACCGGCTCAGCGCCCGGGATGACGAGGGACTCGCGGCCGCCGCGCTCGTCTACGACGTGCACCTTGACCCCGGCGCCCAGCACGACGTGATCCTCGCCTTCCCTTTGGGTGATCCGCCGGCAGACACCGCATCGAAAGCGCTCGGGGCTTCGCCGCCGAATCGCCCCGACGCCATGGATGAGGCGGAGCCTGGGGCGGCCTTCGATGCCATGGCCACCCGCGTCGAGCAGCAATGGCAGGCGCGATTCGCTCACCTCGGGCTCGCACTCCCGGACTCTTCGCTCGTCGATATGCTGCGCGCACAGGGCGCGTACATGCTGATCAACCAGACCGGTCCGGCGCTGCAGGCCGGTCCGCGCAATTACGATCGGTCCTTCATCCGCGACGGCTCCGCGACCGCCGCCGTTCTGTTGCGCATGGGCCTGGCGAGTACCGCGCGCGAATATCTGCGCTGGTACGCCGATCACGCGGTCCACGGAAATGGCCTCGTCTCGCCGATTCTCAACGGCGACGGCAGCGTCCACAGAGGCTATGGCTCCGATCTCGAATATGACAGCCAAGGTGAATTCGTCGCGCTGGTCGCGGAGGTGGCGCGACTCGACGGTGGCGCGGCGAGCGTGCGCGAGTACCTGCCCAAGGTGCGGCTGACACTTCAGTTCCTGCAGCAGCTGCGCGAGCGCACCCTGGCGCCCGGCTACATGGCTGCGAGCGAGGCGCCGGAACGGTTTCGCGGCATCATCGCCCCGTCGATCAGCCACGAGGGTTACTCGAAGCCGACCCACAGCTATTGGGACGACTACTGGGCGCTGAAGGGATGGCACGACGGGGCGTGGCTCGCGCACGAATGGGGCGACCAGGAAATGGCCGCATGGGCGTTGACTCAGTACGCGGCGTTGCGCAACTCAGTGGCGAGCTCGATCCGCGCCACCATGCAGTGGAAAGTGATCGACTACATTCCGGCCTCGGCCGACCTCGGGGATCGCGATCCCAGCAGCGTGTCGATCGGGCTCGATCCTTGCGGCCAGAAAGACCTGTTGCCGGCAGATGCGGTCTCGCACACATTCGTGCGCTACCTCGATGAGGTGCGCGAACGCGGCTTACCGGGCGCCTTGTACGCCTACACCCCGTACGAATTTCGTAACGTACTCACATTTGTGCAACTCAACAGACCGAAGGATGGCGAGGAGCTGTTAAGCACGCTCCTTACGGGTCGCCGACCCGCCGATTGGCAGGTGCTCGCCGAGGTCGTACGCTCGCAGGTGCGCCGGCCGTTCTACCTCGGCGACATGCCTCATACCTGGGTCGGGGCTGAATATGCCCGGGCATTGTTCGGCATGCTGCTGCACGAAGCAGATGACCGGCTCGAGCTGCTTCCGGGCGTGCCCCCTGCGTGGGTGGCTGGCGAAGGACTGCGGATCGGCAATCTGCCCACTGCCTTCGGCTCATTGTCGATGTCGGCACGACAGGAAGGGCCGCTGATGCGCGTCCTCCTGGAGCCAGGCCTGCGAGAGAACACGCCGCTCGAGGTCAACTGGCCCGCTCGCCGACTCCCGCTGGCGGTCACGGTCGACGGGCGCTCGCGCGTCGACTACAGCGCTGACGGAATCCGGCTCGAGCGGCCGTTTCGGGAGCTCGTGGCCCGGTGGTGACGTTGAAAGTGAGCTCCGCGTCCATGAGGTGCTGGCCCCTCTCACCGCCACGCCACGCTGATCCTCTCCCGGATTGGCTGGCTGGGCACCACCACGACCGCCGTTGCCTGCTCGGGCTCCCACGTCCAGGGGCCGGCATCCCGGCCATTGACCGATATCGAAGACGGTCTGTCGGTTGCATGAATGCGCAGCTCGTATGAGCGTGCCTGCACCTGGCCCTGAAACCTACCCCTGGTCGGTTCGATGACGAGCTGATGGGAACCGTCGCTCCCCGAGGCATAGGTCATCAGCGTCTGCGCGTACTGGCCTTCGGCGTAGGCGAGCGAGACCCCGTCGTCCTCGTAGAGATCGAAGCTGCCCTTGCCCGATCCGTAGACATCGAGGATCAGGGTGTCCAGCGGCTTGGCGTCCGAGTATTCGCTCAGGCTCTGCTCGGGGATGACCGCTCCTTCGCGAACGAACACCGGCGTCTCATCCACGGCGTAGTGCGCCGTGAAGGTCGTGCCACCCTGGTAGCGCTTGCCGGTAAAGAAATCGATCCACTGACCGGGAGGAAGATAGATGGTCCGATTGCCGCTCGGGTCGAGCACCGGAGCAACCAGCATCTCCTCCCCGAAGAAGTACTCGTGGGAGTGTTGGTAGGCTTGTTCCAGTTGCGGGTACTGCAGGTACAGCGGCCGCAGGATGGGCAGGGACTCGGTGTGCGCCAGCCAGGTGTACGTGTACAGGTAAGGGATCAGTTGCGTACGCAGTGTGAAGTACTTCCTCATCAACGCCATGCCCTGAGTGCCGTAGACCCAGGGCATGCGCATGTTCCCCTCGCGCGGATTGGCGTGGGCGCTGTGCATCCGCAGGATCGAGCTAAAAGTGCCGAACTCGATCCAGCGCGCGTACAGGTCGAAATCGATCTTGGCGCCGTGGAATCCACCGATGTCGTGACTGATGTAGGGAACCAGCACGTTGCCGCCGCGCGCGCTGAATGCGACCTCGTAGGCAAGCACCGGCCACTGCGAGTATGCGTCACCGGTGAAGAACGCCGGATAACGTTCGCTGCCCCAGTCGCCGTAGCGGCCAAGGATGAAACCGCGCCGGCCGGTTTCCCGCTGCGCGTAATCGTAGAAGACCTTGTTGGTCCATAGCTGCTTGTTCAGGCCGGGCATGTCGACGGCACCGCCGCCGCCATCGACCCACCAGACGTCCACCCCCTGCTGCATCAGCGGCCGGTGCAACTCGCGCATGAAGACCTCGGCCTGCTCGCGGTTTGACAGATCGAAATAGATCCGCTGCGGCGGCTGGACGTCCCTGATCGCGACCGGGCCGCGCACGATTCCGCCACCGCGCTCGCCGGGCTCGACGCGCAGCACG
Source organism: Gammaproteobacteria bacterium (assembly GCA_005878835.1). Lineage (GTDB taxonomy): Bacteria > Pseudomonadota > Gammaproteobacteria > Steroidobacterales > Steroidobacteraceae > 13-2-20CM-66-19. Next base: position 34,336 of record VBMV01000073.1, on the reverse strand, counting down.
ATCTCGTTCTGCCGGCCGGCCATGACGTAGGGAGCAATGTCGGTATAGGTCAAGCGTCGCGGCCAATGGACGCGGCTGTGCGTCGCTTCCTTCCCGTTGACGAATATCCGATAGCTCTTGTCGACTTCGCCCAGGTACACATACAGCGCCCCGGGGAGCTTCGCCGGCAGTTGAACCGATGTCCGATACCAGCCAATCCCTTGATAGGCCCTGTAGCCCTGCTCTTGCCAGGGCAGCCCGACCCGGATCGGCTGCCAGCGTGCCGCGCCATGATCGGTCGCATACCAGTGATGCTTCAGGCCCTGATCGCGAGGATCGGTGGCAAAGCTCCACGGCTTCGAGATATCCATGTCGAACGAGGGCTGCGGGGGCGGCGGTCGGCCCAGGGCTTTCAACACCTGCGGTGCGTGGCTGTCGTTGAACGACAGGATGCTCTCGTCGGTGTTGGCGTAACCTGGATGATCGTTGAGGCTGAGCTTGACGCCCCGGCCGTGCAGCCAGCTCAGCAGCTCATCGGGGTGCGGAATGAGCGGGCTCCAGTCATAACCGCCCTGCCATCCGTAGTTGTGCCAGGCGAAATCCAGCACCAGCGTATCGAACGGAATGCGGCTCTGGCGCAGCCGTGAGACCTCCTCCTCGAGGTAGCGCTGATCGTAGCGCTTGAACTCCGGCCGCTGGGACTCCACCGTGCCGGGAAAGTATTCGAAATTGAAATCCGTGATCCACGGGCCGAGGACGTAGCGCGGAATCATCGGGACCGGTCCGCAGAGCGCCGCGTACTCGTTGAGCACCTTGCGGTAGTCGCGGTCGTAGGTGAACAGGTACCAGTCCTGGCCGTTGTGTGGCTGGCGCGGCTCTATCCAGGTTCGCTGCGCATTCCACACCGGAGTCTGGCTATCGTCGATGAACGCGTAACCAGCGCGGCTCAACAACCCGGGCTGCGCCTTCTCGAGCAGCACGTCGATCCCCGGAATCATGTCGTTGACCGGGCTCTCGAGATCCATCTGCCCCTCGGGGAGGTTGGCTTTACTGATGTTGTCCAGGGAATAGGTGAGTCCCCCCAGGTTCAGTGTGTCGACGTCACCGGGATGCCAGGCGTGTGCGGCGCCGGAGGCATCGTTCCAGGTCACAGTGAGGTTGGTCGCGGTAAACGGACCGGATTGCAGCCGGTAACGCAGGGTCATGACGCTGCTGGCGGCGATGAGCCAACCTTGCCTCTGGGTCGACTGGACAGGGACCGCCGGCCAGTCCCTCTTCTGCACGACCGCAGTGGGCGCATCGATGAAAGTCCCGGCAGGCGAGTACTCCATGCGCACCAGCGACGGCGTCAGAAACTCGAAGCGTGCGTTTCCGGCACGGATGGTGGGCTGGCTGTGCCGTTTGGCACCGCACGCCACGAGCGCCGGCAGGAGAGCGATAAACAGCCAGCTCGCGGCCTTGGCGCGGCTGCGGGTCGGGGGCGTTCCCCGCAATACGTGTGCCGGCGATTTCAGCTTGGCCATCGTAAGCCTGCGCGGTCAGAACCTCTCGACCCACGGCCTGAGCTCTATCTCCCAGGTCCAGGCGCTGCGGGGCTGTCGAAGGACCTGCAGATAGCTCTGTGCAATGGCATCGGGGTCGAGCATCGAGTCGGGCTTGTCCGCCGGCTCGATTCTGCCCGGATTGCGGATCGCGCCATCGATCACGAAGTGGGCGACGTGAATGCCCTGGGGCGCGAATTCGCGTGCCATGCTCTGGGCAAGTCCACGAAGGGCAAACTTACCCATCGCGAAGGGTGCCGACTGAGCGTAGCCCTTGACGCTCGCGGATGCGCCCGTGAACAGGATCGCGCCGGATCCCTTCGCGAGCATGCGTCGCACGGCCTGCTGAGCGACCAGGAATCCTCCGAAGGCGCTCACGCCGAGAGCGCTAGCGACCTCCGCCGGGCGCAGTTCGATCAGCGGGCCGCGCAGCCGAGCACTGGCGTTATAGACGACGACGTCGGGTGCGCCGATCCGGCCTTCCACTTCCTCGAAGAGGCGTGCCACCTGATCGGGGTCGACGACATCGCAGGCGAACGTCTGCACGCCGCTCTCCGCCGCCAGGGCCGCGAGTTTCCCGGTATCACGAGCTGCGGCGGCGACGCGCATGCCTTCGCGGGAAAAGAGCCGCGCCAGACAGGCGCTGAGTCCCGGGCCGGCGCCCGCGATCAACGCGACTTGATTTCGTAGGGTTGCCATCGGATGCCGTCGTACGCTTTCGGGTCGATCGGAAGCCGCAAACAGCGCAGCGCGCAAAGCATGCCGCCCTTGCCGCACTGAAACAAGCGTCGCGCCCGGAGTCGACCAAATTCTCCTTCGCCTTAGGCGCGAATCCCTCGCGCGAACCGCCGGGCGATACATCGTCAGTGCAGATCGAGCCTGTCCACAGAGGTAGGTTCGCGTCAGACGTCGCCCTTCTAGCCTATGAACCATGGGCGGGAAGCGTCGCGAACGCATCAAGATCGGCCTGGCGCTGTTGCTTGCCTGCGCACCCTGCGCGCCGCGGTCCGCAGATGCGCAATCCGTGTGCAAGAGCTGTGAGGTACAGGTCGGACTGGGCGGGACTTATCACTACTGGGGTACCACAGGCGGCGTGGTCCTGCCGGTGAGCCTGACGTGGAGCGAGAATCGCTACGAGCTCGAATTCGTTCGTGTGACGACCCAACAGACGCTGCGCGAATCCGGATCGCGCGACAATCGGCTGATGGCGGCTCCCTACTGGGGAGTCTCGCTCTCACGCCGGTGGCAGCTGTTCGAGCGCGGCCCGGTCAAGGGATTCTTCGGCTTCGGGATGGCGGGAAAAACCAAGTCGGATGCCCTGAGCGCGACGCGCTGGGACTTTGCCTCGCAGCTGGGGCTGCGCTTTCGCCTGCCTGGCAACCGCGTGACAGGCGAGCTCGTCATGCGTCACTGGTCGAACGGCGGCATCCGCCTGCCGAACCACGGTCAGGATTTCGCGACCCTGACGGTCCACCTCAATTCGGGATTTTTCGGCATCAGCAGAGCCGACCAATACCCCATCGACGCGGCATTCAACATCGGTCGGTCGCTGGCCGCCAACAACTCCGGAACGGAAAGGCAACTGCTCCCATGATGGAAGACGATCTGGAACAGATAGTCGGCAAAGCGCGCAAACTGCATGAGCTGCGCCGCGCGAAGGACCGTGTGCGGCAATTGGAGCGGGAACTGCGCGGCGAGCCTGTAAAGCCCAGGGAGCCAGACTACGTCCCCGAATTCCTGCGCGCGCGGGTGCCGGGTGGGCTGGCCACCAGGGGTCGAGGGGCTCTCGAACTGCCTCAATGGATGGACACTGCGGTCCATCCAAAGCGTCTGGTTCTGCATAGGTGAGTTGCCCTATCCTCGCATCCAAGGAGAGGGAATCACCGTGGCCCATGGGATCGCCGATTGCAACCGCCCGCGGCCGCACGAACCGTTGTTGCCTTGCATACTTCTCTCAGGTTGCCTGCTGCTGAGCGCTTGCGCGGGCGTCCCGCGCCGTGGCGCCCCGGTCGTCGACTACGCCAACGCTAGCCTGCCGGGCTTCCCGCCGGAGATTCGATGGTCGGCCCAGACCCGGCGCGACTTCGACGCGCGCCGCTCGCGCCTGCTTCGACAGGTCCAGACAGCCGCCAACGGCGGGCCGATCAACGTCCTGGTCCTCTCGGGGGGCGGCGCCGGGGGTGCGTTTGGCGCCGGGGCACTCGTTGGCTGGAGCCGATCGGGCACGCGTCCTGAGTTTCAGATTGTCACCGGTGTGAGCGCCGGTGCGCTGATTGCGCCGCTCGCGTTCGCAGGTCAGGACTGGGACCGGCAGCTGACCGAGGCGTTCTCAGGAGGGCAAACGCAACACCTGATGCACGCCCGCTGGGCAGGCGCAATCTTCGGCGCGAGTGTCTATCGGGGCGAGCCCCTCGCGCAGTTGGTCGATCGGTACGTGACCGACGACCTGTTGACCGCGGTCGCGCGCGAAGCGGAAAAGGGACGCCTGCTGCTGGTGGCAACCACGGATCTCGATACCGAACAGTCGGTAATCTGGAACCTGGGGCTGATCGCCCAACAAGGCGGAGCAAAATCAAGGCGGCTGTTTCGCGACGTCCTGATCGCCTCGGTGAGCGTGCCGGGCATATTCCCTCCGATGATGATCCGTGTGGAACAGGCGGGCGAGGACTTCGAGGAGATGCACGTCGACGGCAGTGCGACTGCATCCATGTTCTTCATACCCGATATCGGCGCCATTCTCCCCGATCCGCTCGAGCCCCTGCACGGCGGGCATCTTTATGTCCTGGTCAACGGTGGCTTCCGAACGCGCGAAGCGACAACTCGCAACCAGACCGTCTCCATAGTCAGGCGCAGCGCCGGGGCCACGCTGCAAGGCGGCACGCGAGCCGCGCTCGAGCTGGCCTATTCGGTCGCCCAGCGGCACCAGATGAGCGTCGCAGTCACCGAGATTCCCGACGCTTACCCCTTCGGAGGGACGCTCGACTTTGATGCGTCAAGGATGAGGGCGCTGTTCAGCTTCGGGGAACATTGCGCGCTGGCGGGTCAATTGTGGACCGATCCGATCGATGCGCTGGATCAGCAGCCGGTACGGCCTCTCTCCCGGCGCCCGGACGCCGCTCGGTGTCCGGGCGCCGAAGGGCGCGGACAGTACGCAGAACAGGCCTCGCTCCGCCGGGTCCCGCTTCCCCGCAGTCAGTTACCATAGGGGGATGAGGGTCGCCACCTACAATGTCAACGGCATCAGCGCGCGCCTTCCCAATCTGCTGCGCTGGCTTGCCGAGGCAGCGCCCGATGTCGTGTGCCTTCAGGAATTGAAGGCGCCTCAGGAGAAATTTCCGGACGCCGCGATTCGGGACACCGGTTACGGAGTGATCTGGCATGGACAGAAGAGCTGGAATGGGGTCGCAATCCTCGCTCGCAACTCCGAGCCGAAAGAGATCCGGCGGGCGCTTCCGGGCGATGCGGATGATGTCAACAGCCGCTACATCGAGGCGACGGTCAACGGCGTCGTAATCGGTTGCCTGTATCTGCCCAACGGCAACCCCGCCCCGGGTCCGAAGTTCGACTACAAACTGCGCTGGCTCGACCGGCTGATCGCTCATGCCGCCAAGCTCGTCTCCAGCGGTTCCCCGGTGCTCCTTGCCGGCGATTACAACGTCATCCCTACCGAGCGGGATGTCTACAAACCCGAGCGTTGGGTCGACGATGCCCTCTTCCGGGTCGAGGTACGTGAAGCGTTCGCCCGACTGCTCGCGCAGGGATGGACCGATGCCATACGGGTACTGCATCCGGATGAGCAGATCTATACATTCTGGGATTACTTCCGCAATGCCTACGCGCGCGACGCCGGTCTGCGCATCGATCACCTGCTGCTGAACCCCCCGGTCGCGCAGCGACTGGCGAGTGCGGGCGTGGATCGCAACGTACGAGGCTGGGAAAGAGCGAGCGATCACGCACCCACTTGGGTCGAGTTGCGGGACCCGTAGGCTTGATACCGGCTAGGCCGAGCGCGCGATCGAAGCGGGTAACTTGTCCCAATATCAGGGAATTATGGCTATCGGGCTTGCAGTTAGAAAGGCTAGACTCGAAGCGTGCGGCGTTGCCGGTCGGTGCCGGCGCAGGTGCTGAACAAGGGGGATGGCATGTTGCGATATCTTGCCGCCGCGCTGGTAGGAGCCGTGGTCACGACGCCGAGCGCCGCGCGGATCACGCCGTTTGCCGCGAGTTTCAAGACCCAGTTGGTGCAGACCAACGGCACCAGCCTCTACGTTCGGGTCGGCGGGAAAGGGCCGGCCGTAGTCCTGCTACACGGCTTCGGAGATACCGGCGACATGTGGGGGCCGCTGGCGGCGGAGCTGGTCAAGGATCACACCGTCATCGTGCCTGACCTGCGCGGCATGGGGTTGTCCTCGCACCCGGATGGCGGCTACACCAAGAAAGCTCAGGCCGTTGATATCGCTGGCGTTATGGATGCCCTCAAGGTACCGAAGGCCGCTCTGGTCACCCACGACATCGGCAACATGGTGGGTTACGCACTGGCGGCGCAATACCCCGCGCGCATTACCCGCTGGGTGGTGATCGACGCGCCACTCCCGGGCGTCGGCGACTGGGACAACATCATCCGCAGCCCGGTCCTGTGGCACTTCAATTTCCGCGGACCGGACGTAGAGCGGCTCGTGCAGGGCCGCGAGCGGATCTATCTCGACCGTTTCTGGAATGAGCTGTCGGCTAACCCGACGACGATCGACGAGGAGACCCGCGCGCACTACGCCAGTCTTTATGCGCGGCCGCGCGCCATGCATGATGCGTTCGAGCAGTTCGCCGCGTTCAGCCAGGATGCCACCGATAACAAAGCCCTCCTCGCGCAGAGCGGCAAACTGAGGATGCCGGTTCTCGCCCTGGGCGCCGAGAAATCCTTCGGCGCAGCGATGGCGGACGACCTGCGCTTTGTGGCCAGTGACGTCACGAGCGGAATCGTTCCGAACTCAGGCCACTGGGTCATGGAGGAGAATCCGCGAGCGACTGTCACGTTGGTTACCCAGTTCCTCGGCAAATGAACGCCGCGCCGCAGCAATCCTTGGGTTGCCGGTGGCGTCGGCCGCGCCGCTGTCACTGCCGCACCGCCGCCTCACTCCCTGCGACGTCGATGCGCAGGCGGGCACAGTCAATGGTTACGCCCAAGCACGCGCTTCAAACGATGCCGTTCACGTGACGGCCTGCGATCCTTCGGGTCGCCGATTTTATTTACCTCGCAGGCCTGTGCACAGGCGCACACTGACGCCTGCGCCGCTGTTCGCTGTTTCCCTCGCAAAGCAATCCTGCAACGTCGATTTCGCCCGGAGGCTCGCCCATGCGCTCATTCACTGCCAAAGACGGCACCAGCATTTTTTATAAAGATTGGGGATCGGGACAGCCCATCGTGTTCTCTCATGGGTGGCCTCTCACGGCCGACGCCTGGGACGCGCAGATGTTGTTCCTCGGAATGCGCGGCTATCGCGTGATCGCGCACGATCGGCGCGGGCATGGGCGCTCCGATCAGACCTGGGACGGCAATGAGATGGATACCTATGCCGACGACGTGGCTACCCTTTTCAACGAGCTTGATCTGCATGACACCATATTCATAGGGCACTCAACCGGTGGCGGCGAGGTGGCCCACTACCTCGGCAGGCACGGCACCGGACGCGTGTCGAAGGCGGTGCTGATCGGCGCAGTGCCGCCGGTTATGCTCAAGTCGGACCGCAATCCGGAAGGACTGCCCAGACAGGCGTTCGATGACATCCGCACTGGCGTACTCAACGATCGCTCCCAGTTCTATCGCGACCTCGCGGTCCCCTTCTATGGCTATAACCGACCGAATGCGAAGCCATCCCAGGGTGTCGTCGATTCGTTCTGGCTGCAGGGCATGCACGGTGGCATCAAGGCGCAGTACGACTGCATCAAAGCGTTTTCCGAGACCGACTTCTCTAACGATCTGAGGGAGATCGACATTCCGGTGTTGCTGCTACATGGCGACGCCGACCAGATTGTGCCGATCGATGATTCGGCGAGGAAATCGGCGAAACTATTGAAGAAGGGTACGCTGAAGGTCGTTCCTGGCGCCCCTCACGGGATGTGCACCACGCTTGCAGACCAGATCAACAATGAGCTGCTCGCGTTCATCAGGGACTGAGCCGAGGAGCGCGGCATGGGCCGCGCCGTCTCGGATTCGAGCTTTCATCATTTCTGCGATTACAACTGGAATCCGCGCATGGGGTGTCCGAGCTTCGTGAATGAGCCCGCTGGCGAGGGTGTTCTCTCGAGCTCTGACGCACTGGACGATACCCATCGCTACGTCGAGAACATTGCCGCCTGGCTTGCAGGACGGATCTGAAGGAAGGCCGGAGCGTTGCGCTCGCGGCTATGACTGAATCAAATCTCACTCCTACGAGAGGAACGTCATGAAGAGCAGCAGAGAAGACGTCGTGCGCAGACTGGGCGCTCCACTGGCGACGCCCACCGACCTGAAACCCGATGCGACCAGGGACATCGCCGGCGCCATGAATGCCATCCTGGCCGATGTGTTCGCGCTTTACCTGAAGACCAAGAATTTCCACTGGCACATGAGTGGCCCGCACTTCCGTGACTACCATCTGCTGCTCGACGAACAGGCGGATCAGCTGTTCGCGATGACCGACGCCATCGCCGAGCGGGTACGCAAGATCGGCGGATCCACGCTCAAGTCGGTCGGGCACATCAGCCGCCTGCAGCGCGTGGCGGACAACGACGTCGACTACGTGCAGCCGCAGGACATGCTCGCCGAGGTGCGCGAGGACAACAAGGAGCTCGCCGCGCGTCTGCGCGAAGCGCACAACGTCTGCGAGGAACATCGCGACATCGCCACCGCCAGCCTGATCGAGGTCTGGATCGACGAGACCGAGCGACGCACCTGGTTTCTGTTCGAGGCTGCTCGGCAGGCAGAAGCCGGCAAACCTTGAGCGATCCTCGGCTGGGCGATGACGGCCGCAGCTGGAAAGCCGCCCGCCTCGCGAGCAGTCATCGCTCAGGCGTGGATGCGCCTCGACCCGGGGTCGTAGAGTGGCTTCGCGGAAACGATCGCTGGATAGAGCCTTGCGGCGATATCCACCTCCCAGTTTCCGCTGTTGAGAAAGCCCTCATCGACGGGCACCTTCGGTTCGATCATCACCAGGCCCACCGCGCCGCCCAGGGTATGGCCGTACGATGCCGCGCGAACGTAGCCGACCGGAACGCCGTCGCGGCGCACGACTTCGGCGTGGAACATGAGCGGCTCGGGGTCCTTCACCAGCACCTGCACGAGGCGGCGAGTCAGGGGGCCCTTGGCTCTTTGAGCGAGCACCGCTTCCTTGCCGATGAAGCCGCCGGGCTTCTCGAGATCAAGGGCGAAACCCAGGCCGACCTCGTACGGCACGTCGGTATTGTCGATGTCGTGGCCGTAGTCGCGGTAGCCCTTTTCCATGCGCAGACTCGCGAGCGCCTTGAGTCCGGCGTGCACGAGTCCGAATTCGCGCCCCGCTGCGACGATACAGTCATAAACATGCGTCGCCTGCTCGGCGGGGATGTAGAGCTCGTAGCCGAGCTCGCCCACGTAGGTGATGCGAATGCACAGTACGCGTGCGAAACCGATGTCGATCTCGCGCGCAGTGCGGAACGGGAATGCCGCGTTCGAGAGATCCGTGGTCGTCAGCTTCTGCAGGAGCGCGCGTGAATCGGGACCCTGCACGTTGAGCTGGCCATAGGCCGAGGTCACATCCGTGACGACGGCGTGCGCCCCATCGGGAATATTGCGCTTCATCCAGGTTTCGGCATGACGCACCATGGTGTCGGTGACCACCACCAGATATCGTTCACTGCCGAGCTTGGTCACCGTGAGATCGGCTTCCAGTCTGCCGACCTCGTTCATCCACTGTGTGTAGGTGATCACGCCCGGCGCGCCATCCACCTGGTTGCCGGATATGCGGTTGAGGCAGCGCCCGGCATCGCGCCCCTGAACCAGGAATTTCCCCATGAACGACATGTCCATGAGGATCACGTTGCGGCGCGCGGCGTGATGCTCTTGCTGCCAGCGCGAGAACCAGCTCGGCCGGCCCCAGCTCAAGGCGCCGGGGTCGGGCTGCGCGCCCGGCGTGCCGTACCAGTCCGGGCTTTCCCAGCCGCTCACCTCCTTGAAGTACCCGCCGGCGGCGGCCAGGCGATCATGAAACGGGGATTTGCGCACGCCCCGCGCGCTGGTCAGGGACATCGCAGGGTAGTGGCACTGGTAAACCATGCCGAGGGATTCGACGGTACGCTGGCGACGGTACTCGGGATTGGCCTGGTAGACGTGGAGGCGGTCGATATTGAACCCCGTGACGTCGACATCGGGAAATCCGCTGACGATCCAATTGGCGAGCACCCGACCCAGGCCCCCGCCCGTCAGAACACCGATGGAATTCAAGCCCGCCGCCACGAAGTAACCTCTGAGCTCCGGCGCTTCGCCGACGATGGGACGCAAGTCCGGCGTAAAGCTCTCCGGACCACAGAACAATTTCTTCATGCCGACTTCCGCTGTGATCGGCACGCGTGACATGGCGCGCTCGAGAAAGGGGGTCATGCGCTCCCAATCCGGCGGCAGCTCCCCGAAGGAAAAATCCTCGGGAATTCCCCCCACCTTCCACGGCGCACACACCGGCTCGAACAACCCCACCATCAACCCGCCGCCCTCCTCGCGGTAGTAACCGTAGGCGCCCGGGTCCTCGAGCACCGGCATGTTCGGCGGAAGATTCCTGATCGGCTCGGTGATCAGATAGTAGTGCTCCGCCGCTTGGTTGGCGATCGTGACGCCGGCGAGCGCACCGAACTGACGGGCCCACATGCCGGCGCAGTTGACGACGATATCCGTCCTGATGTCGCCGAGCGACGTGTGCACGCCGGTCACGTGCCCGCGGTCGTGCAAAACGCCGGTCGCTGGCACGCCCTCGAAGATCTTCACGCCCCGCGTGCGCGCGCCCTTGGCGAGAGCCATCGTGACGTCCACCGGATTCACGCGGCCGTCCTCCTTCACATAGAAGCCGGCCTCGAGATCATCCACCTTCGCGAGCGGAAACAACTCCTGCACCTCGCGCGGGGAGAGCTCGTGTACGTCCACTCCACAATAGCGATTGAACGCCGAGACACGCCGATATTCCTCGAGCCGGTCCTTGTCGGATGCGACTTCGATGAAGCCGATGGGCGCGAATCCCGTGGCTTGGCCGGTTTCCGCCTCGAGGCGACTGTAGAGCGCGCGCGAGTACTTGCGCATTTCGGTCGAGGTTTCGGAAGTTGAGCCGAAAGTCACCATCAGACCCGCGGCGTGCCAGGTCGTCCCGCAGGTGAGCCGGTCACGTTCCAGCAGGACGATGTCCTTCCAGCCCATCACAGCGAGGTGGTACGCCACAGAGGTGCCGATGACTCCGCCTCCGACAACGACGACGCGGGCGTGGGTGGGAATGCTGGCGGGGTTCGAACTGGCAGCGCTCACGGGCAGTGGATGTCCGGGTCAAAACGCAATCTTGGCATCATCGTACGGAGGCGCTCAGGGTTCCCGGTTGGCCCTGTTGCGGCCCGCCTGGACGCAAGCTTGGGTGTATATCGTGCGGTATACCAGACAGCGCTGTGCCAAGCATCACACAATCGAGTGTGACCTCGTGCTTCATTTCACGGACGGCTGCAGAATACGCCGACTAATGTAATACCACCGTAATGGGAATTTAACATTTTACAACCATGCAGTTACTGATCGTCGAAGACAACGTTTCCGATGCCGAGCTGACGGTGCGCCAGTTGCGGGCGGCCGGCATTGAGTGCACCTGGACGCGTGTGGAGACGGAGGATGCCTTCCGTGATGCATTGCTGTCGCGGCCTGATCTGATCATCTCCGATTGCACGCTGCCGGGCTTCGATGGCGTCTCGGCATTCGCGATTGCGGCCGCCGAGGCCCCGGAAATCCCGTTCGTGTTCGTCTCGGGAACCCTCGGTGACGAGCGGGCTCGCGAGGCGCTCAAGCACGGAGCGGCCGGCTATGTCGCCAAGGGCAATCGTGAAGACCTGGCACAGACCATCCGCAGTGCGTTGCAAAGGGCACCCGCGCGCCACCGCCGAGCGAGCGATCGATCCCCGCTGAGTGCCGGCGACGACCCCGGCACCGGCGCGGCTCAGCATCTGCTTGCGAGGCGCAGGGTTCTGGACGAGACGCTGCAGCAGCGGGATCCCCCGGCGATGACCAGTATCATGCTGCGCAAGGCGCCGAGTCCTGTGGCGTTGCTCGTGATCGAGGCGCGGCTGACGCGCGATCGGTTTGCAAAGCTGCTGCCGATGGCGAACCTCGAGATCGACACGGCGCAGGACGCCGACGAGGCGCTCGAACGCCTCGCCGAGCGCGTTCACGCCGTGCTATTCACGGACAGCATCGACCTGATACGCCGTGCGCGCCAGCTCCCCTCGGGCGAGGCGACCCACATCGTGTTCGTCAGCTCCGGCCGATTGTTGCAGCACGCGGACGCCATCCGTGCGGGAGCCAACGACTGCGTGCCGAGCGATACGCGTGGCGAGCAGTTCTCGACGCACGTGAGCACCGCACGCCGCATCGCCGATTTTGCAGCCTCTCTGCAGGTGGCGGTGCGCGACACCGACCTGCTATCGACTCTCGATGAGGTCACGAGTGCCGCACGCCGGCACTACTTCGAGCAGCAGTTTCCGCGCGAGGTCGAGCGGGCAGCCCGCCTCGGCCGGCCACTGGCCATCCTGATGGCCGACATCGATCACTTCAAGCGCATCAACGACCAACACGGGCATCTGATCGGGGATCAGGTCTTGAAAGAGTTCTGCCATCGCATCGGTGACGGGCTGCGTCTCGGGAGAGACTGGATCGCGCGCTTCGGCGGCGACGAGTTCGCCATCGTGCTTCCCGACACCACGGCGTCCAAAGCGTGCGCGGTGGCCGACAGGTTATGCGGCAGTATCCGCTCGGAAGCGTTCGCAGCTCAATTCCGCGACATCGCGGTCACGGCGAGTTTCGGAGTCTGCGCGCTCGATCACGTCTGCGGTTCCCCCGGCGATGTTGCACAACGGATGGTCAGAGCAGCCGACGCAGCTCTCTATGAGAGCAAGCTCCGGGGCCGCGATCGCGTGACCGCAGACTGCATCGCAGAGACGGAAGAGCGCGTGAGCCGCGCGTAACTACCCGGCGGGGCGCGCCCTGCCCGCGCTCAGACATCGGCAGGTCCTCACGGGCGGGTGCGCTTGACGTGCCGCGTGGACCCCGCTGAGCCGGCGTCCGCGGCCACCGCGAGCGCTCCCAGCGGGCCAGCCAGCGTGCCCAGGCCCGGCGGTGCGATGTATTCCTCGAGAGGGCCGGCCGCCCGCTCGATATCCACGTAACCGTTGATGCTGAGGCGCAGGGACTGTCGAATTCGGGGAAACAGGTGTGTGCGCTCGCTGACCACACCACCGCCAATCAGGATCCGCTGGGGCGAGAGCGTTAAAACCAGATGGTGCGCCAGTTGCGCCAGCGCGTGCGCCACCGTCTCCCATACGGGACTGTCGGCCGGCAGGTTCGCCGGCCGTGTTCCGCTGCGCGCCTGGATCGCCGGCCCGGACGCGAGTCCCTCGAGGCACGCGCCGTGAAAACGGCAGTTCCCGGGCCAGTCATCCCCGGGAGCGCGCGCGATGCGAATGTGCCCGAGCTCGGGATGGTGCCAGCCGAATACGGGCTTGCCCGCTGCAATGAGACCGACTCCTACGCCGGTGCCGACCGTCACGTACGCGTAATCGGCCAGCCCCCTGCCAGCGCCCCAACGGCCTTCGGCGAGCGCCGCGGCAATGACGTCGGTCGTTATGCCCAGGGCGTCCGCAAACCCCTCGGCAAAGAACCCGGCGACGTCCACATTTCTCCAGCCTTCCTTGGGCGTCATGCCGATCCTGCCGAAATCGGGCGAGTCAGGCCGCAGCTCCAGCGGACCGAAGCACGCGAGCCCAAGAGCGCTGCACGTGCCGTATCGCGTCTTCCAGTCCCGCAGGATGCCGGCGATACGGCGCAGTGTTGCCGCGGCATCGCGCTCAGTCTTGACCGTGATTCGCTCCCGTAAGTCATCGGGTGCGCTGCCGATCAGGCACTCGCACTTCGTTCCGCCCAGCTCCACTCCACACATCAGGGGTTTCGGATGCGTCATCGGCGCCGAATATCGCCTCGTCGCGCGCCAAATACAACGCCGACGCGGCATTGCGCCGCGGTGCCCAATCGACCCCTTGGCTGCGGGAAATTTCGCCTGCGCGCCTCATCGATCGTGCACAATGCACGTCATGAAACTGCTGCGCTATGGCCCGGCCGGCCGTGAACAGCCGGGGATGCTGGATCCCGACGGAATCGTCCGCTCCCTCGGCGGCCACGTCCGCGATATCGGGCCCGAGGAAATCTCCCCCGCCGGCCTGCGCCGGCTCGCCGCGATCGACCCGTCCTCGCTGCCGGCGGTCCCAGGCAGTCCGCGGCTGGGCCCGCCCTGCATGGGCACCCGCAAGTTCATCGCCATCGGCTTGAATTATGCCGACCACGCGGTGGAGGCGAATGCACCCATTCCAGCCGAGCCCGTGGTCTTCATGAAGGCCGTCAGCTGTCTGCAGGGACCTCGCGACGATGTGGTGATTCCGCGGGACTCGCACAAGACCGACTGGGAGGTCGAGCTCGGTGTGGTCATTGGAACGACCGCGCAGTACGTCGAAGAAGATGCTGCCCTGGAACACGTCGCAGGCTATGTCCTGGTCAACGACATCTCGGAGCGCGAGTTCCAGTTGGAGCGCGGCGGCACCTGGGACAAGGGCAAAGGCTGTGACACGTTCGGCCCTGTCGGTCCGTGGCTCGTCACGCGCGATGAGATCGGTGACGTGCAGAATCTCGACCTGTGGCTCGATGTAAACGGCAAGCGCATGCAAACCGGCAATACGCGCACGATGATCTTCGGTGTTGCCACGCTCGTCAGCTATGTCAGCCGCTTCCTCACGCTCGAGCCCGGAGACCTCATCACCACCGGCACGCCTCCGGGGGTCGGTCTCGGGCAGAAGCCGCAACCCTGCTATCTCAAGCCCGGCGATGTCATGCGTCTCGGGATCCAGAAGCTCGGTGAGCAGCAGCAGAAGCTCGTCGCCTGGCGGCCGGATCGCGGCTGACGCGCGCCGCGGAGCTACGTGGACTGCAGGCGTGTGGGGCGGCGCGCGTCAACGCCCGTCCTTCAGGCCGTCGCGCCTCCCGCCACGGACGGGCTCGATCCGGCAGACGCGGGCAGTGCATCGAGGTTCGCGCAGCGCAAGGCCGCGAGCTCACGCGGCGGTGCGGTCTCCTCTGGTATCAGTAACAGACCCCAGCGCCGTGCGATCCTTCCGGCACTGGTGCGACTCGTCCAGGCGGTGAGCCACACACCGCAAATGAGACCCACCAGCACCGGCGTCAGCCACCAGAAAAAGTACGGCGCCACCCGCAGCATGATTGCGCCCCACGCCAGACCGAAGGCCAGGTGCCATTTCTGCCGCCGGAAGGCTTCCCGCAGCGTGACACCCCGGTCGCTGCGGTCCTGGGCATTCCACGACACCGCTTTGCCGAGCAGGGTCTGCGCCACGAACGTCGAGTGGAACAGCATCATCGACGGCGCCAGCAACACGCTGAAGAACTGCTCGACGAGCAGGCTCAGGCACAGCCGCGCGGCGCCGCCGAACTGGCGGCGCAGGTGCCGGTCGCGCAGCGTCAGGAGCACGCCAAGAATCTTCGGCAGCAACAGCACCGCCAGCGTCAGCGCGAACAGCAAGGCAGTCTCGCCGGCGCGCATTTGCGGCCACTGCGGCAGAGTGTGAGGGCCCGGCGGGAAATATTGCGGCTTCCTGGTCGTCTCGATGGCGCTCACGAGGGAGCTCACCAGCAGCAGCGCCAGCCACATGGGCGAGCTCACGTAAGACACGATGCCCGTCAGAAAGTGCACCCTGCTCAGGGGATGCAGGCCGGGGAACCCCAGCACGCGCGCATGCTGCAGGTTGCCCTGGGTCCAACGGCGATCGCGCGCCGCGTAGTCGATGAGGTTCGCCGGCATTTCCTCCCAGCTGCCGATGAGCTCCGGGAGCTGGCGGACTTCGTAACCCGCGCGACGCATGAACGCCGCTTCGACGAAGTCATGGCTGAGAATCTCTCCCCCCAGGGGCGGTTTCCCGGGCAGATGCGGTAGCGTGCAGTGACGCGCGAAGGCTTGCAGGCGCACGATGGCGTTGTGGCCCCAGTAGTTGCTCTCCCCCAGCTGCCAGAACGCGAGTCCGCTCGAGAGCATCGGGCCCTGCAGCCGCGCGCCAAACTGCAGCAGGCGCGCGAACAGCGTCTCGCCTCCCACCGGCAGGGGCAGAGACTGCAGAATGCCTATCTCGGGATGCGCGTCCATCACGCGCGCGAGTGTCACCAGGGCCGAACCGGTCATGATGCTGTCCGCATCGAAGACGACCATGTAGTCATAGCCCGCGCCCCAGCGACTCACGAAGTCGGCGATATTGCCCGCCTTGTGGCCGCTGCGTTCGCGACGGCGGCGATAGAACACCCGGCCGGCGGCCTGGTGGCGTGCGACGAACCCGCGCCACATCGCCTCCTCTTCGGCAGCGATGTCCGGATCGCGTGTGTCGGAGAGGATGAAGAAATCGAATGCCCCGCGTTCCGACTCCCGCGCCAGCGAACACCAGATCGCTTCCAGGCCCGCCGCCACGCGCCGCGGGTCCTCGTTGTACACCGGCATCGCGATGGCGGTGCGTGTGCGCAGCGCCCGCCCGGCCACTTCGCCGAGCTGAACTGCCCCCGGATCGCGCCCGACGAGAGAAATCGCAAAACCCGCGATTGCTGACCAGAAGGCGCTGGCAATCCAGGCAAACAGGGCAAAAAACAGCAGCAAGCCCAGCAGCTCGATCCCGCTCAGACTGTTGGCTTGCAGAGCGTCCAGCAGCAATGCGCTCGCACAGCCAGCCGTGAGAAGGGTCAAACCGAAAAACAGCGTGCGGCGCAGGCGCACATGCGGGCGCACCCGCGAACCCGAGCAGCTCAAGGCGTCCATTGATAGACCCAGGTTTCCGTCAGCCCCTCGCCATACAAGGTGAGATAGCAGCGCAGATCGACCGGCTTCCTCAATTTGGGCGTCACCACGAATGCAACCCGCCACAGGCCGCTCGCAAGGCGCTGCACGGTCACTGCTTCGATCTGGCCGTTTTCGGCACTCACGTCCGCTTTGACCGGCTGGGCGCTCTCGAGTGCGTCCAGATCGCCACCGGCGAAGTCCACCAGCATGCGGCGCGCGCCGGGGGCAAAATGCCCCTTGTTGTCGCCCATGGCCGGCTTGCCGCTGCGGGTCGCGACAACCCGGCCGCCCGGCGGCCAGCGCGGCGACTGTGTGTAGGCGGACAACAGATAGGAGAATGACAATGGCTTGCCCGCCGCCGGAGCCTGCGCGGGCACCCAGTAGGCGACCATATTGTCGTGGATTTCCTCATCGCTGGGAATCTCCACCAGCTCCACTCCGCCCTTGCCCCAGTCCCCGAGAGGCTCGACCCAGTAGCTCGGCCGCGATTGATATTGAGCTTCCACATCCTGGTAACGATTGAAATCGCGCTCCCGCTGGATCAGACCGAAGCCGCGCGGATTCTCGTCCATGAAGCGATTGACCCGCAGCTCGCGCGGATTGGCGAGCGGACGCCAGATCCATTCCCCGTGACCGGTTTCCGTCATCAAGCCGTCGCTGTCGTGGACTTGCGGGCGGTAATCATCAAAGCGCCGGGCGGTGCCCTCCTCGCCGTAGAAAAACATGGAGGTGAGTGGGGCCACGCCCAGCTTGCCGATGGCGCGGCGTGGGTAGAGCCCGCAGTGCACTTCGACCTGCGTGGTGGCGCCGGGTCGAATCTGGAATTGATACGCGCCAGCCATGCTTTTGCCGTCGAGTAGCGCATAGATCGTGAGCACCCGATCGGCTGGCTGCGGCCGCACCAGCCAGAAGTCGGTGAATGAGGGAAATTCCTCCCCGCCGGGTGCTGCAGTATCGATCGCCAGAGCGCGCGCCGAGGCGCCGTAATGCTGATTGCGGCCGAGCACACGGAAATAAGAAGCGCCGAGGAAGACGATCAGCTCGTCCTTGTACGCGGGTGAGTGCAGCGGGTAGTGCACGCGGAAACCCGCGAAGCCGAGATTCGCCGCAACCTTCGGCAGCCTGAGCAGCGGCCCGAAGCTGAAGAATTGAGGGTTGTAGGCGACCGGGCTCGCGCCGGCACCAGTCACCTCGAAGACATTTACGCGTTGCCTGACATGATAGCCGCGGTGGAAGAACTGCACCTCGAACAGCGACTGGCCGCGCCACAGCGCGCTTTCGGGGCGAAAGCGAATGTCGCGGTATTGGTCGTAGCTCAGATTGGCGAGGGAGGCCGGTAGCGCATCTGGCATCGGCCGATAATCGCGTGCCGCGCGCTCCTGCGCCAGCTGCTGCACACTGGCGAAAGCGAAGGGTCGAGGCTGGGCGGCCCGTACCGTCTTGTCCGTAGCCGCCCCGGCATGGCGGTGAGCCTGGCTTGTCGGCGCGGTAACGGGCCCGCCCGAGCTCGTGGCCGTGTCCTGCGACAGCAGTAGCGACGCGAGCAGAACCACGGCGATCACAGCCGCCTGCCGCAGGCGAGGCCACATGCACGCACCTGGGTTCTCTTGAGATTACGGTACGCAGAGCGCCACATGGTACATGGAAAGATTATGCCTAGCTCACGCCGGCAGATAGTCTGAATTGCCTGTCCGACCCGGCTGACAAGGCGGCCGAATCGCCAGCCTGGGGGCTTCCCGGTATCGCCCCCAACAACGCGGCAACCGCGGGGTTGACATAGCGCGTTTCTTCACCGGCGCATCGACCCGGGCTGCGAACGCGCCGCAGCGATTGGAGCAAACATCCTCGCCATGAGCCAACGCAGTATGAAACGCGGCGTCAGAGCGCTGGAGAAAGCCAGCGCACGGTTCGCCAGGCCAACGACGCGAACGACGCGACCCGAGTCATACGCCGCCAGCGCCGCGCGCACCACCTCCTCCGGAGTCGCGAACGGCAGGAACCTGCCAGCGAGCCCCGGGACACCGGAGTCGGCGTACAGGCCGGTGCGCGTGAAACCTGGGCACACCGTGACTACGCGAACGCCGCTGCCGCGAAGCTCGTATGACAGCCCTTCTCCAAACGCCAGCACGAAGGCCTTGGTCGCGGCGTAGGTCGTCCAATACGGAACCGCCTGGAACGCGACGATGGAGGCAATGTTGAGGATCCCGCCGTGTTTCCGTTCCACCATGCCCGGAACGATCCTGCGCGTCAGCGTATAAAGGGCCTCGACGTTCACGCGGATCGACTGAATCTCCCTGTCAGGGGATTGCTCCAGAAAGTGACCTGACGTCGACAGTCCCGCGTTGTTGACCAGCAGCTCTATGTCGCCCAGAGAGTGCGCTTTCTCGACCACCGCCGCGACGCCCGCGGCGCTCGCCAGGTCCGCGGCCAGCGTTTCGACGAACGCGCCGCTCTTCCTGATCTCATTGGCCACCGTCGCCAGGGACTCGGCGCTGCGCGCCACGGCGAGCACCGGGTATCCACGCTTGGCGAGCGCCCGGGTAAACGCTGCCCCCATGCCACCGGCTGCACCGGTGACGATCGCCCAGGTCCGACTACTCATACGCGCACCTCCAAGGCGCGGCTCCCGGCTGCGCCGCCGTGTCCGCTACTCTTTGTCCGACCGCGTCGCGCCAATCGTGACCAGCACCAGTCCGTCGGGCGGAATTTCGAGCGCCAGCGTGCCGGCGTCGAGCGGACGTGCGACCGGTGCCGGCAATGCGGCCGCGGCACGCAACTCGGCGAGTTGGCGTTGCGTCGGATAGCGCGGCGATCCCATCCTCACGTACGCTGGAAGAACATTGCCGTGCTCGGCGTCCAGTGACTGAATGCTCGCGGTACGGGCGGCGCTGTGCTGCACAGTCAGTATCACCTTGCGCGCCTTCGGGGTCGAGCCGATCTCGGTGTAGTTCCAGAGGGCGAGCAGCAGTGTTCCGTCGCCCCGGCGCGTCAGCAGCGCGCCCTCGGCCTCGGCGCGGAAGCGCTCCTCGCCGAGTTGGTGCAGCAGGGCAAAGGCGTTGAAGGCCGGCTTTGGAATGCCGCCCGCGGCCAGGAGCCCGAAGCCGCCGTAGAACGGCGTCTTCACCACACCGCCCTCCTCAAACACGTCGGAGAACGTCCAATACGACATGTCCTGTACGAGTCCGTCGCATTGACGGACCGTTTCCGCCAGCCACGGTCCCATGTAGGGGGCGTCGGTCACTTGCGGGTGGTTCGCGAAGCTGGCGTTGAATTCCGTCCAGATCAGCGGCAAGGACGGCAACGGGGAAGCCTGGATTTCGGCATGCACCTTCTCTACGGCGCGACATACCATCCGCTCACGCCCGATCGGCGCAACGGACCCGAATACGTCCTTCGCGGTATCGTCGCCATAGACGTGTGTCGAGACGAAGTCGACCGGGACACCCTTCTGCTTGCAGTGTTGAATGAAATCCGCAACCCACGCGGCCTGCGCCGTCGCCGGCCCGCCGACGCGCAGGCGCGCATCCACCGCCTTCAGAGCTCGGGCGGTGTGATCGTACAGCCTCCAGTAAGTGGCCTGCTTGGGCTCGCCTGCCCAGAAATCCAGATTGGGCTCGTTCCACACCTCGAAGTACCAGCGGCTGACCTCCTCGATCCCGTAGCGCTCGATGAGGTGCCGTGCGAACGCCGTCATCAACGCATCCCAGCGGCCATAGTCCTTGGGGGGTGAGACGACCGGACGGTACCAGAAGCTCTGGCGTATATCGCGGCCGGCGAGCTGACGCGGCATGAAGCTCAGCTCGACCAGCGGTCGAACGCCGTTGGCCAGAAGACCGTCGTACACCTGGTCGACGTAGGAGAAGTTGTATATGGGCTCGCCCTGCGGAGCCTCCGTGTACACGCCCAGCTCATCGTGCAAGATGCCGTGGAAGCGGATGTAGGCGAGCGCCGTGACGGCGCGCACGGCGCGCAGGTCCTGACGGTAACTCTCGCGCAGCGTCAGCAGCGCGCGTCCGGATCCAAACATCCGCTCCCAGAAGTGCGGAAATGGCCGTGTCGGCGCCGCCGCATCCACCGCGATGCGCTCCTCACCGACCTGGGCGTCCACTCGCGTGACGGCGAGCGCCAGTGCCAGTACCGCGATCGACGATCGCCAGCCCTTGCGCACCATGCACCTCCTGAGTCCCGTATCCACCCGAGCAGATGCAGCCCCGCGCAAACTCGGATAAAATTTGCATCCCGGGGCTCAGAAAACGTTTTCGCAGCGTCCCGGAGTATTGTCCGATAACAACGGCGAGGTGCGCCATCAGTTTCCCGGCGAATTTCCTGTGGGGTTGTGCGACTTCGGCTCATCAGATCGAAGGCTCCCCGCTCGCCGACGGCGCGGCGCCGAGCATCTGGCAGCGCTTCGCGCACACCCCCGGCCTGGTGCGCGACGGGGATACCGGGGATATCGCCTGCGACCACTATCGCCGCTACGCGGATGATGTGGCGCTGATGGGCCGGCTCGGCCTCAAGGCCTACCGCTTCAGCATCTCCTGGAGCCGCGTGCTCCCGCAGGGCGCCGGTGCGCTCAATCCGGCCGGCCTTGCCTTCTACGACCGCCTGACGGATGCGTTGCTCAGGCACGGCATTGCGCCCATGGTGACGCTGTATCACTGGGATCTGCCGGCGGCACTGGATGACCGTGGCGGTTGGCTCAATCCCGATGTGGCCAGGTGGTTTGCCGAGTACGCCGCGATCGTGTTTCGCAAGCTCGACGACCGGGTCAAGCTGTGGGCGACGCTGAATGAGCCGTGGGTGGTCACGGACGGCGGCTACCTGCACGGGGCACTGGCGCCCGGCCATCGCAACCTGTTCGAGGCGCCCATCGCCACCCACCAGCTGCTGCGCGCTCATGGGGCGGCGATCCAGGCTTATCGCAGTGAGGGCAGACATCAGATTGGTCTGGTGGTGAACCTCGAACCCAAACATGCGGCCTCGAGCCTACCTGAAGATGCCGCCGCCACCCAGCGAGCGGATGCGTACATGAACCGCCAGTACCTGGAGCCGGTGTTCCTCGGCAACTACCCGCCGGAGCTCAGCGAGATCTTCGGCAACGCCTGGCCGCAATGGCCGCAGGCGGACTTCGAGCTCATCAGGCAGCCAATCGATTTTCTCGGTGTGAACTACTACACCCGCAGCGTGGTGCGCTTCGATGCGGCTGCCTGGCCGGTGCGGGCGGCGCCCGTGCGGCAGCGCCGTGCGCTCTACACGGAAACGCAGTGGGAAGTGTACCCGCAGGGACTCACCGACACGCTGCTGTGGGTGAAGCAGCGCTACGGCGACCTGCCCGTTTACGTCACCGAGAACGGCGCCGCTTTCTTCGATCCGCCGACGGTCGCAGACGATCAGCTCGAGGATCCGTTGCGCGTCGCCTACCTGCGCGAGCACGTGCGGGCCATCCATGCGGCCCTCGAGCAGGGGGTGGATCTGCGCGGTTATTTCGTGTGGTCGCTGCTGGATAACTTCGAATGGGCGCTCGGCTATTCGAAGCGCTTCGGGATCGTGCACGTGGACTTCGAGACCCAGCGGCGCACGCCCAAGGCGAGCGCGCGTTTCTATTCCCGGGTCATCGCCAGCAACGGCGCGGCGCTCGAACCGTAGACCTTTCAGTCAGCCCTTGACGCTCCCCATCAGGATGCCGCGGATGTAATAGCGCTGCAGCGACAGGAACAGCGCCAGCACCGGCAGTACGGTGAGTACCGCGCCGGCCATCATCAGCTCGTTGTCCTGCACGTGTTCGCGCGACAGCGTGGCGAGCGCAATGGGCAGCGTATACAGGCCCTGGTCAGTGAGCACGATCAGCGGCCACATGAAGTCGTTCCAGCTGCCAAGAAAGGTGAACACCCCGAGCGTGACCAGGATCGGCCGCAGCGCCGGCAGCACGATCGAGGTGAAGATACGCAGCTCGCTCGCGCCATCGATGCGCGCCGCCTCCAGCAGCTCATCCGGTATCGTGAGCGCGTACTGCCTGACCAGGAACACCCCGAAAATTCCCGCCATCGCCGGCACCACCACCGCCGCATAAGTGTTGACGAGGCCGAGCCATTTCATCATCAGAAACAGCGGCAACATCGCCACCTGGCTGGGGATCACCAGCGCGGCCAGCAGTACCCTCAGGAGCGGCTCGCGCGCGCGGAAGTGCAGCTTGGCGAACGCGTAGCCCGCGAGGGAATTCAGCAGCAGCGACAGCAGCGTCGTCATGGCCGCAAGCGACAGGCTGTTGGTCAGGTAACGGCCGATGTTCTGCTGGCCGAAGAGCTGCCGGTAGTTCGCCAGCGTCCCATGGGCCGGCAGCAGCGGTGGCGGAAAGGCGCTCGCTTCCCCGCCCGCCATGAACGACACCGATAGCATCCACAGCAGCGGAAACAGCGTGATCGCCGCGGCGCCGAGCAGCAGCGCATGCAGCAACACCCGGGCACCGGAGACGCTCATCGTGCCTGCGCGTCGCGCGTGAGGCGCACCTGCAGCGCCGTGACCGCGAGGATCATGAGGAACAGCAGGAACGCGACCGCGGAGGCGGAACCGAGATTCCACCACTTGAAGCCTTCTTCGTACATGAAGTACAGCACGCTGACCGTGCTTTGCAGCGGCCCGCCCTGGGTCATCACATACGGCTCCGCGAACAGCTGGAAATATCCCGCGACCGTCAGGATGCTCACCAGCAGCAGGGTCGGACGCAACATCGGCAGCGTGATGCGGCCGAGCTCCTGCCAGCGGCTCGCACCGTCGAGGCGCGCCGCTTCGTACAGGTCGACGGGAATGCTGTGCAGCGCGGCCATGAAAATGACCATGTTGTAGCCGAAGTTCTTCCACACCGCGAACAGGATGATAGCGGGCAGCGCCCAATGCGGATCGCCCAGCCAGTCGATCGGGTGAATACCGACGTGAGCGAGCGCATAGTTGATGAGTCCATAGCGCGTATGCAGCAGATAACGCCACACGACCGCCACGGCCACCAGGGTCGTCACCACCGGCGCGAAGAACGCGGTGCGGAAGAACGCGCTGAAGTACGCCAGCCGCGAGTTGACGAGCAGCGCGCTCGCGAGCGAGGCCGCCAGGGACAGCGGCACCCCCACCGCGACGAAGTAGCCGGTGTTGGCTACCGCCCGCCAGAACTGCGGCGCGTGCAACAGCTGGCGGTAATTGTCGAGCCCGACGAAGCGCAGATTGCGGATGTCGGCGAGCGCATAGAGGTCGAAGTCGGTGAGGCTGACGATCAGCGCCGACAGCACCGGGACGAAGAAGAACACCGTGATGATCAGCAGCGCCGGCGCGGCGAAGGCCCAGCCAGCATACCCGACTCTCACGGTGTGCGGCCCCGGTCGAGCAGCCAGCGCCGCTTCTGCAGAACGGCATCGACCTCACGGTCGAGATCCCTCGCCCCCTCCTCGACCGAGAGATCGCCGTGCACGACGCGCTCGGCCATCAGACGCATGTCCGTCACGATGCGTTCCCACTCCGGCACTTTCGGCTGGGGCTTCACCCGCTCGAGCTGCTCGCGGAAGGCGCGGGCGTAGAGGTTGCCGGAGAGCTCCGGCGCGCGCCAGGTGCTGCGGCGCGGCGGCAGGTCTCCGGTCAGCTGGTAGAAGCGCTTCTGGGTCTGCGGCGAGGACAGGAACTCCAGCAGCAGCCAGGCCTCCGCCTTGTGGCGCGAGCGGCGAAAGATCACCAGGCTCGCGCCGCCCGCGATGGAAGCGCCCGGGCCATCCGGCCCCGGCATGGGCGCGGTCATCCAGGTGTCCTGCTGCTGCGGCGGCAGGCGGCGCGTGAATTCGCCGATGTTCCAGGGGCCGGAGATGTAGAAGGAAAAGTAGCCGCGCCCGAGCTCGTTCCAGACGTTGGAGATCTGCGTGCTGTCGACCGGCGGCGCCCACTGGCGCTGGAAGATCTCGCGGTAGAAGCCCAGGGCGCGATGAAAGCCGGCGCTGCGGAAGTTGCCGTAGCGACCGTCCGCGCGCAGCAGCGGCTCCGGTTGCTGTATCGAGAGCACCAGTAGCGTATCGAATTCATTCAAGGGCAGCAGCACGCCGTAACGCTCGGGCCCGACGAGGGCCTTGATGGCCGCGAGCATGCGCGACCATTCCGCCCAGGTCCTGGGCGGCTCGGCAAAGCCCGCCTGCGCGAGCAGGTCGCGTCGATAGAACAGCAGCCGCGTGTCGATATACCACGGCACTCCGTAGAGGGTGCCGCCAATGATGTTGGTGTCCCAGATCCCGGGGAAATAGTCGCTCGCCTGCACGGCCGTGGAGCGCGCGAGACTCCGGTCCAGAGGCTCGAGCGCCTTGAGCGCGACGAACTCCGGGATCCAGGTATTGCCGAGCTGACACAGGTCCGGCGTCGCCTCGCCCGCGAAGGCGGTGAGCAGCTTCTGATGAGCGGCGGTCCAGGGCAGCTGCTGGATCCGTACCTCGATGTCGGGATGGAGCTTGGTGAATTCGGGCAGTAGCTGCGCGATCACCGCGCCCTCGCGGCCCATCGCCCACACACTCACCACGCGCTGGTGTGGCGCCGGCGAGCCGCAGCCGACGGCGCACAGCAGGGGCAGGAGGACCGTCAGCAGCCAGGGCGGGCGAGGGCTCCTGCCTGCGGTCACGGGGTTGGCGCGAGCGGACTCTGCGCCAACGGCGCAGCAGCAGCGAGGGGATTCTGCACCAGCGGATACTGCTCGGGCGGACCCGGCGGGGGTGGTGTCGGCCCGAGCGGAGGCTCCTCGAGCCACCCGCCCGAGAATCCGGCGCGCTCCAGGCCCTCGCGCATGTACGAGTTGCTGTGCATGACTCGCCACACCAGCGCCGAACGATAGTTCTCGATCATCGCCAGTATCGGTCCCTGATCGATGCCGATGTAGTCCTGGTCAACCCAGCCCGGGAGCGTCGGCTGTGGTGGGCTCTGCGGCCCGGGGAAGCTGGCGTTGAACGCGTCCAGGAACCCGTACGAGGAGTAGATCGAGGAGCCGAAGCGGTGGTACATCTCGAGCGCTGCGGGCAGCACGATCTCGGGGGCAAAGGGGAGCGAGCTGATGGCGGCGGTTGGGGCGATGGTGCCGTCGTCGACGACGCGGCCCAAGGCCACGCCGCGCGCGGCGTACCTCAGGAAGCGGCGATCCCCGCCCAGATTCGACTCGCGCGCAGGTCCGGGGCCATCGGAAGCGCTCATGCCCCACACGTTCTTGCCGTATCCCTGGAATTGCTTCGGATTCGCGATGGCGTACCGGCGCTGCGCGTAGGTGGCCCGGCGGCTGTTCTCGAAGTAGTCGAGTCCATGCTCGCGCATGTACGAATCCTGGATGCCGCGGAAATCCACCCATACGTGCGTGTACTGGTGGCCAAAGAGGGGCGCGAAGCTCAGATAGGTCTGGTCGTAGAGCGTGCCCCAGAACTTGTCGTACGTGCTGGTCCACTGCGTCCAGGCCTGCTCGTCGACGGGGTGCGTGGGGGAGCCCAGGGCGAGCAGGTAAACGAGCATCGCCTCGTTGTAACCGTTCCAGTCGAGGCCCGCGAAACCCCCTTCCGGCGTCCAGGCGAGCGCGACCGCCGGCGGGCGCGGCTGGGCCCAGGTCCAGTCCACCCGCCGGTAGATCTCCTCGGCCAGCGTGCGGATCTCGATCTCCTCCGGATCATCGCCGTCGAAGTAGGTCTGGCAAAAGAGCATCCCGGCGAGCAGCAGCGCGGTGTCGACGGTGGAGACCTCGCTCTCATTGGAGCGCGCGCCGCTGCGCATGTCGATGAAGTGATAGAAGAACCCGTGCTGATTCGCTTCGCCGGCGAAGAAGCGCAGGGTCGCGAGCACGCGCTGGCGCGCCGCCTGCCGCGAGATATAGCCGCGTTCGACGCCGATGGGGTAGGCGGTGAGCCCGAAGCCGACCGCTGAAATGCTGGCGAACGAGGGCGTCGGAAAGCGGTCGGGAATGAGGCCATTCCTGGGATTACCGGTCTCCCAGAAGAAGCGGAACGTGCGCTCCTCGAGATCCGCGAAGAACGGATCCAGGGGCACGGAATGCGCGGCATCGTCCACCGGATACCTATCGCGCAGCACCCCGATTGCCTCCGGCGCCGGGGTTGCCGAATTGCCGCCGGGCCCGAAGCCCGCGGCCTCGCGCTCGAGCGGCGCGGTCGGATAGAGAATGCGCAACGTGCGCTCCTCGAGATCCGCGAAGAACGGATCCAGGGGCACGGAACGCGAGACATCCGAGGGCGCGGGATACGGATCGCGCAGCACCCCGATTGCGTCCGGCGCCGGGGTTGCCGAATTGCCGCCGGGCCCGAAGCCCGCGGCCTCGCGCTCGAGCGGCGCGGTCGGATAGAGGATGCGCAACGCGCGCTCCTCGAGCCCCGCGAAGAATGGATCCAGGGCCACCGGAGACGACGCAGTACGGAGCGCGCCGGTTGCAACCGGCGCAGGCGTTGGCGAACGGGCGGCCGCATCCGGCGCCGGCGGCAGCGAATTGCCGGCTGCGCCGGTGCGACCGGACAGGAGCGCGCAGATCGCCATCAGTAGCGGCAATCCCTGGCGTCCCCGGGATGAAGTCCCGCGCGTCGGTTCGTAGCTACCCATCAGTCGCCTGCCTCCTTGCAACGTGCTCGACCGCCTGAATGCGCGCCGCACGAGGCGCGCACGACCAGCTCGACCGGCACCGTCTCGACTGACGATCGGCCCGCGGCGTCCGGGTCGGCGATGGCAACGATGAGGCTCTCGAGTGCACGCCGCCCCATCTCGGCGACCTCGACGCGCACCGTCGTCAGCGGCGGACTGACGAAGCGGGCGAGCGGAATGTCATCGAAACCGGCGAGCGCGATATCGTGCGGAACCCGCACACCGGCTTCGGTGAGGGCGAACAGGCACCCGATCGCCATCATGTCGTTGGCCGCGAACACCGCCTGCGGCCGGGTGCCGCTCGCGGCGAGCACCCGGCCCGCAAGGTACCCCGACCCTTCGGTGAAATCCCCGTCGATCACCCGCGCGACGCGGCCGGCGCCGAGGCCGGCACGATAGCCGCGCACACGCTCCAGCGATTGGAAGTCGTTCGCCGGGCCGCGGATGTGGGCAATATCCTGATAGCCGGCGGCCACCAGGTGCGCGGTCATGGCGCGCGCGCCACCGAAATCATCGACCACGAACGCCGCTCCGATGCCGGCGGCCTCGTGGGTGTTCATGAGCACCGTCGGCAAGCCGCTCGGCAGCGCGTCTTCCAGGCTCGCGCCGCCGATGTACGGCGACATCATCAGCAGACCATCGACGCGCCCGTTCATCGATCGCAGCGCCTCGGCTGCCTCCGCGTTATTGCCATGCGTGCTCGAGACCAGCAGGTGCAGGCCGCGCGCCCGCGCCGCGCGGTCCACGCCGCGGATCAGCTCGGAGAAATACTCCCCGTGGATATCCGGCAGCAGCAGCCCGATGGTGTGGGTACGGCGGATGATCAGGCTGCGCGCCCCGGCATGGGGCGTGTAGTGCAGCCGGCTCGCGGCGCGCAGCACGCGCGCGCGAACGTTCGGGGTCACCGAGCTGGAGTTGTTGAGGGTGCGGGACACCGAGGCGATCGACACCCGCGCCCGCCGCGCCACGTCCTTGATCGTCGCTGCCACACACTCTCCACAGCAGCCGCGATGCCGCCATCCCGGCGCCAAGTAAACGTTTTCAGAAAGTCTAGCCAGCCCCTCTTGCGCGTGTCAAACTCGTCCGAGGCTCGAGTCGACCTATTGGGCCCCAAGCACGTGCGAACAACGCTTTTTGTGACGCTGCTCGCAAGCTGCGTGATCGCAGGGTGCGCGGCGCGCCAGACCTGGGTGCTCGCGCCAGGTCAGCATGGGCCGGCCATGATCGAGGCGATCAAGACCTGCGGCGGCGATGCGCACCTCACCGTGTATCCGGACACGGGCACCGCGGCCTACGCGCAGGCACCGATGCCGTCGGCCGCGTTCAGAACTTCGCGCTCAGCGTCATGCGCAGCGTCCGCGGAACACCCAGGATGTTTCCGATCGGGTTGTAGGCCACCGAAGTATGGCTCACGACTCCGTTATCGCCACCCCCGGTGTAGTCGTTATAGTTCTTGACGTTGAAGAGGTTCAGCACGTCGACGCGAACCGATAAGGTCGACACGTCGCGGACGTCGAAATTCTTGGTCACCTCCATATCGAGGCTGCGATAACCGAGGCCCGGCGGCGTCGCGGCAAACGGCTGGCAAGTGCTCCCGGTCGGAAAGTAAGGCGGCGTATTCTTCAGACAAGTGAAATCGTTCCACGGAGTCGGTGTCTCGACGGTGAATTTGGCGGCGATGATCACGTCCCACGGGATGCCGACCGAACCGGTCATCACCAGGCGATGTTTGGGCACGGCGTTCGAGGCAATGAAGAGATACTGCCCGATGGTCGCCTCGTCGAACGCGTAGTGCTCGCCGATGGCGCGATTCTGCGAAGCACTGGTGTAGGTGTAGGCGAACGTCGCCCCCCAGTGCGATGCCGGCGTGAAGGGCTTCTCGGCCGACAGCAGCAGTTCGGTATTGCGGGTCTTGATCCCGTTGTTGCCGATGATCAGGCTCCCGAATCCCGGAACCGGGTTGTCGAACTGACTACCGCCGTTCACAAAGAAGGCGCCGTTCGGGTGGCGATTGCCGAGGCTGAATACGAAGCCATCGTAGCTCAAGATGCGAGCGAGTGAGACGCTGGTGTTCCAGTCGCCGACCCGGTTGCGGATACCGAGGCTGAACTGATCCGAGTAGGGAACCTTGAGGTTGTTGTTCAGCAAGTCGACCTCGGCGTGCGCGTTCGAGGCCGCGACCAGCGCCTGCAGGTTCGAGAGGCCGTTGAGGTATTTCGGGTCCCACGCCACGCAGGTCGGCGAGGCCATGCACGGATGGTCGGGCGGCCTGTTGAAGAAAATCGTGAATTGGGGCAACGCCTGCTTGGTCTCCTCCAGCTGCAGATAGTCGAACAGATCGCGGTCGTAGGAGCGACCGACTCCGCCGAAGATGACGTGCCGCTGATCGGCCTGCAGGTCATAGGAGAACCCGAGGCGCGGCTGAATCTCGCCG
Organism: Gammaproteobacteria bacterium; assembly: GCA_005878835.1. Lineage (GTDB taxonomy): Bacteria > Pseudomonadota > Gammaproteobacteria > Steroidobacterales > Steroidobacteraceae > 13-2-20CM-66-19. The sequence goes on along the minus strand of VBMV01000073.1, from coordinate 4,619 downwards.
GCGTACGCCGAGCGGTTGTGCCCGTTGCTGATGTAGTCGTTGACGTTCACACCCCCGAGCGCCAGGGCCTGTGCGTAGGTCTGACCCGGTGTCAGCGGGTTCGGGTTCGGGCCGATGAGCGCGGCCACCACATTGGGGGGCGTCACGAAATCCAGGTAGGACGGCGTGCGCTCGTAGTCCCAGCGAATACCGATGTTCAAGGTCAGTTTGTTGGTGGTCGCCCAGTCATCCTGCAGATAGATGCCGAACTGTTTATTGTCGGAAGTGGCTACCGGATTCAGGCCCGGCACCGGATCGGTGAAGAACGCCTTGTAGGGAATGCCCGCGGTGCCGGTGGCGCTGACGTCGTAGAAGAACTGCGGGTTGATGTTCGCGGCGTCCTGCGCCGTGAGCTTCACCCATTTGTACTTGATGCCCGTCTTGACCGTGTGATCCCCGGTCCACCACTGCAGGTGGCTGAACGTCAGCTCGTCCCCCACGGAGTAGCCCTTCTGACCCTTGTTCTGAGTGGCCCCAGGGGTCGCTGGACCTGTGGTCAGGACCGGCTGGTCGTTGCCGGGTGCGAGCTGGAACGTGTATTGCGCACCGTTACCGAACGCGCGTGCCGTCGGCGAGTCGAACGAGTCCTCGTACGTGACCAGCACCTCGTTGAACCAGCGGTCGGCGCTGCGCTCCCAGCGAGCATCGATGCGCGTGTCGTCATTGAGAACGTCGATGCTGGCCGACGGCGCGATGAAACCCGGGCTGTCTCCACTTTGGTCTTCGCGGCGTACTTTGGCGGTCAGCACGAAGCGATCATCGGTGGTGGGCTCCCAGTCCAGCTTGCCGAAGTAGAGGTTCTCGTCGAAGGACTTGCTCGCCGGTCCGAGTTCCGCCAGGGCGCTCGGCGGCAGTTGAGCGACGATATTCGCCGGCGCCGCGTTTCCGGGAGTGATCGCGATCGGCGTGGTGAATCGCTTGGCCTCGTAGGTCACGAAGAAATGCAGCGCGTTCTGGATGATCGGTCCGCCGAACGCGAACCCGAACTCCTTGTCCTTGGAGGGGGTCTTGATGTTCGGGTTCGAGGCGAGTTCCGAGGGCGTTTCGGCTCGGAAATTCTGACCGGTGTAGGTGCCGAAGACCTCCCCTTCGAACCTGTTGGTGCCGGACTTGGTCTCGGCGGTTACCGCAGCGCTCGAGATCTGGTCGTACTCGGCCTTGTAGTTGGAGGTGATCACCTTGTACTCGCCGATCGCGAGCTGCGGGAAGGGATTGCCCTGGGTGAAGAACTGCCCGCTGACACCGCCCTCCTTGACGTAGTTCTTCTGGCCCACGCCATCGATGTACACATTCACCGAGGTGGTGTTCTGCGCTCCGCCCTGGAGCGAAGTGTTGCCGCCCGCGTCCACCTTGAACTGCATGCCCGGCACGGTGTCGGCGAACTCGAGGAAGTTGCGGGTGAGCTGCGGGACGGTCTCGATCTGCTGCTGCGAAATGATGGTGCCGATCTCGGAGGTCCTCACCTCGGCCAGGCGCTGGGCCGTGCCCGAGACCGTGACGGTCTCCAGCTTCTGGAGGTCCAGCACCGCCGTGGTCGCGACGTTCAGCGTGACGGTTTGCTGCGTCCCGGGCCCCGCATCGACGTCGTAGGTCCCCGCCGGCAAACCCACGATGGTGTAGATGCCGTCGGAGCCGGCCTTGGTATGGCGCGTGAGACCGGTGTCGACGTTCTTGGCCGTGACTTCGCTGTCGGCTTCGGCCTTGCCCTGCAGGGTGGCACCGGATTCCTGCGCCCAGGTAACGCCCGGCGCGCCGGCGGCCAAGGCGAGCGCGGAGGCGACGAACGATGCGATGAGACTTCTGTTGCCGCCGTGTAATTGCTTCTTCATTGGCTCCCCCCGTCGAAATCGATCGCGCCGTCGCTACGATGCTCTGCTCGAGCGGATCGGGTGCCGCTCGGATGCCGGTGGTGGTCGCGCCCCGCAGGATGCCCGCACCACCAGCTCCGCGGGCACCGTCTCGGTGGTGGTGGGTGCGGCGTCGGGCGCCTCGATGGCGGACGCGAGCCGCTCGAGCGCGCGTGCCCCCAGCTCCGCCATGCGCACGCGTATGGTGGTAAGGGGCGGTGACACGAAGCGCGCCATGGGAATGTCATCCACACCCGCCAGCGCAATATCCGCCGGCACGCCCACGTGCGCCTCGTTGAAGGCAAACAGGCTCCCCAGCGCCATCATGTCATTCGCCGCGAACACCGCATCCGGCCACTCGCGGCCCTGCGGCGTCAGCAGGCTCTGCGCAGCGCGGTAGCCCGACTCTTCGGAGAAATCGCCGGGCAGAACCCGCTCACCCGCCTCGAGGCCGAGCTCGCGCAGCGCTTCGCGGTATCCCGCCAGGCGCTCGGTGGCGTCGAAGTTGTCCGCGGGTCCGGAGATGAAGGCGATGCGACGGTGTCCGATGGAGGCCAGATGGCTGACCATCACGCGCGCACCACCACGGTTATCGATGCAGAACGCGGAGTGGCCGTAGCCGCGCACGGGCGTGTTCATCAGCACCGCCGGCGTGTCGGCGGCCGAGTGCTCCTCGAGGAACGCCGCATCGGCGTACGGCGACATGATCAGCAATCCATCGACCCGGCCCTTGAGCGCGCGGATGGCGCGCGCCGCTTCCGCGGCCGAGCCGTGCACACCCGACAGCAGCAGGTGCAGGCCCCGAGCGCGCGCCGCCTGATCGATGCCGCGAATGATTTCCGAGAAGAATTCGCCGTACAGGTCCGGGAGCAGCACGCCGATGGTGTGCGTGAGGCCGGTGCTGAGACTGCGTGCGCCACTGTCCGGCACGTAGCGCAGCCGCTCGGCAACCCCGAGAATGCGCTCCCGAGTCGCCTCCGAGACGTTGCCGTGCCCGTTGATCACACGCGACACGGTCGCGGTGGACACCTGTGCCTCCCGCGCGACGTCCTTGAGGGTCACGCCCATCCCCTCCCCCGGCCAGCGTGCAAGCGCTTACATCTGAAATGTAAGCGCTTGCCTGAAAACGTGAGGGAGCGTACTCCTCCCACCGGGCTCGTTTCAAGAAGTGGTGCCGGCGCGACGTGGCGTTTAGCGTCTCATTCCGGTCTGCGGCTGCACGGGGTGCGAGGCGTGCCCTGCTGCCGTACGAGGCACGTGCTGCTGCGGTGCGATTCGCCGGATCGCCCACGCGCTCGCCTGTCCGGCGATGGCCCAACTCCTGAGGGGAAGGCGCATAGTCGCGCCCATGATCCTTGGGATGTCCACCGGTGCCTTTACTCTGCTGCACGTGGCGATCAGCCTCATCGCCATTGCTTGCGGCGTGGTCGTCACGATCGGCCTGTGGCGCGCGCGGCGGATGCCGGGCTGGACCGCGGTCTTTCTGGTCACGACCATCGCCACGAGCGTCACCGGATTCTTCTTTCACTCGAAGAGCTTCGGCGCCCCGCACGTGGTTGGGGTCATTTCACTGGTCATCCTCGCGCTGGCGCTCGTCGCGCTCTACGGCTATCGGCTGGCCGGAGCGTGGCGCTGGATCTACGTGGCCGGCGCGCTCGCGGCGTTTTACCTGAACGTATTCGTGGCGGTCGTGCAGGCGTTCCAGAAGCTGCCGCTTCTCAAGGCGCTCGCGCCGACCGGATCTGAACCGCCGTTTGCCATCACCCAGTTGCTGGTGCTGGCAGGATTCATCGCGCTCGCTGTCATCGCGGCCAGGCGATTCCATCCCGGCGCGCCTGCCCCCGCGCAGGGTTGAGGAATCCATGGACCGGCATGCAGCCTTCGAGCTCACCGTACCCGTCAGCCCGATCGATCACCTGACCGGCGCCGAGCACGCCGCGGTGACCGTGGTCGAGTACGGGGATTTCGAGTGCCCGAATTGCAAGCAGGCGCAGTCGGCGGTCAAACTCCTGCTCGAGCGGTTTGACGGCCGGGTCCGGGTCGCCTTTCGCAACTTTCCGCTCGAGGACGTGCATCCTCACGCGCTGGCAGCGGCCGAGGCCGCGGAGTGCGCCGGCGGGCAGGGGAAGTTCTGGCCGATGCACGACCTGCTGTTCGCCGATCAGACACACCTGAAGCCGAAGGATCTGCACGGCTACGCGCAGCGGCTCGGCCTGGACATGGCGCGCTTCACCGCGGAGATGGACGATCACGTCTACCTGCAGCGCGTGCGCGAGCACCTGCAGAGCGGCGTCGACAGTGGCGTGCGCAGCACCCCGACGTTCTTCGTCAACGGCAGGATCGAGGACGTCTCGTTCGGCATGCGGGCCCTGCAGCCCGCCCGCAGCAAGTGAGATTCGCCGGTGCCGGGGCACGCGGCGTTCAGCTCTGTGGCTGCGGCGGCTGCGGCGATGAACGATTCTCGCGGCGCTGCTCGGGCGGCGGGTCCTCCATGACCTCGTACCAGATGGCGTTCAGTACGCCGAACGCCAGCGCCAGTCCGAGGCCTAGAATCCAGCTGAAGTACCACATGATGCAGTCGCTCCCGATCAGTACCGGCCCGCGTGCCGCCGGATCTCCTCGAGCGTGATCCGGCCCCGGAGGACGCGGAACACCCACGCGGTGTAGGCAAGGACCACGGGCAGAAACACCGCGACAATCACCAGCATCAAAAACAGCGTTGGCGCGCTGCTC
>VBMV01000179.1 GCA_005878835.1 Gammaproteobacteria bacterium | reverse complement strand
GGCATCGGCGGCTCATGGCTCGCGAGCCTGACCGCCCTGGAGCCCTATCGGCCGTTGTTCGTCGTGCTGACGATTGGCGCTCTTGCCACCGCCGGCTGGCGGCTGTACGGTCCAGCCAGCCGCTGCGAGGACGGCCGGATCTGCGCCAATCCGAAAGTCTTGCGGCGCCGCCGCCGGCTGATGTGGGTCGTCGTCGCGGCCGTGTTACCGCTTCTGCTCTTCCCTTACTACGTGTCCTGGTTTACCTAGGAGTCCGCCATGTTGAAACCGGCGTTCGCTGCACTTCTACTCCTGACTGGATCGGCCCTGGGCGCCGAGCCCCGTACCGTCACACTGGCGGTCGATCAAATGACCTGCGCCGCGTGCCCGATTACGGTTCATAAAGCCTTGTCGCACGTCGCTGGCGTAGCGCAGGCGACCGTCGATATGGAAACGCACACCGCCACCGTGACGTTTGATCCCGCCAAAACAACCGCCGAAGCGCTGGCCACCGCCGTCACGAACGCTGGCTACCCCGCGAAAGTGCTCAAGAATGGCGGCTGAGATCATTCTGACGAGCGAGCTAACCTGCCCACACTGCGGATTTCGGCAGACGGCGACCATGCCGACGGATGCCTGCCAGTTCTTTTACGACTGCATCAACTGCGGGGTGCTGCTCAGGCCGAAAGCCGGTGACTGCTGTGTGTTTTGCTCGTACGGGTCGGTCGTGTGCCCACCGGTGCAGGCGGCGCAACAGTGCTGCCGGGCGCCCGCGTAGTACCCCGTTGTCTCGCCAGCCCGAGATTGGGCGGTAGTGGCCGGCTAGCCGTGGCGATGCCGGTGATGAATGTCCGGGAAGTGCGCGTGGCTGTGGCGTAGCGGTTCGTGCTGATGCTCGTGGGTATGCGGCTCAGCGCCATCCCATCCCTGCGGGTGCTCATGTTGATGATGTGCATCGTGCACGTGGGCGTGGGTATGGCGAAGGGGCTCGTGAGTGTGCATGTGCACGTGCTGCTCCGTAGCGTGCAGGTATACGCCGACTAGCATCAATAAAGCGGCGCTCCAGAACAGTACGCTTACCGGCTGTCCGTAAAGCAGGACCGCGAGTGCGGTGCCGATGAAAGGGGCTGTGGCGAAGTAAGCTCCAGTTCGCGCGGTGCCAAGGTGTCGCAACGCTACGATGAAGAGCACCAGACTGACCCCGTAGCCGAGAAACCCAAGCACAAGCGTTCCCGACAAGTATGGCAGGGTCGGCACCCTCGCACCAAGCGCAAGCGCCAAAACGGTGTTCGTTGTGCCGGCGACCAGACCCTTGAAAGCCGCAATCACGCGTGAATCGGCTGCCGAGATCCTGCGGGTCAAATTGTTGTCCAGACCCCAGCACAGACACGCCGCCGCGATCAATACCAAACCCAGCGAGCGACCCGGCGCAGCAAGCTGCGCAGGCCACGCGAGAGCAAGGCCTCCCGCAAAGATCGCCGCAAACCCGATTACGACCCGCCGGCTGGTCGCTTCATGAAAAACGACCCACGCCAAAATCGCTGTGAACACCACTTCAAGGTTCAGCAGGAGCGATGCGGTCGCCGCATCCGAGTGTGTCAAACCCACCAAAAGCAACGCCGGCGCCAGGACACCCCCGCTCGCCGTGGCCGCTGCCAGCCAAGGCCAGTCCGAGCGCTGTAGAGTGGTGGGCGAGAGGCCCCGATCCTGTACGAGGCGAAGGAGCGTGAGCCCGACACCGCTTCCCACATAGAGCAGCCCCGCGACCAGCAATGGACTTGCACCATTGAGTAGTTGCTTTGCGATGGGCGTCGTGGCGCCAAACAACAACGCCGATGCCAGGGCAGCCGCGAGCCCTGCCGACAGGCCGAAGTACGTTCTATTCCCTGCCTCAGGCATATCGACACATGGTACGGCATCGTCGGCGCGTGTGCCCCTGGGATCAACTGGACGGTCGGAATATCCAGATGGCAGCCGGATCCTTCGCAGCTCGAACCGCCAGGAAAAGCCGATCGAATTGCGGCACCCAAAGCGACGTCCTCGCACCTGCCGCCGTTGCAAGATGCGCCACTCTCACGAAGGCATCCCCCTGCGCGGCGAATACATCGAGAAAACCCTCGCCGCAACTGATGTAAATCAGACTGCGTTTTGGATCCACGAACAGGTCATCGGAGTCGCCGCAAGCCTCAACAGCGTGCGTCATTCCACCGCCGCGAAGGTTGAATGCAGCGAGCTTCGCTGGATGCCGAAACATGGCCACGACCTGCTGACGCTCCGCATCGATCGCGAGCGGGAAGTTCGCGCGTAGATTCTTCGTTGCCCAGGCACTGGTTTGCTTGGCGGTGGTGAGATCAAGCACCGCAATCTCGTTGGCGTCGGGAACGTTTACGAAGATCCGACCTCCTTGCGGCTCCACTTGGAAGCTCTCCGGGTGCGCCTTTAGGGGTATGTCGGCGATTTTCTGGCGGTGCGCGGGGTCAATAACCGCAAGGGCACCGCCTCCATAGCCGACCAGGACACGATGCGACGGCGCGTCGATCCGAATATTGTCGGCGTCCGCCCCAAGCCCGATGATTCCGGCAGGTGTCAAATCCTCTCCGTGCAACAGACGCACCGAACCATCGCCCGCGCTGGCCACATAAACGGTATCCGTGGATGGCTCGTAGCCGATGCCTTGAGGCTCACGAAATCCATGCAGGGTCCGCAGCAACTTGCCTGCTTTTACATCCACGACCGCGACGCTGTCGTTGCCCAATTCCGCGATATACAGCCGTTGTCGTGCGGCATCCACCGCGAGGTGATCAATGCGACCCTTCACGTCCCCCAGCGGGATCTTGGATTCGAGCACCAGCGGTTCGGCTTGCGATGCATAAGCCAGAGTGCTGCTGAGGATCGACACAAACGTCAGAGCGAGAAATCCCGGATGTCCGCCTGGACGCCCGGCGCTCTCAGCAAGACCTTGGCCTGGTCGGGCTCGTCCTCGCACCAGTGTCTCTCCGTTCAAGTGCCGCCAAAGGCGAAATCGTCAAACGCGGTCACGCTGTCGGCCTTCGTCCAGACCCCGACCGCACCGGCGCCCGTGATATGGCCATCTTCAACCTCGATGTACGGTTTGCCATCCAACAGGACTTTGATGTGCTTGGTAGAGAACTCCACTCGTAGGCGGTGCCACTGGTTGCCGGTCACTGGCGCGTCGACATACTTGATCGTCAACCGATGGCCGCCCTCGGTGTGATAGAGCGAGACGTTGCCCTCCAGCGCGTTGGCTCGTGCGATGTAGTAGTTGTCGCCGTCCTTCCAGCGCCACACGAGTCCCCCGGCCTGATCTTCGCGCCCGGACAGCGGCTTGAACATCACTTCGAGAAATCCATCGGCGATCGAGACGGCCTTCCTGACGCACCACGGAAACGTGCCGCTGCCGGTCTGTTTGAGCACGTTGGGTTGGCTCGGGGCGGAGGAGTCGGCTTCGACCGCCCAGTGAGGTGACCCGCGACCGGTCACGCCACACTCCCATCCGGGCGGCAGCGCACCCGGGCGGATCTGATCGAACGATTCCGTACCGGCGAAGGCTACCGCCGCGGCCGTGCCGATCACTATGACCGAAAGTATTCGACGGATTGTTCGGTTCATTGCAGGGGCTCCGACCCGGCTTGGGATCCTCGGGGCTTTCGAGAACGACCCAGCGCGTTGTTCCGGATGGCGCTGCTATCAGAGCTTTTCGTCCACGTTCTTTGACGACGAACCCTTTACCAGGCCCACGTCCGCGTTCGCCGCGCCACCTTCGATTTCCGCCGCGGCGCTCACCGCTCGGTAGCCGCTGTTAGCCTTCACGGCTTTGGCGACCGCGTCGGCAAGCGTGGACTTTGCTTTGGCCATCGCGTTGGATTGCTTCTTGGCGTCTTTAAGATCGTTCGCCTCGGTGATGGGTTCTGCCTTTGTGATCTTGCCCGTCTTGTGATCAACGATGACCTCGAAAAACTGGCCACCCTTGGCGGTGTAAACCGACAACTGCAATTTTCCGTCCTCGATCTCGAACTTGCCGGAAATCGGCTTGCCCTCGGCTTCGCTTGCTCGCAAACCGGCTTCCAGTGAAACCGTGGCGTCCTTCAGAGCCGCGGCGAGTGCGGGCGCATTCTTCGCCGCTTCTGCTGCCTCGGCTTTCT
>VBMV01000125.1 GCA_005878835.1 Gammaproteobacteria bacterium | reverse complement strand
TCGCTGTTTTTGTGGTATTAATTTCGTTCGATGAGATGATCTGAGAAGACCTGAGACGGGTGATTGGCGGAGAGAGAGGGATTCGAACCCTCGAAGGGCTTATGACCCTTACACCCTTAGCAGGGGTGCGCCTTCGACCACTCGGCCATCTCTCCGCGCCTGGGAACGCTGGTGTGTCAGCTCATTGGCCGGCGGCTGCCCGGCTGCCCCGCGTGCGGGGCGGCCATGATACTGAAGGGGCCGGCGCGCGGCAAAGCGCTCGCGCGCCTCAGGCGGCGAGCCGTGCGCGCACGAACGCCTGCACCGACTCAAGCGCCGCATCGAGCCCTTCGGGCTTGCTGCCGCCGGCCTGCGCAAAATCCGCCCGACCGCCGCCGCGACCGCCCACCTGCGCAGCCACCGCACCGGCCAGCTCGCCGGCCTTGATGCGCTCGGTCTGGTCCGCGGTCACCCCCACTACCAGCAGCACCTTGGCGGGGTTCTCGACGCTCGCCAGCACCACCACCGCCGATTTGAGGCGCTCCTTGAGCTGATCCACGGCGCTGCGCAGCGCACCGGCATCCGCACCGTCCACCTTGGTGGCGATCACCTTGACACCCTGCACGTCGATGGCGCCCGCGGCGAGATCGACACCCTGACCGGACGCGAGCCGGTCCTTCAGCGCGCGAACCTCGCGCTCCATCTGGCGCGCGCGCTCGAGTTGCTCGCGCACTTTGTCCGGCAGCTCCTCGCGCGTGCCGCGCACCAGGGCGGCGAGGTCGCGCAGCAGCACCTCGTTCTGATCGACGTAGTCGAGCGCTGCCTCCCCGGTGAGCGCCTCGATGCGGCGCACGCCGGAAGCGACCCCGCCCTCGCTCACGATCTTGAAGAGCCCGATGTCGCCGGCGCGTTGCACGTGAGTGCCGCCGCACAGCTCCATCGAGAACTCACCCAGGCGCAGTACCCGCACGTCCTTGTCGTATTTCTCGCCAAAGAGCGCGATGGCGCCCCCGGCCACCGCGCCCTCATAGTCCATGACACGCGTTTCCGCCGGTATGTTGGCGCGGATCTGCGCATTCACGAGCCGTTCGATGTCGCGCAGCTCCGCGGGTGTGACGGGCTGAAAATGCGCGAAATCGAAGCGCAGCCGGTCGGGCGCCACCAGCGATCCCTTCTGCTGCACGTGGGTGCCGAGCACCTTGCGCAGCGCCGCGTGCAGCAGATGGGTGGCGCTGTGATTGAGCACAGTCGCCTGGCGGCGTGCGCCGTTCACCTGCGCCGCGAGCGTGTCGCCGACGCGAATGCCGCCCTGCGCGAGGCGTCCGAGGTGCGAGTGCGCGGCGCCGCGCTTCTGCGTATCCTCCACGACGAAGCGCACCCCGGGAGCGGTGAGCTCTCCCGCATCTCCCACCTGACCGCCCGCCTCGGCATAGAAGGGCGTGCGATCGAGCACCACCTCGCCCTGCTCGCCCGCGCCGAGCGCATCGACCTGCGCGCCCCGCTTCAAGAGCGCCACCACGCGCCCGGAGCCGGCGAGTCCCTCGTAGCCCTGGAACAGCGTGCGTGCATCGAAGGAAGCGCCGCCGCGCGGGTCGACGCTGCCGAACTTGCTCGCCTCCTGGGAGCGGCGCCGCTGCTCCTCCATCGCCGCCTCAAAGCGTGCCTGGTCGATGCCGAGGCCGCGCTCACGCGCCACGTCAGCCGTCAGATCGACCGGAAAGCCGTAGGTGTCGTAGAGCTTGAACACCGTATCGCCGTCGATCACCTTGGCGCCGTGCAGGTTGCGGATGGCGCCCTCGAGCAGCACCATGCCGTTGGCGAGGGTTTCGGCGAAGCGCTCTTCTTCGGTTTTCAGCACGCGCTGCGCGTGCTCGCTGCCGCGCACGAGCTCCGGGTAGGCATCGCCCATCTGCTCTGCGAGCACCGGCACCAGCTTGTGGAAGAACGGCTCCTGCACTCCGAGCTTGTAACCGTGGCGGATCGCACGGCGGATGATCCGCCGCAGCACGTAGCCGCGGCCCTCGTTGCTCGGCGACACGCCGTCGACCACCAGGAAGGTGCTGGCGCGGATGTGATCGGCGATCACGCGCAACGAGCTCGAAGTCAGCACCGCGGTTCCGGCCAGCCTGCCCGCGGCGCGTATCAGGTTCTTGAACAGATCGATGTCGTAGTTGGAATGCACGCCCTGCATGACCGCCGCGATACGCTCCAGGCCCATGCCGGTGTCCACCGAGGGTTTCGGCAGCGTGGTGAGCCGACCGTCAGGGGCGCGCTCGAACTGCATGAACACCAGGTTCCAGATCTCTACATACCGGTCGCCCTCCTCCTCGGCGGAGCCCGGCGGGCCGCCCGCGATGCCCGGTCCATGGTCGTAGAAGATCTCGCTGCACGGACCGCACGGACCGGTATCGCCCATCGCCCAGAAGTTTGACGCCTCGCCGAGGCGCGCGAAGCGCAGCGGACTGACGCCGACGTCCTTCAGCCAGATGTCCGCCGCCTCGTCATCGTCGCGGTACACCGTGCACCACAGCCGCGCCGGGTCGAGTCCCAGGGTGTGGATGAGGAAATCCCAGGCGAAATGAATCGCCTCGCGCTTGAAATAGTCGCCAAAGGAGAAGTTGCCGAGCATCTCGAAGAAGGTGTGGTGCCGGGCGGTGTAACCCACGTTCTCCAGGTCGTTGTGCTTGCCGCCGGCGCGCACGCAGCGCTGGCTGGAGACCGCGCGCAGGTAGTCGCGCTGCTCCCTGCCGGTAAACACGTCCTTGAACTGCACCATGCCGGCGTTGGTAAAGAGCAGCGTCGGGTCATCCCCGGGCACGAGCGAGCTCGAGGGCACGACCTGGTGGCTGTGCGCGCGAAAGAACTCCAGAAACGCGCTGCGCACGTCCGCGGCGCTCATGTAAGTCGGCTTGCTCAAAGGTTTTCAGTCCGCATCCGGATCGGCGCCCGTCGCCGCGCGGATATGATCCGACGAAAAGCCACGATACTGCAAAAAACGCGCTTGCCGGGCCTTCTCCGCCCAGCTCGCCGGCGGCTGCGGGCCGAACCTGGCGCTGCGCGCGCGGCGCGCGAGCGCCTGCCAATCCGGTCCGCCGGCGAGCGCCGCATCGACCAGCGCCTCGGGCAGGCCGCACCGGCGCAGCTGCGCGGCGATGCGGATCGGGCCCTGGCCGCGCCCGGCGTGCCAGTTGACATAGTTCTGCGCGAAGCGCCGGTCATCGAGCACCCCGCGGGTAGCGAGCTCGGCGATCGCCTGCCCCGCGGCGGCGTCCTCAAACCCCTTGGAACACAGCTTCACGCGCAGCTCGGCGCTGGCGAAGTCCCGCCGCGCGAGCAGCGCGACGGCCGCCGTGCGCGCCGCCTCGGGATCTGTGCGCTGTTGTGTATTGGCCGCTTTGGATGATCTGCGCAGGGCCATGGCTTGCAGTATAGTGGTTTGTCGGCCGCTCGCCCGGAGCCACCGCCCCTCATTCAAACAGGTATAGGAACACGACCATGCGATTCGTTGTTGGAGTGCTGGCGTGCATCGGTGCTGGCGTCCTGACTGTCGCGGTGGCGGACCCGCCCGAGCAGCCGGTACACGCCGCGTCCTCCCCGAGCACGATCGCCCCTGCCGCGCAGGCCCCCGCTGCGCCTCAGTCGGACCGCGTCGCGCCGACCGTCGCCAAGCCGACGATCGACCCGGAAGAGAAACGCCTCATCGCGCAGGGTTACAAGCCCGAGATGCTCAACGGCCAGAAGGTCTTCTGCCGGCGCGAGCAGACCCTGGGATCACGCCTCGGTGAGGCGAAGCACTGTGCGACCGCCGAGCAGCTGAAGATCTCGCGGCAGGAAAGCCACGACGTGATAGAAAAGATCCAGCGTACCCAGAAAAATCCCGCCGGGGGCTGAGCCCTACCGGGCATTGGTGGCAATCAGGCCGAATTGGCCGCCTGCTCGACGTTGCGCTGCGGCCGCGGCGGCAGGAGGCGCGCCCTCACCTGCTCCTCGATCTCGCGCGCGACCTCCTTGTTGGCCAGCAGGTAGGCGCGCGCGTTGTCCTTGCCCTGGCCGATGCGGCTGCCCTTGTAGGCATACCAGGCGCCCGACTTCTCGATGATCCCGAGCGAGCTGCCGAGCTCGATGATCTCGCCCTCGCGCGAGATGCCCTGCCCGTACATGATCTCGAACTCCGCCTCCCGGAACGGCGGTGCGACCTTGTTCTTCACCACCTTGACGCGCGTCATGTTGCCGGTGACTTCCTCGCCGTTCTTGATCGCACCGATGCGCCGGATGTCGAGGCGCACCGAGGCATAGAACTTCAGCGCGTTGCCGCCGGTGGTGGTTTCGGGATTGCCGAACATCACGCCGATCTTCATGCGGATCTGGTTGATGAAGACGACGATGGTGTTCGAGCGGCTGATGTTGCCGGTGAGCTTGCGCAGCGCCTGCGACATGAGACGCGCGTGCAGCCCGACCTGCATCTCGCCCATCTCGCCCTCGATCTCGGCTCGGGGTGTGAGAGCGGCCACGGAATCCACCACCACGATGTCGACGGCGTTCGAGCGCACCAGCATGTCGGTGATCTCCAGCGCCTGCTCGCCGGTATCCGGCTGCGACACCAGCAGTTCGTTGATGTTCACCCCGAGCCTCTCGGCGTACGAGGGATCGAGCGCATGCTCCGCATCGACGAACGCGGCCGTGCCGCCGCCGCGCTGCACTTCGGCGATGACCTGCAGGGTGAGCGTGGTCTTGCCGGAAGCCTCGGGCCCGTAGACCTCCACTACCCGGCCGCGCGGCAGCCCGCCTACGCCCAAGGCGATGTCGAGCCCGAGCGAACCGGTGGACACCGTCTCCACGTCGTAGTTCGCCGCGGCATCGCCTAAGCGCATCACCGAGCCCTTGCCGAACTGCTTTTCGATCTGTCCCAGTGCGGCGGCGAGCGCCTTCTTGCGATTTTCTTCCATCTGCGAGATTCCGTAAGAGTGTGACGGGAGCGAGAGAATTTCCTGGCCGCAATTATCACATAAACATGCAGCGATCGGTGCGCGCTTAGCGGCGCTGTTTTGCGGCTACTCGTGCGCTTTCTCCGCCTTAACCAGTAAATACGATTCAATGACACTGTATACGGGGCCGCCCGGGTCGGTGCGGCTCTCGATCAGCGCGAATGCGTCGAAGCGCCACAGCACCGGTTGCACGGCGAGCGCGGCTGGCGCGTGGGCAACCTTGCGCGCCACGGTGACATGCGCGCGGAAGGGCTTGAGATCCGGACTAAACCCAGCGGCCGTGGTTTCGTTCTTGAGCGTCGCCGAGAGCTCCGGCGCGCCCGCCGTCATCGCCTCGCCGCGCTCAGCGGCGGCCGGCGCAGCCCCGGGCTCGCCGGTGCCGAGCGCGCACAGGATCTGCGCTCGCGCCCAGTGCGCCAGGCGATCGAAACTCAGCAGCAGCGGTTGCCCGCGCGCGGGGAATACTTGCGCCACCCGGCGCGCGATCCGGTCGAGCTCCGCGACGCGCCCCTCGGGCACGGCGCCGAGGAACGCCAGCGTCACGTGCAGGCCCGGCACCGGTACCGGACGGCCGCCGCAGGATCTGACGCCCTTGCGGGTGGCGTGAGCGAGCGCGCCGCGCTGCTGCGCATCCGGCCACAGCGCAAAGAACAGCCGCCGTGTCGGCTCGCGCGAGGGGCTCAAACCGCATCCGTGCGCGGCGTGGCTTGCGCACGCACCGGCAGATCGAGCCGCAGGATGAGCCGCAGCGCATGCTGCACCGAATGGCGGCGCACGGACGCGCGATCCCCGCCGAAGAGCTTCTGCTCGGCGGTGATGTCGATCGAGCGCGCCTGACGGGCGGCGGCGCAGAACCACACGGTACCGACCGGCTTGCTCGGCGTGCCGCCATCCGGACCGGCGATGCCGCTCACCGCCAACGCCACGGTGGCGCCGGAAACGCGCAACGCCCCTGCGGCCATCTCCCGCACGCTCTGCTCGCTCACCGCGCCGAAGCTCGCGAGCGTACGCGCCGCCACGCCCAGGTCGCGCACCTTCGCGGCGTCCGAGTAGGTCACGTAGCCGCACTCGAACCACCGCGAGCTGCCGGGCACGTCGGTGAGCGCCTTGGCGACCCACCCGGCGGTGCAGGACTCGGCGGTGACCAGGCGCCGCTCGGCGGCGTGGAGCTTCAGGCCGACGCGCTCGGCCAGCTCGTAGAGCTCAGGATCGCTCACCATGGCGCGAGGCTAACCCAGCCGTGAGCCCCGACGGTAGCCTCGGCCGGGGTGGCCGGGCGCGGGCACCTTCGCCCGCTGCCACCGAAGCCCTCCAAGGCGGCCCGTCTTGCGGTAGCCTTCGCGCACCATGAACGACGCGCCCCGCTCGCCGCATACGCCGGTGATGCAGCAGTACCTGCGCATCAAGAGTCAGCACCCGGACATGCTGCTCTTCTACCGCATGGGCGATTTCTACGAGCTGTTCTACGACGATGCCCGCCGCGCTGCGGCGCTCCTCGACATCACCCTCACCACGCGCGGGCAATCGGCCGGCGAGCCGATCCCCATGGCCGGCGTGCCGTTTCACGCCGTGGACAGCTACCTCGCCCGGCTCGTGCGCAAGGGCGAGAGCGTCGCCATCTGCGAGCAGCTGACGGATCCGGCCGCCTCGAAGGGACCCGTGGAGCGCGCGGTGGTGCGCATCGTCACGCCGGGTACCGTGACGGACACCGCGCTCCTCGAGGAGCGCCAGGACACCCTGGTCGCCGCAGTGGCCCGCGACGGCGAGCGTTTCGGGCTCGCCTGGCTCGACCTCGCCGCCGGGCGCTTCACGGTGCTGCAGGGCGAGGGGCGCCAGGGGCTCGCGGGGGAGCTCGAGCGGCTGCGCCCCGCGGAGCTGCTGCAGGCCGAGGGCGCGGGTGATGAGCCCGTGACGCCATCGGGCACGGCGCTGCGCACGCGACCGCCGTGGCACTTCGAGCTCGCCAGCGCCTCGCGCCTGCTGACCGACCAGCTCGGCACGCTCGATCTCAGGGGCTTCGGGGCGGATGAGCTGCCGCTGGCCATCGCCGCGGCCGGGGCGCTGCTGCAGTACGTGCGCGACACGCAGAAATCGGCGCTGCCGCACATCCGCGCGCTGCACGTCGAGGAGCGTGGTGAGGCGCTGATTCTCGATGCCGCCACCCGCCGCAATCTCGAGCTCGATGCGAGTCTCAGCGCTCGTGAGGACGCGACGCTGTTCGCGGTGATCGACAGCTGCGCCACCACCATGGGCTCGCGGCAGCTGCGACGCTGGCTCAACCGCCCACTGACCGCTCACCCGCTGCTGCGCGAGCGCTACCACGCGATCGGCGCCCTGATCGAGGCGCGCGCTTTCGACGGCGTGCGCCGCCACTTGAAGGGCGTGGGCGATGTCGAGCGCATTCTCGCGCGGGTGGCATTGCGCTCGGCGCGGCCGCGCGACCTCACGCAGCTGCGCAGCTCGCTCACCGCCGTGCCGGCGCTGCGCGCCGCGCTCGTGGCGCTCGATGCGCCGCTCCTCGAGCAGCTGCGCGCTCGCATGCACGAGCACGAGGACGTGGTGGCTCTGCTCGCTGCCGCCATCGCCGCCGAGCCCGCCGCACTGGTGCGCGACGGCGAGGTGATCGCCGCCGGCTACGACCCCGAGCTCGATGAGCTGCGGCGCATCGCCACCCACACCGATGAGTTCCTCCTCGAGCTGGAGAGGCGCGAACGCGAGCGCACGGGGCTCCCCACGCTCAAGCTCGGCTACAACCGCGTGCAGGGCTTCTTCATCGAAATCCCGCGCCGCGATGCCGAGCGTGCGCCGAAGGACTACGTGCGTCGCCAGACCGTGAAGTCCGCCGAGCGCTTCATCACCGAGGAGCTGAAGCGCTTCGAGGAGCGGGTGCTGGGGGCGCGCGATCAGGCGCTGGCGCGCGAGAAGCAGCTGTACGAGGAGATTCTGGCGCGGCTCATCGACGCCTTGGGTCCGCTGCAGGCCACCGCCGGCGCGCTCGCCGAGCTCGACGCCCTGGCCGCTCTCGCGGAGCGGGCCTGCGTGCTCGAGTGGACCCGTCCGGAGCTGACCGCGGAGGCGCGCCTCACGATCGAGGGCGGGCGCCACCCGGTGGTCGAGCGCTTCTCGCAAGGTGCGTTCGTGCCCAACGACCTGGCGCTCGATGCGGGGCGGCGCATGCTCATCATCACCGGGCCCAACATGGGCGGGAAGTCGACCTACATGCGCCAGGCCGCGCTCATCGCGCTGCTCGCGCACATGGGCAGCTACGTGCCCGCGGAGCGCGCCGTGCTCGGGCCGATCGATCGCATCTTCACGCGCATCGGAGCGGCGGATGATCTCGCCGGCGGGCGCTCCACCTTCATGGTGGAGATGACCGAGGCCGCCAACATCCTGCACAACGCCACCGCGCGCAGTCTCATTCTCCTCGATGAGATCGGCCGCGGCACCAGTACCTTCGACGGGCTGTCGCTCGCCTGGGCGATGGCGCGTGACATCGCCACGCGCGTGCGCGCCTTCACGCTGTTCGCCACGCACTACTTCGAGCTCACCACGCTCGCCACCGAAGTCGAGGGCTGCGCCAACGTGCACCTGGACGCGACCGAGCATGGCGAGGGCATCGTGTTCCTGCACGCGGTGAAGGACGGGCCCGCCGATCGCAGCTATGGCCTGCAGGTGGCGCAGCTCGCGGGGGTGCCGGTGAGCGTGATCGGGGAGGCGCGGCGCTACCTCGAGGCCCTGGAGTCGCAGCGCGATCGCGAGCGCGCCTCGGCCAACGGCCGCCGCACTCCCGCGGCACAAACGGAGCTGCCGCTGTTCGTGCCGCCCGCCGCGGATGCACTGCGCCAGGCGCTCGAGGCCATCGATCCGGATGAACTGTCGCCGAAAGCGGCGCTCGAGGCGCTCTACACCCTGCGGCGTTTGCTCGCTGAGTCCTCACTCAGCGGGTTTACTTCCACGGATTGACGACTCTGATGGCGCAATGGTCGAAATCCGTGATATTGCGCGTCGCGAGAGTCGCGCCGGCCGCGCGGGCTATAGCCGCAATTTGGGCGTTGAATGCTGCGATCGGACGCCCTCGCCGGCGCCGCTCGACCGCAATATGCGCGTACGCGAGTGCGGCCTCGCTGCCGAACGCCAGCAGCCGATCGGCAAAGTCCTCCGAGAACATTGCTTGCGCAGCAGCTTCGAGCGCCTTACGCCGGCGCCCCTGCGGCAGCAGCATCACCCCGTGCATGATTTCCGTGCGTGATGCTGGTGACGTAAAGGCTGCTCGCCGGTTCGCGCTCCATCCAACTAACCACCCGCGCCGCCGGTTCGGGCTTCATCATCTCGGAGACGACGTTCGTGTCCAGAAGGATCATCGGTCCGGCACTGGTGGTTCCCGCGCCAGCTCACGCTCGGGCAGACGCAGGTCAACGCCACCGAGCGGCGCGAAACGCCGACGTATGGCGTGCGCCAGGTCAGGCGAGCCTGCGACGCTCTGTGACAACGCCTTGCGCAGAATGTGTCTGGCCTCTTCCTCCATCGATCGTTTGCCATGCGCAGCGCGGACCCGCAACCGGGCCTTGGTCCGTTCGTCGAGATTCCTGATGGTGATGCTGGCCATATTCGCAAGCAAGTGCAATCAATGACTGCATTGTAATCATTGATGGCACTAAAGCCAAGAGGCGCCGTGGCCGCGAAGGGCCTAACGCAGCGAGAAGCGCCCCGCGGTGAGGAACGAGCCGGTCTCGCGCGCCACGCGCGCGGACAGGAGCATCCCCAGGTGGCTGACCGGCAGCACGATGTGATCGGTGGCGCCGGGCATGCGCGTCTCGCTCACCGCGACGGTGCCATCGTTCTCCTCGGCGAAACCCGCCAGTAGCTGCCCCACGCCGATCGGCTGGCTGCCGGCGATGATGCCGAGCGGCCGCGCCTGCACCCAGCGCCGCTCGTGCGGCTGCAGCAGCTCCTGCGCGACCGACCGCCCCATGAGGTGCGCGACCGGCGCGAAGCGGGCGGCCCGCTCGGCCGCACGACTGCCCACGCACGGCGTGCCGAGGAACACCGCACGGCCCGGAGGCTGGTCGGGAAAACGCTCGAGGAAGCGATGGATGACGAGCCCGCCCAAGCTGTGACCGAGGAAATGCACCGCCGGGGCCTTCAGCTCGCGCACGAAGCTCTCCAGGTGCGCGGTGATATCGTCCATGCTCGATGAGGCCGCGGAGTAGCGGAAGGCCTGCAGCGCGAGCTCGAAGCCGTGCGCGAGCCGGTGACGCAGGATGAGGGACTCCTCACCGGGCATCCACAGGCCGTGCACGTAGACGACCGGCGCTCTCAAGGCTGCGGTACGCGCACCCGCACGTGCAGCTCGCGCAGCTGCGCTTCGCTCACTTCCGTCGGCGCATCGGTGAGCGGATCCGCGGCCGTCTGGGTCTTCGGGAAGGCGATCACCTCGCGGATGCTGTCGGCGCCGGCCATGAGCATGGCCAGCCGATCGAGCCCGAAGGCAATGCCCCCGTGCGGCGGTGCGCCGAATTTGAGCGCATCGAGCAGGAAGCCGAATTTCTTCTGCGCCTCCTCGGAGGCGATCCCGAGCAGCTCGAACACCGTGGATTGCATCTCCTGGCGGTGGATGCGCACCGAGCCGCCGCCGATCTCGGAGCCGTTCAACACCAGGTCGTAGGCGCGCGCGAGCGCCGCGCCCGGAGCCGCGCGCAGCGCCGCCAGGTCATCGTCGCGGGGCGCGGTGAAGGGGTGGTGCATGGCGACCCAGCGCTTCTCGTCCGCGTCCCACTCGAACATGGGGAAGTCGACGACCCACAGCGGCCGCCAGCCCGGCTCCAGGAGCTTCAGATCCTGGCCGATCTTCACGCGCAGCGCGCCGAGGGAGTCGTTGACCACCTTGGCCGTGTCGGCGCCGAAGAAAATCAGGTCGTTGTCGGCGGCGCCGGTGCGCTCGAGGATTCCCGCGAGCGCCGCATCACTGAGGAACTTGATGATCGGGGACTGCAGCCCGTCGCGCCCCCGGGCGCGCGCGTTCACCTTGAGGTATGCGAGCCCCTTTGCGCCGTAGCGGGCCACGAACGCCGTGTAGTCATCGATCTGAGAGCGCGGCAGCGCGCCGCCCCCCGGCACGCGCAGCGCCGCGACCCTTCCGGCCGCGTCCTTCGCCGGGCCCGCGAACACCTTGAAGTCGCACGCCTTCACCAGGTCGGCGACGTCGATGAGCTCGAGTGCGATGCGCAGGTCGGGCTTGTCGGATGCATAGCGGCGCAGGGCTTGCGCATAGGTGATGCGCGGAAACGGACGGGGGAGCTCCGCCCCCAGCACCTCCCTGAAGAAATGGCGCACCAGCTCTTCCATGAGTCCCATGATCTCGTCCTGCGCGAGGAACGAGGTCTCGATGTCGAGCTGGGTGAACTCGGGCTGGCGGTCGGCGCGCAGGTCCTCGTCGCGGAAGCAGCGCACGATCTGGTAGTAGCGATCGAAGCCCGCGATCATCAGCAGCTGCTTGAAGATCTGCGGCGATTGCGGCAGCGCGAAGAACTTGCCCGGATGGGTGCGGCTCGGCACCAGGTAATCGCGCGCCCCCTCGGGCGTCGCCTTGGTGAGCATCGGCGTCTCGAGGTCGATGAAGCCGTGGGTGTCCAGATAGCCGCGCATCGAGCGGGTGATGCGATGACGCAGCCGCAGGCGCTGACTCATGATCTCGCGACGCAGGTCGAGATAGCGGTAGCGCAGCCGCACCTCTTCACCGACCTGCTCGTCCAGCTGAAATGGCAGGGGCTCGGAGCGGTTCAGGAGCTCCAGCTCGCGCGCGAGAAGCTCCACGCGCCCCGAAGCGAGGCTCGCGTTCACCGTGCCCGGGGGCCGCTCGCGCACCTTGCCCGTCACCCGGATGACGAACTCGTTGCGCAGCCGCTCGGCTTCCCCGAAGACCGCGGCGGCGCCGGGGTCGAACACGATCTGCAGCAGCCCCTCACGATCGCGCAGGTCGACGAAAATGACCCCGCCGTGATCACGCCGGCGGTGCACCCAGCCGGCCACGCTGACCTCCTGGCCGAGGTGCTGCTCGTTGACCTGTCCGCAGTAATGTGAGCGCATGAGGCGCGCGATGTTACCAAAAAGCGGCCCCCACCCCCGCAATCGACCCGCCGCGGGCCCCGCAACTCAATGGCCCGGCATCTCCAGCACCGCGGCGCCCTCGAGCGCCCCGCTGCGCAGCCGCTCGAGGGCGAGATTCGCCTCAGCGAGCGCAAAGGGCTGCACGGTGGCGGTGAGGCCCATGCGCGTGGCGAGCGCGAGGAACTCCTGTCCGTCGGCGCGGGTGAGATTCGCGACCGAGCACACCGCGCGCTCGCCCCACAGCAGCCGGTACGGAAACGCCGGCACGTCGCTCATGTGAATGCCGGCGCAGACCACGCGCCCGCCGGGTCGTACGCATTTCAAGGCGGCCGGCACGAGAGCCCCGACCGGCGCAAACAGGATCGCGCCATCGAGCCATTCGCCAGGGTGCTCGTCGGAGCCACCGGCCCACACCGCGCCGAGCTCGCGCGCGAAACGCTGGCCGGCTGCATCCCCCGGGCGAGTGAAGGCGAACACCCGCCGGCCCTGGGCGTGGGCCACCTGGGCGAGCAGATGCGCCGCGGCGCCGAAGCCGTACAGGCCGAGATTGCGCCCCTCGCCCGCGGCACGGTAGGCGCGATAGCCGATGAGCCCGGCGCACAGGAGCGGCGCCAGTTCCGCGGCCGCCCCCGCGGGGGGCAGGGCCAGACAGTAGCGCGCATCGGCGAGCGCCTGCTCGGCGTAACCCCCGTCCCGGGTATAACCGGTAAAGCGCGCCCGCTCGCACAGATTCTCCTGCCCCGAGCGGCAATAGGCGCATTCCCCGCAGGTGAAGGCGAGCCACGGCACTCCCACGCGATCACCGATGCGGAACTGTGTGACCTGCGGCCCGAGCGCCGCGATGACGCCGACGATCTCGTGGCCCGGTGTCACGGGGAAGGGTATGGCGGGCAGCTCCCCATCCAGCAGATGCAGGTCCGTGCGGCACACGCCGCAGGCCTGCACGGTGAGCAGCAGCTCGTGCCCGGAGGGCGGCGGCAGGCTCACCTCGGTGAGCGTGAGCGGCGCGCCCGGCGCCAGCAGACGCATCGCCTTCACGGCGGCCGTGCCCCCGGCCCTGCGCCGGGGCGCCGCTGCTCAGGCGGCGGGCAACGCCCGCTGGGCTTTGGGGGCGCCCGTGTGGGAAGCATGCGGAACCACCACACCACAGGTGATGATCATCTTCATGGCCTCATCCACCGACATGTCGAGCTCGACCACCTGGCGGCGCGGCACGATCACCAGGTAGCCGGCGGTGGCATTGAGCGCGGCGGAAATATACACCGCCACGTGCGCCTCACCCATCTTGTCGCTCACTTCCGGAACATCCTCCGCGGTGAGAAAGCCGATGCTCCAGGCCCCGGCACGCGGGTACTCCACCATCACGACCTTGCGAAAGGAGTTGGATTGCGAGAAGACACTCTCGGCGAGACTCTTGACGCCGCTGTACACCGTGCGCACCACCGGAATGCGATTGAGCAGCTCCTCGCCCCACACCACCAGGCGCCGGCCGATGAGGTTCGTGACCAAGAGCCCGGTCAGCAGCAGCACGATCAGCGCGAACAGCGCCCCGAGCCCCGGGAGCGAGAAGCCCACCAGCGCCTCGGGCCGGTAGCTGGGGGGCAAGAGCAGCAGCGTGCGGTCCATGATCCGCAGCATGAAGCTCACCAGCCAGACGGTGGCGAGGATCGGCAGCCACACCAGGACGCCTGCAACCAGGTAGCGCCGCAGGGTGCGTTTTTTTCTGGCGCCACCGTTCATGGCTAGCGCCGCCGCCGGCGCGCGCCCTTCCCTCTCGAGGCGCGCGTCGGTTTGCGGGCCGCGGCGGCCCGTGCCGCTTTGGCGGATACGCTCACGCGGTTGCGCGTCGACGTGCCGGCACTGCCGCCGGCGGCCGTCTTGGGCGCCGCCGGCTTCGCGTCTGCCGGTTTCGCGTCTGCGGGCTTCGCATCCTTGGCCTCCTGCGCCGCCGGCTTGCCCTCGGCGCCTTCGGCCTTCGCCGCAGCCGCCGGCTCCTCCTTCTCGGCGCCGTGCAGGTTGCGCTGCTTCTCCTTGTCGGACTTGAAGTCGGTCTCGTACCAGCCGCCTCCCTTGAGACGGAACACCGGAGCCGACAGGAGTTTCTTCAGGCTGCGCTTGCCGCACGACGGACAGCGGATGAGCGGCGTATCCGTGATCTTCTGCATGACCTCGGTGTAGAACTTACAGGCCTGGCATTCGTATTCGTAGAACGGCATCGATGTTGTCTTCAGGGGTGCTGCGAGGATTATAACGAACGTGGGCAGCACCCGCGCCCGGCAACGCGCCGGTGAGCGTGCTTATGGTCAACCGCGCCCCGCCTTGCGCTCATCGACCTTCGCGAAGCTGAGCTGGCCCTCGTGCGCCGCAATGCGGATGCGGTCCCCGGGCCCGAACTCTCCCTGCAGGATCTTCTGCGCCAGGGGATTCTCGATCTGCTGCTGGATGGCGCGCTTGAGCGGCCGTGCGCCATACACCGGATCGAAGCCGGCCTCCCCGAGCAGGTCGCGGGCGCCATCATCGAGCGTGAGATCCATGTTGCGCTCGGTGAGGCGCTTGCGCAGGTAGATGAGCTGGATGTCGACGATCGCGCGGATCTGGCGCGTGCCGAGCGGATGGAACACCACGATGTCGTCGATGCGGTTGATGAACTCCGGCCGGAAGCTCTGCTGCACCACTTCCATCACCGCGCTCTTCATCTTGGTGTAATTCTTCTCGCCCGCGTACTCCTGGATGATCTGCGAGCCGAGGTTCGAGGTCATGATGATGACGGTGTTGCGGAAGTCGACGGTGCGCCCCTGGCCGTCGGTGAGACGCCCGTCGTCCAGCACCTGCAGCAGCACGTTGAACACGTCCGGGTGCGCCTTCTCGACCTCATCGAGCAGGATCACCGAGTAAGGCCGGCGGCGTACCGCTTCCGTGAGGTGCCCGCCCTCCTCGTAACCGACGTAGCCCGGAGGCGCGCCGATGAGGCGCGCCACCGAGTGCTTCTCCATGAACTCCGACATGTCGACGCGGATCATCGCCTCCTCGGTGTCGAAGAGGAATTCGGCCAGCGCCTTGCACAGCTCCGTCTTGCCGACGCCGGTGGGGCCCAGGAACAGGAACGAGCCGTTGGGCCGGCGCGCATCCGCGAGCCCGGCGCGCGAGCGGCGAATGGCGTTGGCCACGATGCGCAGCGCCTCCTCCTGGCCGACGACGCGCTTCGCCAGCGCCTCCTCCATGCGCAGCAGCTTCTCCTTCTCGCCCTCGAGCATCTTGGACACGGGGATCCCGGTCCACTTGGAGACCACTTCCGCAATCTCCTCCTCGGTCACCTTGTTGCGCACCAGCTTCGGCGCCCGATCCTCGGCGGCCGCCGCCGAGCTCAGGCGCTTCTCGAGCTCGGGAATCTTGCCGTACTGCAGCTCCGCCATGCGCCCGAGGTTGCCGGCGCGGCGCGCGGCCTCGAGCTCCAGGCGCGCGCGATCGAGCTCCTCGCGCACCTGCGCCGTGCCCTGCAATGCCGCCTTCTCGGACTTCCAGACTTCCTCGAGATCGGCATATTCCTTCTCCAGGGTCTGCAACGTCCCCTCGAGTGTCGCCAGGCGCTTGCGCGAGGCCTCGTCCTTCTCCTTCTTCAGCGCCTCCTGCTCGATCTTCAGCTGGATGATCCGCCGCTCGAGCCGGTCGAGCGCTTCGGGCTTGGAGTCGATCTCCATGCGGATGCGCGCCGCCGCCTCGTCGATGAGGTCGATCGCCTTGTCGGGGAGCTGGCGGTCGCTGATGTAACGATGCGAGAGCGTCGCCGCGGCGACGATCGCCGGATCGGTGATCTCGACCTTGTGGTGCACCTCGTAGCGCTCCTGCAGCCCGCGTAGGATCGCGATCGTGTCCTCGACCGAGGGCTCATCCACCAGCACCTTCTGGAAGCGCCGCTCCAGGGCGGCGTCCTTCTCGATGTACCTGCGGTACTCATCGAGCGTCGTGGCGCCGACGCAATGCAGCTCGCCGCGGGCGAGCGCCGGCTTGAGCATGTTGCCCGCATCCATGGCGCCTTCGGCCTTGCCGGCGCCCACCACGGTGTGCAGCTCGTCGACGAACAGGATCACCTGTCCTTCCTGCTTGGCCAGATCGTGCAGCACGCCCTTGAGGCGCTCCTCGAACTCGCCGCGGAACTTCGCTCCGGCGATCAACGAGCCCATGTCGAGCGCCAGGATGCGCTTGGCTTTCAGGCCCTCCGGCACCTCGCCGTTGACGATGCGTTGCGCCAGGCCCTCGACGATCGCGGTCTTGCCGACGCCCGGCTCGCCGATCAGCACCGGGTTGTTCTTGGTGCGCCGCTGCAGCACCTGGATGGTGCGCCGGATCTCATCGTCGCGGCCGATCACCGGGTCGAGCTTGCCGGCAGCCGCACGCGCGGTGAGATCGATGGTGTACTTCTCGAGCGCCTGGCGGCCTTCCTCGGCGTTGGCGTCGGCTACCTTCTCGCCCCCGCGCACCTCCTCGATGGCCTTCTCGACGGCACCGCGCACCACGCCCGCCTCCTTGAACAGGCGCGCGAGCGCACGGTCCTCGAACCCCGCCAGCACGAGGAGTTCACTGGAGATGAACTGGTCACCGCGCTGCTGCGCCAGCTTGTCGGTGACGTTGAGCACGCGGTTCAGGTCGTTGGAGACGTGAATGTCCCCGGGTGTGCCCTCGACCTTCGGCAGGCTCTCGAGCAGCCCCAGCAGTCCCGCGCGCAGCTTGTTGACGTCGGCACCGGCCTTCAGCAGCAGCGGCCGCACCGAGCCGCCGGCGCCGTCCAGCATCGCCAGCATCACGTGCGCGGGCTCCAGGAACTGGTGGTCGCGGCCGAGCGCGAGCGACTGCGCGTCGGCGAGCGACTGCTGGAAGCGGCTGGTGAGTTTATCCATGCGCATGGCAACACCTTGGGGCGTGGAGCCGTCAGTTTGTGGGGACAAACCGCAGTGCGTTCAAGGGGCTGCGGCGCCCGGGCCTGAGGTTGGGCGGCTTCAGGTAAAGGGGTTCACCACGCGCACGCCCGTGGGCGCGAAATGGTTGACGTTGCGGGTGACCACGCTGAGATCATGGATGAGCGCCGTAGCCGCAATTTGCTTGTCCAGCGGATTCTCTGGATTCGGGACGCGCAATCGGCCCCACACCTGGGCCGTTTCCTCATCGAGCGGCAGGATGCGGTCCGCGTAGGCGACGGTGAGTCGCAACAGCCACCGCTCGAGGCGTTGGGCCTGCATCCGATCGCCGCGGTGCCGGATGCGCTCCACCCCCTGGCGCAGCTCGCCAATGGTGATGGCCGAGAGGTAAAGCTGCGCCGGTGAGCGCGCCGCCTGCGCAAAGAATGACTGAACCCCCGCGTTGCCGTCCCTGCCCTTGCGAGCTTCGCTGATCACGTCGGTATCGATGAGGTACACCCTAACCCCGCGAGTCGGCCTGTTCCCGGGCGAAATCGCGGTCTTCACCGACGTTTGGCATCTTCGCGAGCACCTCCGCGAGTCGCCGGCGGCGGGGCCCCTGCAATGCGACCCTGAGGATTTCGCGGTGCTCCTGCTCGGCGCTGCGGTTGCGCTTGGCCGCGCGCTGCTTCAGCGCCCGAACGAGCTCGTCCGGCACGTTTCTGACCATCAGTTGCGCCATGTCGAGCCTCCTCGGCTGCGGTGCAAGCAATGCTAGCAGTCGCAAGCGCCACGGTGCAAGCAATGCAAGCACTGTTGCGGCAGGCGCCTGCTTACCGCAGCGCTGCAGCTACCGGTGCGTCAACCGCTCGGTGAGCGCGATGACCGCAATGCCGAGGCTGATGAGCAGCACCTGGGCCGCGCTGGTGCGCGGGTCCGAGCGCCGATGCAGGCCGGGGATGAGCCCGGCGACCGCGATGTAGAGGAACCCGGCGGCGGCGAAGGCCAGCGCGAAGGGCAGGAGCCCGTTCGCCTGGCGCAGGCCGAAGTACGCCGCAATCGCCCCGATCACCGAGGCGATACCGGTGGCGAGATTCAACAGCAACGCACGCCGGCGCGAGAGTCCTGCGTGCACCAGGATGGCGAAATCCCCGACGCGGTGCGGGATCTCGTGCGCCGCTACGGCAAAGGTCGTGACCAGTCCCAGCGACAGGTCGCCGAGAAAGGCCGCCGCAATCAGCACGCCATCGAGCGCGTTGTGGATGCTGTCACCCACCAGCACCAGGACGCCCGATGCCCGGTCGCGGCCGTGATCGTGATGGGCGTGGGGCTGCGGCGCGCTCTCCTCATCCTGCGCGTGAGCGTGCCACCACAGCACCAGTTTCTCGATGACGAAGAACACTCCCAGCCCCACCACCATCACCAGGCCGATGTCGTGCGCCCCCGAGGGACCGGCCCCTGCCATCGCCTCCGGCAGCAGCCCGAGGAGCGCGGCGCCCAGGAGCGCTCCGGTGGCGAAACTGACGAAATGCGGCAGGATGCGCGCACTGCGCTCCTCGGGCACCCACAGGAATGCGACCGCAAACGCGGCGCTGGCGATGCCGCCGAAGGCGGCGAACAGGACGATCCACAGCAGCAGCACGGCTAAGGGTTCTTTGTCCGCGTGTCAGACATCGTAACACGCACGCGCGCCGCAGATGATTCACACCAGCCAGATCAGCGCCGCCATGCGCCCGCATTGTCCGTCGCGGCGATAGGAAAAGAAGCGCAGCGGATCCGAATACGTGCACCAGTCACCGCCGAACACCGCACTCACCCCGGCGCGCTCAAGCCGACGCCGGGCGAGCGTGCCAAGATCGCATTGCCAGCGGCCGCGGTTGTTGGGGCTGAACGCCTGCGCCGCGGCAGCATCGTGCGCCAGGAAGGCGGCACGCACTTCGCCTCCCACCTCGAAGTGTGCCGGACCGATCGCCGGGCCCAGCCAGGCGATGAGGCCCCCTGGCGCGACGGCGAGCCTCGCCACCGTCGCTTCCAACACCCCCGCGGCCAGCCCGCGCCAGCCGGCGTGCGCCGCCGCCACCGCGCGACCATCGCGCGCGGCAAACAGCACCGGCATGCAGTCCGCCACCTGCATGACGCACACGTTGCCGGCGCGCCGGGCGATGGCGGCATCCGCCGTCGGGGGCGCGGCGGGGGCCTGCCCGGACAGCACATCGAGATCGGCAACCTGGGTACCGTGCACCTGCTCGAGCCACAGCGGCTCGGCCGGCAGGCGCAGCTGCGTGCGCACGCGCCGCCGGTTCTCCGCGACCGCAGCGCCCGCATCCCCCACGTGCGCGCCGACGTTCAGCGAGTCGAAGGGTGCCGCGCTCACCCCTCCCATGCGCAAAGTGAACGCCGCGCGCACCGCCGGCGGCGCCGGCCAGTCCGGCACGATGACCTCGAAGGGCGCCCCGCCCAGCGGTGCGCTCACGAGCCCTCCGCCTCGAGCGCCGCGAGCAGGCGCTGCAGGTCCTCGGGCACCGGCGCTTCCCATGCGAGCTCGCGCCCGGTCGCGGGATGGCTCAGCCTCAAACGCGCGGCATGCAGCGCCTGGCGCGGGAATGCCTGAAGCTCGGCGGTGAGCGCCGGCGTGCAGCCGGCGGGGATGCGGCGGCGCCCGGCATACAGCGGATCGCCCACGACGGGAAAACCGATGTGAGCCAGGTGGACCCTGATCTGGTGGGTACGGCCGGTTTCGAGCTCGACGCGCACCAGCGTGTGCGCCCGAAAGCGCTGGACGATGCGATAGCGAGTGACCGCGGGGCGCCCGTCCGCGCGCACCGCCATGCGTGTGCGCTGGGTGCGGTGCCGGCCGATGGGCTCGGTCACCGTGCCCCCGGCGGTCATCACCCCGGTGCACAGCGCCAGATACTCGCGCCCGATCCTGCGCGAGGCCATCGCGGCGGTGAGGGCGGCGTGCGCTTCAGGCGTGCGCGCCACGACCAGGAGCCCACTCGTATCCTTGTCGAGCCGGTGCACCAGGCCCGCGCGCGGCAGCAGGGCGAGTTGCGGATCGAGCGCCAGCAGCGCGTTCTGCAGAGTATGCCGGGCGTTGCCCGCGCCGGGATGCACCACCAGTCCCGGCGGCTTGTTGATGATGAAGACCGACGGATCCTGGTATACGACGGCGAGCGGAATCGCCTCGGCAGCGGGGGCGGTGTGGGCCGCAAGCTGCGCCTCGATGCGCACCTGCTCCCCGCCCAGTACCTTGTCCTTGGCGCGCAGCGCCCGGCCCTCGACCTGCACCGCCCCGGACTCGATCCAGGCCTTGAGAAGGGCGCGCGAATACTGCGGCAGCGCGCGGGCGAGCGCCTGATCGAAGCGCAGTCCGGCGGCCTGCGCGGGCAGGCGCAGCGCATGCGAGCGGAACTGCACCGGCGGCGGCGCGGTCGCAAGTGCGGGATTCGCTATACTCGGCGCACTCAAGCGGCGCGAAGCCAAAGTAAAGGTCCTTTGCAGATGTTCTTGCCCGGTCCGGTACGCGGCAGCGTGATCGCCTTGTGCATCGTCGTGCTCGCCGTCGCCGGCTGCCGCACGCACCGCGAGCGCGAGGAAAAGAAGCCGACCCCCGACCTGCTCTACAAGCGCGCCCGGCACGATCTGGATTCCAACGACTTCAACGCCGCCATCAAGATCTACGAGCAGCTGACGGCGCGCTTTCCGTTCGCCGACGAAGCGCGCCAGTCGCGGCTCGATCTCATCTACGCATATTACCGTGCCGGGGAAGGCGAGTCCGCGACCGATGCCGCCGAGACCTTCAGGCGCGAAAACCCCAAGCATCCGCGCGTGGACTACGCCTGGTACATCCAGGGCCTGGTGGACTTCGAGCGCACGCCGAACCTGATCGAGCATCTGTTCCGCGCGGATCTCACCCAGCGCCCGCCCAGCACGGCACGCAAGGCGTTCGCGGCCTTCAAGACCGTGGTCGAGCAGTACCCCAAGAGCGAGTACGCGCACGACTCGCTGCAACGCATGATCTATCTGCGCAACCGCCTCGCGAGCTACGAGGTGCACGTCGCGCGCTACTACTTCAAGCGCGGCGCGTACATCGCCGCCGCCCAGCGCGCCAAGGGGACGATCGAGCAGTACGACGGGGCGCCCGCGGTGCGGGAGGCGCTGCAGATCATGATCGAATCCTACGATCGGCTGAACCTGCAGCCGCTCGCCGCACAGACCCGCCAGGTGTACGAGGCCAACTACGGCGCCGACGTGCGCCATGCGCAGGCCGAAATCAGGAAGGCGTGGTGGAAGATCTGGTAGGCCCGCGCCGCCGCGCCCAGGGAATCCACTAAAGCTCAATGACTCAGCAGCATAGCGAGCGGTGTGGTCCGCCTCTCTCCCGCCAAGTCAATCGCTTGTGCTTGACCTCGGTGGCCAATGACAACGAATACCTCGGCGGTGCGCGCACCGAGGAGGCACCTGGCAAGTACAACTTCTGTGGCGGTCAGCGTTTTCACGCCTCTATGCAACACGACCGGAAATGACCTGAGCGTCGACCTCGATCAGGTATCCGACCGTCGCATCAGTGATTTGCTGTCCCTCGCAGCGCGCGTTCGTTTGTTCTGCGCCCTAGCCTGGCGCAGTAACTGATTCCACTCATCCGGTGGATTACCGCTCTTAAGCGTACGGCGGAACGTGCGATAGGCGTCGGAATCGCTCTCATACGCGCGCTTCGTATCCTCGTCGTTAATCCAGGCGTAAATGATGATGCGGCTCTCGCGGTGATAGCGAAAGAACAGCCGATACTGTTGGAAGAACTTCGCCCGGAACCAGTGCTTGTACTCATCGCCGAGCGTTGCGCCTTGTCTATACTCGGGGCGGGTCGGGTCCTCCGGTATGATCTCGAAGGCGAGCTTTACGATGGCGGCCAGCCGCTTCGTGGAGTTCTTAGCGGTGTAGCCCTTCGGATCCTTCACGCGCAGGCGCTCGACCTGTGCGACCAGCGAGTCAAAGGTGTCGAGAAACTGCGGATGCGCAAAAATGGACCAGCCCTTGATGACTAAGGGCGAGTCGGCCGCCGGGCTCGTCATTCGTCATCGGGCCGGAGCGGCGCATTCAAGTCAACCTTGACGCCCTTCACCAGCGATCGGGCGCGGCGCACCAGGGCGGGGTTGATGCCTCGAATCTGACTCGGACGTACTTCCATGTCGCGCGCCAGGAAGGCCAGAAACTTCCCGACCACCGGATCACTCCCCTCCCCAGCCTCGGCGCGGGTCAACAGCACTGCGCCATCTGGTCTCACCACATATCGAATCTTGTCGCGCTTCCGCAATTTGAGCGTGCGACGTACGGCATCCGGTACC
>VBMV01000178.1 GCA_005878835.1 Gammaproteobacteria bacterium | reverse complement strand
GGTGTCATTTTCGCGAAACGCCCTTACATCCTCTGCGTCATGACGACGTACCTGCGCAATGAGCGCGACGGAGAAGAAGCCATCGCGCAGCTCTCGCGGGCCGCCTACCGCACGTTTGACCGCTTGGGCCGCGCCTCGGTGTATGGACGCGTGATCTCGTCGGCGAACAGCAGCAAGTAGGCAATCTTGCCTCGGGCCAATCGCAGGGGTCATCGCGAGCCAGGCCCGAGCCGGTGCAAGGTGCAGCCTTAGCCTGACCATGGCCGTCTACTCATCAGATGTGGGCGAACCGCTCGTGCGGTTCGCTTGACAACTATCCCACCTCTTTCCTACATTCGCGCCGCCCTGAGCTCTGCCAACTTGGCCCAGTGGCTCGACCCAGCTTCCGCATCTACCAAACGCTGGCAAACGATCCCCGCAAATTTAGCGCATAAGAGGGGAGGAAGTATGCGCATACTTGGACCGTCGCTCTGGGATGTTCTGCGCTCTCCAGTTGTACTTCTTCTGCTCACTTCCATCGTACCTGTATCTGTACTGGCGCAGGAATGCACGGCCGGAAACGCGCCCCATGCCGCCTGGCTCTACGATGTTACCGACGAGGCGCATCCAAGACTGATCTCGGAGGATCCAGCCGATCCTGCTCGTACCCGACTGAACGTCCCCGACGGGTTCAACTACACCTGGGACACCATTTCGGGGCAAAGTCCGAGTCAGGATACGCACTGCGGGATCGCCAATCCCGCCCACTGCAGGGATGCCGGCGTGTACCCTCCGAGCCTGACTCCGCAGGATCCGCCGCCAGACCCCAATGTCCAGCCTGCGCTGCCGAATGTTGGCAAGAACGGCTTCTGTAACCAGGGAGGGCGCTTTGGCGCCCACTCTTCCACGGAACTGTTCTATCCGCCGTATTACGGCAAGCTGGCGATAGTCTCCTGGTTTGTAGGCGGAGTACGGGTTTTCGACATTCGCAACCCTGACGCAGCACGCCCGATCGCCTATTTCATTCCGGCGCCCAATGATACCGGCTGTGGGCCGCGCGGCGGACCCTCTCCCGGGCCGGGCTGTACTTTCGCAAACACCGGCCGGGACAATCACATGGTGAACACCATCCATACCAACAATGTCGAACTTGACGATCGCGGCTATATCTACATCGCGGATCGGGCTGGAACCGGGATGCACATTCTGAGGCTGACCGGCGAGGCCTGGCGGGCCGTCTCAGGGGATGCGGATCGCGGCGAGCAGGAAGCCAGTGATGATCATCCTCTACCCGATTACCCGCCCTATGGATCACATGTGCCGACGGCGCATTTCGACCACACAGTCCGGCCACAACTGATTCCTCCACCACCTAAAATGCTGTGTCCAGTCCCGAGCGCAAGCTGCACGGATGCCAGACCGGCGCAGTCGGCCTGGAACATGGAACTGGCGGGCTATGACACCCTGGACGGACGCTCGACCTATCAGCCGCTCGTCGTTCGCCAAGGCCGTCGCTACATCGCGTACATGGCTCACCATGCTGGCACGGCCATTAACCGGTTGACTCTCGCCAGCGAGACTAACGGAACTTCCATTCTGGATGTGACCCACCCGGGTCACCCGGTTTATCTGGCGCATATCCCGGGGCCGGGTGGCTCGCTCGATGCCGCCGGTAACCAAATGGCACATGTGTGCAGCGGGGACATATTGCCGTCCAACAGCCCGGCAGAGGCGGCGCGGAAGCATGGCCACTACTACCTGCTGCGGAGCAACGGAAACTCGTCCGGATCGGCTAACCCCGGAGCTGAATCGCACCAAATCTTCGACGTCACGGATCCAGCCCACCCGGTATTGTTGACCACCGTCGCACCACAACTCACCAACACTCACAAGAGCTGGTGGGAGTGCGATACCGGCATAGCGTTTCTGGTCGCAAACGACAGCTCTCTGGCGAGCCCCCGACCTGATCTCGCGCCCGGCTGGCACCAGAGCGGTTCCAACCAGCACGTGAAGATCTACAACCTGCATGATCCCGCGAATCCGGAGTACATCCGGGATTTCGGCCTTGTCGGACAGCAACCCAACGTTGGAGACGCGGTGGAAGGACTGGTCACCCCGCCGACGGGCATCCATGGACCCATTTCTGCCGGCAAGGAGAAAAACCGGGTCTACCTGGCCTATGGAGTGGGGTCGAACGGCGTGGTCGAAATCGTGGATCGTGGGGAGCTGCTGACCGGGTGCACCGCTGCCGACGCCTCAGCGCACTGCGCCGCCAGCCCAACGCAACAGGAGATGCTGGCTCCGCAACGGGGATGGTTCACATTGCCGGGCCTGACATTGCAAGGTGGGCACACGTCCTTCCCGATCTTCGGCGAGGAGGATGGCAAGCCCCGCAACCTGCTGCTCGTGGTATCGGAAGACTGATCCGAACCTCGAACCTCTCACAGAATGGCGTTTTGCCAAGGGGTAATGCGAACCATGACCTACAGCTGGCTGATAGCGTTCCTCATGGTTGCAATCGCCTGGTCCCCTGTGCTGGCTTCTGACGCTCCCGGTTCGGCGCCCGCAGCGTCTCGTGAACTTCGTATGGACTTGGTCACGAAAATCAGCATTGGTAGTTCAACGAGGACCAGGGTCGCGAAGTTGTTAGGTCGCCCTTGGCGTACCGTCCATTACGGCGACTGTAATGCAGTCGAGTATCAGGAGCTTTGGGAATACTCGGGCCATGATGTCACTGGTAGTTTCAAAATCACGATTGAGTTCGACGATGCAGGCATCGCTCGGGTCATTGCGCGCACTGTCCCTACGGGTGCCATAGTGGTGTTGGCCGCGGCTCCGGCTCCCGAGTCCAGTCACCAGCACTAGGGAAAAGAACCGGAATAAGGATGAAACAAACAGTCGCGATTGCGTGGGCGATTTGCGCCATCTTATACAGCGACGGCGGCACCGACCCGCCCGCCCCCCAGCGCGCCACACTGCTCTCGAGTACACAGGAGACACCGGCCAAGGGCAAAAACAGTCTCGCATCACAAGACAACGCGCGGCCCCAGCCGAGAGTGATGCCATCGACCGCCATGGTCTCATTTAAGGACGGATTGCTGACAATCGACGCCCGGGATGTCAAGTTGCGCGATATCCTGGACCAGGTGCGCGAAGCCACTGGAGCAGCGGTGCATGCGCCTGCGCTGAACGAACTCGTGACCGCCCATCTCGGACCGCGGCCCCCGGCACAGGTGATAGCCACCTTGCTCAAGGGATCGCACGCGAGCTACCTGGTTGTGGACGTCGCGGGATCCGGCAAAATTCAAGCTATCGAAGTCTTGCGAGAACCCTCGCCGGAGGCGGGGCGCGGGTCCCACCGACCCACAGCCGACGCACAGATCTCAGCCGCCTCGGAAACAGAAGCCGTGCGGGAAAAAGCGCTTCTAGTGGGACAAACGGGCGGGGATGAAGGTGTGTGGGACGACGTTGATGTAGGCACTCTGCTAAACCCAGTTGCGTCCCCGCCTGTAACGTACATAAGTGTCAAATCGGGCCCCCGCTACCATTAACCCATCAGGCCGCTAACAGAAGTCTCTGTTTAGAGATTGTGCCCCCCGCTACCAGATTTTCCGGCGATTCTCCGGACGATGACCCCGCCCTGACAAACTATTGCGGCTTGGCTGACTTTGCGGGCTCATCGGCCGGATTGACCACAGTTAAATTCCAACGGGCCAATACCGTGAGCGTAAAGAACAGTCTCGCCCTTGCATGAGTCGAAATGCGCAACCTCTTTCGGTACGTACACGTAGTCAAGTTCCACTCCTCCACGACCACAGCTGAGGCCTGATAATCGCCGGCGAACAGTCCCCGTCAGTGCGGCAGTGCGGCTACCGACTCTCACGCGGTGGAGCCGCTGCGCGACCACAGGCTCTGGATGCCCTCCAGGGTGTGGCGTTTCGTCTCCGGGACGTACAGGTAAACGAAGGCCGCGGCGAGCACGCTCATGGCCCCGTATATCCAGTAGGCGAAACCGTGATTAAACAAGTCGTTGAGGACCGAATTTCCGTCGAGGACCTTGAAGGACCAGGAAACGAACAGGTTGGCGATCCATTGGGCGGCGACCGCGATGGCAAGGGCACGGTTCTTGATCGCGTTCGGAAACATCTCCGAGAGCAGCACCCAGGTTACCGGTCCCCACGACAGCGCAAACCCGGCGCTGTAAATCACCACCGCGCACAGCGCACCCACCCCAACCGACCGGGCCTGGAACAGGAAGCCGAGCGCCAGCATCGCGACGGCCATAACCAGTGCACCGACGATGAGCAACGGCTTTCGTCCCCAGCGATCGACAGTCAGGATGGCAATGACCGTGGACAGCGCGTTTGCGAGACCGACGATGATCGTCTGCCAGAGCGCTGTGTCCGTGGTCGCACCCATGTTCTTGAACATCAGCGGTGCGTAGTACAGTACCGCGTTGATGCCGACGAACTGCTGGAAGACGGAAAGCATGATGCCGGCCACGACGACGCGTGAACCGAAAGCGAACAGGCTGGGCGCCACCCGGTCGGTCTGCACCCGGAGCGAAGCTTCGATATCTGCCACCGTCGCCTGCGCCGCGCCGTGGCCCAGCAAACGAATCAGAATCTGCAGGGCCTGCGCGCTGC
>VBMV01000177.1 GCA_005878835.1 Gammaproteobacteria bacterium | reverse complement strand
CTTCGACACATCAATCCCGTCCAGGATCATGGCTAACTCGCTCGCTCGCAATTCCACTGTGCGCGCTCCCTCTCGCGGCCGTGGCAGCTTGAATTTACCTTCCTCCAAACGCTTGTAACTCAATTCAGAATGCAGATGCTTCGATCCCAGCAACGCGCCTTGTGCGGATCACGCATCTGTTCCATCCGCTCAGCGGGCGGCAACTACCTTGCGTGGGCGAGCGGTACAACCGCTATGGGATGACCCTGCTGCTGCAGATCGATGATGAATCCATTTGCTCCGTTCCGCCGCAATGGACTGACGTCGTCGCTGTTGATCCTGAGATCGCCATGGGTGGACGCCGTGCGCTATTCCGCGTGGTGGACTTGTTGGAACTCGCGGGCCTGGTAGACCGGCTCAGCAAACGGATTTGCGGGAGAGCTAAAGATGCCGTGTAAGGGAAATTGCGCCGCATATGTAAAGAGAAATACGCCGCAAGGCATGCCAACGCAGGAGCTCCATGTGAATAATTGTGCTATTATTGGCACAAGAAACGGCAATATACCCCTTGACATGTACTCCTATTGCGGCATAATTGTAATTACGATCGGTATGCCGATCCTCGGAGACCGCGGTGCCCGCGAAAAGCGACAGCAAGCATCCGAAGGTCCGTGCCCTCCTCGAAGCGGGCACGCTGAACCCAGTACCCGAGAAG
The DNA here is from genome assembly GCA_005878835.1 of Gammaproteobacteria bacterium. Lineage (GTDB taxonomy): Bacteria > Pseudomonadota > Gammaproteobacteria > Steroidobacterales > Steroidobacteraceae > 13-2-20CM-66-19. The sequence goes on along the minus strand of VBMV01000177.1, from coordinate 3,387 downwards.
GTCCACGATCCGAAATTCCAAGACAGCGAATTCTTCGACCCCCGCGACATCGTGCAGGTCAAGTACGAGATGCTGCGCTGCGTTTCGGTCGAGAATGCGTCGGTGGCCAACGCAACGGAAGAATACGGCGTGTCGAGGCCGACGTACTATCAGACCAAGGTAAGTTTCGACGAAGCGGGGATCGCTGGGCTCGTACCGAAGAAGCGGGGGCCACGCGGCCCGCACAAGCTCCAGGGCCCAGTACTGGAGTTTATTCAAAAACACCTCGTCGCTGGCAAGCCCATTCGAGCGCGCGAGCTGGCGAAGTTGGTTCGGCAGGAATTCGGCTTGAACGTACACCCGAGGACGATCGAGCGAGCGGTCGCCGTAAAAAAAACTCTGGAATGAAATCGAACGCCGCACACGGTTCGGAAACGTCACCGAGCGTTGTGGTCCAATACGAGACTTTACGCGGAGCCGTGCTCGGCGGGGTGCTGCCGCCCGAAGCTCGCCATGGGCTCATGCTCTTTCTCCGTCGGGGAATGTGGGGGTGGACACGGGCCGTCGCGATAGGTAGCGCGGAGGTCTTACAGCAGCGGAGTGGCTCTCGGTCGTTAAGCTGGACGGCCTCGGACGAACACATAGCCGTGGTTCATGTCTTCGCGGCAATGGCGATGAACGTCAGCAATCGAGGAATAACAACATGAGCGATTCTTTGAAGGTCCAGCCTCACCATCTCGAGCGAGGTGCATACCTGTATATTCGGCAGTCATCCATGCGCCAGGTTCTCGAGAACGTCGAAAGTACGAAACGTCAGTACGCACTTCGCAGCCGGGCCATCTCTCTCGGCTGGCACGAGGATCAGATCATCGTCATCGACAGCGATCAGGGCGAGTCGGGCGCATCGGCTTCTTGGCGCGAGGGCTTTCAACGTCTGGTCACGGATGTGGGCATGGGCCACGCCGGCATTGTCATGGGGCTCGAAGTTTCGCGCCTGGCGAGGAACAGCGCTGATTGGCACCGCCTGCTGGAGATCTGCGCGCTGGCCGACACCCTGATCCTCGACGAGGATGGGATCTACGAACCGACAAACTTCAACGACCGTCTGCTGCTCGGTCTCAAAGGAACAATGAGCGAAGCCGAGCTTCACGTCCTCAAAGCCAGACTGCGCGGCGGAATCCTCAATAAGGTGCGACGCGGCGAGTATCGTTGTCCGCTGCCCACGGGCTTTGCCTACGATGAGGCTGGCAACGTGGTGCTCGACCCTGACGCGCAGATCCGACAAACGATCGCCTACTTCTTCGAGACGTTCTTGCGTGTCGGCTCGGCGTGCCAGACGGTGAAGGTGTTTCGGAAGGAAGGCCTTTGTTTCCCATCTCGACGTCTCGGCGGCACCACAGTGTTCCAACCGCTGACTGCGTCGAGCGCTATGCGCGTGCTGAACAACCCGCGTTACGCGGGCGTCTACGTATACGGACGTCGACGGTATCGACGAGCTGCCGATGGCTCAAAGAAGGTCCACCGAAAGCGTGAGTACAGTGAGTGGCTCGCCTGCATTCCGAATGCTCATCCCGGCTACATTAGCTGGGAGCAACATCAGCAGAACCTCAAACTACTCGCGACCAACGGTCGAGGCTACGAACTAGCGCGAGTGTCGCCGCCGCGCGAAGGCGTAGCCCTGCTGCAGGGACGCGCGGTGTGCGGCCGATGCGGCAGACATTTCCGCGTCCGTTATGTCTCGCGGCGAGGGAAGCGAGAAGCCTGGTATGTCTGTGACCGTGCAAATGCTACGCTCGGTTGGCCGAACTGCCAATCCATCGCGGGGCAGGCTGTTGACGAAGCCATCGGGACGCTCGTCGCCGAGAGGATGACGCCTGCCGCCGTGGAGCTGGCGCTCGAGATCCGACGAGAGATCGAGGCTCGGCACGAAGAGGCGGATCAACTACGGTGTCGTGCCATCGAGCGTGCGCAGATCGAAGCCGATCTCGCGCAGCGCCGCTTCATGCTGGTAGATCCGAGCAATCGTCTCGTTGCCGACACGCTCGAGGCCGAGTGGAACGACAAGCTGCGCGCGCTGGCCCAGGTGCGAGAGGAACGAGAACGCGGGCGACAGCAGGACCAACTCGTCGTAGATGATACGATCCGCCAGCGGCTGGTTGTGATGACGACGGACTTCAACAAGCTCTGGAATGATCCATGCACGGCGAACCGTGAGCGGAAACGACTGCTCGCCTACATCATCGAGGATGCCACGCTGATCAAACTGCCAATGGAGGGAATCACGAACATCCATGTGCGTTTCAAGGGCGGCAAAACCGAAACGTTGACGACGCTGAACCCAAAGTCATCGGCGCAGCAGATCAAGACGCCGACGACCATCGTCGAACTCGTGAACAAACTCCAGGACGATCACATCTACTCCGAAATCGCCGACATTCTCAATCAGCAGGGACTTCGTCCCGGCGGATCGGCCCGACCGGGGCGCAGCAGCACTCGTTTCACTACCCGGCGCGTCGTCTATCTCGTCCATAGATACGCACTTCGCTCTCGCTACGACCGACTTCGCGACCGCGGCATGCTGACGGCAGCGGAAGCGGCTGCTTGCCTCCACATCCATGAAGCGACTGTTATCCGCTGGGCGGAATACGGTCTCATCACGAGACACGCCTACAATGCACACGCGTACCTTTACGAGGTGCCAGATTCGAATCTGCCCGCCAAGCATTCCAGCCGCTGGCACCCGCTCGTTGAGCGGGCAGCGGCTCTCAAAACAACTAAGGAATCAAAACCATCGGATCTAATCGAAGGAGGTGCAGTGTGAAGACAGTTAGTTGTACCACAATACGAATCCGTCCCGGTCCCAGTACAGAATCTTCAACCGCTCACTACGCCGCGAATGGAACACGAACCAATGCCCACTCAGCGGGTCCTCACCAATCACCGCTCGCACCCGCTCCGCCAGCCGGTCGAACCCGCAGCGCATGTCCATGACCTCACTCGCCAGCCAGATCCGCGTTTCCTGCGCGCGGTCCATCGCCTGCAAACTCGGCAGCCCGATCACGACGCCGTCTCCACCACCGCCAGTAACGCCCGCACATGCTCGGCATCGCACCCGCGCCCCACCAGCAGGCTCCGGCCATTCTGCAACCGGATTTCAACGCGCGAGTCCCCGGCCGCCTTTGGCGCAGCCTCAGTCAGTTGTACTTCCAGGAATTTCACAGCGGTGTCTTCGCGCAACCGTTTCCTCCACGCAAAGAAGTATGGTCTACATAGGCTGCGCTCACGGCAGAACGCAGTAACCGTCTGCCCGCTACGCGCCTGTTCGGAAATCAGCCTTCGCCACTTCGTCCGCGCTTTCTTTCCTCGTTTGGTCATGTCGCAACCTTGCACTGCGACACGATCTTTTAC
>VBMV01000124.1 GCA_005878835.1 Gammaproteobacteria bacterium | reverse complement strand
GCGCTGGGCAAGGTCGACTACCTCGAGATCGTCGCGTTCGCCGATCATCAGGCGACCGCCGGGGTGTGGTACCGGCTGCTGAACCTTGGTTTCCGGATTCCGGCCGCCGGGGGCACGGATGCGATGGCCAACTACGCCACCCTGCGCGGGCCGGTGGGCTTGAACCGCGTTTACGCCTCGGTGGCCAACGGCCCGCTCAGCAGCGAGTCCTGGCTGGATGCGCTGCGGCAGGGGCGAACGT
>VBMV01000123.1 GCA_005878835.1 Gammaproteobacteria bacterium | reverse complement strand
TTCCGTCGCCGGCACCGCCATCGGCTCGACCCTGCGCCTCGAGCGCGGGCAGAGCGTGCCTTTCAGCGCGCGCCTGCGCTCCATCGTGCCCGTTGATCACGCCCAGGTCGTCTGTAACGGCCGCGTCGCGCGCGAGCTCGCCCTCGGCCCTCATCGCGACCGGCTCGAAGTCAGCGGCACGCTGCCGATCGGCAGCAGCGGCTGGTGCCTGCTGCGGGCCTTCAGCGCCAAGGCGGAATATCCCGTGCTCGACAACCTCGTCTACGCGACCACGAGCCCGGTCTATGTTTCAGTGCGCGGCGAGCCGCCGCGCTCACCCGAGGATGCGCGCTATTTCGAGGCGTGGATCGATCACCTGTTGCAAACCACCGCCAGCTATCCCGACTGGAACTCGGCGGCCGAGAAGGCCGGTGTGCTGCAGAAGCTCAAGGACGCCCGGGCCGTGTATGAGCGGCTCGACGCGCGGGTGCGGCGTTAAGGTCGTGGCCGCCTCCGGTGCCTCCGGGGTTTCCTCGTGCAAGCTATACTCCAAGGATGGCACAGGTCCAATTCCTGCCCCGTCGTCGGTATTGCGCGAGACTGGGCGAGCTCCTCGCGCTCGCGCTGCTGGTCGCACAGACCGGCGCGGTGATGCACGAATACGTTCACCTGGGCGCGTCCGGCGAATCGCGGGGTGCCCCGGCCTCCAGTCAGTCTTGCCCGGACTGCCTGGCGTATGCCCCCGTGCTTGCGGCAGCGGGCGGCACGAGCCACTCGCCAGCCTTCGCGCGGGCTCAAATCGGCACGCTGTACCGCACGCCAGTCGCCCCGCTCATCGGGTATTCACCGCAACACGCCTTTCTGTCCCGCGCTCCGCCATTGCCAGCCTGACCGATGACGATCGCCGGCTGCCGGCATTGCATTGCCGCCAGCCGTGTAATCAACGGACACGGAGAGGCAATCCATGGCGAAGCTCGCGCCCATTACCGGGGCAATCGTAGTTGGCTTGGTGTTGCTGCCCAATGCCGGGAAAGCCGCCCCGGACGATGTGGCCGCGCTACGAGCCGAGCTCGAGGCTCTGAAGACCGACTACACCTCACGGGTGCAGGCGCTCGAGACCCGGATCAAACAGTTGGAAAGCGCCGTTGCGACCGCGCAGCTCGCCCAGCCCGGAGCGGCTCCCGCGCCGCCGGCGTTCCCGCAGCCTCCGCCGGTGGCACCGCCCGGGAAGAGCAGCAATGCGACGGCTTTCAACCCCGCGATCTCGATGATCCTGACAGGCAACTACGCGAGCCTCTCGCAGGATCCTGCGACCTACCGCGTCGCCGGCTTCATCCCGCCTCCCTCCGGCGAAGGTCTCGGGCGTCGCAGCTTCAACCTGGACGAATCCGAGCTGACGGTCGCCTCCAACGTCGATCCGTACTTCTTTGGGAACGTCACGGCGGCGATCCAGGGCGGCAACAGCATCGACATCGAGGAGGCGTACTTCAAGACGCTTGCGCTCAACAACGGCTTCACGATCAAAGGGGGGCGGTTCTTCTCCGGTACCGGCTACCTGAACGAGATCCACTCGCACAACTGGGACTTCGCGGATCAACCGCTGGTGTACCAGGTGTTTCTGGGCGGCCAGCTGGCGCAGGACGGTGCGCAGATCCGCTGGGTCGCGCCGGCGGATTACTTCATCGAGCTGGGAGCGGAGGCCGGCAGCGGCCGCAGCTTCCCCGGCACTCAGCGCAATTCGAGCTCGTTGGCGAGCGACGCGCTGTTCGCGCACCTGGGGGGCGATGCGGGCGATTCCACCAGCTGGCGGCTGGGCGTGTCCTGGCTCGATGCCCGTTCCACTGATCGAGCCTACGACGACGTGGATCAGCTTGGAGCCCCGGTCACCAACGCATTCACCGGTACGTCGCGCACCTGGATCGCCGACGGCACGCTGAAATGGGCTCCGCACGGTGACCCGACGTACCATCAATTCAAACTGCAAGGCGAGTACCTGCACCGCACCGAGAGCGGACGGCTGGCGTTCGACCTCACGGGGCGCAACCTCGCGGGCGACTACAACAGCTCGCAGTCGGGCTGGTATCTACAGGCCGTGTATGGGTTCATGCAGCGCTGGCGCGCGGGGCTGCGCTACGATTCGATGCAATCGGGGACACCGAGCATCGGGCTCGTGCAGCTGGGCCTGTTGCCCTCCGCAGCCTTCCCATCGCTCGCGTCTGCATCGCCCGAGCGCACGACGATCATGGTCGACTGGAGCCTGAGCGAGTTCTCGCGGCTTCGGGCGCAGTACGCCTGGGACGAGGCGCGCGCAACCGAGCGCGATCGGCAGCTCCTGCTCCAGTACATCTTCGCAATGGGTGCGCACGGCGCCCATAAATTCTAGGATTCTCGACCATGGACAAGCACATTCGCACTCTGCTCGCGCTCGCAACCCTCGCGCTGTGCGCCGGCGCTCTGCCGGCGCAGGCGGCACTCAGAGTGCTGGCAACCACACCGGACTGGGCCGCGCTGGTCACGGAGCTGGGTGGCGACAAGGTCAATGTCTACACGGCCACGAGCGCGTTTCAGGACGTCCATCGCGTCGACGCGAAGCCCAGTCTCGTGGCTCGGGCACGTACGGCGGATCTGGTCGTGGCCACCGGCGCCGATCTCGAAATCGGCTGGATGCCGGTGTTGCTGCAGGACTCCGGCAACACGAAGATCCAACCCGGCAGCCCGGGCTACTTCGAGGCCGCACCGCTGGTTCACCTGCTCGAGGTTCCGTCGGCAGTGGATCGCTCCATGGGCGACATCCATCCGCTGGGCAACCCGCACGTGACCCTCGATCCGCACAACATCGCAATTATCGCGAAGGCGCTCGCCGCACGCCTGGTGCTGATAGATTCCGCCAACGCCGCGTACTACGCGGCGCGCGGCGAGGATTTTGACAAGCGCTGGCAGCAGGCTACCGTGGGGTGGGAGGCGAGGGCCGCGCCGCTCAAAGGCGTCGGCGTCGTGGTGATTCACCGCGATCAGGCTTACTTGTGCAACTGGCTCGGCATGAAGGAGCTCGCCTCCATCGAGCCCAAGCCGGGTGTGCCTCCGAGCGCCGGATACCTCGTCGAGCTCGTCACCAAGCTCGCCGCCACGCCGCCGAAGATGATCCTGCGGAACGCGTACAACGATCCGCGGGCTGCCGAGTGGCTCTCGGAGCGCATTCATGCGCCGGTCGTGCTGTTGCCCTACTCGGTAGGAGGCACGCCGGAGGCGAAAGACCTTTTCGGCCTATTCGATGACACGATCAATCGACTGCGGGCGACACTCAAGTGAACACTCTGCAAGCTAATTTGAGCATTCTGTGGCCGGCGCTGGTTGCCGGTTCGATCGTCGTGTTGTCCCATGTGCCGCTCGGACAGCAGGTGCTTTCGCGCGGCATTGTGTTCATCGACCTCGCCATCGCGCAGGTGGCGGGGGTGGGCGTGATTGCCGCTCACACCTTCGGCTTCGGCGCGACCGGCTGGACCACCCAGGTCGCGGCCGCGGCCGCCGCCCTGGCCGGCGCGTTACTGCTGACCTGGTCGGAGCGCAGGCGACCTGAGGTGCAGGAAGCCTTGATCGGTGTGCTGTTCGTGCTCGCCTCGACCGCGCAGATTCTGATCCTGGCAAACGATCCACACGGCGGGGAGGATCTGAAGGACCTGCTGGCCGGGCAGATCCTCTGGGTCACGCCGCAGCAGCTCGTCCACGCAGCGATACTCACCGGCGTCTTTCTGCTCGCGTGGTTCCGCTGGCGCCGGCAACTGGGCCGAGTCGGATTCTATGTCCTGTTCGCGCTGGTGGTGACGATCTCGGTGCAGCTCGTGGGGGTATACCTCGTGTTCACGAGTCTCATCGTGCCCGCGGTCGCGACCTACCGATATCCAGTCCGCCGCCAACTCGCGCTGGGTTATGCGCTGTCATTCGCAAGCTACGTGATCGGGCTCGTGCTGTCGGCCGCGTTCGACTTGCCTTCGAGTCCGGTCATCGTCTGGGCGATGGCGCTGATCGGCCTGCTGATCCATTTTGGCGGCCGGGAGGCACCGAGACCGCCGTGAGCGCTGCCTCAGCCGCGCGCGCTTCTGAGATCGCTCCCGTTCGTCGCAGCGCTGCCAACACCGATGAGCCAGCTCTCCAGGTCCGCTCGCGGCAGCGGCCGGCTGTGCAGGTAGCCCTGTGATTCATCGCAGCCTTCGCGCACCAGATAATCCAACTGCGTCTGGGTCTCGACGCCTTCCGCGACGGTCGTCATGTCGAACGCATGCGCCAGACCGATGATCGTCGAGACCAGGGTACAGCTGCGGCGATCCGCGGGCAGACGGCTGGTGAACAGGCGGTCGATCTTGAGAGTGTCAATCGGCAGCTCGGACAGGCGGCCGAGCGAGGAGAAGCCCGTACCGAAGTCGTCGATTGCAATGCGGATGCCTGCGGCGCGCAGCAGCCGGAGCGCGTGGACGCAGGAGGAGGAGTCGCCCGACAGCGCCCCCTCGGTGATCTCGATGTCGATCCCCCAGGCCGGATCGCCCGCCAGATCGCCGATGGCCTCGAGAATTTCGCCCGCAATATTGCGTTGTCGCAGCTCCGGAGGAGAGATATTGACGGCCACTCTGATCGGCGGCAGGCCCTTGCAGCGCCAGGCGCGACAGTCGGCTGCCGCTTGTCTGAGCACCCAGGCGCCGGTCGCCCCCATCAGGCCGGCGGATTCCAGCAACGGCAGGAAGACCGCCGGCGAAGTCAGTCCGTTTTCCGGGTCGTGCCAGCGCAGCAGGGCCTCCACGCTGGCAATCCTGCCGGTGTGCAGCGTGATCTTGGGCTGGTAGTGCAGCAGGAACTGCCCTTCGTCGAGCGCGGTGCGCAGCCGCTGCTCCAGGCCGACGCGCCGGGCGAGCTCGGAATTCATCTCGATACGGTGGTGCAGATACCGCTCGCCCGAGGTCTTGGCCTCCTTGAGGGCGGCTTCCGCATTCTGCACCAGCTCGTTCGCCTCGCGGCCGTCGTCCGGATAGCAGGCAACCCCACTCTTGATCTCGGCGACGATCTCGCGGCCATCGACGCTGAAGGGCCGTGCAAAGACGCGTGCGACGTCCTCGTGCAAGGTGCGAATTTCCGCGTCGGCATGGTCGCGCGAGGCATTCACGCACGCGAAAGTTCCGCCGCCCAGGTGCGCGAGCTGCTCGGTGTCGGGGAAGTGGGCCTTGAGCCGATCCGCGACACACTGCAGCAGACGATCGCCGGTGTGCCGCCCGAAGGAATCGTTGATGACGCTCAGGTGGGTGATATCGAACACCGTCACCTCAAGACGCGGCAGACTGTCGGTGCCGCGCATCAGCAGCCGACTCAGCCGCTCGCAGAACAGCGCACGCTTGGCAAGGCCCGTCAGCGGCTCGAAATACGACAGGAAGTGCACCGCGTCCTGCTTGTCGAGGTACTGCAGGGCGAAGGACAGGTTGGCGGCGACCTCCTCGAGCAGCAGCAGCTCGTCCTGACCGATGACGGTGCTGCCCCCGGTGCCGCACAGGAAGGAGCCGACCGGGGTGTTGTCGACGCGCAGCGGCAGACACGCGAGCGAGCGAACGCCCGCGGCGATGAGCTTGTCCCGCCCGTGTATGACATGAGGGAAGCTCACGAGGTCCGGGCACAGTACCGCCTCCCCGGTGCGGATGACCCGCCCCATGAGGCTGGTGTCGCCGGCTTGGTGATCCGCGACCGGAAACTCCTGCTCCGGTCGAGGAAGAAATTCGTAGCCCGCCCAGCCCACCGGCCGTGCCATGCGTGTGGTCGGATTGATCAGCGCCAGCATCGCAATCGTGTACCCGCCCACGCCATGCGCGAGCCGGCAGGTCTCGGCCATGACTTCGTCGCGGTTCTGAATGCGCACCAGCGCCGAGTTGATTCCCGAGAGCATCTGCAGCACGCGGGTCAGGCGGGCGACCTGCCGCTCGGCAGCCTGGCTGGTGCGGCGCAGCTGCGCCTCCTGCAGCGCGCGCTCCACGGCCGGCACCAGGCGCTTCGGGTTGCTCTTCAGGACGTAGTCGATCGCGCCGCACTTCAAGGCCTCGATGGCGCGCTCCTCGCCGATGGTGCCGGAAAGGAAGATGAAGGGAACCCCGGACGCTTCCGCGCGCGCAATGGCGAGCGCCGACATGCCATCGAAGGCGGGCAGGCTGAAGTCCGAGAGGATGAGGTCAGGCAGCTCCGCGCGCAGCGCGGCGCGCATCTCGACCTCGTTCACGACGCACCGGAACGTGCATGCGTAGCCGGCCTGCTTCAGGCGCCACATCGTCAGCTCGGCGTCCGACTGGGAATCCTCGATCAGCAGGACGCGCAGCGCCCTGCCTGAAGAGGGGTCAGTGGGCGCGTGCATCCGCAACCTGGAGGGGCAGCTTGAGCGCGCGCGCGAAGGCTCGACTATTCATGGGCCATTCCACAGTGTGTGTATTAGACACCTGCGCGACGGTGCCCTCACGGGATCCGCGTCACAATCCTTATATGAGTGACGTGGCGCACAGGCCTGGGCCAAGCCGCGTGCTACGAAGCGGCCTCGGTTCCCGGGGGCAGGCTGAAATACAGCGTCGTGCCCTCATCGGGTCGGCTATCCGCCCACACCCGGCCACCGTGACGGGTAATGATCCGATGCACGATCGACAGGCCGATGCCGGTGCCCGCGAACGCCTCCTGCGCATGGAAGCGCTGAAACACGCCGAAGAGCTTGTCGGCATAGCGCATGTCGAAACCGACGCCGTTGTCGCGCACGTAGTAGACGGTGTCCGCGCCCTGGCGCAGTGCGCCCACTTCGATGCGGGGCGGATCGCGGCCGGCGCTGAATTTGAAGGCATTGGACAACAGGTTGATCAGCACCTGCTCCAGCAGCGAGCGGTCGCCGAAGCAATCCGGCAAATCCCCGACCTGCACGCTCGGGTGCCGTTCGCCGAGCGGCTCCTCGAGCCGCGCCACGGTCTGCAGCACCAGCTCGCGCAGCGGGACGCGCTGGCTATGCAGAGGCTCGCGGCTGAAGCGTGAAAAGTGCAGCAGATCGTTGACGAGCTGAGTCATGCGGCTCGAGCCGACCCAGATTCGCTCCAGAATCCTGCGGCCGGGCTCGGGAACGCTCGAGTCGAACTCGGTACGGAACATTTCGCAGAACCCTTCGATCGCGCGCAGGGGCTCACGCAGGTCGTGCGAGACGGAGTACGAGAAGGCCTCGAGATCCCGGTTGGCGATCTCGAGATCGCGCGTGCGCTCGCGTACCCGCAGCTCGAGCTCCTCATTCATCCGCCGCAGCTGGGTGACGAGCGCCGCGGTCTCGAACGCCGTGGCGGCGGTGCGCGCCAGAATCTCCAGAGCCTTGAGTTGTCCGGGGCTGATGCGTTGTTGCGATCTCGAGGAGCTGAAGCCCAGGACGCCGAAGAACTTTCCGCCGGCGACGAGCGGCAGGGCGACTCCAATCCGGCCGTCAAACGGATGCGCGAAGAACACGCGCGGATCGCCGTCCCCTGCGTGCACCTCGAGCTGCCTGCGCGCCTGAGCCACCCACTGCTCGCCGGATCCCTCGAGCAGCAGTGCGGCGCTTTGCAGCGCTTGGGCGCCGGGCCCGATCTTGCCGGCGAGGCGCAGCGCCCGAGCGTCGTCGGTGGGCACGAGCAGATACACCGCACTCACATCGCCGTGCTGGCCGGCCGCCGCCAGCGTGCGCTCCACGATGTCACCGTGCTCGAGACCCCGGGTGATGGCCCGTGAGAGCTCGTAGATCGACACGGACTCGCGCAGTTGGATATTCTCGAGCTGCAGCCTGCGCGTCGCCAGCGCTCGGGCGAGTACCGGCAGAATGTTATTCACCTTGAACGGCTTCAGCACGTAGTCGAGCGCACCGGTCTTGAGTGCATCGACCGCGGTCGCGATCGTGCCCTGTCCGGTCATCACGATGCACGCCAGCTCGCGGTCGATCTCGCGGCAGGCGCGCAGCAGCGCAATGCCGTCGAGCTCGGGCATGGTGAGATCGGTCAACAGCAGGTCGAACGAGTGCTCTCGCAGCGCCGCAAGCGCCTCACGCCCGGATGTGAACCCCTGGGTGAGGTAACCCTCGTGCTGCAGGGTGTCACACAAGGCCCGCAGCAGGGGCGCCTCGTCGTCTACGATCAGGAGTCTCGCTGCCGCGGAGCTCATGCGGATTCCACGAGCGCCTCTGCAGGATCGGGTGGGGGTACGAGCCTGGCGAGGGCGGCGCGCAGTTCGCCGAGCCGCGGGGGCTTGCTGAGCACCCGGTCGACGTGCGCCGGGATGTCGTTCTCCGCCAGCAGCCGCTTGCCCCAGCCGGTGAGCAGGATGACCGGGGTGTGCGCCGAGGCCCCCTTGACCGAGGCGGCGACTTTGCGGCCATCCACGTAGGGCATGCCGAGATCGGTGATGACGATCGAGAAGGGCGTGCCATGCGTGAGCGCTGCCGCGAAGCGGTCGATGCCTTGCTGGCCCCCCTCAGCCACCGTGACGACATGGCCATCCTGCTCGAGGATGTCGCGCAGGGATTTGATCAGCATCGGATCATCGTCGACCAGCAGAATCCGCAAGCGCTGGGCGGCCGGTTGCAGCCGCGGCCCTGCGGCGGCGGGTACCGCGACCGCATCAGCCGCGGCGAAGCTCAGCCGCACGGTGGTGCCGCGGCCCACGGCGCTGTCGATGTCGAGCTCGGCGCTATGACGCTGCACCATGCCATACACCATCGCCAGCCCCAGGCCCGTGCCGCGCTCGCCCTTGGTGGTGTAGAAGGGCTCAAGACAGCGGCGCCGGGTCTCCTCGTCCATGCCGATTCCGGTATCCGCGACTTCCACGTGCACCTGGCGCGCGGCGTCCACGTCGTCGCGACTGCCGCTGCTGAGGAGGCGCGTGCGCAGGGTGAGGGTACCGCCATCGGGCATGGCATCGACGGCATTGAAGATGAGATTGGTGAGGGCATCGCGCAGCTCCACTTCCGCGCCCATGATCTGCGGCAGCTCCTCGGCGAGCTCGGTGCGCAATTGAATGACCACGCCGCGCTGCTGGGGCAGATCGCTCCAGCGCGCTCGCGTGAGGTTGATGACCTGCTCGAGCACGCGATTGCAGGCCACCCGAGAGAGCACCATCTCGGTCTCGCGCGGCCGATAGAACTCGCGCATGCGCGAGACGGTCTCGGCGACGTCCTCGATGGCGGTTTGGATGGTGGTGAGACAGCTGCGCGCGCGCTCGCTCAAGCCCGGCTCGCGCTCCAGCAGCGACTCAGTGTACAGCGCCGCCGGGGAGATCGCGTTGTTGATGTCGTGCGCGATGCCGCTCGCCATCTCGCCCAGCGCCCGCAACCGCTCCTGTTGCATGATCGCCTGCTGCGACTGGCGCAGATCGTCGTAGGCGCGCTGCAGCTCCCCGTACAGCTGCGCCTGATGCGCCGCCAGCGCCACATGCTCACTCAATTGCCGGAGGAACTCGCAATCAGCGCTGCTGAAGGAGTCGGCTTCGCGGCGTGCCGCTACCAGCACGCCGAAGACCCGGGCTTCCACCAGCAGCGGCGCGACCACGAGCGCATGCACGCCCGCATGAGCAAAGCGCTGCGGAAAAGGAAATGTGATCTCGCGCGTATCCGGCTCGTAGACCAACTCGCCCGCGACACAGCGCGCCAGTCCGTTCTGATCGATGCGCACCTGGCCGGATTCGGCGAGCCCGAGGCTTACGGCGAGCGCCGCACTCCGGGAGTCGATCACAGCGATGGACAGCGCTGCGGCGCTCGCTTCGTAAACGCACATGCAGGCAAAATCGAGCGGCAGATCGTCCCCGAGGTGGTGCAGTACCACTCTGAACACGCTCCGCAGATCGTGGCGCTCCCCGGTAGCGCGGGTGATCCGGTGCAACAGGTCGAGACGGCTCAGCTGACTGCGCAGTTTCGTCTGGTCGCCCTCGATGCGCGTCAACATGTGATTGAATGCATCGGTGAAGATCCCGAACTCGTATCCCTGCGGCCGGGTCGCGCGCACCGAGTAGTCACGGTGCTCGGACACCCTCTGGGCCGTCGTGGCGAGCGCCAGGATTGGTCTGGAGATCAGCTCCTGCAGGCGTCTCGAGATCAGGTACGCCGCGACACAGCAGACCAGCATGATCAGCGCGCCGATCGTCACGAACAGTTGAAAGTGCTCGTATATCTCACCCAGGTCGGACTCCAGATACAGCGTGCCCATCCGCCGCCCGCCCTGCACGACCGGCTCAACGCCGGTGACGAGACCCTGCTCGAACCGGTAGCCATCCGCGCGCGGCGGTTGCACCGTCGGGCCGCGCGCGGCGCCGTCCGGATACGAGGCGATCAGTTGCCCATCGCTCAGGTACAGGCGCGCGGCGACGATATGAGGCTGCGCCTTGAAGGCTGCCAGCACTTCCCGCGCGTCGTCCGCATTGACAAACGCCAGCGCCGCGGTGCTGTTCGCCGCGATTGCCTCCCCGAGGATCTTGACGTTGCGCACCATCAGCTGCCGAAAGGTCACGTATTCATAAGCGATGAACGCGGCGGAGGTGATCAACATCACCGCCCCACACGTCAGCAGAATGACGGCCATCAACGTGTGACGTATCGGTCGTGCCTGGGCGGCCATGACTTCAGCTCCCCGATCCCACGATCTCGGCTGGACGCAGCAACTTCGAGCTGATCGTCAGGTTGCTCGCCTTGGTGGCCTGCAGATCGATGCGCAGTCGAATTCTTTTCTCCTGCCTGACCAGCGCGATCATCACGCCGCGCACCGCAGGTGAATCGGCATCAGTCACCGTGAGAATGCTGCGACCCCGGAGGGCTGCGAGAATGCCCTCCAGCTGCGGCAGCTCCGATGCAGCGATGAAGAGGATCTGACAGTCGCGAACTTCCGCGACAGTGTGATAGCGCACCACCGACAGCGGGTGCCGATTCACTGTTTCTCCGCGCACGATGTCATCCAGGTCAGCTCCGAAGGGGTCCTTTCCCAGCACGCCGATCACGAACGGCGCACTGTCGCCGGGCAGCGCCGCTGGCGGCCATTCGACGAATTGCGCGAAGTTGAAAAGGAATACTGCCTTCAGCTGATACTCGGAGACCGGCGCCGCCGCGCCAAGCAGGCCGCCGCCGATGAGAAGCAGCGCGAGCCGGCCCCACGGACGGCACGTCGCGGTGTCTCTCAGTAACCCCATGTGACCCTGCCAAATACGCTACGCCCGATCTGCTCGCGCGTCGGTGACGGGAAGCCGTACTCGGTGTGATAGGCGTGTAACAGATTGCGGCCCATGAGGGAGAGCTCGAGGCTGCTGGTGGCGTGCCAGGCGATTCCGGAGTCGAGCGCGAAGTAGCTCGGCACGATTCCCACCACCGGGCCGCCGGCCGGGCCGTTATTGATGTGCAGCGAATCCACCCAGCGCAGAGCAGCGTCGAGGGTCAGGTTACGCGGCAGATCCATACTGGTGCGCAGCGCCACCTGCTGCTGGGGATCGGCAGTCTCGTTGGTTGCACCGGTGGCATCGACTGCTCCAGACTTGACGTGAATGTGCTCCTGCAACAGATCGTAGGCGGCGTGCAGCCGCCACCACCCGAGCATCTGATACGAAGCGCTGAGTTCGAGCCCGTGAGTCTCGGCCTCGAGATTGTTTTGAAAGAAGATCGGGAACGGAAAAACGTACACGGCCGTGGTAGGAGTTGCCGTGGTGCTTCGCAGGCCGTGATAGCGATTGTAGAACGCCGAGACGGAGGTCGAGAGTTTTGGCCCGAGTTCCGCGCGATAACCCACTTCGTACGCGAGCAACTTCTCGGAAGTGAAGTCCGGGCTCCCTCTGAGGTAGGTGGTCGGGAATTGAAACGGGGGCGGGGCGTTGATCAGGCCGCTGGGCACCGTCAAGTCCCGGTCGTAACGCGAGGGCGTGCGCACCGCTCGCGATATCGCGCCCCAAAGAAGGTGGGTGGATTGCGGATTCCACTGCAGACGGGCGCTGGGCTCGAACTCGAAGCCGGTGTAGTCGTTGTGCTCGAGCTTCGAGCCGACCGTGAGATACAGGCGTCGCGCCAGCATGATCTCGTCCTGCACGAATCCGCTGTACAGGGTCTGGCTGAGAATGGCCGGCGCGAAGCGCACGATTGAAAGATCCTCGTCCGACTCGTGCGTGGCACGGTAGCCAAGACCCCAGGCGACCTTGTGGCGCGCACTCCACGAAAAATGGTACTGAAAATCCAGGTCGTAGGTGTCCAGATCGTCCTGCAGGGACGCGGCGGGAAAGCCGCTGAAGAAAGGAGGAGCCGCAGGACTTGCGGGAAACGGTTGCGACAGGTGCGTGTGGTCGTAGTAGACCTGCAGGTTCATCGACGCTCCGCCCGGCGTCTCGTGCGTCCAGCGGCCCAGAACGTTGCCGCCCGACAGACCTGCGCCGCCGGTGGCGGGGACGTCTTCTGCGCCGCTGTAGAAGTCGCCCTGTACGGTCAGACGGTTTGGCGCGGAAGGCTCCGCATCGAGGCGAATTCCGCCGCGGCCAACGTGCCACGAGTCATCCGCGCTCGTGCCGGCGGTCGTGACCTCCCGGTCACGGCCGGTGTATTTGCCGTAACCACGAAAGTAAACACCGGGCGCGAGCGTGGCGCCGAAGCGAATGCCCGCCTGTTCCTGCAGTTCGCTGCCTGCCGCTGCCAGTGCGTACAGCCCTTGAGTGTCTCGCGCGGCTTTGGTGATGATGTTGACCACGCCGTTTACCGCATTGGCTCCCCACAGGGTGCCGCCCGGTCCGCTGATGACCTCGATCCGCTCGATGTCCGCGAGCAGGCAGTCCTGCACGTTCCACAGAACACCGCCATAGAGCGGCGTGTAGACCGCTCGACCATCGACAAGTACCAGTAGCTTGTTGGTGAGATTGGCGTCGAAACCGCGGGCACTGATCGCCCAGTCGTGCGCGTTGATCTGCGCTACTTCCAGATTGTCTGCCAGTCGCAAGACTTCCGGAATGCTCGAGGCTCCGGAGCGGCGGATGTCATCGGCCGTGATCACCTGAATGGCGGCCGCGGCC
>VBMV01000051.1 GCA_005878835.1 Gammaproteobacteria bacterium | reverse complement strand
CGTGCAACCGACCATGGTCGTGCAGATGCTGACGGTGATCCTGAACACGGTGCTGGCGCCGGTGCTGATCGCCGGCTGGGGCACGCACCATCCACTCGGCGCGGCGGGCGCCGGACTCGCCAGCAGCATCTCGGTGGCGTTCGGCGTGGCGTTCCTGTGGATCTATTTTCTTCGGCTCGAGCACTACGTCGGGCTGCGCCCGGATCAGTGGCGCCCACGGCTGCCGCTCATCCGCCGCATTCTCAACGTCGGCTTGCCCGCCGGCGGTGAATTTTTCATGTTGTTCGTGATCCTGGGAGTCATCTACTGGGTGATCCGCGGCTTCGGGCCCGCGGCTCAGGCGGGATTCGGCGTCGGCGGGCGCGTGATGCAGGCCTTGTTCCTGCCGGTGATGGCCATCGCGTTCGCCGTGCCGGCCGTCGCCGGCCAGAATTTCGGCGCGCATCGGTATGCGCGCGTGCGCGAGACCTTCCGCCGGGCAGCGCTGCTGAGCTCGGTGCTGATGCTCGCGATCACCATGCTGTGCCAGTGGCGCCCGGAACTGTTCATCGAGGGCTTCACCCGCCAGCCGGACGCGGTAGCCGTCGGCTCAACCTACCTGCGCGTCATCTCCTGGAACTTCCTCGCCACCGGGCTCATTTTCACCTGCTCGGGACTGTTCCAGGCGCTCGGCAACACCTGGCCGTCGCTGCTGAGCTCGGGGGCACGGCTGCTGACCTTCGTGCTGCCCGCGGTGTGGTTGTCGACCCTGCCGCACTTCGCCCTGATGCAGGTGTGGTACCTGTCGGTGGCGTCGGTGACGCTGCAGGCGCTGACCAGCCTCGCGCTGCTGCAGCGGGAGTTGCGGCGCAGGCTCGCGACGCCGCCGGCCGCGACCGGCGGCGCACCCGCTGAGGCCGTGCCGGTCGGCGAGGGCGCGGACGGCTAGCCGTCGGCGCCTACTTCGGCTCCTGTCCGGGCTGCTGATCGGCGAGCGGGAACGATCGCGTGGCGCTCGCCGCCGGTGCCGGCGGCGGCGGAGCGGCCGGGCGGGCCGCCGAGGCCGAGCGCTGCACCGGGCGCTGCATTCGGGTGCTCGCCGCCACGGCCGCGAGGAAGCGCCGCGTGGACTCATCCTCGCTCGTCACGGCACCGGCAATGATGTCGCCCGAGGCGACACCGGGCTTCCTGTAGAAGGCCGCGTTCGCCTTGTCATCAATGGTGATCGCCGTGCCATCGAGCGCCAATCCCGCGAACACCCCGCGGCTGCGCGAGTAGGAGTAGACCTCCGACTTGAAGCTGGCATCGGTGGCGGCGGATGCCTGACGTCCGACCGGTCCCGCGGCGACCGAGGCATCGGCGCCGAGGGTCACCTTGCCGCCATTGATGCCTTCCACGCTCTTGGGTGTGGTGAACACCAGGACGATGTCGGTGGATTGCAGGCCCCATTGCCAGCCGAAGCTGCCGCCGGTCATGGTGATGAACACCGGGTTGGTGAAGCGACCCTGCTTGTCGCGCACCACCAGCACGCCGTGGCCACGGCGCCCGCCGGCAAAGAACGCGACCTTGGTGAGGTCGGGAATGACCGCAACGCCGTAAGCGCGCTCCAGCAGGCGATCGGGAATCGCCTGGTCGCGCGTTGTGCGCAGCTCTTCCAGAACCTGACTCGCGGTCAGGAGGCGCCCCTGCTCGCGCGCCTGCGCGTGAGCACCAGGGCAGGCCCCGGCCAGGACGACACCGGCTAACAGAAGGAGCGAAGAGCGGATGTGCATGATAGGAATCCTTTTCATTCGTGACTGTCGCCGCGTGACGACAGGCGCGAATGAGCAGTAGCAACCGGGTCCGAAGCTTAACTCACTCACGCATCGCTGCGCAGCGCCGCGCGCGAATCCGCCGCGCGCTTAGCCGTTCAGCGTCGGTTCAGCGCCGCGGGAGGCGCGGATGCGGCTTAGAACCAGATCGAGACGAACACCTGGAAGATGTTCGCGTTGAGTTTGTAGAGCGGCTCGTTGCCGGCACCGTAGGTGCCGACGAGCAGCGCGTTGCGAAAGTCGCTGTAATCGACCAGCAGGTGATCGACGCGCACGTTGATGCTGTTCTTGCCGAGCGATGGCACGCCCGGCATGGCGAACTGCCAGGCGGCGCCCGCGCCCACCGTGTAACTGCGGAAGGCGGCGAGCTCGCGATCGCGTGCCATGAAGTTCTGGTAGTTGGCCCGCGGGAACAGGTCGCTGTAGAAGTCGGCGGCGCCCTGGCGGTAGTAGCGCAGGCTGCCGTCGAGAATCCAGTGCCTGAGCACCGGCTGGGTGTAGTCGAGCTCGACGGTGTGCGCGAGGATGCCCCAGGTGTCGTGGAAGTAGCGGTACTGGCCGGTCAGCGCCGCGCGGTAGGGCAGGTAGTATTTCAGCTGCGCCGTGGCGGCGTAGCTGGTTCGCGTGTTGGGATAGACCTGATCGGCGAGCGTGAACCCCGGGCCCAGGCCCGGCGAGAGGTAGCGGATCTCGCGGTACGGGTTGGCGAGGTAGCCCTGATCGGTGAGCAGCTCGTAGTTGAAGCCGAGAATGGCGTTGCGCGTCAGGATCTGGCTCAAGGACAGCGAATAGCCGCGATGATCGGCGCTGTTGTGCCCGAGGTTGTTGTTGAAAACCGAGTCGGTTACGATCCGACCGCTCACGGGGTCCTTCCTGTCCTTGAACACGCGATCCCATCCGCGCCGGTAACCCAGCGTGACCGTGGTCAGGTCGCCGAACATGTCCTGGCTGACCGCGAAATAGCTGGTGTTCGCCTTGTAGTCGGGCTCCTTGCTGGTGATGAAGCCCGCGCTGTAGGTGGACTTGCCGTGCAGGTAGTCCGCCCCCAGGCTCCCCTGCCTGCGGGTCTCGTGATACGGGCTCGCCGACAGCTTCACGTCGATCGAGGCGCTCGAGATCATGTCCTCGTAGTAATTGGCGGACAGCGAGAGGTTGTCGCCCACCTTCTTGCGCACCAGCACCGACGGACCCTGGATGGTGATGTCCCCGCCCTTGTAGACGTGCCACAGGACGTCGGCGCGATCCTCGGGGAGCACGCCGCCGAGCGCCGGGGCGGCGATCGCGCACAGCGTGCCCAGTGTGCGCGTGAAGGGGCTCAACCCCGCTGCACAACGCGTGTGCGCGCCGCGCGCCTCCCGCGTCAATTGCATCCGCAGCCGCCGCCCACCGACCCCGTTGCCCCGCGGGCGCCCTCGCGGGTCTCGAACACGTGTTGCAGGTACGTGCTGGAGACCGGATCGCGGTTGAAGGACATGATGGGGTCGGCGAAGTGCTCGCGCTCGTAAGGCTTGACCCACGGAGTGGGCGCCGCGCACCCGACGAGCGCCGCGAGCAGCAGTGCCTCAGCCGCGGCCCGCATCAGCTTCACTGTCAGGCTCACGCTCGGCAAGCCAGGCGACACGCGCATCGCGCTACTCCCGGATCAGGCTGCGGATACTGTCCAGATACTCATTCTCGTCGCCGGGCTTGAAGCCCTGGTGCAGCGTACGCAGTTTACCGCTGCGATCGATGATCACGGTGCTGGGCATGCCCGCGACATCGTACAGCTTACTCACCTTGCTCTCCTTATCGTAGAGGATGGGGAAGGACACCGGCCTGTCCTTCAGCCAGTCGTCGGCCGCCTTGGAGTCCGGCTCCACATTCACCCCGAGCAGTGTGAACCCGAGCTTGTGGTACTTCCTGTAGATGCTCTCGAGCAGGGGCATCTCCTGGCGGCAGGGGCCGCACCAGCTCGCCCAGAAATTGATCATCACCACCTGGCCGTGGTACTGCGCCAGGCTCACGGCCTGGCCGTTGCGCGCGGCGAGCGTGAACTGCGGCGCGGGGCCGCCGCCGGAGCCCGCCAGCGCCGGCAGGGCGGTGGCGAGCACGGCGGTAATGACTGCGATACGGTTCTTCATCCTGCGTCCCTCTAGAAGAAAACGGTCGTGCCAATGCGTGCCTCGAGATTGTTGGTGAGCTTGGTGGCGCCCAGCAGGCTCGACTGGAACACCCGGTCCTGCACCGTGACGTGCAGCGCCAGCCAGTCCGCCGGCACGACACGGTAGCCGGCGCCAAAGTTCACCGTAAACTTCGTATCCCCGGCGAAATCGGTGCCGCCGATGCCGCCGATGAGATAGAAGGCGTTCGTCATGGCGATGCCGCGACCGAGGAAGGCTTCGCCTGGCAGGAAGTTGTAGCCCAGCGACAGGTCGTAGTACGTGAAGCGCCTCTCAGACTCGGTAAGCAGCTGAATGTTACCGCTCAGGGTCTCGAAACTGGTGCGCCCGCCGCGCGAGCGGCCGGCCTCAGCCTGGAAGAAGAAGTCCTCGGTGATGTGGTAGGCGGCGGTGATCCCGTAGACCGGATGAGTGCCGAAATCCTCGATCGACAGCACACCATAATCCAGGCCCACCTCGACGTTGGAGCTCCTGACGCGCGGCACCTTGATGTTGCGCCGCGCCACCTCCGGCTCGATCACACGGGGCGGGGCGTTCTCGTCCTGCGGCGACTCGCTCACCGGTGGCGGCGCGCTCTGCGCCCGGGCCGCGGCGCGGCGTTCGGCGCGGTGCTGATACCAGTCGCGCACCGAGGCGCAGCCGGGCAGCGCCGCCAGCAGCGCCGTCAGTAGAAGAAGGCGAATCCCAGTTTCCATTCGTCGGCTTCCTGGTTCTGGTTGCGCTTGGTGAAGACGTAGTGGGCCTTGTATTCGCCGCGCACGAAGATGCGCCGCGTGAGGTAGTAGCGTACACCGCCGCCGACATAGGCCGTCGCTTCGGTGCGGTTGGCGGCCTGCACCAGGGTCGCCTTGGGCTCGATGTGCACTTCGCCGACACCCAGCGTCAGGAACGGTGACCAGCGCGCCTCGGGCACGATCACGTGTGTCAGCCCCACATCGCCGGTGACGCCGTTGGAGAATCTGCCGAGGAACTGGCCCAGCGCTGCCTCCAGCGCCAGCTGCGAGTTGAACGAAAGCGACGCATACCCCGATACGTAGTTGGCGCCGCCATAGGCTCCGGCGAACAGGCCCATCTCGTAGCGGTGCGAGTTGAAGCCGGCGCGGTCGCCGACACCGAACCTGAACGGCGAGCCGTCCGCCAGCACCATCTGCAGCATGTCCCGTTGCGAGGCCCAGCCTTCCACGCCGTGCTCGGTGCGCACCTTGAACCAGTCGGTGCGCCGGAACAGCACATCGACGCTGGCATCGCGCGGCACCACGTGAAACACCGGGTAGCCGCGGCCGGGGCCGGTGTGCAGCTCCAGGTACGGCTGGACCACGAACAGCTGCAGGTACTCGCGCGCATTGCTCGCCGCCGGCGCGCTGAACAATGCAAAGAGGAGTAGGACACCCGCGAGTGGGTCCCCGAACGGAGCGGTTCGCAGTCTCGACCTACCGGGCCCCACGAAATTGGGTTTCTTGTAGTAAAGGGGACATCGGCCAATTATGGCGTATCGCTCGAGTCTTGTGGGTGCGGAGCGCTAGTTGACCGGCACGGCCGGATCCAACGGGTTGTTGAAGAACTGTGCGCCGATGTCCAGCCACTCGGAGATCAAGCGAAGCTCGGCCGGGGTGAGCCAGTTCGCGTGCGTGCTCGGCGAACCGGGCGCAAACCGGCCAAGGAACGCTCTGGAGTGCGTGCCGTTGGCGCTGCCCCAATCCATATACGGTCCTACGGATACCGGGTTGCCGTTGGCGTCCGGCACGTTATGCTGGAAGAGCAGGTCGCGGTATGAGATGGGCTGCAGCGGCTCATCGTTCGAAGGCGTCGTGGTCAGATTGAGATGATTGTTGGGCGACGCTGCGCCCGTCGCGTCGTGGCAACCGGCGCTCGAGCACGCAGCGGTGATCATTAGGCCGGTGGAGGGGTCTTTGATCGTACGCGGTTGATCCCAAAGCTTCTGGATATGCTGGAGGTAATTGATCACGATCCGGCAATGTGAGGACCACGCGGTCTGACCGGCTGTCCCGGTCGGATCGGCGCCCTTGGCGACGCAGTCCGAAAAGTTCGTAGGAGGCATCTCGCCAGCCGGCAAGTCCGCGTAGCGCAGGCTGACATCCGGTGTTGTTGCGGGAGGATTGGCCCACACTTCAGCGGCGACGACATCGACGCTCGGATTCATCAGTGCGCACCAGGACGTGCCCGAATTCTTGCAATTCGTGCGCGTGCGCGTCTCGGCCATCGTTTCACCTGAATTGGCTGAGAAGGCCGGATTTGCATTCGGAAACGGGCCGCCCGACGTGGATCCGGAGTACACCGCGGTGAACAGGTTCGCGCGCCCGTGCGAGTGGGGAGTCTGGCCGGCGGGGGTGTTCTGGGCGCCAGCCGGGGTGTGGCAGCCATTGCATGCCAGCACCTCGCCGTTCTGGAGCTGCAGCCACACTCCCTGGATGGGACCGTTGCGACGCCCGTTGGCATCCAGAACGCTGATCTGGAAGGCCACGTTTGCCGGCACGTTGATCCGGACCGAACCATCGGGCTCGATGGGCGCGTACCCCATGATTTCCCGCATGTAACCGGCCGGGCCGAACGCGGCGGCGGCGAGATTCACCAGATCCTTGTCCGGGATCGACACCGCTTTCTCGAGGCGAATGAAACGATACTGTCGTCCGCTTGGGGGAGTTTTGCTCGGGTCCGCGACCGTCTGAATGTTTGGCATGGCGGTATCCATGCCGTCGAAGTCATAGACACTTTTGATATCGAGCACGCCGACGCCTGCGGTCACGAAGGCCGAATCAAAGTCGACGCCAGCGACTTTGTCGAGGATGATGTTGGGAAGCGCGCGCGGCTGCGCCACCGCCACGTCCGTGACCATCACACCCTCGACCGGCTGCATGATCGGCATGAGGGTGTTCTGCTTCGGATCGAACATCCACACGCTGTACAGAGGCGGCGCGGCCTGTGGGTTCGGGGCGGCGAGCGCCGTGGGGGTGCACGGCACGATCGCCGGCGGAGTCTGCGTCGTGTCGAGCAGCCGGCACTGTGTCCAGCTGACGAGAATGCGGCCGGTGCCGTCGTGCAGCGGGTAGGCGGAATTGAAGCGCCCGCCCGGTGACGGACCTGGGATGGTCCGTACGTCGTTGGGGGTGGCCGGAGTCTGCGCCGGGCCGGGGAGACCGGCGTTGGCGAGCAGCGGCTGGGTGTTCTCGACGAAGTGAGTGCCGTCGATGATGACCAGGTTGCCGCCGAAGTCGACGTTGGTGTACTGCCGCTCGAGCGCGAGGATGCGGCCGTCCTGCATCTCGCGCGGCTGCACGAACTCGACGACGGTGTTATTGGTGCCGGTCATGTGGCTGTTTGCGCCGTAGTAGAGCTCGAGATCCGTGCCGTCCGGATTGGCGGAATACAGGCTCATGGCGTCCTTGCCCGGGGCGTGATCCCAGCGGCTCCACAGCACCCGCCCGTTGGCCAGCACGGTCGCGTCGCGGTCGTGGCTCTGGTTGAAGGAAATCTGGTGCGCGCCGGTGCCATCCGCGTTCATGACCTCCAGCACGAACGCCGGTTCGTCGCCCGCCTCGTCCTGCGCCGCGAACTGCTGCTTGCCCTCATCGAGCAGGATGGCCCGCGACTGCGTCTGGCGCGTGGACGAGAACACGATGCGCCCGTCGGGCAGGTAGTGCGGCGAGACGTCGTTGACCGTGGGATCGGTCGCCGGGTCGATGACCGTGCGCAGGGTGTCGCTCGCGATCACGTACTCATAGATGCGCCACGACGGCGGCTTGCTGGGGTCCTGGTTCACGGCGAGCGGGCCGCGCATGGCGAACACCACCCGGGTGCCGTCGGGGGAGGTGTCGACGTCCTTCACATCCCAGCGGGCACCGGCGGTGAGGCGTGCGGTGATGTTGGTCTCCGTCGCACTCGGCGAGGCGGTGGCGCGCTTGTAGAGATCCGCGGATGGCGCCGCGTCGCGCAGCACACGCAGGTCGTCCTGCACCACGGTGCCGTTGCTGTTCAGCGGCACCTGGCGCTTCACATAGAAGATGGGGAAGTCGACCGTGGCCGGATCGGAGAGCTGGCTGTTGGCGATGTTGACGCTACCGCCGCCGCTGCAGGCGGCGAGCGAAGCCGCGAGCGCCGCCGTCAGCAGCGCCACGGCGAGTCGCGGCGGCGCGATCGCACGCCGTGTCCATCGTCCCAGGTATTGCCGGCCGCGCTGCGCGTTCATGTGCGCCTCCCGAGCTACGCGGACTTCCCGCCGCTGGTGAATGTAACGTAATCGAGGTGGTTCTGAGTACTAATCGTCATAACTACCGCCCTGAACGCCGATCCCATCACGGCGCGCCGCTGCGCCCCGCGGTTCTCATTGCTCCGCGCTGTGCCGCGCCCATCGCGCTACTAGGTAAGCGTGCGAACGCCGGCACGCCGTGACCGGGCTCGCAGTTCGCCGCGCAATGATCTGCGCGGACCAACAACCAGCGTGAGTGTCGTCGATCGGCGACGTCACCCGGTTGAGACATTCGGGACGCGGGTCGATCGCCGTATAGTTTGCAGCGCGCGTCGGGCAGATAGGGAGTTGGCGAGCGCCATGAATGTCAGACTGAACAAGGCACAGGTCAAATCCGGCGGTGCGCGCCGCGCGCTCACCGGCGCTGCGCTGTTGCTGACGCAGCTGACCATTGCCGCCCACGCCGGACCCAACGAGCAGGCCAAGCGCATCTACGAGCGCATCGCCGGCGTGCCGCCGGCGGCGGCCGTGCTCGCCCAGATGGCCACCGCGATCAGCGGCAGTCCCGGCCAGGCGGGCCTGCTGGCCGCCGCGGGCATCGCCACCAGCGCCCCGTCGTTCTACAACGTGACGCTGAAGAACCTGGTGATTCCCTGGACCAATCGCGACCAGACGGTGTTCGCGCCCTTCAATGACTACGCCGCGACCGTCATCGGCATGACCCGCGACGACGTGGCGTTCAACACCGCCCTGTCCGACGACATTCTCTACGTCGTGAACGCGCCCGGGCTGCCCGCGCCCTCGGCTGCGAACAACAATCACTACGCCACCGCGGAGAGCAGCGGCGTTGATTTGAGCACCGCGCTTCAGCGCACCACGCAGTCGGGCGCCTACGGCACCCCGCCGCAGGCGACCGCCGGCCTCATTACCACGCGCGGCGCGGCCTCCGCGTTCTTCATCAACGGCACCAACCGCGCGATGTTCCGCTTCACCATGATCAATCACCTCTGCCGTGACATGGAGACGGTGATGGACACTACACGGCCCGCGGATCGCATTCGCCAGGACGTGGCCCGCTCCCCGGGCGGGGACAGCCGCTTGTTCCTCAACAACTGCGTCGGTTGTCACAGCGGCATGGACGCGATGGCGCAGGCGTTCGCGTACTACAACTTCGACGCCACCGCCGGACAGCTGGTGTACACGGCGAATCAGGTGCAGCCGAAGTACCTGATCAACTCCACCAATTTCCCGTTTGGCTTCGTGACTCCCGATGACAGCTGGTCGAACCGCTGGCGCGGCGGAGCCAATGCCTCGCTGGGCTGGGATCCGACGCTGCCCGGCAGCGGCGCCGGCGCCAAGTCGCTCGGCCAGGAGCTCGCATCGAGCGATGCCTTCGCGCAGTGCCAGGTGACCAAGGTCTTCCAGGCGGTGTGCTTCCGCGCCCCCAGCGCCACCGATCAGGCGACAGTCGCGGCCATCAAGGCGAGCTTCAAGTCCGGCGGCTACAAGCTCAAGCAGGTGTTCCAGCTGTCCGCTGCCGCCTGTCCGGGCCAGTAAGGGAGCGCCGCCATGAACCGCAAACCCGTTGCCCGCCTGACTGTGCCCGCAGAGCTCCCGAGGCGTGCGACGCACACTGTGGCGCCCGGCGCCGCGCTCCTGGTTCTCGTGACTCTCGGCGCATGCAGCGGCGGGGGCGCGCCGACCACGGTGAATCAGCAGTCGACGCCCCCCAGCAGCACGGCGAACGCCTACACCGGGCCTGCGCCGGCGAATGCGGACGTGCAGGCCTTCAAGATCAACCTGTGGGACAACATCCGCCCCGCCAACCGCTGCGGCGGCTGCCACCACCAGGGCGGCCAGTCGCCGATGTTCGCGCGCTCGGACGACGTGAACCTCGCTTACCAGGCCGCCGGCCCGCTGGTGAACCTGGTGCGGCCGGACCAGTCGACACTGGTGCTCAAGGTGGGCAGCGGCCACAACTGCTGGGTCGCAGACCCTTCCGCCTGCGCGGCCACCATGCTCGTGTGGATCCAGGCGTGGATCGGGGCGGGCTCCGCGTCCACCACCAGCGTGCAGCTGACCGCACCACCGGTCCAGGCGGCAGGCGGCGGCAAGCAGTTCCCCGCCGATCCCACGGCGGGCACCCCGAGCTTCCAGAGCACGGTCTATCCGCTGCTGACCAGTTTCTGCTCGGGCTGTCACACCTCGAGCTCGGCCACCGCACAGCAGCCGTACTTCGCCAGCGCCGACCCCAACGAGGCCTATGCTGCGGCGCAGTCGAAGATGAATCTGGCCAGTCCCGACCAGTCGCGCTTCTACGTGCGCCTGGCGGACGAGTTCCACCATTGCTGGCCCACCTCATCCGGTGGCGCCCCCGACTGCCCGGGGAGCTCCGCGAAGATGCTGCAGGCGATTACCGACTTCGCCAACGGCATCCCGGTGACCCCGATCGATCCCAACCTGGTGATCTCCAACGCCCTCACGCTCAAGCAGGGCATCATCGCCTCCGGCGGCAGCCGCTTCGAGGCGAACCTGGTCGCCAAGTACATGTTCCAGACCGGCAGCGGCAGCACCGCCTACGACACCAGCGGCGTCACTCCGGCGGCCGACCTGTCGCTGTCCGGGAACGTGAGCTGGGTAGGCGGCTGGGGCATCGACATCGGACCGGCCATGAGCGGCATGCCGGGCGGCCGGGCACAGGCCTCCACCAGCACCAGCGCCAAGCTCGCCGCCATGATCCAGTCCTCGGGCGAGTATTCGCTGGAGGTATGGGCGGCGCCGGCGAACGTCGCGCAGACCAACGCCTATATCGTCAGCTACTCCGGCAGCAATACCACCCGCAATGCCACGCTCGGCCAGCAGGCCATGCAGTACGACGGGCGCGCGCGCAGCAGCACCACCGATACCAACGGCTCCCCGCCCCTCATCACGACCACGGCGAGCGGCGCGGCCCAGGCGGCGCTGCAGCACGTGGTGCTCACCTACGATCCGGTCAGCGGGCAGAAGATCTACGTCAACGGGGTCTATAGCGGCGATGCCGATCCGGCCAAGGGCGGCTCGCTCGCCAACTGGGACAGCACCTTCGCACTGGTGCTGGGCAACGAGACCACCGGTCAGCGCCCGTGGCAGGGCGTCATCAAGTTCGTCGCCATCCACAACCGCGCGCTCACGCCGGCGCAGGTGCAGCAGAACTTCGCCGCCGGCGTTGGCGAGAAGTACTACCTGCTGTTCGGAGTCAACTCCCTGTCGGGCGTGTCGCAGTCGTACATCCTGTTCCAGGCCAGTCAGTACGACAACTACAGCTACCTGTTCTACCAGCCGAAGTTCATCAGCCTGGATCCGAAGGCCGTGGTGCCGGCGAATCTGCCGATCAGCGGTATCCGCATCGGCGTGAACGGCGTGCTGGCCCCGGCCGGCCAGGCGTACGCCACCATGAGCGCCAGGGTCGGCGGCGCGAACTACACCGCCGCCAACGGTCAGCTGCTGTCGGGTCTCGGCACCGTGATTCCGGTGACCCTCGGGCCGACCAACGACCTGTTCTTCCTGTCGTTCGATCAGCTCGGCTCGCACGTGCACGCCTACGTGGAGCCGACGGTGGCGGTGTCGCCGCCGGCGCCCGATCCCACGCCCAGGCCCGACTTCGGCGTCGCGACCTTCGAGCGTATCAACCACTCACTCTCGCGCATCACCGGCGTGCCGATCACGAACCCGGTCGTGTCCGCACTCTATAACGTCTCGCGACAGTCGCTGCCGGCGGGTCCATTGATCTCGGCGTTCGTGCCCGCGCAGCAGACGGCGATCTCGCAGCTGGCGAGCGCCTATTGTGGCCAGTTGCTCGCCACGCAGTCGCTGCGCGATACGTTCTTCGGTGGCACCGGGCTGGACGCGAGCCTCAACGCCGGCGCGTCCGGATTCTTCGGTGCCAGCGGCAGCGCCAATCGCCAACTCGTCATCAACGCGCTGGTCACCAACGCGGTGGGCAACGCGACGCCCGCGTCAGCCAGCGCCGTGCGCGGCGAGGTCGATAGCCTGCTCACCCGCATCCCGACGCTCAACGCCGGCGCCACGGTGTCGCAGGCGACCGTCGCGGCCTGCACCGCGGTGCTCGGCAGCGCGGCGGTGACCCTGCAGTGAGCTCAAGGACCTGGAGATAGGCAGATGTTGATCCGCAAGAAACCCCCGCGATCGCACGCGCCCGGCGAGCCGATCCTGCACGACAACCATCCGCTGCCGGTGACCCGCCGCGACTTCGTTGCCGCCGGGTTCCTGTCCGGCCCGGCCATGGTGATCGGGCCCGCGTGGCTCGGTGCCCTGCTGACGGCGAGCCGCGCGGATGCCGCGCTGTCTGCGGACATCCAGGCGCTGCTCGCCTCCAGCCAGTGCAACGTACCGACCGCATCCGGCAGCCTGCCTTTCATCTGTTTCGATCTGGCGGGCGGGGCCAACCTGGTCGGCTCAGAGGTGCTGGTGGGCGTGCAGGGCGGGCAGACGAATTTCCTGTCGACCGCCGGCTACGGCAAGCTCGGCGTGCCGGGCAACATGGTGCCGAGCTCGAGCGCCAACATCGACGCATCGCTCGGGCTCCTGTGGCACGCCGACGGCGCCATCAAGCGCGGCATCCTCAGCAAGGCGACCACGCCGGCCACCGCCGCCGGCACCAACGGCGCGGTGCTGTGCGCCATGTCGCAGAACGACACCCAGAATAACCCGCACAACCCGATGTACGGCATCGCCACGGCGGGCGCGCAGGGTCTGCTGCTGACGCTCATCGGCACCGAGTCCTCGGTGTCCGGGGGCAACTCCCAGGCCCCCATGGCGCTCATCAATCCGGCGTTGCAGCCGACCACCATCAGCCAGCCCTCGGACTCGACCTCGCTGGTGCCGATGCCGCCTGGCGGCGGCACCCAGGATCCGCTCGCGGTGGCGGTGCTCGAGTCGCAGGTGCGCATCAGCGGTGGCAACACGGCACAGGCCGGCGCGGGTGACACCGCCGCCTTTACCGGCACGCTCAGTATGCCCAACGGATCGACCCCGGGCGTGCAGCTCATCGGCGGCGACCCGAACGCCGATGCGGCGCTGAAGAATCAGGTGCGCTGCGCTTACGTCAAGGCGGCCCACACGGCCGACAAGTTCGGCGATCCGGCCGCGCTCGATCCCACCCGGGATACGAATATCACCGGCGGCGCCTCGCCCATCTTCACGGCGAGCGACTTCTCCGACTCGGACGTCCAGAAAACCGCCACCGTCATGAAGCTGGTGCTCAACGGCTTCGCCGGCGCCGGCACCATCACCCTGGGCGGCTACGACTACCACGACGGCACCCGCGCAACCGGCGAGATGCGTAACTTCAAGGCCGGCCAGATGATCGGCGCGGTGCTCGAGTACGCCCAGCGCCTGAAGACGCCGGTGATGATCTACGTGTTCAGCGACGGTTCGCTCACCTCCACCGGCATGGTCGACAACAGCGTCGGCGGCCGTGGCAAGCTTGGCTGGCAGGGCGACAACGCCTCGGTGGCCTCCACGTTCTTCCTGGTCTACAGCCCCACCGGCCGGCCACAGCTGCGCAATGGCACCGCCGGCCAGCAGATCGGCTACTTCAGCTCCGATGGCTCGGTGGTGAGCACCTCCAGCCCCGCGGCCAACGCTGTGAACCAGCTGGTGCAGGTCGTGATTCTCAACTACATGGGGCTGATGGGCATGGACGGGCAGTTCCCGAAGCTGTTCCCCATGCAGAGCCTGGGGGCGGGCAGCGCCCTGGCGGGGCTCACCGCCTTCACGCGCATCGTCTGAGGTGGCGGGCGCGCCGGAAGGCGCGCCGCGGCGCCCTTGAGCCGGTGTCGCATGTTGACGACGCCGGCAGCCCCTTTTTTCACCGCCGTCTTTGTTTGACACTGTCAAGCGCGCCGTGCAATTTTGCCTGCTTGGCGCGGGCGCCATCCCTTGGCGAAGGACCATTATTGAGCTGGCAACGGCCGAACCACCCGCTGTGGCGTGAGGTGGCAGAACGTTGGTGGGTGGCCACCTGCTCTGCCCGGTCACGCGCACGGGTGTTGCTGTGCATGGCCGTGATGGCACTGGGCTGCAGCCTGGCGGTGCAGGCGCAGTCGCGCTACGCCCTCATCGGGCAGAGCGCGCCTGATTTCGCGCTGCACGCCGCCGTGGGCGGCAACGCGCGCCTCTCGGAGCACCGCGGCGAGGTCGTGGTACTGAGCTTCTGGAGCAGCCGCTGCACGCCCTGCCGCACGCAGCTCGCGGCCCTGAACCGCAGCCTCGCGACCTATCATTCCGCGGGACTGGCGATGTTCGGGATCGGCGTCGATGACGACCCGGCGCAGGCGCGCGAATTTGCGCGCTCGGCATCCGTGAGCTTTGCGCTGTTGCTCGACCCGGCCAAGGGGGTCAGCCGCAGCTATCAGGTCGACAACCTGCCGATGACCGTGCTGATCGACCGCAGCGGCACGGTCCGCAACGTGTTGCGCGACTACAGCCCCGAAAGCGAACAGCTCTACCTGCAACAGCTGCGGGCCCTGCTGAACGAATGATCGGAACCACCATGCTGCAGATGACACGCGCCATGCCCCCGATCGATGCTGCGCCGCGGCACGCAGCGCGCACCGCGCTCCTCGCGCCGCTGCTTGCGGGGCTGCTCGCGGCCCTCCCACCCGCGGCGCTCGGTGCACCCCCGGCCGGGCCGGAGGTCACCACCCCGGCGGCCAGCGCCGCGCCGCCGGCTGGGGAGCCCCCCGCCGCGGAGTCCTCCCCGGATACCCGAGGCCTCGACCAGGAGATCCAGGGCCTGAAGAAGGACGTGGTCGATCTCAACAAGGATCTGTTCATCCTGGAGGAGGAGCTGCTGTTCCCGGCCAACACCCAGGTGGCGGTGTTCCTCTCGGTGGACGTCGGGCAGTTCTTCGCGCTCGATTCGGTGCAGCTGAAGCTCGATCGCAAGGAGGTCATCAACTACCTGTACACGCCGCGCGAGCTCGACGCGCTGCTCAAGGGCGGCGTGCAGCGCCTGTATCTCGGCAATCTCAAGGTCGGCGCGCACGAGCTGGTCGCCTTCTTCAGCGGCAAGGGCCCGAACGAGCGCGCTTACAAGCGCGGCGCCTCGCTCAGATTCGAGAAGGGCGTCGGCGCCAAGTACCTGGAGCTCAAGATCGATGACCGGCAGAGGAAACTACAGCCGGAGTTCGAGATCAAGGACTGGGAATAGCCCTTGATGCGAGCCTCCTGCATGCGTGCGCTGCTGCTCGCCGCCGTGCTGGCGCTGCCCTGCGGCGCGGCGAGCGCGCGGCAGCACGACGCGGAGAAGCTCCCGATCACGCATATCCGTGATCTGCACTACGGCGACGCGCTGTTCTACTTCTATCAGGACGATGACTTCGCGGCCCTCACGCGACTGCTCGCTTACGAGCACTGGGGCCGCGTGCCGCACCATGCGGAGGAAGCGCAGCTGCTCGAGGGCGGGTTGTACCTGACGCTCGGGATGCACAACGAGGCGGGCGAGCGCTTCGAGAGGCTGCTGACCAACGATGTGCCCACCGGAGTGCGCAATCGCGCCTGGTTCTATCTGGCGCAGGTGTGGTACGCGCGCGGCTATCTCGAGCGCGCGGACGCGGCACTGCGCAAGGTGAACGGGCGCATGTCCCCGGAGCTGGAGGCGCAGAAGGAACTGCTGTTCGGCAACGTACTGATGCACGAGGGACGCTACGATGAGGCCATCCGCCTGCTGGCGAGCTGGCGTGGCCCGCTGATCTGGTCCGCCTACGCGCGCTTCAACCTGGGCGTGGCGCTGGTGCGTAACGGACGGCTCGACGATGCCGACCCGTTCCTGAGCGGAGTCGGCACCATGCTCGCCGCAACTGCGGAGCAGGCGGCGCTCAGGGACCGCGCCAATCTGGCGCTCGGCTTTGCGTACCTGCAGGCCAACCAGCCGGCGCGAGCGCGAGCGCCGCTCGCACGCGTGCGCCTGAACGGCCCGTACTCGAACAAGGCGCTGCTGGGCATCGGCTGGGCGGATGCGGCACTCGGGGACTACCAGGGAGCGCTCACGCCGTGGATGGAGCTGCGCGGCCGCGACGTGCTGGACGCGGCCGTGCAGGAGTCCTACCTCGCCGTGCCGTACGCGTTCGGCAAGTTGAACGCCAACGCGCAGTCCGCCGAGTACTACGAGAGCGCGGTCAAGTCCTTCGATGCCGAAAACGGGCAGCTGGATGAGGCCATCGCGCGCATCGAGAAGGGCGACCTGCTCGAGCGCGTGCTGGGCACCGATCCGGGCGCCCGCTACGGCTGGTTCTGGCAGCTGAAGAGCCTGCCCGATGCGCCCGAGTCGCGCTATCTGTACGCGGTGCTGGCCGGGCACGATTTCCAGGAGGGACTGAAGAACTACCGCGACCTCGTGTATCTGAACGGCACGCTGGAGCGCTGGGACGACAGCATGGGCGCCTTTGAGGACATGATCGAGACGCGCGAGCACGCCTACGCCGAGCGGCTGCCACGGGCGGATGCGCTGCTCGCCTCGGGCGCGGTCGGCGAGCTGCAGCAGCGCAACGTCACGCTGGCAAATGAGCTGCGCACCATCGAGACGCAGCATGACATGGCCGCGCTCGGCACCACGGCCGAGCGCGAGCAGTGGGCGCGCGTGCAGCGCGTAGAGGCGGCGCTCGCCGCGGCTCCCGACACACCCGAGTACGCGAACCTGCGCGTGCGACTGGCGCTGATCAAGGGGGTATTGCAGTTTAACCTGAACGACGCCTTCAACGCGCGCTTGTGGCAGGAGCATCGCGGGCTGAAGGATCTCAGTCTCGCACTGCATGAGGCACAGAGCCGCTGGATCCGCGTGGAGCGCGACCGTAAAAACGTGCCGACCAACACCGGGGAGTTCGCGGCCCGCGTCACCGCCCTGAAGCAGCGCATCGACACCCTGCAGGCGCGCCTCGGCGCCACCGAGCGGAAACAGAGTGTGTTTCTCGCGCGGCTCGCCGCTCATCAGCTCGAGGAGCAGAAGGATCGACTCGCCGCCTACCAGGTACAGGCGCGCTTTGCGCTCGCGAGCATGTATGATCGCGCCGCCAACGCGGGCACCCAGAAGGAAAGCGGCGGCAATCAAGCCGCGCCAGCCGCTGCGCCACCCGAGGAGACCCCGGCGCCACCCGAGCAGGCTCCGGCACCGCCCGAGCAGGCTCCCGTGCCTAAGACGGCGGAGCCGCCGCGATGAGCGTGCGCGTGCCCGCAGCCGCAGCCTGCGCGCCGGCGCTCGCGCTCGCCTTGCTCGCGGGCACGCCCGCGGCTTCCGCGCAGAGCGCACCCACCGCTCGCCAGCCCACCATCGGGGATCTCGCCTCGCGCAAGGTCGAGGTGCACCGCGACACCATGGTGAACGCCAACGTTTCCCGGGCGATGGAGAACTATCGCCGCTTTCTCGAGCTGCAGAATACCGATCCGAAGCTGCGCGCCGAAGCCCTGCGCCGACTCGGGGACCTCAACCTCGACGCCGGCGAGATGCAGCGGCTGGAACAGGAAGTCACCGCTGTGGACCTGCAGGGGGCCGAGGCGATCAAGCTGTACACGACGCTGCTCAAGGCATTCCCCGACTATGCGCGCAACGACCAGGTGCTCTATCAGCTGGCGCGCGCCTATGAGACCACCGGCCAGTCCGGGCAGGCGCTCGGCACACTGGATCGGATCGTGCAGCGCTACCCGCAAAGCCCGCAGCTCGATGAGGTGCAGTTCAGGCGCGGCGAGCTGTTGTTTTCCGACAAGCGCTACGCGGATGCCGAGCGCGCCTACGCCGCCGTCATCGGGCGCGGCGCGGGTTCGGCGTTCTTCCAGCAGAGCCTGTACAAGCGCGGCTGGTCGCTGTTCAAGCAGTCGCAGGCGCTCGAGAGCCTGCCGTCCTTCGGCGGCGTGCTCGACCAGGAGCTCGGCGCCGGCCGCGGCAAGTCCGTGCGGCTCGAGACGCTCAAGCGCGCCGACCGCGAGCTGGTCGAGGACACCCTGCGGGTCATGAGCATCACTTTCTCCTACAACGACGGCGCCGCCTCGCTCGAGCAGTACATGAGTCAGCACGGCGAGCGCCCGTACGCCTGGCTGCTGTATTCCCGTCTCGGCGATCTGTACGTCGACAAGCAGCGCTACCAGGATGCGGCGAGCGTCTACCGCGCCTACGTGGCCCGCGATCCCTACAGCGACCATGCGCCGGACCTCGACATGGCGGCGATCGAGGCCTACGGCAAGGGCGGCTTCAGCCAGCTGGTGTTCGACGGCAAGCACGAGTTCGTCGAGCACTACAACTTCGACTCCCCCTACTGGAAGACCCGCAGCCGCGCCGACAATCCGCGCGTCGTGCAGGAGCTCAAGACCAATCTCAAGGACGTGGCCACCTACTTCCACGCGAGCGCGCAGAAGTCCAAACGTGTCGCGGACTACCAGGAAGCCGCGCGCTGGTACCGCGACTACCTGAAGTCGTTCCCGGAAGACGCCGACTCCGCCGCGACCGACTACCTGCTGGCGGAGGCGTTGTTCGAAAGCCATCAGTATGCGGATGCCGCCGCCGAGTACGAGCACACCGCCTACGGCTATCCGAGGAACGAGAAGTCCGCGACCGCCGCCTACGCGGCGCTGGTCTCCTACCAGAAAGGCGAGGAGGGCTTGAGCGGCGCCGACAAGGACGCCTGGCACAAGCGCGCCATGGACGCCGGAGTCAGGTTCGCGCAGAGCTTTCCGGAGCACCCGGACAGCGCCGGCGTTCTGACCCGCGCAGCCGAGGAGATCTTCGCCGCCGGGGACCAGCCGCGCGCCGTCAGCGTCTCCGAGTCGATTCTCGCGCGCCAGCCGCCGGTGGATGCCGCGAAGCAGCGCATCGCGTGGACGATCATCGCGCAGGCGCGCTTCGACCAGGGCGATTATGCCAAGGCGGAACCCGCGTTCCTGCAGGCGCGCGAGCTCGCCGGCAAGGATGACAAGATGCGCGCCGACCTCACCGAGCGGCTCGCCGCCAGCGTATACAAGGAGGGCGAGGCGAAGCAGAAGGCCGGCGATGGCGGCGGGGCGGTAGAGGATTTCCTGCGCGTCGGGCGCGTGGCCCCGGAATCGAAGATCCGCGCCAATGCGCAGTACGACGCCGCCGCGGAGCTGCTGACCCTCAAAGAGTGGGAGCGCGCCATCGGCGTGCTCCAGGATTTTCGTCGCCAGTTCCCGCAGCATCAGCTGCAGCCGGAGGTCGCCCGCAAGCTCGCCGTGGCGTACTCTGAAGCCAACCGCCCGGGCGAGGCCGCCGCGGAGTTCGAGCGGATCGCCTCAAACCCGGCCGAGAGTCGCTCCGTACAGCGTGAAGCGCTCATGCAATCCGCGGACCTGTACTCCAAGGCCGGCAACAATCCCCGGGCCATGGGGATGCTGGAGAAGTTCGTCGACACCAACCCAACACCGCTCGCCGATGCCGAGGAGGCGCGCCAGCGCCTGGCGGACTACGCCGGCAAGAGCGGCGATGGCGCGCGGCGCGATCACTGGTACCAGGAGATCATCCGCGCCGACGCGCAGGCCGGCGCGCAGCGCACCGATCGCACCCACTACCTGGCCGCGAAGGCGCAGCTGGCGCTCGCGCAGCCGGCGCGCGATGCGTTTCGTGCGGTGCGTCTGACGGCGCCGCTCAAGAAGAGCCTCATCGTCAAGCGCGACGCGCTCGAGCATGCGATGGACGGCTACAAGCGCGCCGCCGAGTACCAGGTCGCCGAGGTCACTACCGCCGCCACCTACGAGATGGCGGAGCTGTACGGCGCGCTCGCCAAGGACATCCTGGCCTCGGAGCGGCCCGCGAAGCTCAAGGGCGATGCGCTGGAGGAATACAACTCACTGCTCGAGGAGCAGGTATTTCCGTTCGAGGAGCAGGCCATCAAGGCGCACGAGCTGAACGCCGCGCGCGCCAAGGACGGGGTGTACGACGAGTGGGTGCGCAAGAGCTTCCAGGCGCTCGCGCAGCTCAAGCCCGCGCGCTACGGCAAAACGGAGCTGACGCAGGATGTGGTCACCAGCCTCGAATAAGGGCCCGCCCGGCGGCGCGGCGCCTGCCGCGCAGCACGCGCGGCGCATCACAGCTCTTGCACTCGCGGGGCTGGTGCCGATGGCACTTGCCGCCTGCAGCTCCGAGCCTGCGCGCACCGCCCCACGCCCGGCGCCCCCGCTCGCGCAGCCGGCGGCGCATGCCACAGCGGCGCCGCCGGCGGTGA
This sequence comes from Gammaproteobacteria bacterium, assembly GCA_005878835.1. Classification (GTDB taxonomy): domain Bacteria; phylum Pseudomonadota; class Gammaproteobacteria; order Steroidobacterales; family Steroidobacteraceae; genus 13-2-20CM-66-19. Next base: position 67,795 of record VBMV01000051.1, on the reverse strand, counting down.
CGGCGGGTGCTGCGAGTGCGACCGCCGCTGCCGCAGCGCCCGCCGCGGCGGTCCGTCCGCAGGTTCTGCCGGCGGCACGCGCGGACTTCGATCGTGCGGTGAATTACATGCGCGCCGGCAACGCCCTGGAGGCGGAGCTGGGCTTCAAGCAGCTCGCCGTGCAGTACCCGCAGTTCGCGGCTCCCCTGGTGAACCTCGCCATTCTGCAGCGCAAGGCCGGGCACCTCGACCAGGCGGAGGAAACCCTGCACAGCGCGGTCGCTCACGAGCCCGGCAGCGCGGTGGCGTGGAGCGAGCTCGGCGCCACCCAGCGCCTTCGCGGCGAGTTCAAGGACGCGGCCTCCTCGTACGAGCGGGCCATTGCGGCGGATGCGCACTATGCACCGGCCTGGCGGAACCTCGGCGTGCTGTCGGATCTCTATCTCGCAGACCCCGGCCGCGCGCTCACGGCCTTCGAGCACTACCAGCAGCTCACCGGCGAGGACAAGCCGGTGAGCGGCTGGATTGCTGAGTTGCGACAACGCCTGGGGATGCCGCTGAAGCGGCCGGCACCGGCCGCGCCCGCGAACGGCAACCCGGGCGACGCCGCGCCTACGAACGGCAACCCGGGCGACGCGGCGCCCACGACAGCCCCGGGCGCGCCGGCATCCGAGCCGCGCGCGGCGCCTGAGCCGGCCTCGCAACCCGCCCCGGGTGACGGCGTTGCGAGCAGCGGCGGCAGCGTCTCGAGAGCAGGAGGTTGACTATGTATCGCGCGTGCATATACGGATTGAGGCCCGCGGGCATGTTGTCGGTTCTCATGGCCTTGTGCCCGCTGACTCTGGACGCGGCACGGGCGCAGGAGCCCACGCCGCCGAGGCCCTCGGACTCCCAACAGGCGGCACCCGCGCGCGCCCTGCCGCGCCCGGAGCAACTCGAGCCCGCGGTGGATACCAGCAGGAATACCCCGGCCGCGGCCGCCGGTGTCGCGCCCGCGGACGCGAACGCCGCCGGCGATGCGCGCAAGCCGCCCGCGGCCGCGACGGCTGGCGCGCGCAAGGAGCCCGCCGGCTCCAAGGCGAGCGCGCGCAAGGGCCCGGACCGGCTCGAGCTCGACCCGACGGACATCACCGGCAACCGTGAGCTGCCCAAGGTGTTGTACATCGTGCCGTGGAAGCGCTCCGATCTTGGCGATCTGCTCGGCAAGCCGGTGAACAGCCTGGTGGACGAGGTGCTGCAGCCGTTGGATCGGGATGTTTTCCAGCGGGAAAACCGCTATTACGATGCTTTGAAGCCCGAGCGGGCCCGTCCCGGGGCGGGCGCGGTGCAGGGTCCGGGCGAGCAGCGCTGAAATGACCGAAGGCGCTGTATCAGGATGAGAGCTGGGTCGCAGTTTTTTGGGCTTATGTCATTCAGTTTTCGTAAGTTGTGCGTGTGTGGTGGTCTTTCAATGAGCGGGAGTCTTTAGATGGACCTCTGGAATTTGATCGTGCGATTCTTTCAGGGCGGCGGGAATTTCATGTACCCCATCGCCATCGTGTTCGTGGTGGGCCTGGCGATCGCCATCGAACGTTACGTCTATCTGGCGCTCACGGCCGTGCGCAACCGCGGTCTGTGGAACGAGATAGTGCCGCTGCTCTCGCAGGGTAATTTTCGCCAGGTGGCGCAGGCGACTTCCAAGTCGCATTCGGCCATCGGCCACATTCTCAACTACGGCCTGGCGCGCATTCAGTCCGCGCGCCGCCGCGACGACATCGAGAAGGCGATGGAGGAGAGCCTCATGGAGGTGGTGCCGCGGCTGGAGAAGCGCACCCACTACCTCGCGACCTTCGCCAATCTCGCGACGCTGCTGGGACTGCTGGGCACGGTGATGGGCTTGATCCGCGCCTTCGCGGCGGTAGCGACCGTCAACCCGGCGGAGAAGGCCAACCTGCTGTCGGCGAGCATCTCGGTGGCGATGAACTGCACGGCCTTCGGCCTCATGACGGCGGTGCCGCTGCTGTTCATCCACGCGTGGCTGCAGACCCGGACCACCGAGCTGATCGACAGCCTGGAGATGGCGTCGGTCAAGTTCCTGAACGCGATCACCGAGCGGCAAAGCGCGCCCGCCGCGGCCTGAAGCCCGCGCCCGCCGTCGAAGGACTGCAGGTCCCGCATGCGCCGTTCGTATCAAACCCGCAAGCTGGAGCGCCACTCGCGCAAACCCGCGGAGCTGCTGCTGGTGCCGATGATCGACATCTTCACGGTGCTCGTCACCTTCCTGCTGATGACCGCGGTGTTCTCGCGCACCGTGATCCTGCAGCTGAATCTGCCGGCCTCGCAGACCGAGTTCCGGGAGCCGCCGCCGGGATTGCAGCTGGAGGTGATGGTGCGCAAGGAGCTCATCCAGGTGGCGGATCGCAATACCGGACCGCTCGCGACGCTGCCCAACACGCCCGGCGGCTACAACTACGATGCCCTGACCGAGTACCTCAAGCGCGTCAAGGCCAAGTTCCCCGAGAAGACCGACGCCAGCATCCTGCTGGAGGCGGACACGCCCTACGACACGCTGGTGCAGGTGATGGATCGCGTACGCGTGTTTGAAGTGAGTCAGGGTCTGAACGTCGTGCAGGCCGAGCTGTTCCCGGACATTTCCATCGGCGATGCGCCGGCGACGCCTGCGGCCACGGGCGGCACCCCGGGTCCGGCGTCCCCGGTAGCGGCGCCCCCGGCCGCCGCTATCCGGCTGCACGCCGCCGCGGCGTCTGGCAACGGAGCACACCCATGAGCATGTCGCATCGCGCCCAGCGCATGGCGCAGCACCACCTGCGCCACCGCGCGGATGCGCAGCTGAACCTCATTCCGCTCATCGACATCCTGTCGGTGATGGTCGCCTTCCTGCTCGTGTACTCGACCGAGGTCGAAGTCATCCAGAACGCCAAGGGCATCGAGATTCCGCAGTCGATCGCCGAGGTCGCGCCCAAGACGTCGGTGGTGGTCATGATCACCAGGACGGACCTGTTCGTGCAGGGGGAATTCATCGCCACCGTGGCCCAGATCCGCGCCGGGCAGGGCAGGGTGGTCGAGCCGCTGCGCGCCGCGCTCAAGCGCCCGCTCCTGGTCGGCAGGGAGATCAGCGAGCGCGAAATCGCGCAGCGCGAGATCACCATCATGGCGGACAAGGCGCTGCCCTACGAGGTGCTCAAGCGCGTCATGGCGACCTGCACCGATGCGGACTACGGGCGCATCTCGCTGGCGGTCATCCAGAAGGAAAAGCCGGTCGCCGCCGGCCAGCTCAAGCCAGTGTAGCCCGCCATGGTCATCGCGCCCTATTACCGCGACTTCGATCTGCCCTGGGAGGGCGATCCGGAATCGAGCGCACGGTTCCGCAAGATCCTGCGCGTGCTGCTGATCATCTTTGTGGTGCTCGGCATCGCATTTCCGCTGCTGCCGACGCCCAAGCGCGAGGCGCCCGAGGAAGTTCCGCAGCGGCTCGCGCGCCTGATGCTCGAGAACAAACCCCAACCGCCGCCGCCGCCGCCGCCGAAGCCCAAGGAGGAGAAACCGAAGATCGAGCCGAAAGTCGCCATGGTGAAGCCGCCGCCGATCGATCAGCGGGAGCTGGCGCGCCGCAAGGCGCAGAAGCAGCTGAACCAGGTGAAGGACGAGCTCGCCGATCTGCGCGACGTCATGGATCTCACCCCGCTCGAGACCAAGAACCTCTCCGGCTCGGTCAGCGCCGACGCGCACGCCGAGCGCTCGCTCATCACCTCCAAGGTCGGGGTCGGCAGCGGCGGCATCACTTCCGCGAATGCCAGCCGCGGCTTCGGCACCGGGGCCGGCTCGCTCACCGGCCACGACACCACTGCCGTCACCTCGGGCATCGTGCGCTCGGGTCTGAACAGCCGCGGCCCCGCCCGCAGCGGTGGCGGGGGCAAGGCCGCCCGCTCGCGCGAGGAGATCGAGCTGGTCTTCGACCGCAACAAGGGACGAATCTACAGCCTGTACGCCCGGGCGCTGCGCGATAATGCGGAGCTGCAGGGCAAGCTGGTGCTCGAGTTCACCATTGCCCCAACCGGCGAGGTGACCATGTGCCGCATCGTCTCCAGCGAGCTCAGGGACCAGGATCTGGAGCGCAAGATCATCGCGCTGGTGCGCCTGTTCCGCTTCGATGCCAAGGACGTCGACACCGTCACCACCACCAAGCCCATCGATTTCTTCCCGGCATAGCGCCAGCACGCCCCATGAACCTCAATTCCGAAATCGAGTTCTATGAGGAGCTGCGGCTCGTCGACAAGGCGCGACTGCTGAATCTGTTCCTGCACGAGCTCGCGGAGGAGGCGCGCGCCACCTACGGCGCCGGCGCGGACCAGGTGCACGACGGTGCGAACCTGCGCTTCGTCAACGAGCTGTACCATCGTCTGACCCGCGTCATCGAGCAGCTGCTGGCCGAGGAGCCGACGCGGCCGGCGGATGACGTGGTGCTGCGGATGCTGCTGGCGCCGCGGGCCGACAAGGTGGCCGAGCGGCTGGTGTACAACGCCTACGCGCGCGCCATCCAGGGGTTCGAGAGCTTCGATACGACGGTGCTCATGGGCGGGTGAGCCCTTGAGCCGTTGGACTGGCGAACAATGAGCGTCGCACCGCTGCGCTGGCTGCCGGTCGCCCTCGCCGCCGCTCTCACCGTCACCACCGCACGCTGCGCGCTCGCTGACCCTCCCGCCCCGAATCCCGCCGCCGAGGGGCGCTCGTTTCTGCTGCGTCCGGCGCGGGTGTGGAGCGCAGGCGAGCCCGTGCATGAGGGCTGGGTGGTGCTTACCCGAGGCGAGCGCATCGTGGCCGCGGGGCCTGCGAGCGCGGTGCAGCGCGCGGCGCTCGCGCAGGTGATCGATCTGCCGGGCGCCACCTTGCTGCCCGGCCTCATGGACGTGCATTCGCACCTGTTTCTGCACCCCTACAACGAGACCCTGTGGGACGACCAGGTACTCAAGGAGGCGGTGCCGTACCGCACGCTGCGCGCGGGCCAGCAGGCGCGCGCCACCTTGTTGTCGGGTTTCACGACGCTGCGGGATCTGGGCACCGAGGGCGCAGACTACGCCGACGTGTCCCTCAAGCGTGCGATCGAAGAGGGCCTCATCGAAGGGCCGCGCCTGTTCGTCGTCACGCGTGCCATTGTCGCCACCGGCTCGTACGGCCCCGCGCCGCGGAGCCTGCGTCCGGATGTGTGCTGCACGCCGCAGGGCGCGCAGGAGGCGAGCGGAGTTCCCGAGGTCATCCGGGCGGTGCGCGAGCAGGCCGGCCGGGGCGCCGACTGGATCAAGGTGTACGCGGATTACCGCTGGGGCCCGGGCGGCAGCCAGCAGCCGACCTTCACCCAGGAGGAGCTCACGGCGCTGGTGGAGACCGCGCACTCATCGGGCCGGCCGGTGGCCGCGCATGCGACCACGGCCGAAGGCATGCGCCGCGCCGTGCTGGCCGGCGTGGACAGCATCGAGCACGGCTTCGGCGGCACGGCCGAGGTGTTCAAGCTCATGGCGGCGCACCGCGTGGCCTACCTGCCCACGCTCAGCGCACAGGAGGCGTACGGCGAGTATTTCGAGCACTACCTGCCCGGCAAGTCCGCGCCCACGGCCGGCATGCAGCAGGCCGCCGAGGCGTTCAGGATGGCGCTCAAGGCGGGAGTCATCATCGGCTGCGGGAGCGATGTCGGGGTCTTCACCCACGGCACGAACTATCGCGAGCTTCAGTGGATGGTGCGTGACGGCATGACAGCGCTGCAGGCGCTCGCCGCCGCCACCGCCACCGACGCGCAGATCCTGCGCCGGGAATCGGAGCTGGGGCGCGTGCGCGAGAGCATGCTGGCGGATCTGGTTGCCGTGACGGGCGATCCGACACGCGACATCGACGCCGTGGCGCACGTCGTGTTCGTCATGAAGAACGGCGTCATTTACCGGCGGCCCTGACCGCTCGCGATCCACGCAAGCCCTGCAGTGCCGCGCCGCTCATCCGGTGCTCTGCAGGCCCTGGGCGATGCCGGCGACGCTGGCCAGCAGCGCATCGAACAGCTCGCGGTCCGTGCGTCCCCCGGCGCGCCAGCGCTGCAGCAGATCCACCTGCATCAGGTGGATGGGATCGAGGTAGGGGTTGCGCAGCTGGATCGAGCGCTGCAGCGTCGGGTCGGAATCGAGCAGCGCGCGGCTGTCCCGGACGGCGAGTATCTGCTCGCAGGCGCTGTCGAACTCGCCGCGGATCTCGCCGGAGAAGCGGCGCAGCGCTTCCGGCACCAGCTCGTCGTAGTAGCGCGCGATGTCCGGATCCGACCGCGCCAGCATGGTCTCGACGTCATCGATGAGGTTGCGCAGGAAGAACCAGCTGCCGCAGGCCGCGCGCACTCGCGCCAGCCCGAACCTGGCGAGCGCGGCGCGTAGCCCGCTGCCCGCGCCGTACCAGCCGGGCAGCATGTAACGGGTCTGCGACCAGGCGTACACCCACGGCACCGGCAACAGGCCCTCGAGACCAGCGCCCTCCACGCGGTGCACGGAACGCGAGCCGATCTGCATTCTCTCGATCACATCGATCGGCGTGACCGCCTGAAAATACTCGTAGAACTGCGCCTGCTCGTAGACCAGGCGGCGGTAGGCGGCGCGGCTCTCGTGCGCGAGTAGCGCGGCGATTTCCAGCTGTTCGGCCGAGTCGGGCGGCAGCTGCCCGCTGCGTGATGCCGCGGTCGTCAGGCTCAGCGCATTGAAGGCCCGCTCGAGTGTGCGCATGGCGATGGGCCGCAGTCCGTAGCCCTGCCGGATGGTTGCGCCCTGTTCGCGGATCCGCAGCACCCCGTCCACCGCCCCGGCGGGGGCGGCGTGCACCAGGGCCTCGATGCGCCCGCCGCCGCGGGCGATGCTGCCGCCGCGGGCGTGGAACATGACGGCGCGCTCGCCGGCGCTGGCGAGCGCCTGCGCCAGATCGCGCTGCGCCTGGTGAATCATGAAGCGCGAGGCGCAGGGGCCGGTTTGCTTGTTGCTGTCGGAGTAGCCGATCAGCACGCACTGGCGCCGCCCGCGCGCATCCAGATGCCGCCGATACAGCGGATCCGCGAGCAGCTCCTGCAACGTGCGGCCGCAGGTGGCGAGCGCCTCCGCGGTCTCGAACTGCGGCGCGAGGTCGAGCGCCACTTCCCCGGTGTGCTTGTCGTACGCCGCGGCCCAGCGCGCCAGCAGCAGCGCCGCGAGCACATCGTCCGCGCCGCTGGCGCCGCTCACGATGAAGTAGCCGATGGCGTCGGGGCCATAGCGGTGGCGGCCCTGCATGATGGCATCGAACACCGCGAGGTGGCGCTTGCCGAGCGCATCGAGGTCCGCGACGGGTCCGCGATCCTTCTCCAGCGCCTGGGCGAGCCGGTCGCGGCGCTCGCGGCTGCTGCGGCCGGGCCACAGCGGGTCGTCGAAGCCGCGCGCCACGACCTCGTGCAGAACACCGGCATGCTGGCGCACGTCGAGCGTCGCGAGGTGAAATCCGAAGGTGTCGATCCGGCGCAGCAGACGCTCGACGTAGAACAGGCCGGCGTTCGCGCCCTTGTTGGCTCTGAGGCTCGCGGCGATCAGCGCCACGTCGTCGCGGAACTGCCGCGCACTCTCGTAACCGCTCGCCCGGCCTTCGTAGGTGCTGCGCAGGCGCTCGCCGAGCTGCGCCAGGAACACGCGGTAGGGCATGCGGTCATGCCGCGCCGGGGTGATGGCGCGCGCCCCGGGCAGCAGCCGCGTGTACTGCTCGACCCGCTTGGTCAGCTCGCTGGCCGCCGGCACGCGGCTGGCGCTCTGCGACAGGCGCTGCGCGATGCTCTGGCACTCCTCGAAATAGCGGTTGATGATCACCTGCTGCTGGCGCGCCAGCGCCTCGCGGATGCTCTTGGCGTGCACGTCGGGGTTGCCGTCCATGTCGCCGCCCGCCCAGGATCCGACGTGCAGGATGGCCGGCACCCGCGTCGCGCCGGCGTCGGTGCCGTAGAGCTTCTCCAGCGCCTGCGCGATTTCCTCGTAGAACGCCGGCACCACGCGGTACAGGACCTCCACCAGGTAGAACAGGATCTGCTCGCGCTCATCCGCGACCGTGAGCCGTTCACGCGGCAGCTCCTCGGTCTGCCACGCCGCGGTCAGCTCCATGCGGATGCTGTTCCAGACGCCGCGGGCTTCGTTCGGCGTGAGGGTCGGGTCGAGACGTTCGACCAGGCGCTGTGCGATGCGCAGCTGCTTGCGCAGCAGCGTCCTGCGGCTGGCTTCGGTCGAATGAGGCGCGAACACCGGCTCGATGGACAGACCGCCGATGAGCTCGAGGACCTGCGCCGCGGTGAGGCCCTGGCTCTTCAGCGCGGCGATCGCATCCTCCACGCCGCCGGGTTGGGGCCGCTCACTGTCCTTGAGCAGATACTCGCGGCGGCGCCGGATGCGGTGGACCCTTTCCGCCAGATTGACGCTCTGGAACCAGGTGGAGAAGGCGCGCACCACTTCGCGCGCCAGCGCCGGCGGGCGCTCGCGTACACGAGCCGCGAGCTCGGCGCGCGCCTCGCGCGGGCCGGCGCGGCCGCGGATGGCGGCGACGCGGTCCAGCTCCACCAGCTCGAACAGCTGCTGCCCGCCCTGCTCGCGCAGGATTTCGCCCATGAGCGCGCCGAGCGCATGCACGTCCTCGCGCAGCGGCTCGTGCTTGGGCGGAAAGTGGATGTCGCTGCGGTTCACCCGAGTATCTTAACGGGCCGGTGTGCCGTTGGGCGCGCTCCCTCATCCGGCCAGCAGCACCGCCTCGGCGCGCTCCAGCTCTTCAGGCTGACCGTAGATCACGACGATGTCCCCGTCGCGCAGCACCATGTCGCCGGCGGGGTCGCGCCCGAGAATTCCCAGGCGCCGCACGCCGGTGAAGGTCACCTCGACACCGCGGCTGCGCACGTCGCCCAGCGTGCGGCCCACCGCCCACGCTCCAGGAGGCACGACCACGGACTTCAGCTCCTCGCGATGCTCGCTCGTCTCATCCACCGGGCGCGCATCCCCGCGCGGCACGATATTCCTCAGCACCGCGTAGCGGCCTCTGCGGATCTCGCCCAGGGTGCGCACCACGCGCGGCACCGGCACGCGCAGCAGCATCAGTACGTGCGAGACCAGCATGAGACTCGCCTCGAAGGTCTCCGGGACGACATCGGTGGCGCCGGCATCCTGCAGCTCCTTGATGCGGGCATCGTCCTGGGTGCGCACCAGCACCGGAACCTCGGGCCGCAGGCGGCGCACGCTGTGCAGGATGCCGATCGAGGTGGCGGGGTCCGAGAAACTGATGACGATCGCGCTGGCGGTCCGCAGCCCGACCTTGCCGAGCAGTTCCTCGTCCGCCGAATCGCCGAACAGGACCGGGTCCCCGGCCTGGCGTGCGGCGCGGATGCGCGCCGGGTCGAGGTCGAGCGCGATGTATTCGAAGCCCTGCGATTCGAGCACCCGCGCCACGTTCTGGCCGACGCGCCCGAAGCCGCACAGGATGACGTGCTCACGCCGCGCGATCTCGGTGGTGGCAGCCTCCTCACGCTCGCTGGCGGTGGGGGCCGGGGCGTGCTCATGCAGCAGCCAGCGTGCGACACGCTTGTTGTTGTTGAGGATCAGCGGGCTGAGCAGCATCGACAGCACGATCGCGACCAGCAGCGGCTCGCCGAGGCCTTCGGGCACCAGCCCGGCCTGCAGCAGGATGGTGCACAGCGCCACCCCGAACTCGCCGCCGATGGACATGACGATGCCGGTGCGCAGCGCCTTGAAGCGCGAGGTAGTGAAGGGGCGCGTGACCACGGCGGCGATGGTCGCCTTGAGGATCACCAGGGTGAGCAGCATGAGCACTGCGATGGCGAGCTCGCTCGCGCGCCCGAGCAGATGCACATCCAGCAACATGCCCACGGAGATGAAGAACAGCCCGAGCAGCAGGTCACGAAACGGGCGGATCACCGCCTCGATCTGGTGTCGGTATTCGGTCTCGGCGAGCATCATGCCGGACAGGAACGCGCCGAGGGCGAACGACAGGCCGGCGACGTGCGACACCCACGCCGAGGCGAGCACCACCAGCAGCACCGCCAGCGTGAACAGCTCGCGCAGACGGCTATGAGCGATCTCGTGAAACAGCGGGCGCAGCAGCCAGCGCCCCGCCGCCAGCACCGCCACGATCGCGAGCGCGCCGCCGATCACCGCCACGACGCTGCCGCTCAGCTCGACGCGATTCTGTCCGGCGATCAGTGCGGAACCCAGGGCGAGGAACGGCACGAACGCCAGGTCCTGGAACAGCAACATGCTGAATGCGAGCCGCCCGTGCGTGCGGTTGAGCTCGGCGCGCTCGGTCAGCTGTTGCAGCAGGATGGCGGTCGAGCTCATCGCTACAGCCCCCCCGAGAGCGATCGCGATGAGCCAGCTGATACCGAGCAGGTGCCCGCAGAGCGCGAACACGCCGGCGGTGGCGGTGACCTGGGCCGCGCCGAGGCCGAGGACCTCGCGCCGCATGGCGAGCATGCGCGGCAGCGAGAACTCCAGCCCCAGCGTGAACAGCAGGAACGCCACCCCGAGCTCGGCCAGCAGTCGCGTCGCGCCCGAGTCCGACAGCACACCGAGGGCGTGCGGTCCGAGCACCAGCCCGACCACGAGATAAGCAATGCTCGTCGGTAGCGCCAGGCGCCGCGCGATCGTCACGAGCAACACGGAACCGGCCAGCAGAATCAGGGCCTGGGTGAGCGGCGCGAGCATTGAGGCGCAACTTAGACCGCGCCCGCGAGCGAACGCAACGCCCGCGCGGGCAAGGGATGCGGCCGCTGCGTCAGCCGCCTCAGGTCGGCGGCCGGGTGATCAGATTCCCGACTGCCAGGTGCTCGGCATGCCGGCCTTGCTGATCGCGTCCTCAATGGCGAGGCAGGCGTCGCGCGCCTCCGGCTGCGCGCGCAGGCTTCTCGCGATGGAGTTCAGGAAGCGGCACATCAGCGCCACGTTAGGGTGGCTGACGTGCAACTGTTCTTCGACGCTATCAATGGCTTCGATCAGATCCTCCTGATCGCAGCTCGGGAAAGTCATGCTCGTCACGGCATGTTGTACCGCAACCAGCGCTTGGTGTATTGCGGCCTGTTCCGTCCCATCCATGGAAGGCAAATTTGAACCCGTTTGCGAAAAGCCGCAAGCCCCACTGCGCCGGCAAGGGGGCAGGCCCAAAAAACAAGAGCCCCGCCTTTGAGGGCGGGGCTCAGTAACCTCAAACAAACGAGTGACGGTTACTTGGCAGGTGCGTCGGTCTTCGACGCGGCAGACTTGGCAGATTTCTTGCTGTGTTTCTTGTGATGGCTCTTGGCCGGGGCAGCGGGCTGCTCGGCGGCCGGCGCGGTGGCCGGTGCGTCAGCGGCGACAACCGGACCCGCGAGCAGGGCCAGGGCAACGACTGGGACGAGCTTCGTGAACATCGATTTGGTCTCCAGAGCAAGGAAGTAGGGAGCTAAAGCGCGCGTATTATGACTGGATTCAGGCCGCGCAAGCGCCGTATGACCGCAACGTAATGTTGGCCGTGCGATGCGCGTATCCTATTGAAAAACCAAAAAATCATGTGCCGATCGGACACCGCCGGTCAGTGTCCCTCGAAGGCAACAAGCGTCCGGACCGGCACCTGCAGGGCGGCCAGGCGGGCCGAGCCGCCGAGCTCGGGCAGGTCGATGATGAAGCAGGCGGCGAGGATCTGGGCGCCGAGGGAGCGCAGCAGCTTCACGGCAGCCTCGGCCGTGCCCCCGGTTGCGATCAGATCGTCCACGAGAATGATGCGCTCAGCGGGGCCGACGGCATCGCGGTGCATCTCCATCTCATCGAGCCCGTACTCCAGAGAGTAGGCGACGCGCACCGTGGCGTGCGGGAGCTTGCCTTTCTTGCGGATGGGGACGAAGCCCGCCGACAGTTGATGCGCGATCGCGCCGCCGAGAATGAAGCCGCGCGCCTCGATCCCGGCGACGCGATCGATGCGTGCGGCGAGCCACGGCTGTACCAGCTGGTCCACGACGGTGCGGAAAACGCGCGCATTTCCCAGCAGTGTCGTGATGTCACGGAACGCCACGCCCGGCTTCGGATAGTCGGGAATGGTGCGGATGGCCGCGCGGATCTCGTGCAACGTGTCGGGGTCCATGCGTGCACTGTACGCTAAGCGACCGCCGGCAGCCGGCGCCACACCAGCGTGCGGTTGTTGGCCGGCATGGGGTGGTCGGCCGTGAACACCAGGCCCTGCGCCCGTGTGAGCTCGTCCAGCGCCTCGAAATCCCGGATGCCGCTGTCGGGGTCGCGGGCCTTGAGCCAGCCATCGAATTGCGCATTGCTGTCACTCGTATGTTGCCCGCGGAAGCGAAAGGGTCCGTACACGCACAACACCCCCGGCGCCGCAAGGCAGCCGCCGACGCCGCGAACGAACGCCCGCACCGCGCTCCAGGCCATGATGTGCAGCGTGTTGGCGCTGAACACCGCGTCCACGGGCGCTACCGGCCAGGGATGCTCGCGCGCATCGAGCGCGATGGGGGCGCGCAGATTGGCCGTACCCTCGAGCCGGATGCGCTCGGCGAGCGGCGCCAGCTGTTCGCCGAGCTCGCTCGGCTGCCAGGTGAGGTGCGGCAGGCGCGCGGCGAAGTACACCGCATGCTGGCCCGTGCCGCTGCCGAGCTCGAGAACGCTGCCGCTCGTGGCGAGCTCGCTCCTGAGGACCTCGAGGATCGGTCCCTTGTTGCGCTCGCAGGCTTCGGACAGCATCAGCACGGCGCGAGTCTGCGACAATACGCCGATGCAGGCCATAGACGCTCTTCTCAAGCGGCGCTCCGCCCGGGAGCTGACCGAGCCGGCGCCGGACGAGGGCGCGCTCGAGCTCATCTTGTCCAGCGCGGTGCGCGCCCCCGACCACGGCCGCTTGCGTCCCTGGCGCTTCGTGGTGGTGCGCGGCGGCGCCCGCGAGCGCCTGGGCGAGCTGTTCGCCGCTCACGCGCAGCGCGCCCAGCCGCAACTCGGCGCACAGGCTTTGCAGCGCGAGCGGCTCAGGGCGCTGCGCGCGCCGCTGATCGTCGTGGTGGCCGCCCACTGCAACCCGGCGGTGAAAATCCCGCTGATCGAGCAGACCCTGTCCGCGGGCGCGGCCGCGCACGCCATGATGCTGGCGGCGTTTGCCCTCGGCTTCAACGCCATGTGGAAGACCGGAGGGCCTGCGTATGATGAGACGGTGAAGCAGGCGCTCGGCTTCGCCTCCACCGACGCCATCGTCGGCTTCCTGTACCTCGGCACCGAGACCGCGCCGGCTGCCGCGCCCGCACGCGGCGAGTGGCGCGACCTGGTGCGCTACTGGGGCGAGCAAGCTTGAGATGTGCGACGAGCCGAGTCGCTGCGCCGACCAGGCGAGCAGCGCGGGAACGCATGCGGCAAGTTTCCCGCCGCCAGCTTAGCCGGCCGGCGCAGCACTACCGTATGATGCGCGGCTTGCGCGTGCTTTCGAAGGCCTCGAGGCTATGAGACTACTGTCGTGGATGGCGGCGCTGGCCCTGCTCGGCGCCTGCGCTGCAAAACCCGTCGAGGAGAAATCGGTGCCCGTCACACCCGCGCCCGCCGCGCCGGCGGCGTCCGCGCCCGCCGCGCCCGCATCCGCCAAGCCCGTCATCGGCGATTGCGGCCTGGACCTGAGCGCGGGCAACCACAGCATAAGGCCCGGCGATGACTTCTTCGCCTATGCAAACGGCGCGTGGTATGACACGTTCACCATTCCCGCCGATCACTCGGGCTTCGGTCCGTTCGACCAGCTCGATGAGCTCTCCAAGCAGCGCGTGCGCGAGATCATCGAGCAGGCGGCCGCCACCCATGGCGCCAGCGGCACACCCGAGCAGCAGATCGGCGACTTCTACGCGGCCTTCATGGACGAGGCCGCGATCGAGGCCAATGGCCTGGCACCGGTGCAGGCGGACCTGCAGCGCATCGCCGCGGCCAACACGCGCGATGAGCTCGCGCGCCTGTTCGGGGAGCCGGGATTCGCGTCGCTGTTCGATGTACAGCTGCCGGCCGACTTCAAGAACCCGGATCGTTACGCCGTCGTCATCAGCGAGTCGACGCTCGGCCTTCCCGATCGCGACTATTACCTCAAGGAGGACCCGCCGCTCAAGGAGCTGCGGGCCAAGTACGTGGCCTACATCGCGCAGATGCTCACCCTCGGTGGGGTGAGCGACGCGACGGCGCAGGCGCGCGACATCATGACGTTCGAGACCGCGGCATCGAAGGTGCAATGGCCGATCGAGAAGCGTCGCGACGTGGAGGCGATCTACAACCCGCGCACCAGGCAGCAGCTGCTCAGCTTTGCACCCGGCTTTCCCTGGCAGGTGTTCCTCGAGACGCAGCAACTCGGCGCCCGGCAGGACCTGGTGCTCGGCGAGCTTTCCGCGGTCCACGATCTGGCTGAGCTCTTCAGCCGCACTCCGGTCGCCACGCTCAAGGCTTTCCTGACATTCCACTACCTCAGCAGCCACGCGCCGTACCTGCCCAAGCGCTTCGATCAGGCACGCTTCGCGTTCTACGGTCAGACCATGCGCGGCCAGCCGCAGCAGCGCGAGCGCTGGAAGCGCGCCGTCGACGCCGTGGACGGGGCGCTCGGCGAGTCGGTCGGGCGGCTGTACGTGGCGCAGTATTTCCCGCCCGGATCGAAGGCGAAGATGCAGCAGCTGGTGGCGGACCTGCGCGCCGCGCTCGGCGAGCGCATCGACGCCCTGGACTGGATGACGCCGCAGACCAAGTCGCACGCCCACGAGAAGCTCGCGATGTTCACGCCCAAGATCGGTTACCCCGACAAGTGGAAAGACTACTCCTCGCTCGCGATCCGCCGCGACGATCTCATCGGCAACGTGCGCCGCGCGGCCGAGTGGGACTGGAACTATCAGGTGGCGCGCCTCGACAAGCCGGTCGACCGCGCCGAATGGCAGATGACGCCCCAGGAGATCAACGCCTACTACAACCCCTCGAACAACGAGATCGTGTTCCCGGCGGCCATCCTGCAGCCGCCGTTCTTCGATCCCAACGCGGATGCCGCCGTGAACTACGGCGCCATCGGGGCGGTGATCGGGCACGAGATCGGTCACGGCTTCGATGACCAGGGCCGCAAGTTCGGTCCCGACGGCGCCATGCAGGACTGGTGGACGGCGCAGGACGCCAAGGTGTTCAAGACGCGTACCGCACGGCTCATCGAGGAATTCTCGGCCTTCGAGGCGCTGCCGGGCCTGAAGGTCAACGGCGCCAACACCATCGGCGAGAATATCGGCGACCTGGGCGGCCTCAACATGGCGCACGAGGCTTACCTGATTTCACTCAAGGGTCGGCCGGCACCCGTGATCGACGGGCTCACGGGCGATCAGCGGTTCTTCCTGGCCTACGCCCAGGTATGGCGCGAGAAGTACCGCGAGGGGGCACTGCGCGAGGTGGTGATGTCGGATGTGCACAGCCCCGCCAACTTCCGCGTCAACGGACCGCTGCCGAACATCGACGTGTGGTACGCAGCGTTCAGCGTACAGCCGGGCGACAAGCTGTACATCAAGCCGGAAAATCGGGTGCGCATCTGGTAGGCACGCGCGGACCTCCCCGCGGCGGATGCGGGCCTCACGGCTTGACCACCGCCAGCACCACGATCGCGACCAGCAGCACCCCGGGGAGCTCGTTGAACAGGCGGTACCAGCGCTGCGAGTGGCGGTTGCCGCCCGCGCGCAGCACCCGCATCAGGTGGTAACAGCAGCCGTGGTAACCGATGAGCGCCGCGACCAGCAGCAGCTTCGCGCGCATCCAGCCCAGGGTGAGGTACCCGGGTGCGCCGACGATCATGGCGGCGCCACACAGCACCGCGAGCAGCGCCCCGAGCGTCATGATGAAGAACAGCCGCCGCTCCATCACCACGAAGCGCGCCAGCCCTTCCCGCTCGCTCGCCGCCACGTGGTAGACGAACAGACGCGGCAGGTAGAACAGCCCCGCGAACCAGGTGACCACGAACACCACGTGGAAGGCTTTCAGCCACAGCACGGGCGGGATTGTAACCGCAAGGCAAACGACCCCGGTGCGGGCCTCTGGTAGCATGGCCGGCCCGTACCAAGCCACAGCACGCTCATGCCCGACACGCCCGCCGCCGCAGCCGCTGCCTTCCCGAGCAACATCGAGATCGCCCAGCGTGCCGCCATGCTGCCCATCGCGAGGCTCGCGCACGAGCGGCTCGGGATACCGCAGGAGTGTCTCGAGCCCTACGGGCACTACAAGGCGAAGGTGTCGCTCGATTACGTGGCGCAGCTCGATTCCCGCCCCGACGGCAAGCTGGTGCTGGTGACCGCGATCTCGCCGACGCCCGCCGGAGAGGGCAAGACCACCACGACCGTGGGGCTGGGCGATGCGCTGAACCTGCTGGGCAAGCGCGCCATCGTGTGCCTGCGCGAGCCGGCCCTGGGACCGGTGTTCGGCATGAAGGGGGGTGCGGCCGGCGGCGGCTACTCGCAGGTGGTGCCGATGGAGGACATCAACCTGCATTTCACCGGCGACTTTGCCGCCATCGCGCTCGCCAACAACCTGCTGGCCGCGCTCATCGACAACCACATCTACCAGGGCAATCAGCTCGGTTTCGACGTGCGCCGCATCAGCTGGCGCCGCGTGGTCGATGTCAACGATCGGGCGCTGCGCCAGATCGTCATCGGACTCGGCGGCAGCGCCGACGGAGTGCCGCGTGAGGACGGTTTCGATATCGTGGTGGCTTCCGAGGTCATGGCGATCCTGTGTCTCGCCAACAGCCTCGCCGACCTGAAGGAACGCCTCGGCAGGATCGTGGTCGGTTACCGCGCCGACAACTCACCGGTCCTGGCGCGCGAGCTCAAGGCGCACGGCGCAATGGCGGCGCTGCTGAAGACGGCGCTCGCACCCAATCTGGTGCAGACGCTCGAGAACAACCCGGCCTTCATCCACGGCGGTCCGTTCGCCAACATCGCGCACGGCTGCAACTCGGTGATCGCGACGCGCACCGCGCTCAAGCTTGCCGACTACGTGGTGACCGAGGCCGGGTTCGGCGCCGACCTGGGCGCGGAGAAGTTCGTCGATATCATGTGCCGCAAGGCCGGCTTCAGGCCCGCCGCCGCGGTGATCGTGGCCACCGTGCGGGCGCTCAAGTACCACGGCGGCGTCGAGCTCGCCGACCTGAAGAGCGAGAATCTCGCCGCGCTCGATCGCGGCGTGGTCAACCTCGAGCGACACATCGACAATGTTCACAACCGCTACGGCCTGCCCTGCACGGTGGCCATCAACCGCCGCGCCGAAGACAGCGAGCGTGAGATCCAGCTGCTGATCGACCGCATTGCCCCGCACGACGTGCGGGTGATCGCGGCGACCCACTTCGCGCACGGCGGGCGTGGCGCGCTGGAACTGGCCCGTGAGATCGTGCGCCTGTGCGATGAGCCCAACGGCTTTCGCTACCTGTACGAAGACGATGCCAGCCTGTGGGACAAGATGAAGGCGATCGCCACCAAGATCTACCACGCCACCGATATCACCGCCGACAGCAAGGTGCGCGCGCAGATCCGCCAGCTGCAGGATGGCGGCTATGGGCACTACCCGGTGTGCGTCGCCAAGACCCAGTACTCCTTCTCCACCGACCCGAAACTGCGCGGCGCGCCGGCCCACCACGTGGTCAACATTCGCGAGGTGCGGCTCGCCGCGGGCGCGGAATTCGTCATCATGATCTGCGGCGACATCATGACCATGCCCGGGCTGCCGAAGGTGCCCGCCGCGAACAGCATCGACGTCGGCGCGGACGGGCGCATCACGGGGCTGTTCTAGACGGACCCGCCCGCGAACCGGCTGTCTCATCATCCGCCATGCCTTTCTGCGAAGCCGATCCCTGGCGCCTGCAATACTTCGAGGGCGTGGCGTGCCCGGAGGAAGTGCGCATTCCCACCGAGGACCCGGACGCGTACCTGTGGTACCCCGCGCATCGCGGGATCTACAACAAGCTGGCGGTGGCCGCCTCGCAGGGCCTCGCCTGTGCGCCGCACGGGGTGTGCCCGCCGGCCTTCCCGGTATTCAGCAAGCCCATCATGAACCTGCGCGGCATGGGCGTCGGCAGCCGGGTGTTGGCCGATCGCGAGCACTACGAGCGCTACCTGACGCCGGGACACTTCTGGATGACGCTGCTCGAAGGCGAGCACGTCAGCACCGACCTCGCCGTGCGGGCCGGAAGGGTGGTGTGGCTGCGCCACAGCCTCGGCACGGCCGCCGCGGGCGGCACCTTCGATTACTGGACCATCGAGGCGGCGGCACGCGCGCCGCTCGAGGGTTATCTGGGCGCGTGGGTCGGGCAGCATCTGGCCACCTACACCGGCATGCTCAATCTCGAGACCATCGGCGGGCGCATCATCGACGCGCATCTGCGCTTCGCCGATCAGTGGCCGGATCTGTACGGCGCCGGCTGGCTGCCGGCCGTGGTTGGCCTGTACGGGCAGGGCGAATGGCGCTACGCCGAGCGCGACCGCAGGAACGGCTACAGCGTCGCCCTGTTCGGCCCGCACGGCCGCGAATACCAGCATCCGGCTGCGTCCGTGGTCGAGCAGGTGCGGCGCATGCCGGATGTGAGCAGCGTGCAGATCACCTTTCACGCCGACCGCCCGCCCGCCGCCCACCCGATGCCACCCGGTGGCTTTCGGCTCGCGATCGTCAACTGTCTGGATCTCGAGGCGGGCCGGGCGGCCCGCAGGCGACTGGCGGAGTCTTTCCGGGTGTGATCTGCGCCGGGGTCGTGATGCGGCCCGCTCAAGGCTTCCAGCCGCGCGCGCGCGCGCCCGTCTCGCCGGCGGCATCGAGCGGTTCACCGGCGATCAGCTCATCGAGCGTGCGCGCCACGCTGGCCGGCAGCGCCGAGCCCGCCGGCCGGTAGTCCGCGGCGGCGGCCGGCTGGGCGGGAGTCTGCGCCAGCACCTCGAGGCGCCAGGCTTCGCGTCCCCGGCAGGCGAGTCCGGCGAGCGCGCTTTGCTCGCGCAGCACGAACGTGCGGCAGTAGTCGCCGTTCCTGGCTCGAAAGCTGACACCGATCTGCACCGGCGCGCCGCGCGGCTGATCGCTCGCGAGCTGTTCGGTGAGCGCGCGCGCCAGCACCCCGCTCGCCAGCACCTGCCCGTCGCGCGTGACGAGCGCTGCGCCCGCGGGGGCGCGCAGCAGCAGCGGCCCCAGCAGCACACCGCCCACGAGGCTCGCCGCGATCGCGCCCCACTGCGGCCACGACCAGCGCGGCGCGGCTTTGCGCTTCAGCGCCACCACGTTGGCGGCGCGCCGCGGCGCCGGCGCGCCGCGCACGCCCTCGAGCAGACGCTCCGGCGGCGGCTCATCGAGCACCGGGTCGAGCGCCGCACGCAGCCGCTCGCGCAGCGCCCGATGCCGCGCGACCCGTTGCGCCAACTGCGGATCGGTGGCCATCGCGGCCTCCACCGCGGCGCGGCTGGCGGCGTCCAGCTCCCCGTCGGCGTACGCCATCACAGTCTCGTCGCTGAAGTTCATCGCAGCGCTCCCGTGCTCTCGCCCAGCATCTCCTGCAGCGCCTCGCGGCCGCGCGCCAGGCGGCTGGTGAGCGTACCGATCGGCACCTCCATGATGTGTGCGGCTTCCTTGTAGGAGAGACCCTCGATCAGCACCAGCGCGACCGCCGCACGCTGCTCCTCGGGCAGGCGCGCCAGCGCGTCCTGCACCGCCAGCAGGTCCGCGTGCGCGCCCTGGGAGGCATCGCCGATCCGCTCGGCGGACTCCTCGGGCGCGAACAGCCGTGTACGCCGGCCGCGCGCGCGCAGCTCGTCGAGCCACGCGTTGCGCACGATGCCGAACATCCAGCTCGACAGCGGCGCGTCCGGCCGCAGTTGTGCGCTGCGGGTCAGCGCCCGCTCGACCGCGATCTGCACCAGGTCGTCGGCGTCGTGCACGTCTCTGGCGAGTGCACGCGCAAAGCGTCGCAACCGCGGCAGTAGCATGACCAGCTCCTCGCGCAGCTCGGCGGGTGAGGCGCGCACGTCTATGCCGGCATTACGTTCATGAGTGCCATTTTCTTCCATTTCTTCCCTGCGCGCCCACGTTCAACTATGGTGCTCGCATGCGCACCGTCGTATCGACATTGCTGCTGTTGATCGCGTCGGCGGCGCTCGCACAGATCGGTCTGCCCGCCGTGCGTGTGCCGTCGGTGCCCGGCGTCACACTGCCGAATGTGCCCGCGGCCGGCGTGCTGGATATCGACAAATCCGCCGCCGTGCTCGCGGGCGAAGTCGATCCGCGCCGCCTGCGGGAACTGCGTGCCCTGCGGGTTCGCGAGCAGCTGCGCCGGCACCGGGACGTGCTCGAGGCCGACCCGCACGGCGCGCCCATGGTGCGCGGGGAGCTGCTCGCCCTGTCTCCGAGCGCTGCCGCGTTGCAGGCGGCCGGCGCGGCGGGATTTTCAGTGGTGCGCGAGTCGGTGTCCGCAGAGCTCGGCACTCACGTCGTGGTGTTGCACGCCGCGAGAGGCACCGCGCACGCCCTGGCACGCCTGCAGGAGCTCGACCCCGCGGGCGTCTACGACTTCAATCACGTCTATACCGACAGCGGTGCGGTCGGCCTCGCAGAGCCGGCTGCGCAACCCGCGCCTGCGCCGGGCGCCGTAGCGCGCGCGCCCGGGGCGCAGGGCGTCAGCGCGATTCGAGTCGGCCTGATCGACAGTGGCGTGGACGTGACTCACGAGGTGTTCAGCGGCATCACGGTTCAACAGCACGGCTGCGCCAGAGCGGTACCCGCCGAGCACGGGACCGCGGTGGCCTCGCTCATGGTCGGCCGCGCCAGCGCCTTGCACGGCGCAGCGCCCGGGTCCGCTCTCTACGCCGTGGACGTGTTCTGCGGCCTTCCCACCGGGGGCGCGGTGGATTCGGTGGCGGAGGCGTTTGCCTGGCTCGTGCGCGAGCAGGTTCCGGTCATCAACGTGAGCCTGGTGGGACCGCCGAACAGAACGCTCGCGGGCATCGTGCAGAACGTGCTGGCGCGCGGCCACCTGGTGGTGGCCGCGGTCGGCAATGATGGTCCGGCCGCGCCGCCGCTGTATCCGGCGGCCTGGCCGGGAGTGGTGGGAGTGACGGCGGTGGACGCGCGCCAGCAGGTGCTGGTCGAGGCGCTGCGCGGCGCGCAGGTGAAATTCGCCGCCCCCGGAGCGGACATGGCCGCGGCGGGGCCGCACCAGGGGTATGCGCTGGTGCGCGGGACTTCGTTCGCCTCGCCCATCGTCGCGGGGCTGCTGGCGCTCGAGCTGCCCACGCCCGATGACAGCGCCGCACAGCAGGCGGTGGCTGCTCTGGCCGCGCGGGCAGTGGATCTCGGGACCGCGGGCCTCGATCCGGTCTACGGCTATGGACTGGTGGGTGCGGACCTGCGCCGGCAGCCGGCGCTCGCCCGGCTGGGAGCACGTTAAGTCAAACCCACGAAAATCCCCCGTGCTGCGGAAGAATTCGCAGCGGCCGGTCGTAGTACTCGGCGAAGGGTCGCGGATGGGCCGCGGCCTCGAGAGGAGACGACCATGAAGATCAATCATCTTTTCACGAGCGCCGCGATCGCAGCCGTGCTGGCTGTGGCCGCTCCCGCTCACGCGCAGATCCTGGGCGGTGGCGCGCACGGCGGGCTCGGCGGGACGCTCGGCGGGGGCATCGGCGGCATGGGTGGCCCCATGAATGACGGCGTCGGCGGGTCCATCGGCGGCGGCGCCCGCGGGTCTGTCCAGGGTGGCGCCGGCGGCGAGCTTGACGGCCTGGGCCGTGCTGAGCGCACGGTCGGCGCCGGGACACAGGGCGCTGCTCGCGCCGGCGCGCGCGCCGCGGGCAAGACGGAAGCGTCGGCGGGCAAGACGGAAGCGTCGGCGCGCCACGAGGCGCGCAAGGGCGTCGATCTGGCCGCCGACACGGCCAGTGCGGCTGCCGCGAGCGCGCCGCGGGCGACGGCGAGCACGGCGGCGAGCGCCGCGAGCGGCGCTGAAGCGCACACCCGCAGCGTGAATGCGGGCGGGGTGCTGGGCGGCGCAGCCTCGGGGAGCTCAGCCGGTGAGGCCGGCGCGAGCGCCGTCGGCGGCGGTGCAGCGTCCGGCCAGCGTGCCAACTCGAGCCCGACGGCGCCGCGCAACCCGGGTGAGGGTGCCACGCGGACCCGTAACCCCGGCAAGCCGGCGGCGGATGGCGACTCTGACTCGCGTCATCGCGAGGGTGCGGCGGCCGGCGGCGACTTCTCCGCTTCCGCTTCCACCTCAGCGGACGCGTCGATGAGCGCCTCGACGTCCCGCTGACACGGACCAGCGCGCTGCAGCCGAGCGGCAGAGGTAACACTCTGCCGTTCGGCTTTGCGGCGGCGCTCACCCGGGCGGGCGGTCTCCGGAGAACCTGACTGCGGTGGCGCCCTCCACGGGCCCGATCGTTGCCCGGTCGCTGACGTACAGACTCACTTTGCGTTCGAACTTGAGGGTGCCGCCGACGACCGAGCCCGGTCCAACCACTACCCGCGGGGTGTCCTCGGACCAGAACCAGATGTGCAACCAGCTGGTGTCCTTCTCGACGTGAATTCCGCCGTCGACGTGTGCGTTGGGACCGATTTCGATGTCACCCGTCGCCGTGTCGATGAGACCCCCGACGTGAGCGGCCGCGACCCGTATGGCGCCGTTGACATTGCTCAGCGGGCCGGCGACGTCTGCGCCGTCCGCGAGCGTCACGGCGCCGTTGACCGCCTGCACGCTGCCGCCGACGCGCACCGCCTCTTTCAGGTGAATGGATCCGTTGACAGTCACGAGTTTGGCCGCCGTGGCGTGGCGCTCGACGGCGATGCTGCCGTTGACGGTGTCGGCCCGGCCGACCACGGCATTCTCGCCGATATGAATGGATCCGTTTACCGTCGAGACATCCCCGCTGTGCTCACCCGCGCCGATGTCGATGGAACCCATGACCTTGGAGATCGTGGTGTCGGCGGCGCGCGCCGCACAGCACGCCGCGCATGCGCTCAGCACAGTCACCACAGCAAGCAACGCACGTGACCGAATCATCGCACTCCCCGCCTTTCGTTCAGACCGTCACAGCGCGGCAGCATAGCGCGTCGCCGCGTGCGACGCGCAGCTGCGTCGGTGGTCAAAGCCGCCGATTCCGGGGAGAATCCGCTCGATGCGCGCCAGCAGCAAGACCCCGGGCAACTTCCGTGCGCGCCACATCCTGGTCATCGATATCGGCGGCGCGCACGTGAAGTTCCGCGTCGATGCACGCGGCCCGGTCCGCAAGTTCGTCTCCGGGCCGCAGATGTCGCCGGCGAGCATGACGCGCCAGCTCCTCGAGCTCACCGGCAACCTCAGCTTTGACGCGCTGTCAATCGGCTACCCGGGACTCGTGTTCCGCGGCAGGATCGCCGCCGAGCCCCACAACCTGGGCAAGGGCTGGGTCGGGTTTGACTTCGAGAAGGCGTTCGGCCGGCCGGTCAAGGTGATCAACGATGCAGCCATGCAGGCGATCGGCAGCTACCGCGGCGGTCGCATGTTGTTTCTCGGGCTGGGCACGGGACTGGGCGCGACCCTCGTCATTGACGGCGTGGTCGAGCCTACCGAAGTCGGGCATATGCATTACAAGCGCGGCCGCACCTTCGAGGATTACGTCGGCGAGCGCGGCCGCAGGCGACTCGGCACCAGGAAGTGGCGCCGCAAGGTCCTTGATGTGATCGAACATCTGAAGCTCGCGTTGGAGGTGGACTACGTCGTGCTCGGTGGCGGTAACGCCGTGCGCCTGAAGAGCCTGCCGCAGGACGTGCAGCTCGGTGACAACCGCAATGCGTTCATCGGTGGCCTGCGGCTCTGGCGCCGGGGCGACGGGCGGCTGCGCCTGCCCGGCGAGCGCGCAGCGGTCGGGCGATGAGCGCGGCGCCGGGAGCTCCCGGGCTGCCCCCGACCTGGTGCAGCAGCGCCAAGGAAATGCTCGGCAGCTCGCTCGGTCACGCGCGCCTGTGGTTCACCATCGGCGGCGGCATCATCAACGAGGTCTATTACCCGCGCGTTGACCTGCCGCAGATCCGCGACCTCGGTTTCATCGTCGCCGACGGTGCGGGCTTCTGGGTCGAGGTGAAGCGGCTGTGGAAGCACGAGCTGCGGCTCGCTGCGCCCGGCGCGCCCGCGGTGCACATCGTGCACCACCACGAGCGCTTCGATCTCACGCTGCGTGTGACGCCGTGCGAGCACCGCGATGTGTTGCTCATCGAGGCCGCCCTCGACGGCGATGCGGCTTTGCGCCCCTACGCGCTGCTCGCGCCACACCTGGGCGGCACCGGCGCCAACAACCGCGCGGCCGTCGTGCAACACCGCGGCCGCAAGCTGTTGTGGGCGGAGCAGGGTCCCTTCGGGCTGGCCCTCGCCGCCGTCAACCCGCGACAGCAGGACGCCTGGGGCCGCGCCAGCGCGGGATTCGTCGGCAGCAGCGATGGCTGGCAGGACTTTGCTCGCAACGGCGCCCTCACCTGGGAGTACGACGCCGCCGGGCCCGGCAACGTCGCGCTGCTCGGGGAGCTGCCGCGCCAGGCCGTGCTGGCGCTCGGCTTCGGCAGCAGCCCCGAGGCGGCCGCGACGCTGTCGCTCACCGCGCTGTCGGAGCCTTTCGCGATTTCCTGGGAGCGGCAGCGCAGCAGCTGGACGCTCTGGCACACGAACTGTACACCGGTGCAGTCTCTGTGCGCCGGCCTGCCGCCGGCGTGCGCCGAGCAGGTGGGCATTTCCACCATGGTGTTGCGCACCCACCAGGACAAGACCTATCCGGGTGCCATGGTGGCGTCCTTGAGCGTCCCCTGGGGCAACACGCGCGAGGAGCGCGAGGGGTATCACCTGGTGTGGCCGCGCGATCTGGTCGAGAGCGCGGGTGCGTTGCTGGCGGTCGGCGCGGCGCGCGAGGCGCGCAACACGCTGCGGTATCTGCTCGCCACGCAGAATGCCGACGGACACTGGCACCAGAACCAGTGGCTGGGAGGCAAGGTCTACTGGCCCGGTGTGCAGCTCGACGAGAGTGCGTTTCCGGTGCTGCTCGCGGTCGCGCTCGATGAGCGCGGCGCGCTCGAGGGCACTGAAGTCGCCGACATGATTCGCCGCGCGCTGTCGTTCCTGGTGCGTCACGGCCCGGTCAGCGACCAGGACCGCTGGGAGGAGGACTCGGGTCTCAACACCTTCACCCTGGCGGTGTGCATCTCGGCCCTGGTGGCCGGGGCGCGCCATCTGCCTGCCGATGCCCGCGCGCTGGCACTCGCCTTTGCCGACTACTGGAATGCGCGGCTGGAGGACTGGACCACCGCGTGCGACACGCCGCTGGCGCGCCTGCACGGCGTGCGCGGCTACTACGTGCGCGTCGCCCCGCCACGGGCCATGGGCGATGACCGCTGCCTGCCGGAGGGCGTGCTGCCGATCAAGAACCTGCAGGTCGATCCGGGCCTGCCGGCCAGCGCGCAGGTGAGCGTCGACTTCCTGCAGCTGGTGCGCTTCGGCCTGCGGCGCGCCGACGATCCGCTGATCCTGGCGAGCCTGAAGGTGGCGGATGCGCTGTTGAAGGTCGAAACGCCCTCAGGTCCCTGCTGGCATCGCTACAACGGGGACGGCTACGGCGAGCACGACGACGGCAGCGCCTACGACGGCACCGGCCGGGGGCGCGCCTGGCCCCTGCTGACCGGTGAGCGCGGTCATTACGAGCTGAGCTGCGGACGCGACGCACTGCCGTTCCTGCTCGCGATGACCCGCATGACCTCGACCGGGGGCATGCTGCCCGAACAGGTGTGGGACGCGGCGCCGATCCCCGCACGCCGCCTCAGTCCCGGCCGGCCAAGCGGGGCGGCGATGCCGCTCGTGTGGACGCACGCCGAGTATGTGAAGCTGGTTGCCTCGCGGCTGCTGGGGCGCGCGTTCGACCGCCCCGATTCGGTGTGGGAGCGTTACCGCGGCGAGCGCCCGACGCTCACCCGCGTCATCTGGTGCCAGCAGGCTCCGGCGGCGGAGCTGCCCGAAGGCTGTGCGCTCACGGTCGCTCTGCTGGAGCCGGGAGCCGTGCGCTGGGGGCTCGACGGCTGGCAGGACGTGCGCGAGCAGGACACGGCGGCGAACCCGCTCGGTCTGCACCTGCTGCAGATCGATACCTCGCAGCTGCGTGCCGGCCGTTGCATCGATCTGACATTCCGCTCGGGAGCCAACTGGATCGGCACGGACTTCCGCATCCGCGTGAGCACGCGCTCGCGGGGGTCGGGCTGAGGGCGCGCGCATGCCGTTCACACTCGCGCATCCCGCCGCCATCCTGCCGCTGCGCGGTCTGAGGTACCTGCGCACCGCGCCGCTGATCATCGGCGCCATGATTCCCGATCTGCCGTACTACGTGCCGGCGCGCTTCGGCCACTTCGGGCCCGAGACTCACTCCGTCACGGGCTCGTACACGACCTGCCTGGTGCTCGGGTATGCCACGCTGGGGTGCGTCTCTGTGCTGCGCCGGCCGCTCACCGCGCTGCTGTCCCCGCGGGCCCGCCGGCTGTGCCTCGCCGCGCTCGCGCCCTTCAGCCGGCGGCCGCTCGAATGGGCTCTGGCGGGGGTGTCGATCATCCTCGGCGCGTGGACCCACCTGCTGTGGGACTCCTTCACCCATACCGATGGCTGGATGGTGCGTCGGGTCGCGGCGCTCAGCGCGCCGGTGAGCTTCGGCTGGTACATTGGTACGGTCTGCCACGTTCTGCAGTACCTGAGCTCGGCGTTCGGACTGGCCGCAATGACGCTGTGGTACCGGCGCCTGCCCGCGCCGGCGGCGGTACCCGCCGGGCCGGGCGCACCACGCTCCTCGGTCGGGCCGGTGTTGACGCTGGTCGCGGCCGCCGCGATCCTCATCGGCGCCGTGCAGGCTACGCAGGCGTTCACTCACACGCCGGTCATCTACCGCACGCTCGATATCTTTCTCACCCGCAGTCTCGCCTGGTTCGCGGTCCTGTACCTGGTGGCCGGTACCGTGGTCACCCTGGAACAAGAGCATGATGCCGCGTCCCGCATGCACCGTTAGCGTGGCGTGCCGGCGGCGCACAACCGGCACAGTAACGCCAACAGCAGCAGGATCTGGCATCTGGTGCGCGGGTCGGTCATTGTTCGCTCATGACGGCCGGCCGGGATCCCGATCAATTTACGACCACGGGCTGGCCGTGGCGGGCGGGGAACGAATTCCGGCTGCTCGATGATGGCGGGGACTTCTTCGCGCGCATGCTGCAGGCGATCGATGCCGCGAGCCGCTACGTGTTGCTGGAGATGTACCTGGTCCGCTCGGGCGCCGTCGCTACGCGTTTCAGCGAGGCGTTCGCGCGGGCCGCGCGCCGCGGCGTGCGCGTGTGCCTGGTGCTCGATGCCTTCGGCGCCCTGGGATTCACGCGCGCCGATCGCCGGGGGCTGCTGGATGCGGGCGTGGAGCTGCGCTTGTTCAACCCGCTGCGCCTGCGAAACAGGCTCGCGAACCTGTTGCGCGACCATCGCAAGCTCCTGCTCATCGACGGCAGCGTGGCGTTCGTGGGCGGCGCAGGTCTCACGGACGACTTCGCACCCGGCGCCCCGCGCGGAGCGTGGCGCGAGCTGATGGTCGAGATCGAGGGTCCGGTGATCAGCGACTGGCAGCGCGCCTTCGCGCGCACCTGGCGGCGCTGCGGGCCGGAGCTGGCGCTGCCGGAGCCGCCGCCGGGCGCGCCGCGCGCCGGCGGCGCCGCGGGCCGCCTGGCGTTGAGCGAGGCCCGGCAGCGCTCGGTGCTCGCCAATGGTGTACTGCGCCGCATCGACTGTGCCGCGACGCGCGCCTGGATCATGAGCGCGTATTTCGTGCCCTCGCGCCGCTTTCGCAAGGCGCTGCGCCGGGCGGCGCGCCGCGGCGTGGACGTGCGGCTGCTGGTGCCGGGCGCGCGCACCGACCATCCGTGGGTGCGCCAGGCGGCACGCCGCTTCTATGGCAGGATGCTGCGCAACGGTGTGAAGATATTCGAGTACCAGCCGCGCATGCTGCACGCGAAGATGATCCTGTGCGACGACTGGGTATCGATCGGCTCGAGCAATCTCGATCGCTGGAGCTTCCGCTGGAACCTGGAGGCCAACCAGGAGATCGCCGACGCGCGCTTTGCCGATGCGGCGGCGGCGCTGTTTGAACGGGATTTCGCCGTATCGCGCGCGCTCAGCCGCCGCCACTGGCGGCAGCGCGCCTGGCTCGATCGCCTGCGCGAGGGCATCGCTGGCGTGCTCGATCGCCAACTCGATCGCTGGCGCTGAGGCTGCGGAGCGCCTGCGGCTACTGTGGCGCGAGCTGCGCTCCCGGGAGCGACGCAAACAGCTCGGTGCTGCGCACGAACGCGAGCAGGAACGGCGCCAGCGTGCGCATCTGCGTGTCGTAGGCGCGCAGCGCCTCCAGCATGCGGTCCTCCTCGGCGGGTTCCAGTGCGAAGACCGCCAGCGCCAGCCCACGGCTGCGCGGGGCCGCGGTGAGCGGCACGCCCGGCAGCAGTCCCCGCGGGCTGGGCCAGCCTTCCCCGCCATGCACGATCCAGTAGCGTACGTCGGGCAACCCACGGCGTGTGCTGACGGCGATGGTGAGCAGCCCCGTGGCGCGATGATCCGGATGGCTGTCGCGCGGGCTCGGCGCGAGAATCAGCGTCGGCCGTACGCGCTCGAGCACCGCGGCGAAGTCGCGCTCGAGGCTCTCGCCCGTGTAAGGATGGCCCGGAAACAGCGCGGCGCGGTAGGGAACCGCCGCCGCGCCCGTGGAGCCCGAGGTGTAGGGCGTGGCGCGGTGATCGGTCAGGAGCCTGAGCACGCCGCGGTCGGGGTAGCCCAGGAACAACTGTCCGGCCTCGGGCACGCCCAGTCGCGCGCTCGCCTCGCGTGCCTCGCGCATGCGCGTTGCGGCCAGAGCGCGCGCCTTCTCCGGCTTTACGAACAGGCTCCTCTCGATCAGCAGCAGGTCGAGCTCGGAGGCATCCCCGCTGGTGATCCACACAACGCTCGCGCGCCCGCCGGCGCGCACCACGCGCTGGATGACGCCCGCACAGCACAGGGTCTCATCGTCCGGATGCGGCGCCACCACCAGGAGCGAGGTCTGCGCGTCGAGGTGCGGCAGGCTCGGCGCCGCGGCCGCCGGCGCGGCGGTGCACCCGGCGGCGCGCACGGCGAGAGCCGCCGCGGCGAGCAGCGCGGCCGTAGGGCGGGCACTCATCGAACGCCTGGCGCCTGGCAAAATGTCGCCGCGTCAGTGGGGTAAACTTGGCGGATGATGCCAACACCCCCGCTGGCTTACCACGATCGCGGATTTGTCGACTCGGACGAGGGACGCCCGATACGGATCGTGTCCGAGTATCTGGCGCCGTTGCGCGCCTTCAATGCCGCGGGAGTCACCGCGACCGTGGTGTTCTTCGGCTCGGCGCGCGTGCGCGTCGGCGGCCCCCTGGGCCGCTACCTCGAAGAGGCAATGGAGCTCGCGCGGCTCGTGACCGAATGGAGCCGCTCGCTCCCCGGGGAACGCCTGCTCGTCTGCTCGGGCGGGGGCCCGGGAATCATGGAGGCCGCCAATCGGGGAGCAGCGCTCGCCGGAGGCCGCAGCGTGGGGCTCAACA
Source organism: Gammaproteobacteria bacterium (assembly GCA_005878835.1). Lineage (GTDB taxonomy): Bacteria > Pseudomonadota > Gammaproteobacteria > Steroidobacterales > Steroidobacteraceae > 13-2-20CM-66-19. The sequence continues at coordinate 38,171 of VBMV01000051.1, read as the reverse complement.
TCGGTCTGCCGCAGGAGCAGCGTCCCAACCCGTATATCACTGCGGAGCTCGGCTTCCAGTTCCACTACTTCTTCATGCGCAAGCTGTGGTTCGCGCACCTGGCGCGCGCCCTGGTGGCGTTTCCCGGCGGCTTCGGCACGTTCGATGAGCTGTTCGAGATCCTGACGCTGGCGCAGACCCGCAAGCTCGACCGGTCGATTCCGGTGTTCCTCTACGGCTCGGCGTTCTGGAAGGAAGTGGTGAACTTCGAGGCGCTGGTGCGCCACGGCACCATCGCAGCCGCGGATCTGCGGCTGTTCGAGTTCGTGGATGAGCCGCGCGCGGCGTTCGAGCTCATCAAGGCCGGCGTCCGGCTGGCGCCCCAGCCCAAACCGGCGTCGTGGTTCGCGAAGTCGCGCTGCCACCCCGACGCCTGAAACGGCCGCTGGCCGCCGCGGCGCACGCTGCGCACTGCCTGCACCCGGACAAGCTCACGCGACCGGCAGCGCCGGATCGATCTCGGCGGACCAGGCGAGCATCCCGCCCTCGAGGTTTACCGGCCCTGGCACCCCCGCGGCGAGGGCCATCTGGCAAGCAGCGAGGCTGCGCCCACCGCTGCGGCAGATGAACACCGTGGTGCCCGCAGGCGCGACTTCCGCCACGCGGCCCGGCAGCTCCCCGAGCGGGATGTTGATGGCGCCGGCGAGGTGCCCGGCCTGGTACTCGTAGGGCTCGCGCACATCGATGAGGCGTGGTGCGGGCGAGCCTGCGTCGCGCAGCAGCTCGTGCAGGGCGGCGGCCGTGAGCCGGCGCACCGCAGGCCCGGTCCCGGTGGGCGGCGCCGCCGGGTCGCGCGGCTCGCTGATCGTGGGCGCATCGCCGCACACCGCGCACTCCGGCCGGCGCGCGACGCGGAACTCGTGGAAACGCATCTCGAGCGCGTCGTAGGTCAGCAGCCGACCGGTGAGCGGCTCGCCCACGCCGGTGATCAGCTTGATCGCTTCGGTCGCCTGCAGGGTGCCCAGCACACCGGGCAGTACGCCCAAGACCCCGGCCTGCGCGCAATTGGCAACCCCGCCCTCGGGCGCCTGCGGGAACACGCACCGGTAGCACGGCCCCCGGCCGGGCACGTAAGTCATGACCTGGCCTTCGAAGCGGTGGATCGCCGCCGACACCAGCGGCAAGCCGAGAATGACGCAGGCGTCGTTGATCAGGTAGCGGGTGCTGAGGCGATCGGTGCCATCGAGTACCAGGTCGTAGTCCCGGAACAGCGCGCGCACGTTGGCGGCCTTCAGTTCCAGCGCATGGGCCAGCACCCGGATCTCGGGATTCAGGCTCGCGAGCCGCTCGCGCCCGGCCTCGGCCTTGGAGCGCGCGATGCCGCTGCTGTCGAACAACACCTGGCGCTGCAGATTGGAGAGCTCCACGCGGTCGCAGTCCACCAGTCCCACGGTGCCGCAACCTGCGGCCGCCAGATACAGCGCGGCCGGCGAGCCGAGCCCGCCGGCGCCGACCACCAGCACGCGGGCCGCTTTGAGTTTCTCCTGTCCGGCCGCGCCGATCTCGGTGAGTGCCAGATGACGCTGGTAGCGGTCGCGCTCGCTGCTGGTCAGGGCCACGGGATCATCCTCCGGAGAGTGCGCAGATCACGTGCACGGTGTCGCCATCGCGTACCACCGCCGACAGTTCACGCGCCTCGCTGGTGTTGACGAACAGCCGCATGTGCGGGCGGATACGCTCGTGCTCGTCGATCATACGGAAGCGGATGCCGGGGCAGCGCTGCTCGAGGTTCGCGAGCACCTCGGCGAGCGTGCTGCCGCGGGCCGCAAGCGTCGCGGCGCCGGCGGTGTACGAGCGCAGAGGGCTGGCGATGCGCACCGTGCAGCTCATGGCTCAGGCCGCGTGAGTCACCGAGTAGATCTCCGGCAGGTGGCGCGCGACGCAGCGCCAACCCTCCCCGCCGTTGGTACTGGCCCAGACTTCTCCCCCGGTCGTGCCGAAATATACGCCCGGGCGTGCGTGAATGTCAGCGCACATGGCCTGACGCAACACCGTGAACCAGGCCTGCGACCGCGGCAACCCGCGATCCATGCGCCGCCAGCTGGCGCCACCATCGCGGGTGCCGTAGACCGCCGGCCTGCCGCCGACGGAGGTGCGCGGCCACACGCTCTGGCCGTCCATGGGCAGTACCCACGCCGTGTCGGGATCGGTCGGATGCAGCACGATCGGGAAGCCGATATCGCCGACCTTCTTTGGCATGGCTTTGCCGATGCGCTGCCAGCGCCGCTGCGGGCCATCCAGGCGGTAGATGCCGCAGTGATTCTGCTGGTAGAGCCGCTCGGGTCTGGCGGGGTGCTGCACCATGCAATGTGGATCGTGACCGAACGGCACGCTCGGGTCGGGCAGGAAGTCCGCCGCACAGCCTTCATTGAGCGGGGTCCAGTCCCCTCCGGCGTCGGTGGACTCGAACACCCCGCCGACCGAGATCGCGATGTACAGGTGCCGCGGGTCGCGCGGGTCCACCAGAATGGAGTGCAGGAACTCCCCGTCCGGCGTGCCGAACGCCGCCCACTTCGGCCGCATCGGATGGTCGTTGAAACCGGCCACCGGTTCCCAGTGCTCGCCACCGTCCGTGGAGCGAAACAATCCCGCCGGGGAACTGCCGGCGTACCAGGTCGCCGCTTGCGTGTGATGGCCGGGCGTGAGCCAGAAAACACGCTGCACGGCGCGTGCTTCCTCGCCGTCGTTGACCGGGCGAAAGGCGGGCGGTCGCGCGGCCTCGCGCCAACTGCGGCCGCGATCGGTCGAGCGGAACACGGTGGGCCCGAGATGCCCGGTCTTCGCCGCCAGCAGCAGCACCCGTGGCGCGCGCGGATCCTGCACGACGTGGTGAATGATGTGGCCGAGAAACTGCGGGCCGGCGAGTTTCCAGTTGCGGCGCGCCCCATCGGCGCGCAGCGCGAACAGACCCTTACGTGTTCCGATCCACAACGTGCCCGCCATGAGGAACAGGATCCCCGCCCGGACGCGGCATTGTCAACGCCACCGGCGCAGGATGGCAGTTCGCCCGGGGCGCTGGCGCGACGCCGGCCGGCGGCGAGCAGTTGCTGCGCGGTGCGCGCGGCGCGGGGGCGAGCCGTGCTCAGGCGGTACCGGGCTGACAGATGAACAGATGTGCCGGCAACACGTTGAGCGGCTCGAACCTGCGGCCGACGTAGCCGAAGACGCGCTTCAGGTCCTGCAGCACGCGCGTGGAGAACTGGTAGACGAGAAATGCGCCGCCGGATTCGAGCACATCGCAGGTCTTGCGCAGTATGCGCTCGCGCAGCGGTGCCGGAATGGTGCTGAACGGAATACCGGAGATGATGTAGTTGGCGCGTGCGTAGCCGAAGCGGCGCAGGATCTCATCGACCGATACTGCCGATCCTTCCACCACCCGCAGCCGCTTGTCGGTGAATGAGCTGCGCAGGTACTTGACGAAGTCCGGGTTCATCTCGATGGCGATGAGCGTGGCGTCCGGACGCATCTGACGCAGCACTTCCGCGGTGATACCGCCCACTCCCGGACCATACTCCACGATGACGTCCGCCCGCGCCCAGTTGATCGGCTGCAGCAGCTGCTTGATGAGGAAGCGCGAGCTGGGCACGATCGAGCCGAGCATGCGCGGATGGCGGAAGAAGTTGCGCGCGAACAGCAGGACGTCCCCATTGCGTGTCCGAGCCGGCGTCTGAGGGTCTTTGTGCACCTTATTCCCCGCGCGGGACCTTTCCAGCGCCACTCTATAGCAACTGATTGCCGGCGGATACCACTGCGCTTACGGGCGGCCGGCTCCCCGACAGCTCACAGCGCTCAGCCGCCGGAGCGCCGCGCCTGGTAGCCGAGCCTGCACAGCTCGGCTACCAGCCGGTCCCGATGCTCGCCCTGAATCTCGATGACACCCTCTCTGACGCCACCGCCCGCGCCGCACATCTTCTTCAGCCGCGTCGCCAGCTCGGCGAGTTGCGCTTCGTCAAGGGGCAGTCCGCTGATCACCGATACACCCTTGCCGCCGCGGCCGGCGACTTCCCGACCGACGCGCACGCGCGCCGGCTGCGGGGCGGCGCGCGCGGCGCTGCGATGCGCTGTGCGCCCGAGCGGCCCGGATTGCGTCGTGTGCCGCAGCACCAGCCTCGGTGCGGTCTGCCGGCGCTTCATGCGTAGTGTTACCCGTGTCAGGCGACTACAATCGTGCCGAACTCTTACTCGGCGCCGCAACCCCTCGCGCGTAAGGCTTCAGAGGCACCCATGACCCCACGGTCGCGCTTGCATGTTCCTGCCCCGCCGGCACGGCCGGGGCAGGAACCGGATTTCAGCTACGTGCAGATATCCCCGGCAGGTGCGGTGAACCGCCCGGACGTCACCGCCTCCGTGCGCGACATCGAGAACCTCGCCCTGGAGATGGTGCGGGTGCTCGATGAAGAGCACCGGGCCGTCGGGCCCTGGGATCCGCGCCTGGAGGCCTCCGAGCTGCAGGTGGGCCTGCGCCACATGCTGCTCACCCGGCTGTTCGATGACCGCATGCAGAAGATCCAGCGGCAGGGGCGTATCTCCTTCTATATCAAGTCCACCGGCGAAGAGGCGGTGGCGGTCGCGCAGGGCATGGCCCTGCAGCCGGGGGACATGCTGTTCCCCTCGTATCGGCAGCAGGGCCTGCACGTCGTGCGCGGCCGCAACCTGGTCGAGCTCATGTGCCAGTGTCTGTCGAACACTCACGACATGTGCAAGGGCCGACAGATGCCCATCATGTACCACTGGGGCAGCGGCAACATCTTCACGATCTCCGGCAACCTCGCCACGCAGTTTCCCCAGGCGGTCGGCTGGGCGATGGCCGCAGCCATCAAGGGCGAAGACCGGATTGCCGCCAGCTGGCTCGGCGAGGGCTCGAGCGCGGAGGCGGACTTCCACTACGCGATGACCTTCGCCGCGGTCTACCAGGCGCCGGTGATTCTGAATCTGGTCAACAACCAGTGGGCGATCTCCACCTTCCAGGGCTTCGCAGGTGGTGAGCACAAGACCTTCGCGCAGCGCGGCCCCGGTTACGGCATGCCGGGGATTCGCGTCGACGGCAACGATTTCCTGGCGGTGTACGCGGTGACACAGTGGGCCGCGCAGCGCGCGCGCCAGAGCGGCGGGCCCACCCTGATCGAGCACGTGACCTATCGGGCGGCGGCGCACTCCACCAGCGACGATCCTGCGCGCTACCGACCCAAGGAAGAGTGGCGCGCCTGGCCGCTCGGGGACCCGGTCACGCGTCTGAAGCAGCACCTGATCGCACTCGGCGAGTGGTCCGAGGAGCGCCATGGCCGGCTCGAGAAGGAGCTCGAGGCGCACGTCACCGCCTGCTGGAAGGAGGCGGAGTCGTACGGAACCCTCACCGGCGGGCCCTCGCTCGACCCGCTGACGATGTTCGAAGACGTGTTCAAGGAGATGCCGCCCAATCTCGTGCGCCAGCGCGAGGAGTTGCGGGCGCTGCGCAGCGCGGCGGCAGCCGAGCGCCGGCAGAGCGCGCCGTCCGTGGCCAAGAAGGGTTGAAGCATGGCGCGCATGAACATGGTCCAGGCGCTCAACTCCGCGATGGACGTGATGCTGGAGCGCGATCCGCGCGTCGTCATTCTGGGCGAGGACGTGGGCTTCTTCGGCGGCGTGTTCCGCGTCACCGACGGGCTGCAGAGAAAGTACGGCGAGCATCGCGTCCTCGACACGCCGATCGCCGAAGGCGGCATCATCGCCGCGGCCATCGGCATGGGGGTCAACGGGCTGAAGCCGGTCGCGGAAATCCAGTTTGCCGACTACATCTATCCGGGCTTCGATCAGGTGGTGAGCGAGCTCGCGCGGCTGCGTTACCGCTCGGCGGGGGAGTTCTTCGCGCCGGTGACCATCCGTACCCCGTGCGGCGGCGGTATCCGCGGCGGGCAGACTCATTCGCAGAGCCCGGAGAGCGTTTTCACGCACGTGTGCGGCATCAAGGTCGTGATGCCCTCCAACCCCTACGACGCCAAGGGCCTGCTGATCAGCTCGATCGAGGACGAGGATCCGGTGGTGTTCTTCGAGCCCAAGCGCATCTACAACGGGCCCTTCGACGGCGATCCGCACAAGCCCGCGGTGCCGTGGAGCGCGCACCCGCGCGGCGAGGTGCCCGAGGGCCATTACCGCGTGCCGATCGGCCGCGCCGCACTGGTGCGCGAGGGTAAGGAAGTCAGCGTGCTCACTTACGGCACCATGGTGCACGTCGCCGAGGCGGCGGTGCGGCTTGCGGGCGTCGACGCGGAGATCGTCGACGTGCGCAGCATGGCGCCGCTCGACGTGGACACGCTGTGCACCTCGGTCTGCAAGACCGGCCGCTGTGTGGTGGTGCACGAGGCGACGCGCTTCAGCGGCTATGGCGCGGAGCTCGTGGCCACGGTTCAGGAACAGTGCTTCTGGAATCTCGAAGCGCCGGTGCAGCGCGTCACCGGCTGGGACACGCCTTATCCGCACGCGTTCGAATGGGAGTATTTTCCGGGACCGGCGCGCATTGCCGCGGCGCTCAAGCAGGTGATGGAGGCGGCGTGAGCAGGTACGTCTTCAAGCTGCCCGATCTGGGCGAAGGCACGGTCGAGGCGGAAATCGTCAACTGGCGCGTCAAGCCCGGGGACACGGTCGCCGAGGACGACGTGTTGGTCGAGGTGATGACCGAGAAGGCGGCCGTGGAGGTACCGGCGCCGGTCGGCGGGCGCGTGCTCTCCACGACCGGCTCACCCGGGGACATGGTGCCGGTGGGCTCGGAGCTGATCGTGTTGGAAACGCAGCCCGACGCTGCGGCGCCAGCCACACCCGCGCCGGCGGGGAAGTCCGCGCCGGCATCGGGCGGCAGTGGCAACGGCGCTGCGGCCGTACCGCCGACGCCGGCAGCGGCCCGCGCCGGCCGTGTCGCCACCTCGCCGGCCATTCGCCGCCGCGCGCACGAGGCCGGGATCGATCTGCGGCAGATTGCCGGCTCCGGACCCAACGGACGGATCGTGCCGAAGGACCTGGAGGCCTACGTGGCGCGGCGCGCGCCGCAGCCGACGCCGCTGCGCGCGGCGCCCAAGGCGGTTCCCGCGGCCAGGGCCGCCGAGGCGCGCGTCGCGCCGAGTGGCGCCACGGAAGAGATCAAGGTGATCGGCCTGCGCCGCGTCATTGCCCAGCGCATGAGCGAGGCGAAGCGCACCATCCCTCACTTCGCCTACGTGGAGGAACTGGACGTCACCGAGCTCGAATCCCTGCGCCGTCATCTGAACGGCGCCCTGGCGCCGGGTGCGCCGGCGCTGAGCTATCTGCCATTCCTGGCGCTGGCGCTGGTGCGCGTGCTGCAGGATTTTCCCCAATGCAATGCGCACTACGACGCCGAGCGGGGCGTGATCGTGCGTCACCGGTCCGTGCACCTGGGTGTCGCCACGCAGACTGCCGACGGCCTGAAGGTGCCGGTGGTGCACGACGCCCAGGCGCTCACGCTGTGGGAGCTGGCGGCCGAGATGCGCCGGGTGAGCGAGGCGGCGCGCACCAACAAGGCGAAGCGCGAAGAGCTGACCGGCTCGACCATCACCATCACCAGTCTCGGCAAGCTGGGCGGCATCGCCAGCACGCCGATCATCAACGCTCCGGAAGTGGCCATCATCGGCGTGAACCGCGCCCTGGAGCGCCCGGTGGTCGTGGACGGCGCCATCGCCATCCGGCGCACCATGAACCTCTCCTCGTCCTTCGACCACCGCTTCGTGGACGGTTACGACGCGGCCGCGATGATCCAGGCGCTCAAGGAGTGCCTGGAGCACCCCGCCACGATTTTCATCGCCGCTTGAGTGCCGCCGGCGCATCACCGCGCGCCGTGGTGGGCGCCGCATTCCTCACCCTGGTCACGGCGTGCGGGGGCGGCGGCGGCGGGGGCGGCACGCCGCCGCCAGGCGCACCGCCGCCGTTCACCTCGGTCACTCAGGTGCGCGTGTCGCAACTCTCGACGTTCAGCGCGGGCTGCGACGGCGTCGCGGCGACGGGAACGCTGTACACCAACACGGCGGCCGAGCCGTATCTGGCGGTCAATCCCACCAGCCCCATGAACCTGATCAGCGCCTGGCAGCAGAACCGCTGGTCGGACGGCGGGGCGCAGGGCTTGAATCTCGCCGCGTCCTTCGATGGCGGTGCGACCTGGACGCTGGCGAACGCGGCGTTCTCGCGCTGCACCGGCGGTAACTCCGGCAACCCCGGCGACTACGCCCGCGCCACGGACGTGTGGCTCACGGTCTCGCCCGCCGGTGTGGTCTACGCCCTGGCCTTGTCCTTTAGCGGCGCCACGCTGCTGCCCGGTTCTTCGAGCGGCATGCTGGTGGCGCAATCCCGCGACGGCGGCCTCACCTGGAGCGCGCCGATCGCCCTCATCCAGGACGGCTCGACCGTCTTCAATGACAAGGGCTCCATCACCGCCGACCCGACCGACGCGAACTACGTGTACGCCGTGTGGGACCGGCTCAGCGGGCAGTCGGCCGGGCCGAGCTACGTTGCGGTGACGGCCAACGCCGGCGCCACCTGGCAGGCCGCCCGCAGCATCTACGATCCGGGTGCGCAGAGTCAGACCCTCGGCAACCAGATCGTGGTGCTGCCGGGCGACGTGGTGCTCGACCTGCTCACCGAGCTCGGGGCGACCTCGGCGCTGGTGCGGGTGATACGCTCCACCGATCACGGCGCCAACTGGTCCGCTGCGCTCACGCTCTCGGATCTGCAGGCCGTCGGCACCACCGATCCCAACACCGGCGCGGCGGTGCGTGACGGCTCCGGTCTGGTGTCCGTGAGCGTCGGCCCCGGGGGCATCGTCTACGTCGCCTGGCAGGACTCACGCTTTTCCGGCGGGCAGCACGATGGCATCGCCATGACGCACTCCGCGGACGGCGGACTCACCTGGTCGGTCCCCGTGCAGGTCAACGCGGACCCCAACGTGCCGGCATTCACCCCGACCATTCACGTGCGCGCGGATGGCGTGATCGGCGTCACCTACTACGACCTGCGCAGCAACACCTCCTCGCCCGCCTCGCTCCTCGCCGACTGCTGGCTGGTCACCTCCAGCGACGGTGTGACCTTCCGGGAATCACACCTGTCCGGACCCTTCGATCTCGATCTGGCGCCCGATTCACGGGGGCAGTTTCTCGGCGACTACGAAGCGCTCGCGAGCACGCCGAGCAGCTTCCTGCCCTTTTACGTGCAGACCGACGCGGGTGCCCAGGTCCGCAGCGATGCATTCATCGACTTTCCTGCAGCGACCGCGACCGCGGCCGCGCAGGCGGGCGCGGCCGCAGCGGCAGCAGGCGCCGCGGCGAGCTTTACGGCGCGGCCCGCGCCGGCGGGCACGACCCTGACGCCCGAGGGGCGGCGGCGTGTCATGGAGCGCATCAGGCTCACCCGCGCGCAGCGCCGCCATCAGGCGGGCTGATCACGAGCGATGCTCGGGTCCGCCGGCGTACCTCTTCTCGCCCGCATCGACCCTGAGCTTCAGCCGGTTCTGCGGCGGCGGCAGCGGACAGGTCGCGAAGTCATTCAGCGCGCACGGCGGGTTGAAGGCCTTGTTGAAATCCACCAGCGCCGTATGGCCTTGCGGCAGCGGGATGTACAGGAACCGTCCGCCGCCGTAGGTCTCATGTCCGCTGGTGCCGTCGGCGAACATGACGAACAGCTCCTGCTCGCCCGGCGTTTCCAGCACGGTATCGAGCCGCCACTCGCGGCCATTCTTCCTGAATACCACCGCCCCCGGCGACTGTGCCTCCTCCTCCATGCCAAGGATGTTGACGATCTTCAGGTGGCGCGCCGGCTCGTAAGGCTCGAAGCGGGCGTTGCAGACCCAGTCGGTGCTCACCGGGAAGTAGGTGAGTCCGCTGAAGTTGCGGCGGTGGGGGTTGTCCAGATCGCGCACCCGCACACCCAGATTGCCGGCGCGCTCGATGACGAAGAAGCGCAACGAGCCGCTGGCAAGGACCGTGGGTTCACCCTGGGCATCGGAGGCGAGATCGAGCGAGCTGACCGCCCGTCCGTCGTGCGTCACGCCGGCGCCGGGAGCGGCGACGAAGCGCACCTGGTGGCCGGCCAGCACGAATGAGCCGGCGGTGTCGGCGAGCGAGGCGTTGTCGAGGATCAGCGCGTTCGAGGAGGCGCGGCCGAAGCTGTTCTCGCCCTGCTTGAGCCAGAACAGTCCGGTGAGCGTCAGCCACCCCGTGTCGCTGGTGAGCCGGCCGACTCGGCCGGCGCGCCACGCGTCGATGCTGTTGCGCTCGGCCTGCAGATCCGCGGCGGTAGCGGTGGTGGCGGCCGATTGCGCGCCGCCGGCGAGCGCGGCCGCGCCGCTCGCGAGGAACATCGTTCCCAGCAGCGTCACGGCCGCCGCGCCAGTGCTTGCGCCCTTGTCCCTCTGCATGGTGCATCCCCTTCCGCAGGCCCGGCGGTGGCCCGCATTTTACGCCATCACGCATCGTGCCCGAGGATCTCCTCGCGCACGTCCGCGATCTCGCGCGCACGCGAGGGCCGCGCCCCCTCGCAGCGCTCGGGGCGCGGGCAGCGGTTGCTGCGCGGACAGATGATGCGCGCGGGCCTGGCGAGCGCGTCCCCGATCCAGGCGATGTTGAGTACCTTCGCCACCGCCTCGAGCATCTGGGCAGCTGGTTTCGGAACGCGCGCTTCGCCGCGCCGGTGCAGGCACTCCCGCAGGATCGAATCGATCACCGGCTCGCTCGGCACGCCGTTCGAGGCGAGCGCCGGCGCCAGGTCCACGCCGACCGACAGCACGTGCGGGTTGCCCGCCATGTCATGAACCCGGCGCGAGTGACAGCAGTACAGGAGCGAGCGCTCGCCATCGCGCAGCACCGAGATCTGCGAGCCGCACGCGCCATGATCGGCATCGATCATGCGAAACACCGCCCAGTTGGGGCACGGGTCGCTCACCTGCGCGAGGTTTCCCCAGGGCAGGGGAATGCCGTTGCCGCGATACACCGCCCGCAGATATCCGGGCGGGTAGGCGTCGAAGAAATGCCAGTACGGATAGGGAGACACCTTGGTCATGCGCCGCATCACCACCGCCGGGGTGAGCTCGAGCTTCGCGCCCGCTTCCACCCGGTAGCGCTCACGGGCGAGGAAACGCCGGAACGGCACGCGCGGCGCGAGCAGCGCGCCGGCAAAGAAGCTGCACTCGAAGTCGCGCCACGCGTGCAGCACGTCCTGGGCATTCATGCCGGGAGCGCTCGAGCCGCCCTCGGGACTGCCGCCCATCTCCCCGCCGGTGGCGTGCGCGGACTTCAGCCCATCTCCGCCGTGCAGCACCTTGTGGGCGATGTGCGCCGCGAGGTCGAACTTGAGCCGCGCAGGGTCCGCCAGCAGGGCGCGGTTGGCGTACACCACGCGCGGCGCCTCGAAGAACGAGCGCACCATGCTGCGCACCTCGCGGTCCTTGTCGCGCGCCAGCACCGGCTTGCGGTCGAACCAGCGGATCTCCAGCCCGTGGCGCCGGCACAGGCGCAGCAGATCCTCGCCCGACAGCGGGAAGCGCCGCTCGCTCACCTTGTCGGCGGCGCGCTCCAGGTCGGGGAAATCATTGCGCGACAGCTCCTGATGCGAGCGGATGAGAAGGTGCGCGAACTGCCGGCCGCTGGTGCCGGTCTGGGCGAGCAGCTCCGGTATCGCCACCTGCAGCAGGCTCTTGGAGAACAGGAACGCCGGCTCGAGCGGGACGCGTGCGGTGGCGCCTCCGGGGGCGGGCGCGGGCAGCTCGAAATCCGCGCTCTCGTCGAGGAACCACGCCGGGGCACGCTGAAATACCGTGGCGAGAAGCTCGAGCAACCCCCGGGAGGGGGTGCGCTTGCCGCTCTCGATCATGCTCAGGTAGGAGACCGAGGGCGCGATGCCGGAGTTACGCTGAATACAGCGCACCGACAGCTCTTCCAGGGTCAGGCCGTTGCGCTTGCGTAGCGCGCGCAATTTGGCGCCGAGAAAATGGCCCTTGCGCAACAGCTCCGGCACAGCCTGGCCCGTCCGCTCAGTGTGGATGACCTGTGAAATTAACAGTGTGAAGTTTCCACGGTCAAATTCCCGTGCGATCGGGGTATGCTCACTCTCATGAACGCCGAGAGCCAGGCGCGGCTGTATTCGCGCGAGCAGACCGGACCGAAGCTGGAGGTCCTGGGACCGAAGATCGAGCGCTCGGAGGAGGTGCTGACGCCGCTGGCGCTGCAGCTGCTGGCGAGCCTGCACCGGCGCTTCAATGCGCGGCGCCTCGAGCTGCTCAATGCGCGCGCGCGGCGCCAGGCGCTGCTCGATGACGGGTCGTTGCCGCAGTTTCTGGCGGACACTGCCGCGGTGCGCGCCGGCGACTGGCGCATCTCTCCGGTGCCCGCGGACCTCGCCGACCGGCGCGTGGAGATCACCGGCCCGGTCGATCGCAAGATGGTCATCAACGCCCTGAACGCGCCGGTGCGCGCCTTCATGGCGGACTTCGAGGACTCCTGCTCGCCCACCTGGGAGAACGTGATCCGCGGCCAGGTGAATCTCAACGACGCCGTGCGCCGCACCATCAGTTACGAGGACCCCGCCACCGGCAAGGTCTACCGGCTGGCCGAGCACACCGCCACGCTCATCGTGCGGCCGCGCGGCTGGCACCTGCCGGAGAAACACCTGCGCATCAACGGCGAGAGCGTGTCGGGTGCGCTGTGCGACTTCGCGTTATTTCTCGCCAATAACCACGAGGCGCTCGCGCGCAGTGGCACCGGGCCGTATTTCTATCTGCCCAAGATCGAGAGCCATCTGGAGGCGCGGCTGTGGAACGAGGTGTTCCTCGCAGCGCAGGAGGCGCTCGGTATCGCGCGCGGCACGATCAAGGCGACGGTGCTCATCGAGACCGTGCTGGCGGCGTTTGAAATGGACGAGATTCTCTACGAGCTGCGCGAGCACTCGGCCGGGCTCAACTGCGGCCGCTGGGACTACATCTTCAGCTTCATCAAGAAATTCCGTAACCGCAGCGACTTCCTGCTGCCGGATCGCGCCACGGTGACCATGGAGCGTCATTTCCTCAAGTCCTACGTGGACCTGCTCATCAAGACCTGTCACCGGCGCGGCGCGCACGCCATGGGCGGCATGGCGGCGCAGATCCCGATCCGCGATGACCTGCAGGCGAATGAGGCCGCGATGGCGCGCGTGCGGGCCGACAAGCTGCGCGAGGCGCGCGCCGGCCACGACGGCACCTGGATCGCGCATCCGGGGCTGGCACAGATCGCCCGCGAGCCGTTTGACGCGGTCATGCCCGGGCCCAACCAGCTCGGCGTGCTGCGCGCGGAGGTGGACGTGACGCCGCGGGATCTGCTCACGGTTCCCGAGGGCGAGATCACCGAGGGGGGCCTGCGCGGCTGTATCCGCGTCGGCGTGCAGTACCTCGAGTCGTGGTTGCGCGGCAACGGCTGCGTGCCGCTGTATCACCTCATGGAGGATGCGGCGACCGCGGAGATCTGTCGCGCGCAGCTGTGGCAATGGCTGCGCCACGGCGCGCGCACCAGCGACGGACAGCTGGTGACGGTGGAACGCTTCGATCGGCTGCTGAGCGCGGAGCTCGACCGCATCCACGATGAGGTCGGCGCGGCGCGGCTCAGCAACGGTGTGTTTCCGACGGCGGCGCGCCTGTTCGAGCAGATGACCAAGAGCGAGACCTTTGACGAATTCCTGACGCTTCCGGCCTATGAGCTGCTGAGCTGATTACCGCGGGCGCGCGAGGTGCACCAGGCCCATGAACACTGCGAATTCCCTGCCCACGGCCGATGAGCTGCGGCGCCAGTGGCGCGAGGCGCCGCGCTGGCGTGGCGTGCGGCGCGCCTATGACGCCAATGACGTGGTTCGCCTGCGCGGCACCATACCCGTCGAGCACTCGATCGCGCGGCTCACGGCGGACAAGCTGTGGCGCTACCTGAGCGAGCGGCCATTCGTGAACGCACTCGGTGCGCTGACGGGAAATCAGGCCATGCAGCAGGTGAGGGCGGGACTGGATGCCATCTACCTGTCCGGCTGGCAGGTGGCGGGTGATGCCAACCTCGCGGGCGAGATGTACCCGGATCAGTCGCTGTATCCGGCGGATTCGGTGCCGGCGCTCGTGCGGCGCATCAACAACACCCTGCGCCGCGCGGATGAAATCCACCATGCCGAAGGGGACGACTCCATCGACTGGCTGAAGCCGATCGTGGCCGACGCGGAAGCCGGCTTTGGCGGCGTGCTCAACGCCTTCGAGCTGATGAAGCAGATGATCGATGCGGGCGCTGCCGGGGTTCACTTCGAGGATCAGCTGTCGTCGGCCAAGAAGTGCGGTCACATGGGCGGCAAGGTTCTCGTGCCCACCCAGGAGGCGATCAACAAGCTGATCGCGGCGCGCCTGGCGGCGGACGTGTGCGATGTGCCGACGGTGCTGATCGCACGCACGGATGCGGAGAGCGCCAAGCTCCTGACCTCGGATGTCGACGAGCGCGACCGGCCCTTCATCGACACCACCATGGGCCGCACAGGGGAAGGATTCTTCCCGGTCAAGGCGGGACTGAAGGGCGCGATCGCCCGCGGCGGCGCCTATGCCCCGTACGTGGACCTCCTGTGGTGCGAGACCGCCAGGCCGGACCTGGAGCAGGCGAGGGAATTCGCCGAAGGAATCCACGCGCAATTCCCGGGCAAGCCGCTGGCGTACAACTGCTCGCCGTCCTTCAACTGGAAGCGCAAGCTCGACGATACGCAGATCGCCAGCTTTCAGCGCGAGCTGGGCGCCATGGGCTACCGCTTCCAGTTCATCACGCTCGCCGGCTTCCACGCACTGAACTTCTCGATGTTCGAGCTGGCGCGCGGCTACAAGGCGCAGCAGATGTCCGCGTACGTCGAGCTGCAGCAGGCGGAGTTCGCGGCCGAGGCCTCCGGCTACACCGCCACCAAGCACCAGCGTGAGGTCGGTGCCGGCTATTTCGATGCGGTCACCCAGGCCGTGAGCGCCGGGACCTCCTCGATTACCGCGCTCACCGGCAGCACCGAGGAACAGCAGTTCGAGAAGGTGTCCTGACGCGGCGCGAGCGGACAGGCACGCCGCGGACGCGGTAGGCTAGCGCCCGGCAGCTTTCGGTCAGGGGGGCCGCGATATGCGCCGTGCCGGAGTCTGGCGGACACTGTACTTCCAGGTGCTCGTCGCCATTGCGGCGGGTGTGCTGCTCGGTATCCTCTGGCCGCACCTGGCGCAGAGCCTGAAGCCTCTCGGGGATGGCTTCATAAAACTCATCCGGCTGCTCATCGCGCCGATCATCTTCTGCACCGTGGTCACCGGCATCGCCGGGATGGCGAAGCTGCGCGACGTGGGCAAGGCGGGTGGCCTGGCGCTCGTGTACTTCGAGCTCGTGACCACGTTCGCGCTGCTCATCGGGCTGCTGGTGGTGAACGTGCTCAAGCCCGGCGTGGGAGTCAACGCCGATCCGGCCACGCTCGACACCCACGCCATTGCCCAGTACGCCACGCCGGGCGGGATCGGCACCGTGACTGAATTCCTCCTCAACATTATTCCCGCAACCTTCTTCGGGGCCTTCGCCAGCGGGGACATCCTGCAGACCCTGCTGCTGGCGATCCTGTTCGGCTTCGCATTGCATGTGGTGGGCGGGCGCACCAACCCGGTGTTCCAGCTGATCGAGAAGTCCGGGCAGGTGCTGTTCACCATGGTCAGCTTTGTGATGCGGCTGGCGCCCCTCGGCGCGTTCGGCGCCATGGCCTTCACGGTCGGCCGCTATGGGCCGCAATCGCTGGTCGCGCTCGCCCGCCTCATGGGCTGTTTCTACCTCACCTGCGTGCTGTTCATCCTGGTGGTGCTGGGTGCGATCGCCAGGCTCCATGGGTTCTCGGTGCTCGCCGTCATGCGCTACATTCGCGAGGAGCTGTTCATCGTGCTGGGGACCTCGTCCTCCGAGACGGTGCTGCCGCGCATGCTCGCGAAGCTGGAGGACCTGGGCGTGCGCAAGTCCATCGTCGGGCTGGTGATCCCCGCCGGCTATTCCTTCAACCTCGACGGCACCTCGATCTATCTGACCATGGCGGCGCTGTACATCGCGCAGGCGACCAATACGCCACTCGATCTGTGGCACCAGGGGATGCTGCTCGCGGTACTGCTGCTCACCTCCAAAGGCGCCGCCGGGGTGACCGGCAGCGGCTTCATCGTGCTGGCCGCATCGCTCTCGGCGGTCGGGCAGGTGCCGGTCGCGGGATTGGCGCTGATTCTGGGCATCGACCGCTTCATGTCGGAGGCGCGGGCGCTGACCAATCTCATCGGCAACACCGTGGCGACCATCGTGGTCGCGAAATGGTGCGGCGGGGTGGACGATGCGGCGCTGCGCTCGGGCCTCAGCGCAGCGCCGGCTGTCAGCGCCGGGCAGCCCGGCTCATCGCACGCTTAGCGCGTTCGCGGTACCTGGCGCCGCGCTACTTCGCCGTCGGCATGGCGAATTCCGCGCCCTTGGGCGTGCTCTCCGGCCAGCGCTGCATGATGGATTTCTGCCGCGTGTAGAAGCGCACGCCTTCCTCGCCGTAGGCGTGGGTGTCGCCGAACAGGCTCCCCTTCCAGCCGCCGAACCCGTGCCACGCCATGGGCACCGGAATGGGGATGTTGATGCCCACCATGCCCACCTGGATGCGCCGGCCGAACTCGCGCGCCACGTTGCCGTCACGCGTGTAACAGGCCACGCCGTTGGCGAGCGGGTGCGTGTTCACCAGCTCCACCGCGGCGGCGAAGTCGGGCACGCGCACGCACGAGAGCACCGGGCCGAAAATCTCCTCCTGGTAGATGCGCATCTGCGGCGTCACGCGGTCGAACAGGGTGGCGCCGAGCCAGAAACCGTGCTCGTGGCCGGGAACCGTGAGGGCCGCGCCGGTTCCGGCCTGCCGCCGGCCGTCGACCACGAGCTGCGCCCCGCTCGCGACGCCCTCATCTATATAAGCGCGAATGCGCTCCAGCGCCTGGCGGCTGATCAGCGGACCCATCTCGGTGTCCGGCTGCATGCCGTTGCCGATGCGCAGCTGCCGTGCGCGCTCGGCCAGCTTCGGCATGAGCGCTTCCGCGCTGTCGCCCACCAGGACCGCCACCGAGATGGCCATGCAGCGCTCGCCGGCCGAGCCGTACGCCGCGCCGATCAGCGCATCGACCGCCTGCTCCAGGTCCGCGTCGGGCATCACCACCATGTGATTCTTGGCGCCGCCGAGCGCCTGTACGCGCTTGCCGGCTTCCGCGCCGCGCCGGTAGATGTAATGCGCGACGGCGGAGGAGCCCACGAAGCTCACCGCGCGCACCTGCGGGTGAGTCAGCAGCGCGTCCACGGCCGCCTTGTCGCCCTGCACCACGTTGAACACGCCGGCCGGCAGGCCGGCTTGCGCCAGCAGGCGCGCCATGAACAGCGATGCCGACGGGTCGCGCTCGCTCGGTTTCAGTACGAAACTGTTGCCGCAGGCGATGGCGAGCGGAAACATCCAGCACGGCACCATGCACGGGAAGTTGAAGGGCGTGATGCCGGCGACCACTCCCAGAGGCTGGCGCAGGGTCCAGTTGTCGATGCCGCTGGACACCTGATCGGTGAAGTCGCCCTTCAGCAGTTGCGGGATCCCGCACGCGAACTCCACGATCTCCATGCCGCGCGTCACCTCGCCCTGCGCGTCGCTGAACACCTTGCCGTGCTCGCCGGTGATGAGCGCCGCCAGCGCGTCGCGCTGTTCATTCAGCAACGCGAGGAAGCGCGAGAGCACCCGCGCGCGCCGCACCGGCGCGGTCTCCGCCCAGGAGTGCCACGCGGCCTGCGCGCTCGCGACCGCGGCGCGTACATCCTCCTCGCCTCCCATCACCACCTGACGCGTCATCGCGCCGGTGGCGGGATTGAACAGCGGCAGGCGCGCGCCGGCGCCGCTCGCCGGCCGGCCGCCGATCCAGTGCTGCACGAGCTCGGCCGGCGCCGACACCGCGGCGGCGGCGGGGGGCGGAGCGAAGGTGGAAACTGCCATGAGGGGACCCGTGAGCAGGTGGCCGCAGGAATGCGCCGATCATAGACCACTTCAGGGCCGCCGACGCATACTGGCGCGCATCGCAATGAGCACGCAGGCCCTGTTTCCGACGCTGGTGTACCAGGGGCGGCTGCGCCTGCGGGGCTGGCGGCGGTTGAACGCGCGCCTGCTGCGCGAATGCCGTCAGCTGCGGGCGGACGATGCGGCCGGGAGGCGCTGGTCGGCGCGCAATTATCCCGGCGGCTACACCTCTTACAATTCGGCGCACCGCATGCATCGGCAGTCGCCGACGTTTGCCTCGCTGGCCCGCGAGCTGGATCGGCACGTCGCGGCGTTCGCGCGCCGGCTGCAGCTGGATCTCACCGCTCGCGCGCTCGCCATGACCGATTGCTGGGTGAACGTCATGGGGCGCGGCGCCGTGCACGGCCTGCACCTGCATCCCCTGTCCACGATCAGCGGCACCTACTACGTCGCGGTGCCTGCAGGATCGCCGGGACTGAAGTTCGAGGATCCGCGGCTGGAGCGCTTCATGGCGTCGCCGCCGCGCCTGAGGGGTGCACGGCGCGCCAACCGCCCGTGGGTCACCCTGAGCGCGCGGGCCGGTCAAGTGGTGCTGTTCGAGAGTTGGTTGCGGCACGAGGTGAGCCCCAATGCCGTCAGCGCCGAACGCGTCAGTGTCAGCTTCAACTACAGTTGGTTCTGAGCATGGCGCCGCCGGGGATGAGATTGTTCGGCGTCCGCAGCATTCGCTTCCGGTTCGTGTGGGCTTGCCTGGTGGCCGCATGTTCGCCGTTTCTCGAGCGCGAGAGTCCCGGGGTCTTTTATGATGTGCAGCTTGCTGCATCAGCCCCGAGCACCCTGTGCCTGGAATTTGCAAGTGATGTGGCCGCGCACACAGGTCTTGAGCTGAGATGGCATGGCCCGCTGCAGCGTCCGGATCAATGCGCTGCACTTCTCAAGGACCGAGCCGACGCGCCCAAGCGAGAAGTCTGGATCACGATGGATGGAGAGCGGAGCCTTTTATTCGTGGATCTAAGACAGTTTGGTCCCTCCGGACCCGAGAAGCCGTCACGCAGGACGCAGGAACTGGGAAAGCAACTCGCGCAACTGATCCACGAGAGGTTCCCGGCTGCCAAACTAACGCAAGGAAACAGGCTCTCCGGCCTGCTGGCGCCCTGATCAACACGGATAGGAGGTGCACGTCAACGACCACAGCGCGCGCGCGTTGCATGAGAGGACGCAAGGTCTGCTGCGCGCACAAGCTGACGCGGCGTGCCCCGGCGGCGGGTGCGGGCGGCATTCGAGGATTCAGCCGCGGTTCAGTATTCGTCGTTCAAGGTTTCGGAGGTAAGGAGAGCATCGCATGCGTAACCTGGTCCGCGGTCTCCTGGCCGCCGTGTTGCTCGCGGCGCTTCCCGTGATGTCGGACGCAGCCGTGATGATCGGCGTCTCGGTCAACATCGCACCGCCCGCGCTGCCGGTCTACGTGCAGCCGCCGTGTCCGGCGGCGGGCTACATCTGGATCCCCGGCTACTGGGCGTGGGCTGACGACGGGTACTACTGGGTACCCGGGACCTGGGCGCTGGCGCCGACCGTCGGCTTCCTGTGGACGCCGGGATACTGGGGCTGGGAGAGCGGAGCGTACCTCTGGCATGGCGGCTACTGGGGACCGCACATCGGGTTCTACGGCGGCATCAACTACGGCTTCGGCTATGGCGGCGTTGGTTACGAGGGCGGCTACTGGCGTGGCAGCCAGTTCTACTACAACCGCTCGGTGACCAACATCAGTAACACCAACATTACCAATGTCTACAACCGCACCGTCGTCAACAACGTCACCGTCAATCGCGTCAGCTTCAACGGCGGCGCCGGCGGCGTGGCGGCGCGCCCCTCAACGGCGGAGCTGCGGGCCGCCGGTGAGCACCACGTCGGGCTCACTCCGGTGCAGAGGCAGCACGAGCAGAAGGCGCGGGGCGACACGACGCTGCGCGCCTCCGTGAACGGCGGCCGGCCGCCGATTGCCGCGACCCAACGACCCGCAGCATTTTCAGGACGCGGCGTCGTCGCCGCGCGCGGCGCGGCTCCAGCTGGCGCAGCGCATCCAGCGGGCCCCGCGCACGGCGCAGCGATGAACCGCAGCGATCGGCCGCCGCAGGCGCAACGCCCGGCGATGACCAACCGCGCCGGCGGCCCGCAGGCGGACCGACCGCCGCAGGCGCAACGCCCGGCGATCGCCAACCGTGCCGGCGGCCCGCAGGCGGACCGGCCGTCGCAGGCGCAACGCCCGGCGATCACCAACCGCGCCGGCGGCCCGCAGGCGGACCGACCGATGATGAATCAACAGCGCAGCCCCTACCCAGGTGCGGGGCGCGCGGGACCTGAGCCGGCCCCGCACGCAGTGCCCGGCTATCCGCAGGGTCGCGGGCCGGCGCAGCCGGGCGGCGCGCCCGCGCATCAGGGCGCACCCCGCGAGCGCCAGGGCAGTCCACGCCCCGGGAGCGAGCGCCAGGAGGAGCACGGTCGCGGCCAGTAGCCCGCACGCTCGTCCGGGGCCCCACACGGAGGTATCGAGGCCGCCTGCACAGGCGGCCTCGCCGTATCCGGTGCCCGCAAGCGCGGATTTTCCGGAGTCAGTCGACGGAATTCGGCAGCGGATCCTGCCATGGTCCGTTCCAAGCCTATGCAAGGGGCGATCGGTCTGTGGAGGGTTGATCTATGCGTATTGCCCTGTTTTCCCTGGTGCTGCTGGTGGGTGGGTGCGTGATCCAGGCGCCCCCGCGTGAAGTGATTCAGCCAGCCCCGGTGGCTGAGGAAGCCGCGCCGCCCCCTGCCGTCGTCAGCGTGTACGAGGAGCCCCCGTTGTCGGAGCCCGCGCCGATTGCCGTGGCCTGGGCGCCGCCCCCGATGCTGGTGGAGGCGCCGCCGCCGCCGCCGTTCCCGTATGCAGTCTGGGTGGGGGGCTACTGGGTGTGGCAGGGCAACTGGGTGTGGGCACACGGTCACTGGATGGCGCCACCGCGGGCACAGTATGTCTGGGTGCATCCGTACTACGAACACCGCGGCGGTGCCGTGATCTTCATCAGCGGGTACTGGTCCGCGCCCGGTGTCGGCTTCGTCCAGCCCTCGCCTGAGCTGGTCCTGGCGGTCGAGCCTGCCGCGGTCGGGGTGATCCCCGGCCCCCGCCCGATTGGCCCGGAGGGCTGCTTCGTGCCCGCACCACCCGGGTCGCGTCGCGGCATCATCGTTCCCGCTCCCGTGGGCACCGCGCCTGCGGTCGTGACCAGTGCGCCGCCGGTGGTGGCAGTGGGTATGCGCGTGACCACCAACGTCTCCAACGTCAACAATACCAACATCCACAATACCAACATCCGCAATACCAACATCACCAACGTCACCAACGTCACCAACGTGACCATCGTGGCGCCGCCTGCCGCCACGGCGAACGGCCGGGCCTTCAGCTCCTCGGTTCCCGCCGCGCCGCATCTGGCGGCGGCGCGTCCGGCCCTGGTGCAGGCACGGGCGCCGCAACCCGTGTCCACGCGAACGGTAATGCCGTACGTGTCCGCGCATGCGCATCCGGCGGCGCCGCCGTCCCAGGCCCACGGGGCCGTGGCCGAGGCGCACCCACAGCCGGTGCTGGCGCGCGAGTCGCAGCCGGTGCACGCCGGTTCCATGTCCGGCAGCGTGCGGCCGGAGGCCAGGGCACAACGCGAAGAGCGCGCGCTCCCCGCGCGCCCGGCCCAGAGCGCGCCCGCGAAGGCCGCGGCAGCCGGGCTGGCGAGGATACCGGACGCCAAGGCGGTGCCGGCCAGGGCGCCAGCGGCTGCGACGGCCAGGGCGCCAGCGGCTGCGACGGCCGCCTCGAAGACCGCGGTGGCCAAGACAGCGCCTGCACACCCTGACAACGGCAAAGCGCACAAGGCGGACGCGAAGAAGGATGCGCAGCAAGCGCATCCTTGAGCTAGGGGCTCAGGATGAGGGCGCGTGCTTCACAGCACGCGACGTAGCCACGCGGCGATGTCGGCGACCTCCTGGGGACAGACCGCATGGGGCATGCTGTACGCATGCCATTCGACCGCATAACCGGCCGCTTCCAGTTGGCGGCGGGCCTCTTGCCCGAGAGCCGGGGCGATCACCGGATCCTGCGTGCCGTGCGCGAGGAACACCGGCGTTGCCTGATTGGCCGCCGCGCGCTCGGTCGCCAGGCGCGCAGCGAGCAGCAGGTAGCAGGACAATCCCATGATGCCGGCGAGCTTATCCGGATAGCGCGCTCCGGCGAACAACGCCAGGGCGCCGCCCTGGGAGAACCCCGCCAGTACGATGCGCTCGCTGCCGATACCGTGCGCGTTCTCACGGCGGATCAGCGCTTCCACCGTCGCCTGCGAGGCGCGAATCCCCTTTTCGTCCTCGGGCCCGTGGCGATCGAGCGCGATGATGTCGTACCAGGCGCGCATGGCAAATCCACCGTTGAGCGTCACCGGCCGGATCGGCGCGTGCGGAAACACGAAGCGCAGCGCCCGCTCTCCCGGGCGCACGAGCTCGGGCACAAGGGGCTCAAAGTCGTGGCCGTCGGCCCCCAGGCCGTGGAGCCAGATCACGGCGCCCGCGGGATCGCGGCCGGTTTCGACTTCCACTGCATCACCTGACACGTGCGACCCCCGCTGTCTTCATGCCCGTGCGGCGCATGTTAGTGCACCGGCGCCCGCTCCGGCACCGAAGGCCCAGGTGATGGCGCGGCGCTCGCGGCGCCTGCCGCTCTGGCCCGCGCCGGCGGTGCGGCGGCGCTGGCTGCGGCGCTGGCGGCGGGCACCGCCGCCCGTGCGCGTCTCGATCGGCGTGCTGCTGGTTGCCATCCTGACGCTCGGCGTGAACGGCATCTACCAGATCGTGCGCAAGCCCACGGAGTTGTTCTTTCCGGTGAGCGGCACGCTCTACAAGACCCCCTCGGAAACCTGGCGTGTCTACGCACCCATCTTCCGCCGCTACGCAACCCGCACCATCACGCCGGAGCTGCTGGCCGCGCTCGCGCAGGTGGAGGCGTCGGGCAATCCGCTCGCGCGCACCTACTGGCGCTGGTCATGGGCGCTCAAACCGTTCGAGCTGTACCGGCCGGCATCCAGCGCGGTGGGGATGTACCAGATCACCGACGGCACGTTCGCGGAGGCGCGGCATTATTGCATCCACGGTCACGCGCTGGTGCGCGAGGGCGCCTGGAACGACTGGCGCGCGTGCTGGTTCAACGCCCTGTACTGGCGTGTGGTACCAAGCCATGCGGTGGAGCTCACCTCGGCGTACCTCGATCTGAAGGTCAACGCTATCCTCGCGCGCTTCGCCGTCACCCGCGCCACGTCCGCACAGCAGCGCCACCTGGCTGCGGCCGTGCATCTATGCGGCGCCGCGCTTGGGGCGACCTACGTGCGCCAGGGATTTCGCTTCACCGACACCCAGCGCTGCGGCGATCAGGACCCGCGCGCCTACCTGGGGCGGGTCGACGCCATGCAGGCGGTGTTCGCGCGCCTGGCGGCCGAGCAGGAGGGCGGGGCTGTGCCGGACTCTCACTGATGGTGGCCGCCGGGGCTGTGCACGTGCCCGTGCGAGAGCTCCGCCGTGGTGGCTGCGCGCACCCCGGTGACCTCGACCTGGAAGTGGAGATTCTTGCCGGCGAGCGGATGATTGCCATCGAGGGTCACCAGGTCGCCGGCGATCCGGGTGACGGTCACCGCGCGCGCGCCGTGCCCGGTTTGCGCCTGCAGCCGCATTCCCACCTTGAGGCTCGCGAGGCCCTTGAGTGTGCGGCGCGGCACGCGCTGCACGAGAGCTTGGTCATACTCGCCGTAGCCATCGGCCGGCGCGACCGTCACCTGCAGCTTGTCCCCGGCGCGCTTGCCGGTCAGCTCGCGCTCCAGACCGGGTATGAGGTTGCCATGGCCGTGCAGGTACGCGAGTGGCTCGCCCTCGGGGGAGCTGTCGATGATCTCGCCCGCGTCATCCTTCAGGGTGTAGTGGATGCTGACGACCTGGTCCTGCGCGATGCTCATGTCGGGTCCTGCGTATGTGCGCAAGCACCAGGCCGCGCCGCAAACGGCGCCTGGCCAAACGGGCGCGCATCGAGAGGGCGCGAAGGATACCATTGCGCCCTGCCCGCGGCCTAACCAAGAAGGTCCGCGGGACAAACCTAAGGGCTCACCATGAGACTCGCATCCTTGGGCGTCCTCGCCGCCAGCTTCTCGGCCCTGGCCCTCGCTCGCGGCGATGGACACGGACCAAAGACTGCAAGGACTTCCGCAATGGCCGACAACCCGTTCATGCAGCCGAGCACACTGCCTTTCGAGCTGCCACCCTTCGACCGCATCCGCGACAGCGACTACCTGCCCGCCTTCCAGGCCGGCATGCGCGAGCAGCTCACGGAGGTGGCCCGCATCGCCCACAACCCGCAACCCGCCGCCTTCGACAACACCATCGTCGCTCTGGAGCGCGCCGGGCAGCTGCTGCAGCGCGTCGACGCGGCCTTCGGACGGCTCAATGCCTGCAACACCAACCCGCGGATGCAGGAGATCGACACCGAGATGGCTCCGAAGCTCACCGCGCAGCAGGACGCGATTCATCTCGATCCGGCCTTGTGGGCGCGCGTGGACGCGCTGTACGAAAAGCGCGCCAGCCTGCACCTCGAGCCGGAGTCCTTGCAGCTGCTCACGCGCTATCACACCGAGTTCGTGCGCGCCGGCGCACGCCTGACGGCGGCCGAGCAGACGCGCCTGCGCGCGCTCAACACCGAGATCTCCACCCTCACGACGCGCTTCAAGCACAACGTGCTCAAGGCCACCGCCGATGGCGCAGTGGCGGTCGAGGACCTCAAGGACCTCGACGGCCTGTCGGAGGGGCAGATCGGCGCCGCGGCGCAGGCGGCGGCGGCACGCGGGCTCACTGGCAAGTGGCTCATCACGCTGCAGAACACCACCAACCAGCCGCTGCTGGCGCAGCTCACGAACCGCGCGCTGCGCGAGCGCATCTACAGGGCGTCGATCGGCAGGGCATCGGGTGGGGCGACCGACAACACCGCGGTGATCGCGCAGTTGGTCAAGCTGCGCGCCGAGCGTGCCGCGCTGCTGGGCTATGCGAGCCACGCCGCTTATCAGCTCGAGGACGAGTCGGCCGGCAGCCCGGCCGCGGTGCGCGACATGATCAGCCAGGTGGCCCCGGCGGCGCTGGCGCGCGCGCGCGCGGAAGCCGCCGACATCCAGAAGCTGATCGACACGCAGGCGCGGGTGAGCGGCACGCCCTCATTCACCCTGCAGCCCTGGGACTGGTCGTTCTATGCGCAGCAGGTGCGCAGGGCACGCTACGATTTCGATCAGGCGCGCGTCGCGCCGTACTTCGAGCTCGATCACGTGCTGCAGGACGGTGTGTTCTACGCCGCGCACCAGCTCTACGGCCTGAGCTTCAAGGAGCGCCGGGACCTGCCCGTCTACCAGCCGGACGTGCGGGTGTTCGAGGTATCCGACGCCGACGGCGAGCCGCTCGCGCTGTTCCTCGCCGACTACTTCGCGCGCGACAACAAGCAGGGCGGGGCGTGGATGGCCGCCTACGTGACGCAGTCGAGGCTGCTGCATCACAAGCCGGTGGTGGCGAATCACCTGAACATCCCCAAGCCGCAGGCCGGGCAGCCGGTGCTGCTCAGCTTCGATGAGGTCACGACGATGTTCCACGAGTTCGGTCACGCCCTGCACGGCATGCTCTCCAGGGTGCGTTACCCGAAGCTCGCCGGTACGGCGGTGCCGCGCGACTTCGTCGAGTATCCCTCGCAGTACAACGAGATGTGGGCGCGCGAGCCGAGCGTGGTCGCGCATTACGCGCGCCACTACCAGAGCGGGGAGCCGATGCAGCCCGAGCTGCTCGAGAAGGTGCTGGCGGCGCAGAAGTTCAACCAGGGCTACGCCACTACCGAATACCTCGCGGCGGCGCTGCTCGACCAGGCCTGGCACCAGATCAGCGCCGCCCAGGCGCCCAGCCCCGCCGAGGTGCCCGCGTTCGAGCAGGCCGCGCTCAGGGACAGCGGCCTGGACTACTCCCCGGTGCCGCCGCGCTATCACTCGACGTACTTCTCGCACATTTTCGAGAGCGGCTATTCGGCCGGCTACTACGCCTACCTGTGGAGCGAGGTGTTGGCGCGTGACACCGGCCAGTGGTTCCACACCCACGGGGGACTGACGCGCGCCAACGGCGATTACCTGCGCACGCAGGTGCTGTCGCGCGGCCGCAGCGAGGATCCGCAGGTGCTGTTTCGCAACTTCTACGGGCGCGCGCCCGAGATCGCACCGTTGCTCGAGTATCGCGGCCTCGCGGGCGGTTCCTAGCCCGCGCCCGGCGCGTCGCGCCGCGCGCGGTCAAGGCCGGCGATGAGCCGCGCAAAAGCCTCGAGCAGGGGCAGCGTGAGCCCGAGCTCGCGGGCCTTGGCGCTCGCGTAGCCGAGGGTCTCGTTCACTTCCAGCGGACGGCCCGCCTCCAGGTCCTGGAGCGAGGACAGGCGGTGGCCGGGCGCATTGGTCCGAAATTCGCGCCCGGCCTTCATGATGGCCGCGACCGCCTGCGTCTCGGAGCCGGCGCACAGGCTCGCCACCGGCAGGACCGAGCGGTCACTCAGGCCGATGCCGAGCGTGCGCGCCAGCACTCCCATCTCGCGCACCAGGCGTGCCAGCACCAGGGCGCAGTCCGGGTCCAGCAGATACTTCCAGGTGAGCGCACGCGTGGTCACCGACAAGGCCATGAGTCCGGCCCAGGCACAGAACTTCGACCACTCGAGTGTCAGGATCTCGGGGGTCGCGGCGGCGCGCACGCCTGAAGTCTCGAGCGTGCGGGCCAGGCGTTGCGCGCGCGCACTGTCGCCGCCGCTCAGCTCGCCCACCAGTATGCTCACGTTGCGCGTGAACAGCACGGCACCATCGGGCAGCAGCTCCCCGCTGGTGTCGGCGAGCGCGCCCAGCACGCGCTCCTTGCCGAACGCCTGCGCCAGCAACTCGTTCTTCAGCGGCCCGTTCTGAATCGACAGCGTGACCCCGAAGTCCGCGTGCCGCAGCGCGGCGAGCGCCGCGGCGGTCGCGGGCGTTTTCATGGCGACGATCAGCGTCCCGGCGCTCTTGAGGGCCGCGGGCTCGCGCAGCGTGGTCACCGGGGTGCTGAAGGCCACCAGCCCCTTGATGGTGAGCCCGTGTCGCTCGAGCTGTTGCGCGCGCTCGCCGCGCGCCAGCATCACGACCGAATGACCGGCGCGCGCCAGGTGGCCCCCGAGGATCGAGCCCATGGCACCGGCGCCGAGAACGGCGAAGTCGAAATCGGGCATGGGTGAGCGCTACAGCGCCTCGGCGATGTCCAGCATGAGCCCGCTGTCCTGGGGTTTGGTCTCCGGCGGGTAGCGCTTCAGTACCCGCCCGTCGCGGCCGATGAGGAATTTCTCGAAGTTCCAGCTGATGTCGCCGGCGATGCCCCGGTCCTCGGAGGTGAGGAAGCGGTAGAGCGGATGGCGGTTGGGGCCGTTCACCTCGAGTTTCGCGCTCAGCGGGAAGCTCACGTCGTAGTTGCTGCGGCAGAAGGCGGCGATTTGCGCTTCGCTGCCCGGTTCCTGCGCGGCGAACTGGTTGCATGGGAAACCCACCACGGTGAAGTTCTCCTCCCGCAGCTCACGCTGCAGCTGCTCGAGCCCGGCATACTGGGGCGTCAGGCCGCAGCGACTGGCGACATTCACCGCCAGAGTTACCTTGCCACGCAGCCTTCCCAACAGGTCCTCGCTGCCGTCTATCCCACGTACCGCAATGTCGTAAAAGCCGCTCATGATGTGTGCTCTGTGCTGATCCGCGTGTATGTACGATACACCCGCGCATCGCTTAACATCGGCGCGCACGCCTTCGCGGAGATCCTCATGGCCTCTGAACTCAGCAGCGCTGATACCACCAGGGTGGTCGCCACCCTCAACCGCATCCTCGAGCTCGAGCTCGCCGGACTGGTGCGCTACCTGCACTACAGTTTCATGATCTTCGGCCACAACCGCATCCCGATCGTCGCGTGGCTGCGCGCTCAGGCCGACGAGTCCCAGGCGCACGCGGTCACAGCCGGCGAGCACATCACCAATCTCGCCGGTCACCCGTCCCTGAAGATCGGCCCGCTGCTGGAGACGCACAAGCACAACGTCGATGAGATCCTGCGCGAGGCGCTCACGCACGAGGAGGAAGGACTCGCCGAGTACCGCAAGCTCCTGGCGGCGGTGGCCGACCGCAACGTCATGCTCGAAGAATACGCGCGCGCGCAGATTGCCGCCGAGGAGGCTCATATCGCCGACATCGGCAAGATGCTGCGCAAGCCCGGTTCCATCAGCTGACTCAGGACCCGCCTCTCCCGAAGGGGTGAGGCATGGGTGCCCACAAGGAGCGGCCGTCCCTTGAAATACGGGTCACGCGCCAGCATTGAGTGTGCCGGCTCACTCACGCGCAACAACGGATGTGTAGACTGCGCGCCCGACAGACTCGAGAGGACCTTGCATTCATGGAATTGATCGTGTCATCGATGATCGCCGCACTGCTGCTGCTGGTGGGCCACCTGGGCGTGCTGGTGCACAAGCGGTTCGTGCGCGCCAGGTAAGTCCGCGCCGCGACCCCGGCGGCCACCGCCGGCAGCACCGAGAGTGACGAGGCGCTTCAGCACGCCCGCCCGTGAGGTGCCGCCTTACGGTGTCGGCGCGGCGGCCAATGCGGGCGGCTCCGCGCTCGCCACCGGAATGTCCTCGACCGAGTAGCCGGCGTCGATCCACGCCGCCAGTCCGCCATGCAGCGGCCGCACGCGGTTGAAGCCGTTGTTCATGAGGAGCCTCGCCGCCTGCGCGGCGGAGGCTTCATTCGGGCAGGTGCAGTAGAGGATGATCTCGCGGTCGCGCGCGAACCCGCCCATCCGGCGCTCGACCTCCTGCACCGGCACGTGCAGGGCACCGGGGATGCGGCGCAATTCGAGCGCCTGGGCGGTCGGCGAGCGCACGTCCACGACCACGGGCGCAGGGCCGCGACTCATCTGCTCATGCAGTTCCCCGACGCTGATGCGCGCCATGCGCAGCGCGCGGAAGAACCGGCGGCGCTCCCACCACTTGAACAGGATGTACGCGCCGAGCAGCACCAGAATCATGGCGATCGCCGCGCCGCCTATGCCGGCCGCCTGCGGCAGCAACTGCTCGATCTGCGACTTGAGCAGCACGCCAGCGAGCAGCGCCGCGCCCACCCACAGCGCCCCACCGAGCGTGCTGAAGGCGGAGAAGCGCGCGAAGCGCATGCCGACGGCGCCGGCGAGCGGCGGCGCCATCATCGCCAGGCCGGGGACGAACTTGGCGAAGATCAGGGCCTTCGCGCCCCAGCGCTCGAAGCTCGTCTGGGTCTGACTCACGCACGAGTCCGGCGTGAGGGAAATGCGGCACAGCAGATTCATGACGCGCCCGCCGTAGATCCGGCCCGCGAGGTACCAGGCGGTGTCGGAGAGCACGCAGGCCGCAACCGCGAGCCCGTACAGGGGTGCCGCGGGTAGTCTGTGATCGGCGGCCAGGGCGCCCGCGACCACGAGCGTCGGGACCGCGGGCACGGGCACTCCCAGCTGTTCGAGCAGCACGTTGAGAAACACCACGCCCAGGCTGAAGGGACTGGCCACCGCCGCATCTTGCCCGGCGCATGCTCGCCGGACAAGACAACATCGCGGGCGAGGAACCCGCGCCGGCGGCTCAACCCGGGTACTTGGCGAAGATCGCAGCCACCGCCGCGTCGATCCTCTTCTCGGCTTCCACACCGGTCACGCCGTAGAGACTCTGCTCCACGGACGCATGCCACAGAGGCTGACGGCTCTTCGCGTCGTACAGATCCACCGCAATGATGCCTTCGCGGTAGACGTAGGGATCCCAGCCCCAGCCCCAACCCCAGCCGTAGGGATAGGCGTCTTCCGCGACGCTGTTCGAGCCGATGCCGTAGCCCACCAGGCAGTCGGCGTCGGCGGCCTTCGGCTGAATTCCACCCGACCCCAGATGTGCGGCAATGGCACTGCGCAAGCGGTTCTCATTCAGCGGATTCGCGATGCTGTTGCGCAGCGGACTGTTGCCGTGGAACGCACCCGCCCACGCGAAGCTGCGGCAGTGCACGGTGCCGATCAGGGCGTGGTTGACGTCGGACCTCACGTACAGGGAGGCGCACGACGTCAGCAGAGCGACGCCGGGAACGATGATACAGGCGCGGATCGGGTGCTTGACCATGAGCGTGACCTCAAGCGAGCGGATCTTGAGCCTAACGGCTGTCGCCCGCCATGCCAGGCAACGCAGGGACGCGCGTCCGGTTGACGGGAACGGGTCGCCGGTGACCAGCGCGGCGGTAGACGATGCGGAAGGCCTGGCCGGAGGGCGCGGCTGCAGCTGATAGACTTGGATCACGCAAGGAGTGGCGTCATGAGTCAGCTCTCAGCGCTCGCGAGCGCACCGCATTGGTGCATGCCGGCGGGGATGAAATATCTGGGTCCGCATCAGGCGAGCGCGCCGATGGATATCACCCTGGTGTTGCGTCGTCGCCCGGGCAATGCTCCCGACGCCGCATCCTGGCCGCGGGCACCGCGCTGGCAACGCGGTGAATTCGGCCAGCATTGTGGCGCCGAGCCGGCGGACCTCGAGAGCCTGCGCCGCTTCGCCGGCCGGCACGGACTTAGCGAGATCGGCGCCGAAGCGCATCGCCGTGTGCTGCATCTGCGTGCTGCACCGCAGGCGTTGGAGCGCGCGTTCGGCGTGACGCTCGGCAAGTACCAGCTCAGCGATGGACGCGGACCGTTCGTCGGCTGCAGCCACGCACCGGCCCTGCCGCCGGAGGCGATCGCCGTGCTGGGCCTGGATCGGCGACCGGTGGCGCGCGTGCGCTCGCGCAGACCCAGGGCGGCGCCGAGCGTCACTTACACGCCCATCCAGCTTGGGGCGCTCTACAGCTTCCCCGCAGGAACCGACGGCAGCGGCGAGACCGTCGCCATCATCGAACTGGGCGGGGGCTTCACCACGGGCGATCTCGCACAGTACTTCAGGAGTCTTGGGATCGCACGGGCTCCCACGGTCACCGCAGTCGGCGTTGCCGGAGGCGCGAATCAGCCCGGCGGCGATGCCGACGGTGAAGTGATGCTCGACATCGAGGTGATCGGCGCGCTCGCGCCCGGCGCGAACATCGTGGTGTACTTTGCGCCTAACACCGACCAGGGGTTCTACGAGGCCATATCGCAGGCGGCACACGATGCGGCGCGCAAACCCTCCGTGATCTCGATCAGCTGGGGCGGTCCGGAGGACAGCTGGACCGGACCGGCGCGCGATGCGATGCAGACCGCGCTCGAGGATGCGGCCGCGCTCGGCGTCACGGTGACGGTCGCCGCCGGCGACAGCGGTTCGGGTGACGGCGAGAGCGATGGCCAGCCGCACGTCGACTTTCCCGCCTCGAGCCCGTATGCACTGGCGTGTGGCGGCACCAGGCTCACCGCGAGCGGGGCCTCGATCGCGAGCGAGGTCGTGTGGAACGAAACGAGCGCCAATGAAGGGGCCACCGGCGGGGGCGTCAGCACCGTGTTCCCACTGCCCGACTGGCAACAGGGTATCGCGCTACCCAAGGCGCCCAACGGCATCGCAGGGCGCGGCGTTCCGGACGTGGCCGGCAATGCCGACCCGCTCACCGGCTACCAGGTGCTCGTGGACGGCGTGTCGGAGGTGATCGGCGGCACCAGCGCGGTGGCGCCGCTATGGGCGGCTCTGATCGCCCGCTGCAACCAGAGACTCGGCAGGCCGCTCGGGGATGTCCACGCCGCGCTCTACCAGATCGGAACCAGGGCCTTCCGCGACATCACCCAAGGCAACAACGGCGCCTACCAGGCGGCGATCGGCTGGGATCCATGCACGGGATTCGGCACGCCGAACGGCGAGGCCCTGCTCGCGGCCCTGGCGGCGCTGAAGGCCTGATCGCAGATTGCTACCGGGGTTAATGACCGCCGTTCATTCGGCTTCCAGTTCAGCTCTGCCATGGCGCCTGCGGCGTTGGAACAGCGCATAGGTCCCGATTCCTATCCAGATCACGTTCAGGGCCGCGGAGGGCAGGGCACCATTCCACCCGCTGTTCACCACAAACCCGAGCGCCCCCAGGATGTTCATGAGGTGGTAGGCCAGGGATTTCGCCTTGAGCCTGCCCGCCGACAGCAGCGCGTACGCTCCAAGAATCAGGAGGGCACCTGCCCACCCGATCACTTCAACAGCCAGTTTCATAGGGTCTCCGCTGGCAACGTGAAGGTGAAATTAGCTCCCTGCCCGACGGCGGCTTCGGCCCAGATTCGGCCCCCGTGACGTTCGACGATGCGCTGTGCGATCGAGAGCCCGACGCCGTATCCCTCGAAGTCCCGGTCGCTGTGCAATCTGTGAAAGATCGTGAACAAACGCTGTGCGTTGCGCATATCGAATCCGGCGCCGTTGTCGCGGATGGTGTAGGTGCATTCGCCCGCTTGCTGTCGTCCATCGACTTCGATCAGAGGATTGGCCACGCGGCGGGTGAATTTGAACGCGTTGGACAGGAGATTGACCAACACTTGCCGCAGGAGCGCGCAGTCCGCCCGGGCATCCGGCAGTGCGCTGACGCGCAGCTCGACGTTACGATGCGGTTCTGCGTCTCGCAATTGGTGGAGAATCTCCCGGACCATGGTGCCGACATTCACCGTCTCCCGCTCGAGCGGCTGCTGGCCCAGGCGCGAGAAGCTCAGCAGCTCGTCCGTGAGACGCAGCAGTTGCTGTCCGCCGCGGTGAATGTTGCCGAGGAACTCCTTTTGCCTGTCGTTCAATGGCCCCGGCTTTTCGCTGACCAGGAATCCGGCAAAGCCGATCATTCCGTTGAGAGGCTGACGCAAGTCGTGCGATACCGAGTATGTGAACGCTTCGAGCTCCTTGTTGGCCCTCTGCAGCTCACGATTGGCCGCCTCGAGCTCGGTCGTGCGATTCGCGAGCCGCTGCAGGAGCGCGGCGTTCTCGAGGCGCAGGCGCCGCACCGCCAGCGCGCGCGACAGCACCGGTATGATCGTCCTGAGGTTGAACGGCTTGAGAATGTAGTCGAGGGCGCCGCTCTTCATGGCCTCGACCGCCGTGTCGACCGTGCCATGGCCGGTCATCAGGAGGCCCACCAGGTCGGGGTCAATCTCCTGTGCCGCGCGCAGCAGCGCGATGCCGTCCATACCCGGCATCATGAGGTCGGTAACCAG
The DNA here is from genome assembly GCA_005878835.1 of Gammaproteobacteria bacterium. GTDB lineage: Bacteria > Pseudomonadota > Gammaproteobacteria > Steroidobacterales > Steroidobacteraceae > 13-2-20CM-66-19. Next base: position 4,859 of record VBMV01000051.1, on the reverse strand, counting down.
GACGTCGAAGGCGGCGGCACGATCGGCCGCCGCGGTGCGCAGGGCGCAGAGCGCTTCCGGGCCGGAACCCGCTCCGCTCGTCGCATAGCCCGCAGCGGCCAAGGTGTGGCACAGGGCGATGACCTGGGCGCTCTCATCATCCACTATCAGGAGCCTGGCGAGCGGCGTGGGATTCATGGAATGTCGCGCATGGACTTCAGCATGACCCGCAGGTTGCGGTGCGCAGGACGCGCAGGGCGTCAGGATCGGGGTCCGGGCTGTCGGTTGGCTCGCGTCGCCTTAGTACGCTGCGGCGACGAAGACATGAGCTGCATCTCCATCCCCATGCGCACGAGCTGCGCGAGCGACCGTGCGGCGGTCTTTTTCATGATACGTGCGCGATAGACCTCGACGGTGCGCTCGCTCAAGCCCAATTCGCTCGCCATGACCTTGTTGGAATGCCCCGCGATGAGCAACGCGAGCACGTCGCGCTCGCGCGCAGTGAGCGCGTCGAACCGTTTGGTCATCTGATCGCGCTGGTGCAGTATGGTGCGATTGCCGGCGTCGTAATCGAGAGCGTTGCGTACGCGGGCCAGCAGTATCTCGTGGGACACCGGCTTCTGAAGGAAGTCAAACGCGCCGTGCAACATGGCGTCTACGGCCGTCGGAACCCCGGCATGACTGCTGATGAAGATCAGCGGGATGATCGCGCCCCGCAGATTGAGCTCATGTTGCAGCTCCGGACCCGTCATTCCGGGCATCTCGACATCGAGCAGCAGGCAGCCGGGTTGGTCGGGATCGTACATATCGAGAAAGGCCGATGCCGACTCGACCCGGCAACAGGGCACATTCGCCGTCGATAACACTGCGTCGAAGTAACTGCGTGTCACCTCGTCGTCGTCGACGATGTACACGATCGGCCCCCGGTCGCTCATGGAACCCCCTCGGCGACAGGAATAGCACTCATATAAGGAGAGTACCTGCGTGTGCAGATCGCACTTCCATACCCAGGAGCCTCGGCTCGTTTGTCCGGGCGACGATAATGCCTCCGGGCATCTTGAAAAGCACGGATCGAGATGCAATGGGTGCTGTGCACGAACGCCTTCAAGCGCGTCCGCGAAGCTGCCTCAGGCGGCATGCCATCCCTCCAAATACGTACCTCGCAGACCCCTGAATTCGCAGGCGCGATACCTCGACAGAGGGCTGTCCGCACAGTCCGCCGCGCCTAGAGTCACTGCCTCCCGACGGGACCGCATGGTGACCTATGGGATTCTTCCTACTCGATATCGGAGCTCCGATTGCTCTGCTGCTGGTTTACCTCGCCGTGGTCGTGTGGAGCGACGTCGCCCGCTCCTTATAGCGTTGCGGGCGCCCGGTAAGGGTCGCGGCCCTGCGCCGCCGTTAACCTGTGGCGGAAAGGCCGCAGTACCCTGATGCCGCGATCCCTGGCGCAACGCCTGGTGACATAAGATGCCCGCTACCGGTTGTGACGTAATACGTAGACAGCCGAACCCTCGTACGGCACCCTGACCGCAGTTTCAGCAAAGGCACACCTTTCGAAAGAAAGGGCCGCAAAGCCACCGGTCTAAAGGGTTTTCCCATGACAGCGGGGTTGCCATCTTGGATGTCATCCGTTCATCGCGGCGATCGCCCGCACCGAATCTGAGCTTCCGCACCTGACGGCCTGAATCCGCCGTCTTCACGCGTTCGCGCAAACCCAAGCGAGCATTCATATGTTCATGACGAGCCTATTGACGATTACGCCCTGGCCGGTGCTGTCGGCAGCGATCCTGCTGGTGCTGCTGATAGCCGCGTTGTACCTCGCGCGGCACACCGCTCACCAGGCGATCCACGCGGTCACGAGCGCGCTGGCACGCGGGTTTCGCCTGGCCTCGCATTCGGTCGCGCATGCTGAGGAGCGCCTCGCCGCACGCAATCGCGAGGTGCTGCTCGCTGCGGGACGCGATGCCAAGGAGCGCATGGTGGAACGCGAGTTTGCGCGCATTGCGGATACCACGCGCAAGGATCTGTCGAGCTATCCGGACATGCACCGCCGCCTGAGTGAGGCGATCATCCGCATCGAGGAGGATCAGGAGAAAGCCGTGGAGGTGCCGCCCGAGGCGCCGGGTTGGGCGAAGGCGGTCGAAGTCATCGCCAAGCTCGATGCGCGCAATGCCGGCGCCGAGATCCTCGCAGACATTCACAAATCGATGGTCAAGGCGCACGCCGAAGCCATGGTCGACTACCGCAAGGCGAGCGGCGAGCGCCATGGGCTGCTGCGAAAAATGATGCCCGACTGGCGTCTGATCCAGGAGACCCTCGGCCGCGTGAACAAGAGCGTGGCGAGCGTCATCGAGCGCTCGCTGGTCATCGACCGGCACATGCAGGACTACGAGACGATCGTGCACGGAGAGGACCGCGCGCTGTCGGTGCTGTCGTCCTCATCGCTCGTGCACTTTTTCGTCTCAATGCTGGTGCTCGGGGTGGCGACCGCCGGAGCCGCGGTCAACTTCACGCTGATCGCGCGGCCGATGGCGGAGATGGTCGGCGGTACGAACTTCATCGGCGTGTTCCGCACGGCCGATATCGCAGCGCTCGTCATCATCATGGTCGAGATCTCCATGGGTCTGTTTCTCATGGAGTCGTTGCGCATCACACGTCTGTTTCCCGTGATCGGCGCTCTGTCGGACAAAATGCGCGTGCGCATGATCGGGATTACGTTCGCGATCCTGCTGCTGATGGCGAGTATCGAAGCGGGCCTCGCGTACATGCGCGAAGTACTGTTGCAGGACGAGCTGGCGACCAACGCGCTGCTCCGCAGCGACAGTACGGGAGCGCTCGTAAACGCGCATCTGTGGATCACCACGATGGCGCAGATGGGCATGGGCTTCATCCTGCCATTTGCGCTCGTGTTTGCCGCCATCCCGCTCGAGACGTTCGTGCACTCGCTGCGCACCGTCCTGGGCCTCATGGGTATCGGGGTGCTGCGGGCGCTCGCGCTCATCCTGCGCGTTCTCGGTAACGGCTTGCGCCATCTCGGCACGCTGGCGGAGCGGATCTACGACCTGCCGCTGTTCGTGCCACTGTGGATCGAGGCGCGGTTGGCGGCTGCGCATGCGCTGCCACCGGCCATCGAGGACGAATCGCTGCAGGAGGTGCGGCCATGAACTGGCGGCTCTTCGTGGGCGCGGCACTGCTGCTCAGCGCCTGCTCGTCCACGGTGCCGCACAACACGGGCGTGTACCTGCTGGTCGACACCTCGGGTTCGTACAACCGGCAGGTGAGCAAGGCAGAGCAGATCATCCTGTTCGCGCTCTCGCGGTTACAGCCGCTGGATTCCTTCGCCGTTGCGCGGATTGACACGGCGAGCTTCTCGGAGAAGAACATCATCGCGAAGGCGACGTTCGACGACCGCCCCAGTACCGCAAATCAGCAGAAGCGAGCGTTCGCCAGCCGCGTCCAGAAGTTCGTCGATGAGTCGAAGGCCGCGTCGTATACCGACATCACGGGCGGCCTGCTGCAGGCGATCGAGTTTCTCAACGAGAAGAAGCCCGGCCGCAAGGAGATTCTGATCTTCTCCGACATGAAGGAAGAGCTGGACAAGGGTTACGTGCGCAACATGCCGCTTGATTTCAAGGGTTTCGAGGTTGTGGCGCTCAACGTGACGAAGCTGCGTTCCGACAATTTCGATCCGCGCGAATACCTCTCACGCCTCGAAGCCTGGCGCGTCAAGGTCGAGAAGGGCGGCGGCCGCTGGCGCGTCGTCAACGACCTCGACCGACTGGACGGGCTGCTCTAGCGAGGGCCGGACGACGGCGGTCTTTGGCGAAGCCCCGCCGGGCGGACGGCGGGTCTCCGTTCCCCGTACCGATCCCGGTGAGGCAGGCGCTGTGGCGCGGGCAGTTGCCCGGGGCGCAATCTGGCGGGGGTTCCCGGGAGAGATCCGATGGCCAAGGGCCGGGAAAGCGACATGCCGCCCCCCGAGCTGTGGGAGGGATTCTTTGAGCCCGATGGCATCCTGGAGGCGCTCGGATGTGGCGTTTCGCCCGGTGATGTCGTCGAGTTTGGCTGCGGATACGGCACATTCACCATTGCGGCGGCGCGCCGGGTCTCCGGCACCGTCTACGCGTCGGACATCGATCCGACCATGGTGCGTGCGACGATCGATCGTCTGGTACGAGCAGGAGTCCGCAGCGTCGTGGTGGAAACACGGGACTTCGTAGCGGATGGCTGCGGGCGACCCGATGCTTCAGCGACCTTCGTCATGCTGTTCAACATTCTGCACATCGAAGATCCGATCGGTTTGCTCCGCGAAGCCCATCGGGTCGTGCGCGTCGGCGGCGTTGTCGGCGTGATTCATTGGCGCCATGACATCGAAACACCGCGCGGGCCTTCGCTTGAAATCCGCCCGCGACCGGCGCAGTGCCGCGCGTGGGCCGAGAAGGCGGGACTGCGCTGGCTGAGCTCACCGGAGCTGCCCAATTCTCCCTGGCATTGGGGAATGAAGTTGGGGCGGTGAGCTGAAATACGCTTGTCATAGAAGGCGGCGGCAGGCGGGTCAGTGATGGTTGGCCTGACGGCATCTGCGTTCGTCAGCCTCGGTGTTCGGGTCCAATGCCGCCCGAACGGCCCGCGTCCAGATCCGATAACCCGCTGCTGTCATGTGTAGCCCGTCGGGCTCGAAGATATCCTTTGGATTGCCGTTTTCGAGCATCGGGGAGACCACGTCGATGTAATGTAGATCGGAACGCGTGCCGGCGCGCGCTCGTATCGCACCGTTGACCTGGCTTTGAAGAGGAAATTGCGCAAGCCGCAACTTCGAAGGCTTCAGCGAGATGAAATAGACCGGTGTCCTGCCGAGCACCTGTGTCTTACGCGCC
>VBMV01000122.1 GCA_005878835.1 Gammaproteobacteria bacterium | reverse complement strand
CCATGCACCAAAGAAGCCACCGATCTGATGGGATAGCAGCGTCAGTCCAAATAGTGTGGCGAGATAGCGCACACCGAAGATTTTCCCGATGATGCCAGCGGTCGGGGGCACGGTGGAAAGCCACGTAAAGCCCAGTACCGCCGCAAATACGTAGAACGTCAGGGCTGTCCTGGGCATCGCAAGGTAAACAGCGATCGCAGCGGCACGGATGAGATAGACCCAAAACAACAGCCATTTCATCCTGAATACATTGCCCAGCCAGCCGACAGTCAGACTCCCGGCAACGTTTGATAGCCCGATGATGGCAAGTGAACCAGCCGCAACGGTGGCAGGCAAGGCGCAGAGGTTGACCTCCCCGGGCAGATGGGTGACCAGGAACGCAATGTGAAAGCCACACGTGAAGAATCCGGCATGAAGGCACCGGTAGCTACGGTCCAGAAGAGCGGTATGTAGCTGCTCCCGAAGTGTTTGAGAGCTGCCACTCGAGCTGGGGGGGCTTGCGGCGCTAACTGACTCGCGAGCTCTGGATTTCAGGAGTGGCAGCGTCAAGGGGATCGTGATGAGCGCCGCGGCCGCCAAGGCATACATCGCGATGATCCAGCCTGCCGTAGTTATGATGAATTGGCTGATCGGAGCGAGAATGAACTGACCGAGGCTTCCTCCCGCATTAATGACCCCGGCCGCAAAGGCCCTCTTCTCGGGCTTGAGACCCTGCATCGTCACACCGATCAGAATCGAGAAACTGCCGGCCGCGGCACCCGCCGCAAAGAGAATTCCCAGGCTTAGCGTGAGCCCCAGCTCACTTGAGACCACCGTAGTAAGAGCGGCGCCCACGGCCAGAACCAGAGCGCCCGCGACGAGGACGACACCAGAGCCATGTCGATCCGCGATAGCGCCGAAAACCGGCTGCGTCAGACCCCAGACGAACTGCCCGATAGCCAGGGCAAAGCTGACCGCGACGATGCCCAGCCCTGTCGCCGTCTTAAGCGGACCAACAAACAGTCCGAGCGACTGACGCGCTCCCATCGTGATGAGCAGGATCGCCGCGGCGGCGAACACCAGATAGCCGCTGCCGTTCTGCCGGGCTGCCGCCGAGTTCAGACCTGGCACGGGTCAACTTCCTTCGACCGCACCAGGCTGAGCTCCGCCGAAGATCAGGTCGGGGTCGGCTGCATTCTGTTGCCCGTACGTGCGGAACTTCTCGATGACGCGGCACATCTCCGTCTCATCGAGAATACGGACTTCTCCCAGGGACAGCGCCACAGAGTATTGGAGCGCGAGGTTTTCGACCTCCCCGGCAAGCAAGAGGGCGCCAGCGAGGTCCGCGCCAGTGGCAATGACCCCGTGATTGGCCAGCAGACACGCCTTCCGATCCTTCAAGGCGGCCAGCGCGGCATCCGAAAGCTCCTGCGTACCGAATGCGTGATATGGGGCGCAGCGGATGTCTCTCCCGCCCGCAACCGCCACCATGTAATGGAATGCTGGAATGCCCCGGCCGGTGCAGGCGAGCGCGGTCGCTCGTGGAGAATGAGTGTGGACGATCGCGCTCACATCGTGCCGCGAGTTGAATATGTCGCGGTGGAACCGCCATTCGCTCGAGGGGCGGCGGCGGCCGAACCAACGTCCATCGAGGTCCATGAGCGGAACATCCGCGGCTTGCAGCACCTCGTAATCCATCCCGGTCGGGCTCACGAAGAACCGCCGCTCATCGCAGCGCACGCTGACATTGCCCGAGGTGCCATGCGTCAGACCTCGACGCGTCAGCTCACGACAGGCCGCAATCACCATCGCGCGCAAGTCCGCGCCGCCGGCGCCGGCACTGGGTTCCGTCATTGCGCTGCTCGCAGGTCAGGATACAGTCGTTGCAATCCTGCACGACTCGCGGAGCAAATGCCGCGCTCCGTGATCAGTCCGGTCACCAGCCGTGCCGGTGTCACGTCGAAGGCGAGGTTCAGCGCGGTGCTCCCTTCCGGGACCAGCCTGACGGTTTCAATCCGGCCCGAAGAGCTGCGGCCGGTGATGTGCGTGACCTCATCCGGCGATCGCTCCTCGATTGGAACAGCAGACCCCGCCTGCAGCGACCAATCGATTGTGCTGGCTGGCAGTGCCGCATAAAAAGGCACGCCATTGTCCCGGGCCGCGAGCGCTTTGAGGTACGTGCCCACCTTGTTGCACACGTCTGCCCCCGCTGTCGTGCGGTCGCTTCCAACAATCACCAAATCCACCTGGCCGCGTTGCATCAGATGCCCGCCCAGATTATCCGCAATGACCGTGTGAGGTACGCCGTGCGCTCCGAGCTCGAAGGCAGTTAGCGCTGCGCCCTGGTTGCGCGGGCGGGTTTCATCGACCCATATGTGCACGGGTATCCCCGCGTCATGCGCCATGTAGACAGGCGCAAGTGCAGTGCCCCAATCAACGCAGGCAAGCCAACCGGCGTTACAGTGGGTGAGAATGTTGAGCCTTCGGCCGGCGGTTTTGGCAAGTCCGCGGATGAGCTCCAGCCCGTGTACACCAATCAAGCGGCATTGCTCGACGTCGGCATCACAGATTGCGGCAGCTTCCCGAAACGCCACATCGACTCGCTCCTTCGGCTGCACTTCCGCGAGCACTGTGCGCACTCGCGTCAATGCCCAGAGCAGATTGATTGCCGTTGGACGCGTCGCCTGCAGTGTCCGAGCCGCTTCGGCGAGGTGCGCGTCCGAGGGGTTCGAGCGCGCCGCGAGCGCCATGCCGTATGCCGCCGTTGCTCCGATCAGCGGCGCACCGCGCACCACCATGGTTTTGATCGCCTGCGCCGCATCGGCGAGAGTCTCGAGGTCGATGGTGGCGAGCTCAAAGGGGAGACGAGACTGATCGATCGCCCGAATGGTTCCGGATTCCGCAATCCAGATCGTGCGGTAGTGCGTGCCAGATACTCTCAATGGCTCAACCCCGATCCGTCTCGTCACCAGCGCCGGGCGAAGGTTCAGGTCGCTCACGGTAAAGCTTGGCGCGCTCGATGCTACGGCAGCTCGCATGGCGCCACCAGCTTGGCATCCCGCTGCCGCCGCCATGCCCTGTTCCGGCGCCCTTCCCCACCATGTTGCGCATGCGTCATGGGGCAATTCCCTCCCTCCCGGCTCGTGGTGGCAGTCGCGCTGCCGGATCGCAGCACTCAACTCCACGAGACCGAAGAACCGCTGGTGACGCGGCCGCGCCAGGATCCAACGCTCGCCACGAACGGGAAATTCTGGGCGGCCTTTGTCCCGCGGGCGAAACGGGTGTGTTGGGATATGGAGACTCTTCGAATTGACGCGCCGTTTATTCTGCGTTCACGCTCGCGCGCACCCATTACGGTGTTCACCTGATTGCGCGGCACTGTGGATTTACTAAGTATTCTCAGGAAGTCGAGTCTCGACTGTTAGGTCTCAGTTAACCCGAGCCAAGCCATCCATGTCGCCTGGAGTTGAGACGCGATCCTGCCGACGTTCCCGCTGTCGGAGTACAGCACGCCCGTTTGGCGGCTCGATCTCGTTCCTTCCCCGGCTTTACCCAGAGCCCGAGGCAGGTCACTGGGACGTGCATCGGCCTGGCCATCAACGTTGACTGTAACCCAGGCTCAACTGTATCTCAGGACATCTCGAGGACCGTGCCTGCCGTCGAGGCAAAGGAAATTCCGGGCACCTGAAGCGGGAGGCGAGAGCGCTATCATGGAAGAGAGCATCTTGTCCACGATCGGGCACACACCGCTCGTCAGATTGACGCGGGTGCTCCCAAACATCCCGTTTTCTCTCTTCGCCAAGCTGGAAGGATTCAATCCGGGCGGGAGCGCCAAAGACAGGCCGGCGTTACACATTCTCCAGGAGGCGATGCGCACCGGGGCGATCAAACCTTCGACCGTGGTGATCGAGTCCAGCTCTGGAAACCTGGGGATCGGCTTGGCGCAAGCCTGCCGCTACCTGGGATTGCGCTTCATCTGCGTAGTGGACCCGAAAACCACCGCACAGAACATTCGCATCCTCAGAGCGTACGGCGCAGAGATCGATCTGGTCTCAAAACCCGATCCGGTGACCGGAGAGTTCCTCCACGCAAGGATCAATCGCGTCCGGACCCTCCTGCAAACCATCGAGGACAGCGTCTGGACCAACCAGTATGCCAACCTGTCCAATGCCGAGGCGCACTATCGCACCACGATGGACGAGATCGCGACGGAGCTGGACGGGAAGGTCGACTGCCTCTTCGTGGCCACCGGCACGTGCGGCACGCTCAGGGGCTGCGCCGAGTACGTTCGGGATCACCACCTGGGTACCAGGATCTTCGCGGTCGATGCTCACGGCAGCGTGATTTTCGGCGGCAAGCCGGCCAAGCGGCTCATTCCGGGACACGGGTCGGCCAGGCGTCCCGAGCTCTACCGCGCCGACCTGGCCGATGAGTGTCTGCGGGTCACGGACTTGGACTGCGTCGTTGGTTGTCGCCGCTTGGTGCAGACCGAGGCCATTCTCGCCGGCGGCTCCTCGGGAGGAGTGCTCAGCGCAGTAGAACGGGTGAAGGACCGCATACCCCGGGGCGCGACGTGCGTGGCTATTTTTCACGACCGCGGAGAACGCTACCTCGACACCGTCTATTCCGACGAGTGGGTGGCCGAGCACTTTGGCGATATCGCACATCTCTGGCGGGGACAACCGGAGCTCGAGCCATGCGTGATGGCGACATCGCACATCTCTGGCAGGGACAATCGGAGCTCGAGCCATGCATGATGGCGACATCGTGATCTTGAGGGGCTCCGAAGTCCGTGAGGTGCTGGCTGGACGCGAGCTCGAGTTGATACAGGCGGTGCGGAGGGCCTACGAAACCCACGGCGATGGCGACAGCTCGCTGCCCCACTCGACCTTCTTGCCATTTCCCGGCCAGCCGCGGGACCGAATCGTCGCGCTGCCCGCCTACCTGGGCGGTGCCTGCCGGATCGCTGGCGTCAAATGGGTCTCCTCGTTTCCGGACAATTTGAATCGTGGCGTCGACCGCGCCTCCGCGGTGGTGATCTTGAATTCACCGGAAACGGGGCGGCCCGAAGCCGTACTCGAGGGTTCCGCGATCAACGCGAAGCGGACCGCAGCCAGCGCGGCTCTGGCCGCTCAATGCCTGCTCAACGGCAGCGAAGTTCGCCGCGTTGGGATGATCGGGTGCGGCTTGATCAATTTCGAGATTGCGCGATTCCTCCTGGCCGTGTTCCCCGACGTGGAAACCTTCGTCCTCTTCGACCGGGATGAAGCCCGCGCGAAGCAGTTCCAGAACAAGTGTCGGAGGATCTTCGACGAGGTCGAGGTAGAGATTGCCAATGATGTTGGGGCGGCGCTGCGTGACTCCCCGCTCGTTTCCATTGCCACCACGGCGGTCACGCCCCACATCGGCGAACTTCGCGACTGCCCTCGAGGGAGCGTGATCCTGCATGTCTCGCTGCGGGATCTGACTCCCGACGTCATACTCTGCTGCGACAACGTAGTGGATGACATCGATCACGTCTGCCGCGCCCAAACCTCGCTGCACCTGGCGGAACAACTCGTGGGGCACAGGAAATTCATCCGCTGTAACTTGCCCGACATTCTCAGCGGCCGGAGCCCCGCCAGGAACGGTTCCGAGACCGTCTGCGTGTTCAGCCCGTTCGGGCTGGGGATCCTTGATCTTGCCGTCGGTAAACTGGTCAGAGACCTCGCGCTCCAGCAGGGGCTGGAGACAGTGGTCGGTTCGTTCCTGCCCGGGCCATGGGCTGAGGAGGCATGAAAGACGCACTTGCCAAGGGAGCTCAGGCCGGATCCGCCGAACGTGCGGTGACTCGGGACCGGTGCGCCGACGCGATGACACGCGCCGAACGCACCCTCGCCGAAGTCCTGGCGGACGTCCTGCGCGCCGATCGTCTGTCCGTCGACAACCACTTCTTTGAGGAACTGGGCGCTGACTCCCTGGTGATGGCCCGGTTCTGCGCGCGAGTGAGGAAGCGCGGGGACCTGCCGTCGGTCTCGATGAAGGACATCTACCGGCATCCGACGATCCGCAGCCTTGCTGCGGCGCTCGCGGACGCGGCGCCCAAACCCGTCCAGCCGCCCGTCTCGGTGGCGATGGAGGCGGCGACGTCAACCAGCGCGCGGGAGTACATCCTGTGCGCAGCGCTGCAGGCCCTGTGTTTCCTGGCGTACTCCTATCTCACCGTGGTCGGCGTTGCCGAGGGCTATCAGTGGCTGGTCGCCGAGGCGGAAGGCATCGAAAGGATTGTGCGCCTGATTCTGTTCGCCAGCGCGATTTTCCTCATCGTGTGCGCCGTTCCGATCGTGGTGAAATGGCTACTGATCGGTCGCTGGAAGCCGCGGCAGGTGCGCCTGTGGAGCCTCGATTACCTCCGCTTCTGGATCGTCAAAACGCTCATCCGGTCGAACCCGGCCCCCTATCTGTTCGTCGGCTCGCCGTTGTACGGGCTCTATCTGCGGGTGCTGGGCGCCAAAGTCGGGCCGGGTGTTGTGATTCTCTCGCGGCACATCCCCGTGTGCACCGACCTGCTCACGATCGGCGCAGGAACGGTGATTCGCCGGGAGGCGAGCTTCCTCTGCTACCGGGCAGGGGCCGGCCGGATCGAGATCGGAGCGGTGACGCTCGGGCGCGACGTGTTCGTCGGCGAGAGGAGCGTACTCGACATCAACACGTCCATGGGCGATGGTGCACAACTCGGTCACGCCTCCGCCCTGCACAGCGGCCAGGCGGTACCGGCCGGCCAGCGCTGGCACGGATCCCCGGCGGTCCGCGCCGATACGGAGTACTTGAGGGTTCCGCCGACGCCGTGCGGCAGGGTCCGTCGAGCCGCCTCTGCCGCCCTCACGTTCATCGGTATCCTCTTCGTCCTGGCGCCACTGCTGGAGTGGGGCCTCGGTCTGCTGTTCGGCGAGGTGTCGAAACTAGTCGAGGCGCTCGATCCGAGCGTGCGCTCCAGCGGCGCGTTGACGGTGCGGGGTCTCTTGATCGAGGCGCTCATTTTCTCGGCCGTCCTCTTCTTCGGCAGCGCGCTCGCGGGCCTGCTGGCCGCCGGCATTGTTCCTCGGGTCTTGAGCGTGTTCATCAAGCCTGACACCGTGTACCCGCTATATGGGTTCCGCTACAAGGCGTACAAGGCCATCGCGGGGCTGAGCAGGCTGAGGTTTTTCCCGCTGCTCTTCGGTGACAGCTCCTACATCGTGCATTTCCTGGGATGGGCCGGTTGGCGCCTCACACCCGTCAAGCAGACCGGGTCGAACTTTGGCAGCGAGGTGACGACTACGAACCCCTTCCTCACATACATCGGCACCGGCACGATGATCGCAGACGGTCTGAACGTCTTCAATGACGAGGTCTCGAGCACCTCGTTCAGCGTGTCTCGGGCGGCGATCGGCCCCCGCAACTTCGTGGGCAACTACGTCAACTACCCGTCCGGCGGCAGGACGGGCGACAACGTCCTTCTCGGGACGAAGGTGATGGTTCCTCTCGACGGCAAGGTGCGCGAAGGGGTGGGCTTGCTGGGCTCGCCACCCTTTGAGATTCCGCGGTCCGTCGAGCGCGACTGCCGATTCGACCATCTCCGGACCGGGGAAGCGCTGCGCCGCGGCCTCGCCGCAAAGAACCGGTTCAACCTTCGGACGATCGGAATTTTCTTGTCCACACGGTGGCTGGGTGTCTTCCTGATCGTGCTCATTGACCTGGCCGCGCTCGAGCTGTTCTACGACGTCTGGGCGCACACGGTCATGGCCGTGCTGTTCGCGCTCAGCGCGGTCGTCGCGGCGATCTACTACGCCCTGGTGGAGCGTTGCTTCGAAGCGCTCGGGCCTCCACCGCCGGCCATCTGTTCCATCTACGACCCGGGGTTCTGGTGGGTCGAGCGCGTTTGGAAGCTGCATCCCATCAACTTCCTGCACCTCTTCGACGGCACGCCGTTTAAAAGCGTGCTCTGGCGTCTGATCGGCGTTCGGTTCGGCAAGCGGGTGTTCGACGACGGCGTCTTCATCTCCGAGCCGACCTTGACCGTCATCGGAGACGAGTGCGTGCTCAATCAGCAGAGCATCATCCAATGCGACTCGCAGGAGGACGGCACGTACAAGTCCGGTCGAGCCACGCTTGGCGCCGGCTGTACGATCGGTGTCGGCGCCTTCGTCCACTACGACGTGACGATGGGTGAGGGCTCGGTGCTGGCCGCCGACTCCTTCCTGATGAAGGGAGAGGATGTCCCGGCACACGCGCGGTGGGGCGGCAACCCTGCGATGGAGATATGAGATGAGTGGTTTCACGGTCGTCCCGCGGTGGACCCTCGAGCCCGTTCCGGGCGTCGGCAAGCACGAGGTGCGGATTCCCGATGAGCTCGTGGCGGCATCGCACCGGCTGGCGAACCAGCTGGCGGTGCCGCTCACCTCGGTGCTGCTCGCCGCGCACGCCAAGGTACTCGGCGCGCTCTCGGGCGAGCGCAAAGTGTACGCCGGCTACGCGGTGGAGGCCCACTCGCCGTTGCCGATCCGGATGACGCTCGGACCCCGCTCATGGCGCGAGGTGCTGCTACATATTGCTCGAGCCGAGTCGGACCTGCTGGCGCACAGCGATGTTCCAGTCGACGATCGCGGAGGCGCCCGGGGCCTCGCCGAGCCGTTATTTGAGACGGTGTTCGATGTGTCTGCGGGAGGCGGCGAGCTCCCTGAGGGCACCGTCCTGCGGGTCGCCTTCGTGCAGCGTGACGGATTCGTGCTGCGGCTGCAGTATAGGACCGAGGTACTCGGCGCGACCTGCGCCGCCAGGATCGCCGGCTACCACCTCACCGCGCTGTCGTTGATGACGGCCGATCCCGACGCCGAGCACGCGCGAGCATCTCTGCTCTCCGCCGAGGAGCTGCACTACCAGCTTCATGGCCTCGCCGGACCACGCCGAATGTTGCCTGACCGCCGCGCCCACCAACTCTTCGAGGAGCGCGCTCGGGCACACCCGGACGCCATCGCGGCCGTGCACGGCAACAGGCAGCTGACGTACCGGACACTCGATGCACGCGCCAATCAGCTGGCACGAGCGCTGCTGGCGCGCGGCCTGGCCCGCGAAAGTGTGGTGGGCGTTGTGACCGAGCGCAATCTGGACTGGATGACAGCCGTGCTCGCGATCTTCAAGGCCGGTGGCGTGTATTTACCCTTCGAGCCGCATTTCCCGCCCGAGCGAATCGCCAGGATGCTTTCCAGGGCCGGATGCCGGCTCGTGCTCACCGAGCGCGGCAGCAGCGCCATGCTCGATCGGGCGCTGCAGTCGTTGTCCGGAGTCGAGACGCTCTTCATCGACGCGGCATGCGCGGAGGGCCACTCCGACAGCGATCCTGGAGTGAACGTTTGGCCCCAACAGCTCTCGTACATCTATTTCACCTCCGGTTCCACCGGAGAGCCCAAGGGCGCGATGTGCGAGCAGGCCGGCACGCTCAACCACCTCTTTGCCAAGATCGACGATCTGAGGATCGGCGAGGGGGACGTCGTAGCTCAGACGGCGCCCCAGTGCTTTGACATCTCGCTGTGGCAGCTGCTGGCCGCGCTTTTGGTCGGGGGGCGAACGCTGCTGGTGGAGCAGGAGATCATCCTCGATGCGAAGCGTTTCATCGACAAGCTCGTCGAGGGCAGGGTCAACGTCGTGCAGGTCGTGCCGTCCTACCTTGAAGTCCTGCTGTCCTGTCTGGAGCAGCACCCCCGCGAGCTGCCGGACCTCCGGTGCGTGGTCGTGACCGGCGAAGCCCTGAAAAAGGAGCTGGTGCAGCGCTGGTTCGCGGTCAAGCCCGCTATCAAACTCGTGAATGCGTACGGCCTGACCGAGACCTCCGACGACACCAACCACGAGATCATGGACAGCGTGCCGCGACGAGAACGCGTCCCGATTGGCCGCCCCATCAACAACGTGCGTGTCTACGTCGTCGACGAGCATCTGTCGCCCGTGCCGCTCGGCGCGCCAGGTGAAATCGTCTTCTCCGGGATATGTGTCGGCCGGGGATACATCAATGATCGCGAGCGCACGCAACGAGCGTTCCTGACCGATCCGCACCACCCGTACGAACGGCTGTACCGGAGTGGGGACTATGGCCGCTGGCTGCCCGAGGGGAAGCTCGAGTTTCTCGGCCGCCGAGACACTCAGGTCAAGGTCAGTGGCTTCCGGATCGAGATCGGGGAGATCGAAAACGCCCTGTTGCGCGTGCCCGGCGTCCGCGAGGACGCGGTCGTCGTCACGGAGCGGGCCGACCGCGGCAGGCACCTGGTGGCCTTCTATTCCGGTGAGCGGCCAGTTGATGCCAACGCGCTGCGGGAGCGGTTGAGTGCGTCGCTGCCCCAGTACATAGTCCCGACGGTCTTTCACTGGCGGAACCGTCTGCCGCTGACGGACAACGGTAAGATCGACAAGCGGGCGCTGGCGGCGCTCGCCGCACAACTCGATGTCGCTGGGCAGAGCGGGGACGGACCCGGTACGCCGACCGAGCACCGGCTGGCAGCCGCGTGGGCGGAGGTGCTCGGTGTTCCCAAGGCACAGATCGGCAGGCGGGATCACTTCTTCGACAGGGGCGGTACGTCGCTGTCCGCTCTGAAGCTGGCGGTTGCCCTTGACCGCGTGGTATCCCTCAAGGACCTCATTGGTCACCCGATGCTCGCCGATCAGGCGGACCTGATCGATAGCCGCCTGAAGCGGGAAGTCCCGGCTCCGGTGCCTCTCGGAGGCGGCCGTCCCGCGGTTACCGGCCGGACCGCCGCTCGAGGAAGCGAAGGGCGGCGCTGAGATGACGCACTCATTCCCGACCTCACTGCCCGACCTGGGCCTGCAACCGAGCAAGCCGCCGGTGCTGCAGGCCACGGCGACCGGGGACGCGGCGCGCTGGGCGGCCGAGCACCGCAATGCGCTGCACGCGTTGGTCGCTGAACATGGGACGCTCGTGGTGCGCGGTCTCGGGCTCCGCGACGGGACCGAGACGGCAGCGGTTTTTCGGCAACTCGGCAGTCTGACGACCGAAACTGAGACCTTCGCGCCCCGGCAGCGCTACGGCGAGGGCGTGTACTCCTCGTCCAAGTGGCCGCCGGGGCAGCCCATGTGCATGCACCACGAGCTCAGCTACACGTTCGAGCCCCCGGGACTCATGATGTTCGCATGCCTCACTGCGCCGAAGGTTGGGGGCGCGACTCCCGTAGCCGATTCCCCAACTGTCCTGAACTCATTGCCCGGCGAGCTGGTCGAGCGCTTCGAGCGACTGGGCTGGCTCCTGATCCGCAATTACAACGACGACATCGGGGCGTCGGTCGCTGAAGCCTTCGGCACCGACGACCGACGCGCCGTGGAGAATTACTGCCGTGCCAACGCGATCGAGTTCGAGTGGCAACGCGACGGTGCGCTGCGCACCCGGCAGCGACGCAGCGCCGTCGTCCTTCACCCGCGCACCGGCCAGCGCTGCTGGTTCAATCAGATCGCATTCCTCAACGAGTGGACGCTAGACCCGGAGGTGCGCGAGTACCTCGTGGACCTCTACGGCGAGGACGGCCTGCCGTTCAATACCCGTTTCGGCAACGGCGACCCGATCGGCGCGGACGTCGTAGAGTCGATCAACGCCGTGTACGAAGCCCACAGCGCACGCGAGCCCTGGCAGGCCGGCGACCTGATGCTTGTGGACAATCTCCGCACCGCGCACGGCAGAGAGCCCTTCGAGGGATCGCGCCAGGTGCTCGTCGCAATGGCCGATGCGGTGCACCTGGCCGACTGCTCGCCAACGATCGAGGTGACCGGCGGCTGACGACGACCGCTTCCACAGCAGGGGAGTCCGCAAAGTTCGAGACCATGTCAGCATCCCAAACGATCGCATCGTCGCCCGTGATCGGGCCAGTTCGTCGCCAAGAGCGCATCGAGCCCATTGACATGCTGCGCGGCGTAGCGATTCTTGGAATCCTCATCGTCAATATGGGTCTCTTCAGCCTGCCGGAAGGTCTGCCCGTTCACCAGCTTTGGCCGAATGCAGTTGATGGAGCAGTGGAACGGCTGATCTTCTTCTTCGCACAAGAGAAGTTCAAGGCCCTTTTCTCTTTCCTTTTTGGTTTGGGCTTGGCGGTGCAGATGATACGGGCGGAAGCTCGAGGAGCGCAGTTTCTTCCTCTCTACGCGCGCCGCTTATGCGTCCTGTTCCTGATTGGGGTAGGGCATTTTCTGCTGTTGTGGGATGGCGACATCCTGCACGATTACGCGGAGACCGGTTTTATTCTGCTCCTCTTTCGCCGCCTCTCGCTCAAACCCCTGCTGGTCTGGGCAGGTGTCTTTCTCGCCATTCCAGTGTTCTTCTATGGCCTCACGACGTACTACTCCATCACCAGCCGAGTAAGTCCACCATTGAAGAGCTGGATCTCGTACGAGGCTGAGCCGCACGATCAGGAGACCATCGACGAAACCCGGCGCATTTACTCGCGCGGAACCTATGGAGAGATGATCACACTCCGAGCGCGCGAATTGCACGGGGACTTGACGCCGGATATCGATGATGCCTATGTGTTCGCACTCTTCTTGCTGGGACTGTATGCTGGACGGCGCCGGATCTTTCACGATATCCCCGCCCATCTCCCGTTCATACGGCGAGTGCAACGCTGGGGATTGGGGATCGGCATAGCGGGAAACGCGGCGTTTGCGGTGGGAGGATCCTTCGATCCTTCGCCCACGTCGGTCACGCAAAATGTGGGAAGGTTGTGTTTGGTCGTTGCCGCTCCCGCCATGACTTTCTTTTATGCTTCAACCGTCATCCTCCTGACTCAACGCGAGATCTGGCAGCGCCGTTTCGCACCACTTGCGGCGGTCGGGCGCATGGCGCTCAGCAACTATCTGCTGCAGTCGCTCATCTGCACCACAATCTTCTATAGCTACGGCCTCGCGCTCTTCGGCAAGGTCGGACCGTCGCTTGGCCTGCTTTTCACCATCACCATCTTCCTCATCCAGATCCCGTTGAGTGTGTGGTGGCTTAGGGCGTTCCAGTTTGGCCCGGTCGAATGGCTGTGGAGATCGCTGACGTACTGGCAACGGCAGCCCATGCGAGTCAGCACAGGTGTGGCCCACGTAGGGGCGCAGCATGCTGCGCCCTTACCCCGGGAGGTCATATGACCACCGGACCGCGTCGCGCGCTGCCCGACCGCCGGGCCCACGAGCTGTTCGAGATCCAGGCCCAGGACCGTCCTGACGCCATCGCCGCCGTGCACGGCTCGAACCAGCTCACCTACGGCGAGCTCAATGGTCGTGCCAATCAGGTTGCCCGAGCCCTGGTGGCGCGCGGCGTCACGCGCGAAGCGGTCGTCGGCGTGATGACCGAGCGGAACCTCGACTGGCTGACCGCGGTGCTCGCGGTTTTCAAGGCCGGCGGCGCGTATCTGCCGATCGAGCCCCACTTTCCGACCGAGCGCATCGCGAAGATGGTCTCGCGCGCCGGCGCGAAGCTGGTGCTCACCCAGCCGGTGATCGAAGCGGCCTTGGAAGAGGGACATGCCGCGAGCGATCTCGGCATCGCGGTCGCGCGCGACCAGCTCGCCTACATCTACTTCACCTCCGGATCCACCGGCGAGCCGAAGGGTGCGATGTGTGAGCACCTCGGATTCTTGAACCACCTCCTCGCCAAGATCGACGATCTGCAGATCACCGAAACAACCGTGGTGGCCCAGACCGCACCGCAGTGCTTCGATATCTCGTTGTGGCAACTGATTTCGGCTCTGCTCGTCGGTGGCCGCACGCTCATCGTGGAGCAAGAGACGATCCTCGACGCTGAGCGCTTCCTCGAACGAATCGTCGCCGGCGGAGTCAACGTCGTCCAGGTTGTACCGTCCTATCTCGAAGTCCTCGTGACCAACCTCGCCCAGCGTCC
>VBMV01000039.1 GCA_005878835.1 Gammaproteobacteria bacterium | reverse complement strand
CACCAACTACGTACGCGCCTGGTACGCGGACTACTATCAGTGCGCAAATCCAACTCCGGCGACTCCTGCGACGGCACAATGCTTCACGCCAGGCTCGAGCTGGCGTGATCTCGAGCGCAATACTCACCAAAGCCATGAGCTGCGCGTGAGCACCCCCGATGATTGGCGGATCCGCGGCATCGGCGGCCTGTTTTATGAAAACTACCGGATTCAGGAGCAGGTCGACTGGTTCTATCTCACCGCGCTCCCGTACTTCAACCCGATCGGGCCGCCCACCGGCTACTACAGTCTAAACGGATCACAGTTTCAACCGAACGGTTTTCCGGTCCATTACAACACACCCGGCGCTGTGTTCGTACCCGGACCCGTCACCTCGGGCAACCCGAACATCCGGCCGCCGGGCGTCGGCTTCTTCAACGACATTACCCGCGGGTACCAACAGCGGGCCGCGTACGCTTCGGTCGACTTCGACCTCATTCCAAGAAAGCTGACGTTGACGGGCGGCACGCGCTACTCGCGTACCGATACCTCGGAGGTCGGCTCGAGCGTGGGGGGTTTCGGTTGCCGGCTCACCGCCGGTGCGCCCAATCCGTGTCTGAATCACTCCAACTTCGTCAATCTCAATGCAGAAGGCCTTGACCGGACCTTTTCCGGCTTCAGGAGTCGCGCGAACCTCAGCTGGAAAGTCACCGAGGATGCGCTGCTCTACTACACCTGGTCGCAGGGTTTCCGCGCGGGCGGCTTCAACCGGGCACCGTCCCCGCCAACGGGTAACTCGCCGCTGGGAGTAGGCACCGACCCGTGGCAGGCGCAAGCCCATGCGCACGGGAGCTGGACCCCGCCACTGGTCTTCGCGCCCGACAGCCTCACCAACTACGAGTTGGGCTGGAAGACGAGGTGGTTGAACCACCGTGTCCAATGGAATGGGGCGATCTATCAGGAGGACTGGAACCAAGCACAGATCGGTGTATTCGCTAACGATGTCATCAACAACGACGTAATCCTCAACGGTGGTAACTACATAGTGCGGGGCATTGAAACCTCCGGCGTGGCGCACGTCACCACCGGGCTCAACATCGAGGCCGGCGCCGCCTGGAATCACAGCGAGTTGGTGAAGGAAGCGACATTCCTGTGGGCGGACGGAATACCGATCGACTTTGGCACGCTGCAGACCGCGCGCGGACGGAGAGTTTCGAATCCAGGCGGGGTACTCGGCAGCCCGCTCGCCGGGGCGCCCCCCTTTCAGGGCAGCATCCGCGCGCGGTATGAGTTTGCGTTCAACGGCTACAACGCGTTCGCTCAGATCAGCGCAGTGCATCAGTCACATTCCTTCGCTACGACCGATCAGCTCAGGCTTGACCTGCAGGGCGAGTCCATTGCTTACGACCTGCCCGCCTTCACAACCTATGATGGGGCGCTCGGTGTCGGAAAGAACACGTGGCTCGTGCAAGTCTACGCAGAGAACCTGACCGACACGCGGGCTGAACTGTATGCAAACTACGCGCAGTGGTACAAAGCCATAACGGTCAGTCGTCCCCGAACCATCGGTTTACGCTTGAGCTATAAGTTCGGGCAGTAGCTAGCGCGAGTCTCCGCGTTCCTCACGAGCTCGTTGACTGGGCACGGGTGATCGCATCCGCGCGCGGCCCCAAGTTACCTCGGCCGCTCTCAACGGAACCCAAGGACAACTAGGCGCAGACTCCAATTCTAGACCGTGTCCTTTACGGGGAAGCTTATAGGTCCATGCCGTCCCCCAAGGTGACAAGCCGGCTCATCCGAGCCCAGCAGATGCCAACCGGTCCCATCCCAGCGCGCCATTAGCGTGGGTAACTTTCTGGGTAACTCAAAAAGTCCCACCGCGTTAAGACTTTGATTGCGGGGAGATTTACTGTTGAGGTTCGAGTCTCCCGGGCACCATATTAAATTTCCCTTCTTATATCAATCACTTACGCGGCTTTATTTTTGGGCCGGAGGGACCCGAAGTGCAGTTCGCACTATAGAGGATTTGCGCGAAGTGTACGTAAGCCCGTAAGCCATTGCGCTGCCAGTTCAATTCCAAATCCGTCTCTTCAAGCAAATTCAAGCCCATCGTGTCGAGTGTGGGTAACTTTCCGGGTCGCTTTCTCACCTGAGATTTCGCCCTCGCGCTCTCGTCTTAGTCCCAAGTCACGCCTCCTAGCTGCGCTCCACGAATTGTTGCTCGTAGTCTGGCGTCCCCTCTCGACTCTCCAGGTGGCGCCATGTTACTCACCTCTCGGATCGTGCGTGCCGCAAGACCTCGCGAGCGCCGTTACGTTCTCGCAGACGAACACGGCATGAGTCTTCATGTCATGCCACGGGGATCGAAATGGTGGCGGTTCCGTTATCGCTTCCAGCATGCTGAAAGGATGATATCCCTCGGCGTCTACCCAGGCGTCAATCTGGCCACGGCCCGACTGTTGCACGCCGATGCCCGCGGGCTCCTCGCACGGGCCATCGATCCAAGTGCCGACCGCAAAGAAAAGCGTGCGGCGAGCGTGCATACCTTCGAAGTCGTCGCACGCCAGTGGCTTAAACTCCTGCAGCCGCGCGTCGCGAAAGGTCAGCTGGCCGCCGACACGGTCAAAGATGCAACGCGAATCCTGGAGCGCGACATCTTTCCGGCCCTTGGAACTCGCCCAGTCTCCGACATCAAAGCGCACGAGCTCCTCATGGTGCTCAAGCAGATCGAGCTCAAGGGCCTGCGGTATACCGCAAGACGCGCCAAGCAACGTTGCAGCCGCGTGTTTCGACACGCCATAGGCCTGGGCTACATCGAGCGGGACATCACGGAAGATCTGCGCGGTCTTCTTGAGCCTCCGCACGTTCGCCACCGACCAGGGATCACCGATCCCGCGCGACTGGGAGAATTGCTGCGTGCGATCGACGGATACACCGGCGGCGAGGTCATCGGCATCGCCTTGAAGCTCGCCCTGCTCTTCTTTGTGCGGCCGGGGGAGCTTCGCAAGGCGCGCTGGCGGCAATTCGATCTGCCGGCCGCGCAATGGCGAATTCCGGCCGAATGCATGAAGGCCCGAGTCCAGCATCTCGTGCCTCTCTCGCGGCAAGCGCTCGAGCTTCTTCTGAAGCTGCGGACGATTTCCGGAGACGGTGAGTATGTCTTTCCTTTGCTCCGCGACCCTGCGCGACCTTTACACGGCGCTGCACTCAGCGGCGCCTTGCGGTCACTGCGCTTTGACAGCACCGAAGTGACTCCGCACGGATTTCGGGCGACGGCCTGCACACTGCTCAACGAACTTGGATGGCGATCCGAGGCGATCGAGCGGCAGATGGCACACGGCACGGCAAACGACGTCCGTCGACACTACAACTACGCACAACACCTTCCGGAGCGCCGCGTCATGATGCAAGCATGGGCGGACTACCTGGACGGGCTGCGGACGTCTGGCCTGACCGGCAAAGCGAGATCGCGCCAACCTTGAGTAAGCGGAATGCCGGTTCCGGACCAACTAGGGACACTCGGCCGACAGATTTCCCAACGGCAGACACTGAGCGCTGCGAAAATACTGCCCAGATTGATGCAGAGTGCCTGCCGAACGAGGCGGGCGACTCGCTTTCTTGCAAGGCGTCAAGGCCCTTTGTACAGCACGCCCGTCGTGTCCCGGCCGCAGTGTCGAGGGTGCCACAGAAGGCAGCCTTCGCTCATTCCAACTTGCCAACCAAGCGATAGACAGCTATCAGAATTCCGAATCCGAGATGCATTCCCACCGACATAACAAGCATCAGGATTCCTATCTGGACGCTCACAATCTTTGTTGCCAGCAGAAAAATGATCACGCCGGCGAGACCCATGAACGAAGCAACGATGCCAACGACAAGCTTTGGCGTCTTATTCTTAGACATGGGTCATGCGCGCCCTCTCGCTGCGTTCGGTTACGGCCGTCTTGAAGGCGCCGCGTTGGAGTGGTGGGCGATCAATTTAGATGGACTGGGCATACGTTTTACCCCATCGGCAGGATGATTGCAGGGTCGCGATGAATTCGAGATTTTCTCCCTCCTCCCACCCCCAAGATGCGAAGAGTGGGCAGTTCGGCCGCTCGATCCCTCAGCCGAGGCAGACGCTTAATATTGGGGCCGCTCTGGCGCAGGAATCGGCTGCGAGAGCCGCGTTCGGCCAAAACCCGCCTGTCAGTCCCTCTGAATGCCCACCACAAAGCGGCCGTGCAAAACTCCACGGCACGATTGTGGTTGCCAATTCGGACCTACGGGACTCTTACAGTAGATAAGGGGAAATTGCGCGTACCCAGCTTCACTTAAACTTCTTGCAAGCGGAGCAATTTGCCATGCAAACGTCCAAAAGTGTTTCCTTGCTTCTCGCCGCTACATTCGCTACAATCGCGGGAACGGCATACGGCGCTCAACCGCCAGACGTAGGGGTCAGTGGTGTCACAACGGGCCTGGCCGGAACGGCGCTCTCGGGCGGCAGCGATGCCGTGCTCAAACCGCGGGCCACCATTCGGCATAACTTTCGCGGCTCCACCCGCGACTGCGTGAATGATGGGGACCCACCTCCTCTTGGCGGCTCTTTTTGCGAAAAGCCGGATTCGAACGGAGCGATTGGCCCGCATTACTTCGTCGAATTGGTCAACAACCATTACGCCGTATATACGAAGCAGGGCATCCCTGTTGTGCAGATGACCGGGGGAGAATTTTGGGGTCAGGCCGGCGTCCCGTTCGGGGTCAACGACTCTCCAGTCGATCCCAACATCGTCTTCGATTCCACCGAGGGTAGATGGTATGCATCTACTATCAACGAGTTCTCCGGCACCGCCACAG
>VBMV01000072.1 GCA_005878835.1 Gammaproteobacteria bacterium | reverse complement strand
CCTTCGTTGGCATGCAGGCGTTCGAGTGGACCAAGCTCATCCGGGAAGGAGTTCGTCCCTGGGGAAACCCTCTGGGCGCGACGCAGTTCGGATCGTGTTTCTTCATGATCACCGGATTCCACGGCCTGCACGTATCGGCGGGCGTTGTCTACCTGACTGTGGTAGCTCTGCGGGTGTGGCGCGGATTTTATGACCGCAAGGGCAGCTATGAGACGGTGGAGATCACCGGCCTGTACTGGCATTTCGTCGACCTGGTGTGGGTATTCATTTTCGCATTCTTTTATCTCTGGTAGGGAAACATGGACACAGTCGCCGGACACGCACGTGCCGAAGAGCATCAGCAGCATCCCATCGCTATCTATTTATGGATCTGGGCACTGCTGTTCATCTTCAGCACCTTTTCCTATCTCATCGACTACTTTCATCTGCAAGGCTATCTCAGATGGTCTCTGATCATCACCTTCATGCTGCTCAAGGCAGGCTTCATCGTCGCCGTCTTCATGCACATGGCCTGGGAGCGCCTGGCGCTGAAATTTGCGATTCTCGTCCCGCCGCTGTGCCTGCTGATTCTGATCGGGCTCATGGCGGTGGAAGGGGACTACACCTTCTTGACGCGCCTGGCGGCATTTTTGCGGTGAGCGAAACGCACCGTGAGCGCCGCCGCCGATCGTAAGTTTCTTGATTTGTTCATGCGAGCCGTCGGCATTCTCGCCGGCGTGGTCGTCGCTACCTTCTTCCTTTCCATGTACCTGGCGAGCGGCGCTCGTACCGAACCGGTCAAGGACGACATGCAGTACCAGCGACTGGTCGCCGAACGCATCGCCCCGCAAGCCAGAGTCGCAGTCGCGGGCAAGGACAACGCCGCCCTCGATGCGGGTGATACGACCCGGGCGGCCCCTCCCCCGGCGGCCCCGGCGGCCGTGCTCACCGGTGAGCAGGTTTACAGCACGACTTGTATCGCTTGTCACGCCGCCGGAATTGCCGGCGCACCGAAGTTTGGCGACAAGGGAGCGTGGGCACCGCGCCTCGGACAAGGCCTGGCAATGCTTCACAAGCACGCGCTCGAAGGCTTTCAAGGCAAGTCCGGCGTGATGCCACCCAAAGGCGGCCGGGTCGATCTTGCCGACCAGTCGATCGCGAACGCTGTCGATTACATGGTGAACGCAGCGAAATAGCGCTCCGCCCCCATCGCCCCGTTCCGTGCGGCTAGAAGCTGATCGCCTTCTGCACGAGCCGCGCTGCCGCCGCCTCGAGCATGAGCGAGGAAGCGCCGCCGGGCTCACAGGGCGCGATCGCGACGGCGGGCTCACCGAGCAGCCGCTCGAGCGAGGCGAGATTCTCCGCCGTGCGCTCCATGGCGGGGTCGACACCGCTCGCGATCCAGCCGGCGAAGCTCACGCCCCGCGCCTCGATCGCCAGCCGCGTGAGCTGCGCGTGATTGAGGCACCCGAGCCTCACGCCCACGACCATGAGGGTCGGCACCGCGAGCGCCCACGCCACATCCGCCATGGTCTGCCGCTCGCTGATCGGCGTGAACCAGCCCCCGGCGCCCTCGATCACAACCCAGTCCGCCTCGGCCGCCAGGACCTCGAAATTCCGGCGGATCATGGCGATATCAACCTCGATCTGGGCCTCTTTTGCGGCGATATGCGGTGAAATGGCTGGTTCGAAGCAATAGGGGTTCACCACGGCGTAGGGCGTCGCGGCCTGCACCGCGTCCATCAGCGCCAGGGCATCGGCGCTGCGCAGGCCGGCAGGGGTGCGGGTGGCGCCCGAGGCCACCGGTTTCATGACCGCGACCCGGGCGCCGCGGGCCCGAAGGCCGCGCGCGAGCGCGCACGCCACGACGGTCTTGCCCACGGCGGTATCCGTGCCGGTGATGAAAAACCCCCTGCCCGTCATGGCCGGCCTGCCCGCCGGATCGAGCCGGGCGCGATGCGCGCTTCGCCCGCCGTGGCCGCCACGGCGCGGCGCCCGGCCGCTCCCCAGCTCGCACCGTAGATGACTTCGTAGGTGGCCGGCAGTCGATCATCGCGGCGCAAGGCCTCGTATGCGTCCTGCATGCGCTTCAGGCGCGAGCGGCCCACGAGCGCGCGCGGTCGCCCGGCCGTCACGTTGTGTGCGCCGATTGCCTTCAGGTCGCGCATCAGGGACAGGACATCGGGGTAGCCCACCTGGACGCGTTCGACGTCGAGCACCGGCTCCATGAGACCCGCGCGCACCAGGGCATCCCCGAGCTCGTGCATGTCGACGAAGTGATTGACATGATTGTAGCCGTCGGCGCTCGCCCAGGCATCACGCAGCTCGTGCAGTGTGTCCGGACCCAGGGTGCTGAAGCCGAAGAAGCCGTCAGGCTTGAGCACGCGGCGACATTCGGCGAGCGCCGTCTCGAGCGGCTCGCACCACTGGAGCATCAGGCTGCTGAACACCACGTCCACGCTCGCATCCGCGAGCGGCAGGCGCAGCGCGTCCGCGCACACGCGCTCGAAGCGCCGCCACCAGTGCTGATGCCGGCGCGCCTCGCGCAGCATCCCGGGGGCGAGGTCGAGGGCGATCACCAGCGCACGCCGGTAGCGGCGCTTGAGCTCGCGCGTGACGTGGCCGGTGCCGGCGCCCAGGTCGAGCACCACGCGCGGCTCGAGGGCGAACACCGCCAGCCGCTCGAGCAGCTCCGCGGCCACGCGCGCCTGCAGGGCTGCGGCGCACTCATAGCCGGCGCTGGCGCGATCGAAGGACGCACGCAGCTTGCCGCGGTCGAGGCGAGAGCCTGGCGCGCTAGGCACGCAGGAACTCCGTGAGCAGCTGCGCGAAGCGCGCCGGGCTCGACAGGAACGGGGCGTGCGCGGCGCGTGTGAATTCGACGTAGCGCGCCCGCGGCAGCCCCGCCGCGAGTGCCCGGCCGGCGGCCGCGCGCGTGATCCGGTCGAGGCGCCCGGCGATCACCAGCGCCGGTACGCGCACCAGCGGCAGCGCCGTGCGCAGGTCGGCCGTCTTCAGCCGCTCCAGGCCGCGCTCGAGTGCCTCCGGGCGCGCCGCTCCGTGCACCGCCAGGGCGTGGCGCAGCGTCCCCAGCACGCGCGCGGCGGTGCGCGGCGCGCTGCCGCGCACCTGCAGCGCGAGGAACTGGCTCACGGTGCGCTCGCAGTCGGCCTGCAATTGTCTCTCGAGCCGGCGCAGCAGCGCGGGCGCGGTGCCGCAGCGCCAGCCGGCCGCCGCGAGAAACTTCGGGGTGGTGGCGACCAGCGCCAGGCGCTCGATTCCCGCGGGCATGGCGGCCGCGAGATCGAGCGCGAACTGCCCCCCCAGGGACCACCCGAGCAGCGCGTAGCGCTGCGTCAGCGGCGCGAGCGTCTCGTGCACCCGCCACGCCTGCGCCGCCGGCGTGCTGGCGCGGCTGTCCCAGTCGCTCTTGCCGTGGCCCGGCAGATCGATGGCGATGACCCGGAAGCGGCGCGCCAGAGCGGCCCCGAGCTCATCCCACACCCTGAGGTTCAGACCCCAGCCGTGCAGCAGCACCACGTCCCGGCCGCGACCCCGGACCTCGAAGTACAGAGCGCTCACGCCTGAGCGCTCCGCGCCCGCGCGCACGCCCGCGCGAGCTGCGCGACGAGCTCATCGACCTGCGCCTCGGTGTGCGCCGCAGACAGCGTGACGCGCAGGCGCGCGCTCCCCTGGGGTACCGTGGGCGGCCGGATGGCCACGACCCACAGGCCCGCCTCCTGCAACTGCCGCTGTGCCGCGAGCGCGGCGGCGGGGCTGCCGAGCAGCACCGGCTGGATGGGAGTGCCGGAGTCGGTGAGGGGCACTTGCGCCTCGCGCGCCTGGGTGCGAAAGCGCGCGGTGAGCGACAGCACGCGCTCGCGCCGCCAGCTCTCGGCCTGCGCCAGCTCGAGCGCGCGGCGCGTGGCGGCCGCCACCGGCTGCGGCAGCGCGGTGGTGTAGATATAGGCGCGCGCCGTCTGGATCAGGTACTCGATGAGATCGGCGCCGCCGGCCACGAACGCGCCGAACGAGCCGAAGGCCTTGCCGAGCGTGCCGATGAGCACCGGCACCTGCTCGGCGCCGAGGCCGAAGTGCTCGAGGGTGCCGCGGCCGCTCGCGCCCACGACACCCAGGCCGTGCGCGTCGTCGACCACCAGCCAGGCCTGGTGCGCGCGCGCGGCGCGCGCGAGCTCCGGGAGCGGGGCGAGATCCCCGTCCATGCTGAACACACCGTCGGTGGCGATGAGCGCCGTGCGGGCAGCCTCGGCGCCGAGCAGCCCTGCGGCGGCCGGCGCATCGGCGTGGCGGTAGCGCCGCAGGCGTGCGCCCGACAGCAGCGCGCCGTCGATGAGGGATGCGTGGCTGAGGCGATCGAGCAGCACGCGCTCCCCGCGCCCCGCGAGCGCGCTCATCACCGCGAGGTTCGCCATGTAGCCGGTGGAGAAGAGCAGCGCGCGCTCGCGGCCGGTGAAGGCCGCCAGTTCCTCTTCCAGGCGCTGGTGCTCGGCGCCGTGGCCGCTCACCAGATGCGAGGCGCCGCTGCCTGCGCCGGTGCGCGCCGCGCACGCGCTCATGGCCGCGGCGGGCCCCGGGTGGCGCGCGAGACCCAGGTAGTCGTTGCTGCTGAAGTCGATGAGCTCGCGCCCGCCGGCGAGTGCCACCACGCGAGTGCCGGCGGCGGCGAACGCCTCGAGCGTAGTGCGCGCGCGCGCGAGCTGCCGCTGTGCAAGCCGCGACAGCGCCGCCTCAAGTGCCGGTGCGGCTCGTTTCATGGCGAGCGGGCACCGGCGGGGTCAGCTCGCGGCGCGGGCCGCGCCGGGCGGCGCGGCCGGGAGCTCCTGCGTGTCGGGCGCGCGCGGGGTGCCCTCGGCCGCGAGTCCCAGCCGCGCCAGGAGGCGCCGGTCGCGCTCGATGTCGGGGTTGCCGGTGGTGAGCAGCTTCTCGCCGTAGAAGATGGAGTTCGCCCCGGCGAGAAAGCACAGCGCCTGCAGCTCATCGCTCATGCCCTCGCGTCCGGCCGACAGGCGCACGTGAGCGCGCGGCATCAGCAGCCGCGCGACCGCCACGGTGCGCACGAAGTCGAACGGGTCCACGTCCGGGCCGTGAGCGAGCGGGGTGCCGGGGACCCTCACCAGCTGGTTGATCGGCACGCTCTCGGGATGCGCGGGCAGATTCGCCAGCGTGCGCAGCAGTTGCGCTCGATCCTCGCTCGACTCGCCCATGCCGATGATGCCGCCGCAACACACCTTGAGTCCCGCCGCGCGCACCGCCGCGAGCGTGTCGAGCCGGTCCTGGTAGGTGCGCGTGGTGATGATCCGGGCGTAGTACTCGGCCGAGGTGTCGAGGTTGTGGTTGTAGTAGTCGAGCCCCGCCGCTTTGAGCTCGGCGGCCTGCGCGCTCGTGAGCATCCCGAGTGTGGCGCAGCTCTCGAGCCCGAGGGCCCGCACCTCGCGCACCATCTGCACGATCACCTGCAGGTCGCGGGCCTTGGGGGAGCGGTAGGCCGCACCCATGCAGAAGCGCGTCGCGCCCGCGGCCTTGGCGCGCGCCGCGTGCGCGCGCACCGCGCCGACCTCGAGCAGCGCCTCGGGCGCGAGCCCGGTGTCGTAGCGCACGCTCTGCGGGCAGTAAGCGCAATCCTCGGGGCAGGCGCCGGTCTTGATGGACAGCAGCGTGCTCATCTGCACGGTGTTGGGTTCATGGTGCGCGCGGTGCACGCGCTGGGCGCGCAGCAGCAGGTCCGTGAACGGCAGGGCGAACAGCCCCTGCACCTCGGGGAGCGTCCAGTCGTGCCGGATGGGGTCGCAGCTCACCCGCGGGACGATGCCCGAGCGCGCCGGCTCATGTCAACGAGTCGCAGCACCGTGAGTCGACAATCGGTCATTCTGTGCTCACCGGCGCGCTCCAGCCGGGCCGCGTGTTCAGGTACGGCCGATAGGTCGCGATCAGCTCCTGCTCGATCTGCTGCCGCTCGGCCTGCAGCGGAACCACCAGCGCATGAACGTGGCTCGCCCCGAGCCTGCATGCCGCGACCCAGTGCTCATGGTCCTGCAGTCGCGCCTTGAAGCTCTCGGTGATGCCGACGTAATAGGCATGCCACAGGGCATCGGCCTGGATGCCCGCGAAAATGTAAACGCCCGGCTCGTCGTTCCAATCCGCCTCCATGGACAGAACGTAAAACGCATGCCCTCCCCAGTTGACCGTGTTCGCCACCGCGCCTTCATCCATGGCTGTTGAACCGCGCTTCAGAGGCCGAGCAGGTGCAGCGCCAGGGCGAGCGCCACGGTGAGCGCCCCGAGCGCCGCGATCAGCACGCCGGCGGCCGCGCAATCCTTGGCGATGCGGATGCCGGGGTGGTCGTGCGGATGCAGCGCATCGGCGAGCCCCTCGAGCGCGGTGTTGAACAGCTCGGCCGCAATCACCACCGCGCTCGAGAGCAGCACCAGCGCCCACCACAGCGCGCTCGGTCGCAACATGCCGAGCGCCGCCAGCGCGGCTGCCAGAGCGAGCAGCTGCACCTGCAGACTGCGCTCGGCGCGCACGCCGTGCACGAGCCCCTGCAGCGCGAAGCCGAGGCGCGCACGGAACGATCGATTCTTGTAGAGACTCATAAATACAGCTTACCCGTGCCGACGGCCGGGCGCACAGCCGCGGACATGCTGGTGGTGGGGCTGACGTGGATAATCGGCACTCTCCTGCCGGAGCGTGAGGGAATGCTCGGCACCCAAACGAGACTGCTCGCGGTTGCGCTCCTGTCGTTTTGCGGGACCGCCCGCGCCCAACATGTTTCGCTCTGGGCGGGCGCTGGACTGGGTAGCTTCCTCAGCGGGGGTTCGGGCGTTGGGGATCCGAACGCGCACCGGATAGCGGGCGTCGGTGTGTCACTGGCCGGGGATCGCCTCGAGCTGCGGGCCCTGAAGGGCACTCTCGAGAGGCCGCGAGGCATTCCGGTGAATGCCGGCGACGACGACTTCGATTACCTGGGCTGCGACGCGCTCATCACGCGCCACACGACCGGGCTGCCGGTGGATGTGGCGCTCGGCGCGGCACGTTACGAAGAGGTGTACCCCCTGGGATATCCGCATCCGGGTCTCGGCGGCCGGACATTCGTGCACCGCTGGGGGCCGTTTGCATCGGCGCTCCGGTCGCTGGGAGTTGGACGGTTTGGCCAGGTCTGGGTCGAAACGGATCTGCACTACGCGCCGTATCGACCACGGCAGCTGGTGCTGTTTCTTGATATCGGCATCGGCGTGCACCTGTGATCGGTTGTCTTGGCTCGCCTCAGGCGTACACGAACTGCAGCAGGATGCCGACGAACACCACCAGGCCCACGTACTGATTGTTGAGAAAGGCGCGCATGCAGGCGGCGGGATCGCGCTTGCGGATGAGCCACTGCTGCCACAGGAACAGCACGCCCGCCGCCGCCAGGCCGCCCTGGTAGGGAGCTCCGAAATGCAGGTTGCGTCCGACCAGCGCCAGCGCGCCCAGCATCATCGCCTGCATCACGCCGATCAGCAGCCGGTCCATGTCGGCGAACAGCAGGGCGCTCGACTTCACGCCGATCTTCAGGTCGTCCTCGCGATCGACCATGGCGTAGAGGGTGTCGTACACGGATGCCCAGATGACGGCCGCGATGTACAGCACCCACGCGACGCGCGGCAGCGCGCCGGTCTGGGCCGCGAACGCCATCGGCACGCTCCAGCCGCCGAAGGAGATGCCGAGGTACAGCTGCGGCATGGGGAAGAAGCGCTTGCACAGCGGGTAGGAGACGGTGAGCAGCGCGCCGATGGCGGCGAGCTGCACGGTGAGCAGGTCGAGCCGCGTCACCAGGTACAGCGCCACCGCGAGCAGCAGCGCAAACAGCAGCAGCGCCTCGAGCGGCGAGACGCGGCGCGCCGCGAGCGGCCGGTCGCGCGTGCGCTGCACGTGCGGATCGATGTCACGGTCGAGGAAGTCGTTGATCACACAGCCCGCCGCGCGCATCACCACCACCCCGAGCACGAACACCCCCAGCACCTGCGGGCGCGGACGGCCGCTGCCCGCGATCCACAGCGCCCACAGCGCCGGCCACAGCAGCAACCAGGTGCCGACCGGGCGGTCGAGGCGCATCAGCCGGGCATATTCGGTCACGCGCCGCGCCAGGCGGTACGACAGCGGCGCCTCCGGGAGCGGCGGCAGCGAGGCGGACGGGGACGGGGCCGTGGACGCGCTCATGCGCGCAAGTCTACTGCGCCGGCCGCGATCCCCGCAGCGCATACCAGGCGATGTAGGCGTAGCACAACAGCGGCAGCATGAAGGCGAGCTGCACGCCGATGCGGTCGGCGAGCACGCCCTGCAGTTGTGGGATCACCGCGCCGCCGAAGATCGCCATCACCAGCAGACTCGAGGCCTTGGGTGTCAGCGGCCCGAGGCCCTCGATGCCGAGGGTGAACAGGGTCGGGAACATGATGGAGTTGAACGCACCCGTGGCGATCACGCTCCACATCGCCAGCGCCCCGCTGCTGAGGATGGTGGTCGCCAGCAATGCGATCGCCACCAGGGCGAACACGCACAGCAGCACGCGCGGCGCGATCCGTCGCAGCAGCGCCGAGCCGATGAAGCGCCCGGCCATCGCCGCGCCCCAGTAGTAGGAGACATAGTGCGCGGCGCTGCCGGCGTCGATGTTGCCGATGCGCGTGCCGGTGATGTAACTGATCAGGAAGCTGCCGATGGTCACCTCCGCGCCGACGTAGACGAAGATGGCGAGGACCCCCAGGCGCACGTGCCGGTACCGCAGCACCTCGGTGAAGGTGTGCGGGTGCGGATCGGCCAGCTCGGTGGCTTCGGTGAGTGGCGGCAGGCGGAACAGGTACACGCAGCTCGCCAGCAGCAGTAATGCGGCTGCGACCGCCAGATACGGCAGCTGCACCGACTGCGCCTGCGCGATGCGGTAGGCCTGCTGCTGTACTTGCGGCAGCCGCGCGAGCTCGGCGCCGCCGAGCACGGCGACCGAGAGGATCAGCGGTCCGATGAGCGCCGGTGAGAGCGTGTGACCGAGCGAATTCAGCGCCTGCGCCAGAGTGAGGCGGCTCGAGGCCCCGCGTGGCTCGCCCAGCAGGCTGATGTACGGGTTGGCCGCGACCTGCAGCAGCGTGATGCCCGTGGCGAGCACGAACAGCGCCAGCAGGAACAGCGGATACGAGGGCACCTTGGCCGCCGGATAGAACGCCAGTGCGCCGAGCGCCGCGATCAGCAGCCCGATGACTATGCTCGGCTTGTAACCGACGTGCGCGCTCACGCGTCCCGCCGGCAGCGACATCACCAGGTAGGTGCTGAAGAAGGTGAACTGGATCAGCATCGTGCGCGCGTAGTTCATGTCGAACACGGCCTTCAGATGCGGGATCAGCACGTCGTTGAGGCTGGTGAGCGCGCCCCAGGTGAAGAAGATGATGGAGAGCACCGCGCTCGCCGCGCTGGGGGACAGGTTGCGGCGACTCACGGACTCAGCCCACCCGGCCGTAGCGCTCACCCGCGCCGATCCAGCGGGCGGTGAGCGCGGCGATGTTGTCCGGGTACGATGCCAGCAGCAGCTCGGCGGTCTGCTGTACGCGCGGCAGCAGGTCCGCATCGCGCATCAGATCCGCGACCCGCAGTTGCGCGAGTCCGGTCTGACGCGTGCCGAGCAGCTCCCCGGGTCCGCGCAGCTCGAGGTCGCGGCGCGCGATCTCGAAGCCGTCCGAGCTCTCGCGGATCACCCTGAGGCGCTCGCGCGCCAGCGCCGACAGCGGCCCGCGGTACAGCAGCACGCAGGTGCTCGCCTCCGGGCCGCGCCCGACACGCCCGCGCAGCTGATGCAGCTGCGCCAGTCCCATGCGCTCGGCGTTGTCGATCACCATGAGGGTCGCGTTGGGCACGTCCACCCCCACCTCGATGACGGTGGTGGCGATGAGCAGCTGGGTCCTGCCCGCCTGGAACGCGAGCATGGCGCGATCCTTGGCGGCGGCCGGCATGCGCCCGTGCACCAGCCCCACGCGCACCGCCGGCAGCGCCTCGCTCAGGCGCGCGGCGGTCTCTTCCGCGGCCTGCGCCCGCAACTCGTCCGATTCGTCGATCAGCGGGCAGACCCAGTACGCCTGCCGCCCGGCGCGGCAGGCCTGCGCGATGCGCGCCACGACCTCGCTGCGGCGCTGCTCGGGCACCACCACCGTTTGCACCGGCGTGCGCCCGGGCGGCAGCTCCTCGATCACGGAGATATCCAGATCGGCGTAGGCGGTCATGGCGAGCGTGCGCGGGATGGGCGTCGCCGTCATGATCAGCTGGTGCGGCAGGCGCCCCTGTTGGTGTCCCTTTTCCGAGAGCTGCAGGCGCTGCTGTACGCCGAAGCGGTGCTGCTCGTCGACGATGACCAGCGCCAGGGCGGCAAACTCGATGCCCTCCTGGAACAGCGCGTGGGTGCCGACCACCACGCGCACCTGCCCGCCGGCGATGGCCGCGAGCGCGCTGCGCCGCGCACGCGGCGGCAGTCCACCCGACAGCAGCGCGACCGTCTCGCCGAGCGGTGCGAACCAGTCGCGGAACGTGCGCCAGTGCTGCTCGGCCAGCAGTTCCGTGGGCGCCATCAGCGCCGCCTGCAGGCCGCTGCCGGCGGCGCGCGCGGCCGCCGCCGCCGCCACCACGGTCTTGCCGCAGCCGACGTCGCCCTGCAGCAGCCGCACCATCGGCACGCCGCTGGCGAGGTCCTGGTGCGCATCGGCGAGCGCGCGCGCCTGGGCGCGCGTCAGGGCGAACGGCAGCGCCGCGAGGAACCGGCGCGCGAGTCCCTCGCCGTCCGCGAGCGCCCAGGCGGGGTCGGCTTTCAGCGCGCGCTTTCTCAGCCTGAGCGTGAGGTGGTGAGCCAGCAGCTCCTCGAAGGCGAGCCGCCGCTGCGCCGGGTGGCGGCCGGCGGCGAGCTCGGCGAGCTGCGCTGCGCGCGGCGGGTGGTGCAGATAGTGGAGCGCCTCGCCGAGGGAGGGCAGGCCCGGCGGCAGCACGGCCCCACGGGGCAGCCAGTCGCGCAGCGCGGTCCTGTCCAGCTGGCGCAGCGCCTCGCCGATGAGCGAGCGCAGCCGCCCCTGGGGCACGCCCTCGGTCAGCGGATAGATCGGCGTGAGCGTGTCATCGAGCGGCACGGCTTCGCCGGTGAGGCGGCGGTATTCCGGGTGCACCATCTCGAGCCCGAGTGCGCCGCGGCGCACCTCGCCGAAGCAGCGCAGCCGCGTGCCGCGCGCCAGGCCCTGCTGCTGGCTGGCGGAGAAGTGAAAGAACCTCAGGGTGAGCATGCCGGAGCCGTCGGAGATGCGGCACAGGAGCTGGCGCCGGCCGCGGTAGGCGATCTCGGTGAGCTGCACTTCCCCTTCCACCGCCGCCCGCACGCCGGGGGTGAGCGACCCCACGGCCGACACCCGCGTGCGGTCCTCGTAGCGCAACGGCAGCACGAACAGCAGGTCGCAGATGCGCGTCACGCCGAGGCGCGCCAGGCGCGCGGCGAGCGCCGTCCCCACCCCGCGCAGCGCGCTCACCGGGCGCTCCTCGGCGCGCTCGGCCGGGGATGGGCCGGGGGCGGGATACCTGCGGCTCAGCCCAGGTGCAGGACGCACTCGATCTCGACCTGCGCGCCGCGCGGCAGCTGCGCGACGCCGACCACCGCGCGCGCCGGGTAGGGCTTGCCGCAGTAACTCGCCATGATCTCGTTCACCTTGCCGAAGTGCGCCAGGTCGGTGAGGAAGACGTTCATCTTGACCGCGTGGGCGAGGGAGCCGCCGGCGGCTTCCGCCACCGCCTTGAGGTTCTCGAACACGCGGCGGATCTGCGCCTCGATGTCCCCGCTCACCAGCTGCATGGTCGCCGGATCGAGCGGCACCTGGCCGGACAGGTAGACGGTGTCGCCGGCGCGCACCGCCTGCGAGTAGGTGCCGATCGCCTGCGGGGCGCGCTCGGTGTGGATGGTCTGGCGGCTCATCGATTGCTCCTCCTGCGCGGCATTCACCCGCGGCGGTCGCTGTCGGCCTCGCTGTCGGCCTCGTTGTCGGCTTCGCTGTCGGCGGTGTGCCCGGAGCGCGCGTGCGCGGCTATGGTGCGCGTCACGCGCGTGACGTCGGCCATGCGGCGGATCACGCGCACCAGGCGCGCGAGCTGGCGCCGGTCGCGCACCCGCAGCTCGAAGGTCAGCACCGCGGTGTCGCTGTCCTGCTCGTCGATGGACACGTGGTCGATGTTGGTTTCCGTGCTGGCGATCGCCGCGGCGACCGCCGCCAGCACCCCGGTGCGGTTCACCACGTAGGCGCGGATCTCGGAGGAGAACAGCCGATCCGGAGCGGTCTGCCAGCTGACCGGCAGCCAGTTCTGCGGATGCTTGCGGTAGTCCTCGACGTTGACGCAATTCTCGCGGTGAATCACCACCCCGCGGCCGGCCGACAGGAACGCGAAGATCGGGTCGTACGGAATCGGGAAGCAGCAGCGCGCGTAGCTGACCAGCAGGCCCTCGGTGCCGGCGATCGCCAGCGGGGCAAGTCCGCCGGCGCTGCTCGCCGCCGCGGCGCTCGGCAGCAGCCGGCGCGCGGCCAGCGGCGCCAGGCGCTCGCCCATGCCGAGCTTCTCGTACAGCTCGTCGAGATCCTTCATGCCGAGCTCGCCCAGCGCGGCGCGCTGCACCTCGGGCGAGACATCAGCGAGCGATACGCTGAACTCCCCGAGCGCCTGCGCCAGGAGCTTGGAGCCGAGCGCGATCGCCTCCGTGCGCCGCAGGCCCTTGAGGTAGTGGCGGATGGCGCTGCGCGCCTTGGCCGTCGCCACGAAGTTGACCCACGAGGGGTTGGGGGTCGCGCCCTTGGCGGTGATGATCTCGACCGTCTGGCCGTTGCGCAGCACGGTGCGCAGCGGCGTGAGACGCCGGTCGAGCTTGGCGGCGACGCAGCGGTTGCCGATGTCGGTGTGCACCGCGTAGGCGAAATCCACCACCGTGGCGCCCGAGGGCAGGCGCAGGATCTGCCCCTTGGGGGTGAACACGTACACCTTGTCGGGGAACAGGTCGACCTTGACGCTCTCGAGGAATTCCTCGGACGAGCCGGCCTCCTGCAGCGACACGAGATTCGACAGCCACTCGCGCGTGCGCTCGCGCTGCATGGAGTCGGCATCCCCGCCGCTCTTGTACTTCCAGTGCGCGGCAATGCCCGCCTCGGCCACGCGGTGCATGTCGCCGGTGCGGATCTGCACCTCGATCGGCACCCCGTTGGGGCCGAACAGGGTGGTGTGCAGCGACTGGTAGCCGTTCACCCGCGGGATGGCGATGTAGTCCTTGAAGCGCGCCGGCATCGGCTTGAACACCGAGTGCACGGCGCCGAGCGCCCGATAGCAGGTGTCGGGGCTGTCGACCACGATGCGGATGCCGTAGACGTCCACGATTTCGCTGAGCATGGCGCGCTTGCGGCGCATCTTGCTGTAGATGCTGTACAGGTGCTTCGCGCGCGCCACCACGTGCGCCTGGATGCTGCTCTTCAGGAGCGCGGCGTTCAGCTGCTGCTCGATCTTCTTGAGGAATTCCTTCTGGTTGCCGCGCGCGCGGCGCAGCGCGTGCTCGAGCACCTGGTAGCGGCGCGGATACAGCGCCTCGAACCCCAGGTCCTCGAGCTCGAGCTTGATGTTGTAGAGCCCGAGCCGCTCGGCGATCGGCGCGTAGATCTCGAGCGTCTCGCGGGCGATCGCCCGGCGCCGCGCCGGCGCCATGGCCCCGATGGTGCGCATGTTGTGCATGCGGTCGGCGAGCTTCACCAGGATGACGCGCAGGTCGCGCACCATCGCCAGCAGCATCTTGCGGAACGACTCCGCCTGCGCCTCCTCGCGGCTCTTGAACTTGATCTGGTCGAGCTTGGTGACCCCGTCGACCAGCTCGGCCACGTCCGCGCCGAAGCGCGCCGCCAGCTGGTCCTTGGGCGTCGGGGTGTCTTCGATGACATCGTGCAGGATCGCCGCCACGATGGTGTCGGCGTCCAGGCGCAGATCGGCGAGGATGGCCGCGGCGGCCACCGGGTGGGCGATGAACGGCTCACCCGAGAGGCGTTTCTGCCCGCGGTGCGCCGAGGTGCCGAACTCGGCCGCCTCGCGGATGCGCGCCACCTGCTCGGGCGGCAGGTAGGTGCCGACGGAGGCGAGCAGCTCCTTCAGTCCCGGAGTGCGTCTTCCGCCGGGCAGTAGTCCCAGGAGCGAAGACGCATAGTCCATGGGTGAGGTCTGGCCGTCAGTCTCCGAGGCCGAACTGCGGAGCGCGGAAGCTGGACTGGTTGTCGGCGTCGGGCGCCACGGTCTCCGGCACCGGGTCCGGCTCGCGGAGCATTTCCGCGGTCACGTTGCCGGCGGCGATCTCGCGCAGGGCGAGCACGGTTGGCTTGTCGTTCTCCAGGGGCAGCGTCGGCTCGGCTCCGTTGGCGAGCCGGCGGGCGCGCTGCGCCGCCAGCAGCACCAGCTGGAACAGGTTGTCGACGTTCTGCAGGCAGTCTTCTACGGTGATTCGGGCCATGGGGTCGCCAAGTGCGCAGGGCCTGACACTATAAGGCAAGAGCGGCCTCTCAGGCCAGTGCGGCCGGGCATCCGCGGCCAGGCACGGGCGGAACGCCCGCGCCGCTACGGTGCCGGCGGCGCGCGCTTCACGGCGGCGCCAGCAGCTCGTTGAGCAAGGGCGCCAGTTCGGGCCGCGCGCTCGACAGCTGCTCACCGCCCCCGGCAACGATGCGCCGCAGCTCGCCGACCGCCTGTGCGAAGTCGTCGTTGACGATGAGGTAGTCGAACTCGCGGTAGTGGGACATGTCGGCCGCCGCATCGCGCAGGCGCCGCTCGATGATCTCCTGGGAGTCGGTCGCGCGGCGCGCCAGCCGTTCGGCGAGCGTGCGGCGCGAGGGCGGCAGGATGAAGATGCTCACGCACTGCGGCATGGCGCGGCGCACCTGCTGCGCGCCCTGCCAGTCGATTTCCAGGATCACGTCGTTCCCCTGCCGCAGCTGCTCCTCGACGAAGCCGCGTGCGGTGCCGTAGAAGTTGTCGAACACCCGCGCGTGCTCCAGGAGCTCCCCGCGCGCCACCAGCTGCTCGAACTGCGGCACCGAGACGAAGTGATATTCGCGTCCGTCCTGCTCGGTCGGGCGGCGCTTGCGCGTGGTGTGCGAGACCGACAGGCGCAGGCGCGGCTCGCTCGCCAGCAGTGCCTTGACCAGCGAGGTCTTGCCCGCCCCCGAGGGGGCGGCGATGACGAACAGCCTGCCGTGCTTCATGGGGCGGCAATATAGCTGGCCGACCCGAGCCTCGCGACGAGCCCGCGCAGCGCCCGGGCGCGGTGGCTGAGCGAGTTCTTCTCGGACGTGTCGAGCTCGGCGGCGCTGCGCCGCTCCCCAAGGGGCACGAACACCGGGTCGTAGCCGAAGCCGCCGCGGCCGCGCGGCGCGCTGGCGATGTGACCCTCCCAGCTGCCGCGTGCGATCAGCGGCTGCGTGTCAAGGGCGCTGCGCACCAGGACGATGACGCACTGGTAGCGCGCCTGGCGCTGCGGCGGCGGCACCTCGCGCAGCTCCTCGAGCAGGCGCCGCAGATTGTCGCCATCGCTCGCGCCCTCGCCCGCGAAGCGCGCCGAGCGC
The DNA here is from genome assembly GCA_005878835.1 of Gammaproteobacteria bacterium. Lineage (GTDB taxonomy): Bacteria > Pseudomonadota > Gammaproteobacteria > Steroidobacterales > Steroidobacteraceae > 13-2-20CM-66-19. Next base: position 24,094 of record VBMV01000072.1, on the reverse strand, counting down.
ACTCCCGGACGCCCGCCGAGCGCCTCGACCTCGAGCCCGGAATCATCCGCCAGCGCCGGCAGCGCCGCGCACTGCGCCGCGTGGCGCGCCTTCAGGAGCGCGTTGGCGAGGAAGCTCGTGCCGGTCTCGGGCACGGCAGCGATGCCGAGCGCGCCCTGCGGGACGAGCGTCAGCGACAGGGGCGCGAGCAGCGCCGCCAGCTCGCGCAGCTTGCCCTCGTTGCCGCTGGCGAGAACGACGCGCGTCACGGCTCCTCGAGCGCCTGCGCCTGCAGCGCGAACAGCTCGCCGATGCCGTGCGCCGCGAGATTCAGCAGCGCATCGAGCTCGTGGCGGCGGAACGCATGGCCTTCGGCGGTCCCCTGGATCTCCACGAACGCGCCGCCATTGTTCATGACGACGTTCATGTCGGTTTCCGCCTGCGAGTCCTCGGCGTAGTCGAGGTCGAGCACCGGGACGCCGGCGACGATGCCGACCGACACCGCCGCCACCTGCCCGTGCAGCGGACTCGCGGCGATGAGGCGCCGCAGCACCAGCTGCTCGCAGGCCTGCGCGAGCGCCACGAAACCGCCGGTGACGGAGGCGGTGCGCGTGCCGCCATCGGCCTGCAGCACGTCGCAGTCGATGGTGATGGTGCGATCGCCGAGTGCCTTCAGGTCCACGACCGCGCGCAGCGAGCGGCCGATGAGGCGCTGGATCTCCTGGGTGCGCCCGCTCTGCTTGCCGCGGGCCGCCTCGCGCGCCGTGCGCGTATGCGTGGCGCGCGGCAGCATGCCGTACTCGGCGGTGACCCACCCCTGGCCCCTGCCGCGCAGGAACGGCGGCACCGCGTCCTCGACGCTGGCGGTGCACAGCACCTGCGTGTCGCCGAACTCCACCAGCACCGAGCCCTCGGCGTGCCGGGCGTGACGGCGCGTGAAGCTCACGCGCCGCAGCTCGTCTGGGGCGCGTCCGGAAGGTCTGCTCATGAGGGCATTCCTAATCGCCGAGCCAGCGCAGCGCGGCCGCGGAAGTGTTATCGCTGGCGCTGGCGGCGCGCTGCACGGCGCGCGCGCCGAGCTCCTGCACCTTCGCGCGCAGCTCCCCGGGCGTGCCGAGCCCGGTTGCGATCTCCGTGTCGGCGAGCGGGCCCCACAGCCCGTCGGTGCACGCCAGCAGCACGTCGTCCGGCTCGAGCGGGCGGCGCCGCGTCAGCGACATGTCCGGCAGGATCGGATCCCCGCCGAGGCAACACTCGACGAAGTTGCGCATCGGGTGCGTCTGCGCCTGCTCGGCGCTGATGAGCCCCTCGCGCAGCAGCAGCTCCACGTGACTGTGGTCGCGGCTGCGCGCCAGCAGCGCGCCGTGCCGCACGTGATACAGGCGGCTGTCGCCGACGTGCGCCCACCAGCTGGCGCGCTGCTGGATGAGGCACAGGGCACAGGTGGCGCGCGGCCGCTGCTCGAGCGGCAGCTGCACGCCGAGCTTCACCACCGCCTCGTGCGCGCGTCCGAGCGTCAGGTGCAGAAAGCCCAGCGGATCGAACAGCGGCTGCGGCGTGTGCCAGAACGCGTCCACGATCACCTGCTGCGTGACCTGCGCGGCGCGGGCGCCGTGGGCGTGTCCGCCCATGCCGTCGACCACCAGCAGCAGGGCGGCCTTCTCCGCCACCGCGACCGCGACCCGGTCCTGGTTCTCCTCGCGCCCGCCGAGCAGGCTGATGTCCGCGTATTCGACCCGCAAGAAGAAGTCCATGCATCTGTTAGACTTATCGACGCTTTATATCACCTGTGCGGCGAACGGGCGTAGCGAGGCAGGCGGATCGACGGGACATGATCGCGAGCATGACGGGCTTCGCGCGCCGGGAAACCAGCGGCGCGTTTGGCACGCTGGTATGTGAGCTGCGCAGCGTGAATCACCGCTTCCTGGAAGCGGGCTTTCGCCTGCCGGACGAGCTGCGCGCGGCCGAAGGCGAGCTGCGCGCACGTCTCGCGCTGCAGCTGCGCCGCGGCAAAGTCGATTGCACCATCACCTACAGGCGCCCGCCGGGCCCGGGCGGCGCACTGGAAGTGGATCCGGTGGCGCTCGAGCGCGTGCTGGCCGCCGTGCGCGTCGTGACGCGCTCGCTGCGCGAGCCGGCCGCCGCGCTGAACGCACTGGACGTGTTGCGCTGGCCGGGCGTGCTGCGCGAGGACGGCGGCAGTGGCGAGCAGCTGCTGGCGGCGGCCCATGCCGTGTTCGGCGCGACGCTCGAGGAGCTGGCGGCGGCGCGTGCGCGCGAGGGGGCGCGCCTGCGCGAGCTGCTCGAGCAGCGCTGCGCCGGACTCGAGGCGCTGGTGACGGAGGTACGCGCGCGGCTGCCTGAGGTGCATTCGCGCATGCGCGCGCGCCTCGACGAGCGGCTCGCCGAGCTGAGGACGAGCGTCGACCCGGAGCGGCTCGAGCAGGAGCTGGCGCTGCTGCTGCAGCGCCTCGACGTGGACGAGGAGCTCGAGCGCCTCGCGGGCCACATCAGCGAGGTACGCCGCGTCATCGGTGCGGGCGAACCCGCCGGCCGCCGGCTCGACTTCCTCATGCAGGAGCTCAACCGCGAAGCCAACACCCTGTCCTCGAAGTCCCAGGACCTCGAGACCACGCGCAGCGCGGTCGACATGAAGGTCCTGATCGAGCAGATGCGCGAGCAGGTGCAGAACGCGGAGTAGGTATTCGGCAGCTGACCGGATCTCTGTGACCTCATCTCTATGGTGGTGCGCACGGACGTCCACGCCGATCCTCCGGACGGGGCCGGACACTCGCCCGAACGGGGCAGTCAGCGCCCGCTCATAGCTTTCCACCCCTTGTCTGTAATCGTTCTGGGCCTAAATAGATGGTTTATAATCGTTTTGGGCTTAAAGCAATCGTTCCGGTATCAACCCGGAGGTAGAGAACCATGCCGGACTGGATCGGCTATCGGTGGCTGATCGAGCGCTTCGGCCTGACCGTGACCCAAGCGCTACGGACCGAGACGGTTATCGGCTCCACTCGGGCGACCGTCAGCGATGGCACGACCGGGCGGCGCACGGTGCTGGAGCAGCTGCGCCCCGAGCCGACTCTCGCCGGACACCTGAGCTTCGCGCTCAAGCACGAAGGCGTGCATCTGGAGGCACTTTCGCGCCTGTTCGCGGTGGCCCCGGCAGCTGAAGTAGAGGATTGGATTCGGCGTGAGCCCACCGGGCGATATGCGCGGCGCACGGGGTTTCTGTACGAGTGCCTGACCCGCCAGCGACTCGACGTGCCAGACACGACGCGCGGCACCTACGTCCCTGTGGTGGACCCGGAACTTGAACTCGTCGCATCAACACCGATCAACAGTACCCGCTGGCGCGTTCGCGACAATCTGCTCGGCAGCGCGGGCTTCAGCCCGCAGGTACATCTCACACCGGATGTGGCACGAGCCCTCGATTTCGACGTCCATGAGCGCATCGCACGCCTCGAAGGCCAGTTCAGCCCGGAACTCGTGCTGCGCAGTGCGATGTGGCTGACCATCAAGGAGAGCCGCGCCAGCTTTGAGATCGAGCATGAGGAGAGCAAGCGCGATCGCATCCAGCGCTTTGCCGCGGTCATGGAGCAGCGCACGGGGCAATCAGCCGATCCGTTGAGCCCTGCTGACCTGGAAGCCGTGCAACGCGAAATTCTCGGACCGAATGCCCTGCACTACGGCCTCCGTCGCTCGCCGATGTTCGTTGGAGAGACGGCTCGCTTCGGCGAGGAGCGCGTGCACTACATCGGGCCGCATTGGAACGATGTGCCCTCCATCTTGGAGGGATTGCGTGAACTCTTGAGGCGGACGGCCGGAGTGTCATCAGTGGCCCGCGCGGCGCTTGCCTCCTTCGGTTTTGTCTATCTGCACCCGATGACCGATGGCAACGGTCGCATCAGCCGCTTTCTAATCAACGACGTGCTGCGCCGGGATGGTGCTTTGCCCGCGCCTTACATCGTGCCGATCTCGGCGATCCTGCAGAAGCCGGACCTGCGTCCGTTGAGCTACGACGGGGCGCTCGAGCTCTTCTCGCGGCCGCTGATGCAGCAGTATCGGGGCAACTGGTCCTTCGGGCCGGAACAACTCGGCGACGATGGGGTGACGTACAACCTGCAATTCGACCGCTACCAGGATGCGCTGCACGTCTGGCGGTATCCGGATTTGACGCGTCATGTGACCTTCCTCGCGGAAGCGCTCGATTTAACGATCGAGCAGGAGATGCGCGGGGAGGCTCAATATCTGCAGCGCCACGGCGCAGCGCGGGCACGCCTGAAGAGCATTGTCGAGGGACCGGACCCGGCGCTGGATCGCATCATCCGCTCGGTGCGGGAGTCGCGCGGCACGATCAGCGGGAAGTTGCGGGCTGAGTATCCGATGCTCGAGCGCGCCGAGATCGCGGACGATGTGGTGCGCGCGATCCGCGAGGAGTTCCCGTGGACGGCCGCTAACGACGGATAGACCAGCCGATGCGCCCTCAGGGCGGTCTGCGTGCCGCCCTGAAGTTGCCGCTCACTGCCGGCGCCAGCGATGACGAACGGCCCGTTCATGTGCACCTGGATGGTCGCGCCCGTCCTGGTCCAGGCGTAGTGGTGCAGATTGGCCGGCGCCACCGGTTGCTCGGCCGCGGGCGCCAACGCCCCCGCTCACGGCTGCCCCCACGCCCGCCCCGCGCAAGTTCGGGACGCCGCCGCCGAGCCCGATGTTCGCTCTCGCGCCGACGCGCCGGCTGGGCCTTGCGTGGAACCATGCGCGCACGCACCGCGTTGAGGCCCTGCCGGGCGGGGTCACAGTGTTCAATCTCAACGACCACTGCGCGATCGCGCTGCTGTGGGTCGTGCCGTTCTTCGGCTGTCAGATCGGGAAGATTCCGGCGCGGGGGGACCTGTTCGAGCACATGCGCGATGCACCGGGGCCGGACCTGCACTGACTTGGGAACCGCAGCGCTCGCGCGTAGTCTATGGCCGCATAGCGGAGCGCTTAAGCATGCGAGGCAAGCTCCCCCGTCCCGCAATGGCGGCCTGCACGGCCGCCCTGATGGCAAGCGGCCTGCGCACCGTCGCCGCCGGGGACATACCGGCGCAGGTGTTCCACGAGCCCGTCTATCTGGATGCGCGCGCTCTCGAGCAGCTGCGCGAGACGAATCCGGATCACTACGGGCGCGCGCGGCGCATCCTCGCCGCCGCGAACCACCTGTGCCGTCCGCACGCTCCCGAGGTTTACTTCGCGAGACTGGGTGTGCGCGACTGGTCCTGCGCGCCCATGCTTCTCCTGACCAGCAACCCGCCGCAGTGGCGCATCGGTTTTCGGCTGGACCACACGCGCTACGTCGCCTCGGTATTCGTCACCGACGATCCGCCGCGGCCTGCGCCGGTGCGCTGATCGCGCGCGGCGCCCGCGCGCGCTCGCTGGTATACAGTGCAGCGATGCCCGCACTGACCACCCCGCCGCTCGCGCTCTACGTGCACTTCCCCTGGTGCGTGCGCAAGTGCCCGTACTGTGACTTCAACTCCTACACGCTGACCGGTGAGCTCCCGCAGCCGGCCTACCTCGGGCGACTGACGCGCGATCTGGCCGCGCAGGCCCCGCAGGTCGCGGGGCGCGAAGTGATCAGCGTGTTCCTCGGCGGCGGCACGCCGAGCCTCTTTTCACCGCGCTCGATCGGCGAGCTGCTGGCGGCAGCTCGCCGGGAGCTCCGCCTCGCCGCCGACGTCGAGGTCACCCTGGAAGCGAACCCGGGCGCCATCGAGCGCGGCGCGTTTCGCGACTACCGTGCAGCGGGCGTCACGCGCGTGTCGCTCGGCGCGCAGAGCTTCGATCAGGCCACGCTCAGCGCCCTGGGACGCATTCATTCCCCCGCCGAGACCCGGCGCGCCGCCGAGGAGCTCCATGCCGCGGGGCTCGAGAACTTCAACCTCGATCTCATGTACGCGCTTCCCGGGCAGGACGTCAGTGCCGCGCTGCGCGACGTCAGGCAAGCGCTGGCGCTCTCGCCGGGGCACCTCTCGCACTACCAGCTCACGCTCGAGCCTGGGACGGTCTTTGCCGCGCGTCCGCCGCCGCTGCCGGATGAGGACGCTGCCGCGGCCATGCTCGAGGCGTGCGCCGCGCTCCTCGGCGAGGCGGGGTTCGCCCAGTACGAGGTGTCTGCGTACGCGCTCGCCGGGCGGCAGTGCCGCCACAACCTCAACTACTGGACCTTCGGCGACTATCTGGGTGTCGGCGCCGGCGCGCACGGCAAGCTCACGTTCCCGCAGCGTGCGCGGATCGTGCGCACGGTGCAGCTGCGCGAGCCGCGGCGCTACCTCGCGGCCGCGGACCAGGCGCTCGTGCGCCGCGTGATCCCCGCGCGCGAGCTGCCGTTCGAATTCATGCTGAACGCGCTGCGCCTCACGGGCGGATTCGATGCGCAGCTGTTCGCCGGGCGCACCGGGCTTGACTGGCAGGAGATTGCGGCGCCGGTGCAGGCGGCGATCACGCGGGGCCTGATCGTGCGCACCCCGACGGGCTTGCGGCCGAGCGAGCTCGGGCGGCGATTCCTCAACGACGTGCTGCTCGGATTCATGCCCGAAACCCCGAAATTCACCGAGCGATCTGCGTTGTCAATCCGCGTTTCCGGCCCCCGCTCGGGTGGGCCTTTATTCACAGGCCCGGGGAGCGTTATCGGAGAATGAGTAAATTAGAGGGTAAACCCGCCAAGCCGCTCGATAATATTTCCCTAACTCATTGAGGGGACAGGCTAAAAAGACATGCTCATTTTTTGACCAAGGTAACAAATATGCAATCTGACCGCGAAATCGCGGCCCTGCGGAGGACTCCGTCCACAGAGTTGTCCACAGCTTCTGTGGATAAGGAACCGCCTGCAACGGCGGGCTCCTTCAAGGAGCTTGAGGCCGCGCGACACTGCCGCTAAACTCCGGCGCCCTTTAACTCGTGTGCTTGACGCCCCATGAAGTGGTGAGCGTCTTCGTCAGACACCGTGAGCACGCCATGAAAGCCGCCATCCATCCCGAGTACCAGGAGATCACCGTCACCTGCACGTGCGGCAACACGTTCAAGACGAGCTCCACGCTCGGACATGATCTGCAGGTCGAGGTGTGCTCGAACTGCCACCCTTTCTACACCGGCAAGCAGAAGATCGTCGACACCGCGGGCCGCGTGGACAAGTTCCGTAAGAAGTACGCCACGGCGGGCGGCGCGCGGTAACTTGCCCTTTGAAGCCCACCGGCAGGTGGGGCCTGCGACAGACGCGGAACTTCGGCGCCCGGTGATCGATCTACTGCCGCAGCGCGTGCCCGTCCGGCGCGCGCCGATGGGAGTCGCGTCCATGCGCCGCACACTCGCCGCCGTCGTTGCCTGCGCCGCCGCGCTCGGCGCCGCAAGCTGCGCCACCAATCCCGAGAGCGGCACGCACCACGTCGTCTTCACCTCGGTGAAGGGCGAGCAGGAGCGGGCACGGCGCGTCCACGAGGAGATCAAGAGATTCTACGGCCTGTACCAGGACCAGGCCCTGCAGGACTACGTGCAGATGGTCGGCACGCGCGTGGCGCGCAACACGCCGATCGCGGACTGGGATTTCAAGTTCTTCGTGCTCGATGACGAGTCGATCAACGCCTTCACCATCGGTGGGGGCTACGTCTACATTCATCGCGGCCTGCTGCCGTACCTGAACTCCGAAGCCGAGCTGGCGGCGGTGCTCGGGCATGAGATCGGTCATGACGTTGCACGCCATCCGGCGCGCAGTGAGGCGCGCGGCGTGCTGCTGGGGACCGGCGCGCTGGCGACCGCCATCCTCACCGGCAACGCGGCGCTCGCAGAAATGGCGGACCTCGGGGCGACCGCCTGGATGCAGGGCTACGGACGCGACCAGGAGTCGGAGGCCGATCGCCTGGGACTCGAGTACGCCGCGCGCAGCGGCTATCGCCCGGAGGCAATGGGCAACGCGATGAAGGTGTTCAAGGCGCAGGAGTCCTTCGAGCTCACGCGCGCCAAGGACGAGGGGCGCGACCCCAACATCTACCACGGCGTGTTCTCCGATCACCCCGCGCCCGATGAGCGCATCGTGCAGGCGACGCTCGGCGCGGCGAACATCACCAGCGTGCCGCGCGGCGGCTGGCTCGATAACCGCGACGAGTACCTCAAGGCGATCGACGCTCTGCCCTTCGGCTCCTCGCGCGAGCAGGGCATCGTGCGCGACAACCGCTTCTATCACGCCGGCATGAAGCTCACGATGGCCTTCCCCAAGGGCTGGCGGGTGCAGAACGAGCGCGACCGGCTGCTGATCACCAAGAAGAAGGAGCTGCTGATGCAGCTGACGGTGGAGAAGCGCCCGGAGAAACAGTCGCCGCGCGAATTCCTGCTGCAGAAGCTCAGGGGCGCATCGATCAGCCGCGGTGAGGCGCTCGCGGTCGCCGGCATGGAGGGCTATGCCGTCATCACCCGCTCGGGCTCGCCGCTCGATGGCGGGGAGGGTCCGGTGCGCCTGGCGGTGCTGTATCGCGGCAGCCAGGCTTTCGTGATCGGCGCCGCGAGCCGCTCGAGCCAGGCGGGCGCGCCGCTGGATGACGGGCTGTTCATGTCCTCGATCCAGACGATGCGCGACATGAAGCCCTCGGAATATCCGCTCGCCGAGCCCTACCGCCTGAAGATCATCCAGGCGACCGACGCGACCAGGATCGATGACTACGCCAAGGACATGCCGGTCGAGAAATTCAAGAAGGAAGAGCTGCGGCTGCTGAACGGCCTGTATCCCAAGGGGGAGGCCAGGCCCGGCGATTTCATCAAGGTGGTGCAGTAACACGCGCCAGACCTGCGGCGCGCCTTGGACGATAGCGCCCCTACCGGCGGGTAGCCCGCGCCTTGATTCAGGGCACGGACCATGTAAATCTGCCCCGTTCGAGCCCCGGGCTGCGCAAAAACGCGCGCGCGGGCAGCGCCACACGGAAACGCGGCTGTGGACATGACCGGCAAGACGGAGACTACCTTCGAGCTCACCGATAGCGCCAGCGGGCGCAGCAGCCAGCTGCCGGTGCGCACGGGCACCATCGGGCCGGCGGCACTCGACATCGCAGCTCTTCACAAAGACCTCGGTGTGTTCACCTACGACCCGGGCTTCGGCGCGACCGCCGCGACCGAGAGCCGCATCACCTACATCGACGGGGATGCGGGCGTGCTGCTGTATCGCGGCTACCCGATCGAGCAGCTCGCCGAGCGGAGCTCCTTCATGGAGGTCGCCTACCTGCTGCTGCTCGGGGAGCTGCCCACGTCCAGGCAGCTCGAGGAGTTCACCGGCAACATCCGTTACCACACCATGCTCAACGAGACGTTGCTGCGCTTCTTCAACGGCTTCCACCACAACGCGCATCCCATGGCGATGGTGTCGGCGGTGGTGGCCTCGATGTCGGCGTTCTATCACGACACCATGGATATCCATAACCCGCGGCACCGCGAGATCTTCTCGCATCGCATCATCGCCAAGCTCCCCACCATCGCCGCCGCCGCGCACAAGCACTCCGTCGGACAGCCGTTCATCTACCCGCGCAACGACCTCGATTACGCCGCCAACGTGCTGCACATGGTGTTCGCCGTGCCGTGCGAGCCCTACAAGCTCGACCCGATCGCCTCCGAGGCCCTCGATCTGCTGTTCATCCTGCACGCCGATCACGAGCAGAACGCCAGCACCTCGACCGTGCGCCTCGCCGGCAGTACCGGCGCCAATCCGTACGCCGCGATCTCGGCGGGCGTGTCGGCGCTGTGGGGGCCGGCGCACGGGGGCGCCAACGAGGCGGTGCTGGCGATGCTCGAGCAGATCGGCAGCGCCGACAACATCCCGAAGTACCTGGCGATGGCCAAGGACAAGTCGAGCCACTTCCGCCTCATGGGCTTCGGTCATCGCGTGTACAAGAACTTCGACCCGCGCGCCAAGATCATCCGCGCGATGTGCCACAAGGTGCTGGCCCGGCTCGGGCGCAGCGACAATCCGCTGTTCGAGCTGGCGCTGCGCCTGGAGGAGATCGCGCTCAAGGACGAGTACTTCGTGTCGCGCAAGCTCTACCCGAACGTCGACTTCTACTCCGGGGTCATCTACAGCGCCATCGGCATCCCGCGCTCGATGTTCACGGTCATGTTCGCGATCGCGCGCACCGTGGGCTGGGTGGCGCACTGGCAGGAGATGATCTCCGATCCCCTCATGCGAATCGGCCGCCCGCGCCAGCTGTACACCGGCCCGACGCGCCGCGACTACCTCGAGATCGCCAAGCGCGCCTGAAGAGCCTCGCGCACGCCTCGCGCCTTGCGCGCCGCCTCAGGGCTGCCGCAGCAGGGCCTCGACCTCGAAGGCGTTCGCGCGCCGCATCGGCCGCCCGTCTACCGGGCTGACCGGCGCCTGCCGGATACCGTCGGTCGGAAACACCGTCGCCTCGATCGGCTGCCGGTCCACCTCGAAGCGCACGCCCGGAAAGGCCCTCACCCGCTCGGCGTTGAGCTTGACGCGCTTCTCGGTCAGCTCGTGCGGGATGCCGGCGTCGAGGAACTTCAGCGTGACCGACTCGACCCGGTCGGCGAACAGGTGCAGCTGCACCTCGGTGTGCAGGGTGGCGGTGCCCGACAGCACCGGGCCGACGAGGCGGGGCTCGAACTCGCGCAGGTAACGCATGGCCGAGAGTGCCGCGTGGCGCTGCGCGTGCAGCGCCTCGAGGTGCGAGGCGCCGCCGAAGAGGCGCTGGTACTCGGCCAGCGCGCTCTCGATCTCGCAGTTCTTCGGCAGCATGGCGGCGCCGTCCACCACCCCGAAGCGCTCGGCGGCCTTGCGCTTGGCCACCAGGAAATCGCGGATGCCGTGCTCGGCCATGAGGCGCGCGGCTTCCTGGGCCAGCGCGCGCCGCAGGTGCTCGCCGCGCATCGCGTGTCGCTTGGCTTTCATCGCCACTCTCAGAAGATCGGCTCGCCGCTCGCCTGCGCTTCCGGGCCTTGAGCCACGGATCCTGAGTCGGGCAGGTGGTTGGCCATGAAAATCTCCGGCACGCCGTCGGGATTCTCGGCGCTCACCAGCGTGCCGGTCTGGGGGGAGATCCGCAAGGTCACCAGGCCCTCGGGCATCGGGCGCTGCCGTTCCGGGACGCCGCGCAGCGCCTCGCGCATGAACTGGATCCAGATCGGCAGCGCGGTGCGCGCGCCCTCCTCGGCCTCCCCGAGCGGACGCTCCTGGTCGAAGCCCACCCACACGGTGGCCACGAGATTGGGGGTGAAGCCGTTGAACCAGGTGTCCTTGGCCTCATTGGTGGTGCCGGTCTTGCCGGCGATGTCGCCGCGCCCGAGCGCGAGCGCGCGTCGCCCGGTGCCGCGCTTGATGACATCCGACATCATGTCGGACATGAGGTAGGCGTTCTGGGCGCTGATGACGCGCGGCGCCACCTGGTCCGCGGGCAGCGGCGCGGGCTCGCCGTGCGCCGGATCGGAGACCCGCAGCGGCTCCGCGCCCACGGACTGCGCCCCGCCCTCATCGCACTGCGCGCACACCATGCGCGGCGCGGCGCGCGAGACCACCGCCCCCGAGCCATCCTCGATGCGGTCGATGAAGTACGGCGTGACGCGATAACCGCCGTTGGCGAACACCGCGTAGCCGGCCGCGACATCCAGGGGCGTCGCTTGCAGGGTGCCGAGCGCGAGCGTGAGATCGTGCGGCATGCTGCGCGGATCGAAGCCGAAGCGCGCGATGTAGTCGATCGCGGTGCCGACGCCGAGGTCCTTGAGAATGCGGATCGACACCAGGTTGCGCGAGCGCACCAGCGCCTCGCGCAGGCGCGTCGGCCCGGCGAACGAGCGGGTGGAGTTCTCGGGCCGCCAGGCCTCCTCGCTCCCGTTGGCGTCGAGGACGATCGGCGCATCGAGCAGCACGGTCGCCGGTGTAAGGCCATTCTCGAGCGCCGCCGAGTACAGGAACGGTTTGAATCCGGAACCGGGCAGGCGCCGCGCCTGGGTGACGCGGTTGTACTTGTTGGTGAAGTAATCGAAGCCGCCGACCAGCGCGACGATGCTGCCGTCGTTGGGATCGAGCGCCACCAGCGCGCTCTGCGCTTCCGGGATCTGCCCGAGCTGCGCATGCCCGGCTTCATCGGCGACGACGTAAATGACGTCGCCCCTGGCCAGCACCTGGCCCGCATCCTTCGGCGCCGGGGCGAGCGTTTCGTTGCGCAGCCCCTTGCGCGCCCACGACAGCCCGTCCCACTCGATCTGCACCGGTCCGAGGGACTTCACGTAGGCGCGCGCACTCTTCTCGGCGACCGACACCACGATCGCCGGCGACAGGTTGCCGATCGTGGCGTACTCGTCCACCAGGTCGTCGTAATCCGGCTCACCGTGCGCCGGCAGGTCCACGTGTCCGGCGGGCCCGCGCCAGCCGTGGCGGCGGTCGTACTCGATCAGTCCGACGCGCACGGCGCGATTGGCGCTCGCCTGCAGCCGCCCGTCGATGGTGGTGTAGACGCGGTAGCCTGCGGTCTCGGCGTTGGCGCCGAAGCGCTGGCGCAGCTCGAGGCGCGCCATCTCCGCGACGTAGGGGGCCTCGACGTCATAGAGCGGCGCGTGGGCGCGCGCCTGCATCGGCTCCTTGTTGGCGGCCTCGGCGGTGGCGGCATCGATGTACCCGAGCTCACGCATGCGCCGCAGCACGTAGGCGCGGCGCCCGGTGGCGAGCTGCGGGTCGACGATCGGGTTGTAACGCGAGGGCGCCTTGGGAACCCCGGCGATGGTGGCGGCCTCGGCCACGTCGAGCTTGTCGAGGGACTTGCCGAAGAAGGCCTCGGCGGCGGCGGCCACCCCGTAAGCGCGCTGGCCGAAGAAGATCACGTTCAGATACAGCCCGAAGATCTCCTGCTTGGTGAACTCGTGCTCCATGCGGTAGGTGACGAAAGTCTCCTGCAGCTTGCGCCGATAGGTCTTGTCGAGGTTGAGGAACATGTTGCGGGCGGCCTGCATGGTGATGGTGCTGGCGCCCTGGCTCTTGTCACCGGAGAGCAGATCGATGAGCACCGCGCGCACCACGCCGAAGTAATCGATGCCGTGGTGCTCGAAGAAGCGCTCGTCTTCGGCGGCGAGAAACGCGTGCTTGACGAGCTCGGGGATCTGGTCGTAGCCGACCGGGATGCGGCGCTGCTCGCCGATCTGTGCGATCAGCGCGCCGGAGCGGGTGTACACGCGCAGGGGCACCTGCAGCTCGACGTTGCGCATGGAATCCGTCGAGGGGAGCGAGGGGACCAGGTAGACGTAGCCGCAGGCCAGCGCGTAGGCGCCGAGAAGTGTGATCAGCGTCACACCGCCGGCGATGAGCACCGCCGTGCGAAAGTAATTCCAATTCACAGAAACCAACTCTGTCTCCTTGCGCTCCCGGCGGGGGCTATGCATAGTACCCGGCGATTCAAGGGCAAACTCACCGAAAGGTGGGGACGCAAAGCCTCCGGTCTACGGGACGCACGTGCCTACGACAGCGGGGTTGCCGTTCGAACGTTAACGTACTCTGCCGCGATCAGTCACGCGCGGCGCGAGGGCGGTTCGAGCGACCGACCCGGCATGCACCTGCCGCCTGCGGAAGCGAAGCTTTCCGTCTCCAGAATGCTTGGACAACACGACGTGCCATTCGTTGATCTCTGGTGCCGCCGCAGCGCTCGCGCGTCACGGTTTCGGCAGTGCGCGCGGCTTGCGTGGCGCACGCGCTCGGATCCGTGAGCCCGCTCACGTTCAATTTAACAGTGCACTGATATATAGTGGTTCCCACAACGATATGGGGCGGTCATTTTCAGGTCTAATGACCTGAAAAGGAAAGAAAAATGTTCCTCTTTCAGCGCAAATACCGCCCCCTCCTGGGACTTGACATAACGACCTCCTCGGTCAAGCTGATCGAGCTGGCCATGGGGGGTGGACAGTACCGTGTCGAGGCCTATGCGGCCGAACCCACGCCCCAGAACGCCATCAACGAGAAGGCGATCGTGGATGCCGAGGCAGTGGGGGAGGCGATCCGCCGCGCGGTGAAGCGCGCCGGCGCCAAGAGCAGCGAGGTGGCGGTGGCCATTTCCGGCGACGCCGCCATCACCAAGGTGATCCAGATGCCGCGCGCACTGCGCAGCGGCGACCTCGAGGCGCAGGTCGAGATGCAGGCCGACCAGTACATCCCCTTTCCGATGGATGAAGTCAGCTACGACTTCGAGGTGCTGGGACCCAACGAGAGGGACCCGGACTCCAACGACGTGCTGCTGGTCGCCACGCGCAGCGAGAACGTCGAGCAGCGCCAGGCGGCGGTCAAGGCCGCGGGCCTCACCGCCAAGATCGTGGACGTGGAGGCCTTCGCGCTCGAGAACGCCTGCAAGCTCATGACGCACCAGATGCCCGACGGCGGTATCGACCGCACCATCGCGGTGGTCGACTTCGGCGCGAGCAGCACCACTTTCAGTGTGCTGCGCAATCTGAAGGTGGTGTACACGCGCGACTTCGCCTTCGGCGGGCAGCAGCTCACCGAGGAGATCATGCGCACTTACGGGCTGGCGATGGAGGAGGCGGGACGCGCCAAGAAGGAAGGTGGCCTGCCCGGCAACTACCAGGCCGAGGTGCTCGACCCGTTCATCGACGACATGACCCAGCAGGTGAGCCGCTCGCTGCAGTTTTACCTCGCGTCCGGCTCCGGGCGCGAGCAGCCGGAAAAGATCCTGGTGTGCGGTGGCTGCGCCAACATCCCGGGCGTGGCGGAGGTGATCTCCAGCCGCGTGGGAATTTCTGCCGAGAAGGGCGACCCGCTCGGTCAGATGAAGCTGTCCTCGCGCGCCAAGGCGCAGGCGGTACAGCGCGATGCCACGGCACTGCTGACAGCCTGTGGGCTCGCATTGCGGAGTTTTGACTGACATGCCGCGTATAAACCTGCTTCCCTGGCGTGAAGGCGAGCGCAAGGAGCGCAAGCTCGCGTTCCTGGTGGCGCTCGGCGTGGCGGCGCTCGCCGCCGGCGTCACTGCGTTCGCCGCCTACCTGCTGTACGGCTCGATGATCGAGTCGCAGGAGCACCGCAACGCGCAGCTGCGCCTCGAGATCAAGACGCTCGATAAGCAGATCGAGGAGATCAACAACCTCGAGGTCGCCAAGCAGAAGTTCATCGCGCGCATGGAGATCATCGAGAAGCTGCAGCGCTCGCGGCCGGAGATCGTGCACGTGTTCGACGAGATCGTGCGCACGCTTCCCGAGGGTGTGTATCTCACCGGCGTGAAACAGACCGAAAAACGGCTGCGGTTCGACGGCGTCGCGCAGTCGAGCACCCGCGTGTCCTCCTTCATGCGCAACCTCGATGGTTCCCAGTGGCTGCGTAATCCCGAGCTCGAGGTCGTGCAGACCGCCAAGGGCCCCACGCCCGGCTCGAGCTTCACGCTGACCGCCGACCAGGTGACCACCGCGGCGCCGGAGGATGGCTCCGCCAAGAGCAAGATCAGGAAGGCCAGCCTCGGCGCGGGGAGACGGCAATGAATCTGCTCGACGAGCTGCGCGCACTCGATCCGCGCGATCCGGGCCGCTGGCCCCTGCCGGTGCGCGTCGGCGCGGTCGCGGCGGCGTTTCTCGCGCTGACGCTCCTCGGTGGCTACCTGCTGGTCTGGAACGAGCAGCGGCCGGAGCTGCAGCGCCACCAGGACGAGGAGCAGCACCTGCGCCAGGAATTCCGCACCAAGCACGCCAAGGCCGTGAACCTCGATGTCTACCGGCAGCAGCTCAAGGACATCGAGCGCTCCTTCGGCGCACTGCTGCGCCAGCTCCCCGGCAAGACCGAGGTGCCGAACCTGCTGGTCGACATCTCGCAGACCGGGCTGGCCGCCGGGCTCGAGGAGAAGCTGTTCCAGCCCCAGCCCGAGCAGAAGAAGGATTTCTACGCCGAGCTGCCCATCAAGATCCGCCTGACCGGCAGCTACCACCAGTTCGGCGAGTTCGTGAGCGGCATCGCGGCGCTGCCGCGCATCGTCACGCTGCACGACATCGACATCAAGTCCGACAACAAGGACGCCTACGATCAGCTGTCCCTGGAGCTCACGGCGAAGACCTACCGCTACCTGGAAGAGGACGAGATCGCCGCGGGCGAGGCGGACAAGAAGAGCGACGTCGCCCACCGTGCCAAGCCGGCGGGTTGACCCATATGAACGGCGTACCGCGGTACTCACTCATGCGTAAGGTTCCACACCAACCCCGTTTACACCTGCTGGGCGTGGCCCTGGCGTGCGTCGGCTACGCCGCGCTCACGGCGTGCTCGAGCGCGGACAACGAGCTGGCGCGCTTCATCGAGGACACGAAGAAGGAGCCGGGCGGGCGCGTCGAGCCGCTGCCGGAGATCAAGCCCTACGAGACCTTCCTGTACTCGGCGGCCGAGCTGCGCTCGCCGTTCCTGCCGAGCACCCCGGGTGCCGGTGCGGGCTATGGCGGCATACGTCCCGACGCCAAGCGCAACCGCGAGTTCCTCGAGCAGTTCTCGCTCGACACGCTGAAGATGGTCGGCACGCTGCGCCTCGGTGGGCAGATGTACGGCCTGGTGCAGACCAAGGACGGCCTGGTGCATCGCGTGAGCGCCGGCAACCACCTCGGCCAGGCGGAAGGCAAGATCACCGACATCACGCCGGCCAAGATCACTCTGATTGAAGTCGTTCCGGACAGCCTCGGCGGGTACATGGAGCGCCCGGCGGCGCTCGCCCTGAACGAGTAAAGGTCCAGCAGGGAGTCCATGCATGCAAGCGTCTAGCCTTATGAATCGCCTCCTCGGCACGGCCCCCCGGCTGGTGCTCGCAGGGGTACTCGGCACTTTCGCGGGCACCGCATGGGCCGCGGATCAACCCGCGCTGCAAGCCATCGACGTGCAGCCCCTGCCCGGCCAGCAGCTGCAGATCACCCTGCGCCTGTCGGGGCCGGCGCCGCAGCCGCTGTCGTTCACCATCGACAACCCGGCGCGCATCTCCTTCGACCTGCCGAACACCACGCTGGCGCTGGCCTCGCGCCGCATCGACGTGCACGCCTCCGGCCTCGACACCATACTGGCCGCCGAGACCAAGGGCCGCACGCGTCTGGTGCTGAACCTCGACAAGCTGGTGCCGTATGACACGCGGGTCGACGGCAACAACATCATCGTCATGCTCGGCGGCAGCGCGGCGCGCGCCAGCGCGGGCGCCGCCCCCTCTGGCGCTGTGGCCGCGGGCGGTGGCGGCGGGGTACGCGAGCTGCGCGCCATCGACTTCCGGCGCAGCACCGACGGCGCCGGGCGCGTGATCGTCAGGCTCTCCGATCCGCATATGCACGTCAACCTGCACCAGATCGGTGACCAGGTGGTCGTCGATTTCAGCGACGCGAGCGTGCCTGCCAACCTCATGCGCCGCTACGACGCGAGCGACTTCGGCACGCCGATCAGGGGCTTCGACGTGACGCGGGTGGGCAACGGCTCGCGCATCTCCATCACCGCGAGCGGCGACTACGAGCAGCTCGCCTACCAGTCCGACGACCAGTACGTGGTCGAGATCGCGCCGCGGCGCAAGGCCGCCAACGCCCAGGAGGAGCGGCCGGTGTACACCGGCGAGCGCCTCACGCTGAACTTCCAGGACATCGAGACGCGCGCGGTGCTGCAGCTGCTCGCCGATGCCAGCGGCCAGAACATCGTGGTGAGCGACTCGGTGAGCGGCAACGTCACGCTGCGGCTGCAGAACGTGCCGTGGGACCAGGCGCTCGATATCGTGCTGCGCACCAAGGGGCTCGACAAGCGCCGGCAGGACAACGTCATCATCGTGGCGCCGCAGGCCGAGCTCGCCAGCCGCGAGAAGGCCGAGCTGGCCGCGAGGAAGGACGTGCAGGAGCTCGCGCCGCTGCGCTCCGAGTACCTGCAGGTGAACTACGCCAAGGCCCAGGACATGGCGGCGCTCATCAAGACGCAGACCAATTCGCTGCTGTCCACGCGCGGCAGCGTGGCGGTCGACGATCGCACCAACACCCTGCTGCTGCAGGACACCGCCGACCGGCTGGCGGACGTGCGCCGCCTGGTGGCGACGCTCGATATCCCGGTGCGCCAAGTGCTCATCGAGGCGCGCATCGTCATCGTCAACAACGATTTCGAGCGCTCACTCGGCGCGCGCTTCGGCCTGAGCAACTACCAGAAGTACGGTAGCACCGGGCTCGTGACCACCAGCGGCACGGCCGCCGGCACCGACCAGGCGATCGGCTCGGCGCTCACCAACCTGGCAGGCAGCCCGCCCGGGAACCCCACGATCTACCCGATCTCGGTGCCGACCGGCTCCGCGGCCTCGAACCGCTATAACGTCAACCTGCCGGTCACCAGCGCCGCGGGCACGATTGCCCTCGGCATCCTCGGCAACAATTTCATCGTCGACCTGGAGCTCTCGGCCGCCCAGGCGGAGACCCAGGCGAACATCATCTCCTCGCCGCGCGTGATCACCGCGAACCAGAAGGAGGCGATCATCGAGCAGGGCGTGGAAATCCCGTACCAGCAGTCCGCCTCGAGCGGCGCGACGACCATCCAGTTCAAGAAGGCGGTGCTGTCGCTCAAGGTCAAGCCGCAGATCACGCCCGACAACCGCATCATCCTCGACCTCGACGTCAAGGACGACGCCGTCGGCACCGTGGTGGTGACCTCGGGGGGCGTGAACGTGCCCTCGATCGACACGCGCGAGATCACCACCCAGGTGCTGGTGAACGACGGGCAGACCGTGGTGCTCGGCGGCATCCTGTCGACCACGCAGCGCGAGGACGACACCAAGGTGCCGTACCTCGGCGACATACCGGTGCTCGGGCACCTGTTCAAGAACACCATTCATAAGGACGACAAGGACGAGCTCATGATCTTCATTACCCCGAAGATCGTGCGTGAGGGCGTGAACGTCTACAACTGACGCACCGACGATCCGGCGCTGAGGTTGCGGCCGCCTTACGGGCGGCCGCGGCGTTTTGCGCCTAACCGCGCCCCCGGTGCCGATTGGGTATCCTGTCAGGTCGCATGCTCGGCAAGGCCAGCGTATTCCTCATCGGCCCGATGGGCTCGGGCAAGACGGCCGTGGGCCGCCACCTGTCACGTGCGCTCGGGCTGCCCTTCTACGACAGCGATGCGGAGATCGAACGGCGCACCGGGGTCGACATCGCGTTCATCTTCGAGAAGGAAGGCGAGGCCGGCTTCCGCCAGCGCGAGCGCGAGGCGCTCGAGGCGCTCACGCTGTTGGCGCGCATCGTGCTCGCTACCGGGGGCGGGGCGGTACTGCTGCCGGAGAACCGCCGCCACCTCGCCGAGCGCGGCTGCGTGGTGTACCTGCAGACCTCGGTGGCGCAGCAGGCGCAGCGGGTGCGCCATGGCAGGAACCGCCCGCTGCTCTCCGACGCAGATGCCAGCGCGCGCCTGGGACAACTCATGGACGCGCGCGCACCGCTGTACGGCGAGATCGCCGATATCACCGTGTCGACCGACGGCCGGCGCGTGCAAAGTGTCGCCGAGCAGATCCTGCGCGAACTCGCCGCGGCGCGCGCCGCACCCTAGCTTGGCTAGCTCCTACGCCTTTGAGCGGCTTTGAGCTCCTGCACCGCCTGCCGGATCAGGTGCCATACAAACTGGATGAAGGGTTTCGCATCGCCGTCCACCTGCGCTCGCTCGATCGCCCTGAAGAACGGGATGCGCTCATCGCTGCGGATCGTCACCCACGGTAGGCCCGCAACCAGGAGCGCATAGTTCATCAGCAGTCTCCCGAGGCGCCCGTTACCGTCCATGAAGGGGTGAATGGTCACAAATTCCAGGTGCACGAGGAGCGCGCGAGTAATGGGATCGAGATTCTCCCGAGCCGCAAAGCGCTCCAATCCCCTGATGAGATCCGGGATCTTCTTCGGGTTCGGAGGGACGTAGCGCCAACCGCGAAGGCCCACGGTCGAAACGCGCCAGCCTCGCAGCGCCGCCGGGTCCGTGATCCTCGCGTCTACCGCCGGACGAAACAGCGCCTCGTACAGGTCCAGAATCAGATCAGTGTTGATTGGCCCCTGCTTGCGCGCGCGCTCAAGTACCTCACTGTAGGCGACGGTGTACCCCTGCACTGCCATCGCCGCCTCGAGAGTCTTCTGATCCTGAGGTCCGTCAGGCAGCGGCTCGCCGCGCACGATGCCATCCGAGACCTCGCGTGAGATCCGGTAGCCCTCCATCGTCGTGCTGTGATAGGCGTCGTAGGCCTTGTTCTGCTGGGCGTCGGCTCTTATAGACTGCCACTTGAACTTGGGAAGCGCCGCGAGCTCTCTGCCCACAACGCGACTGACTTCAGACTCCTGACGCTCAAGGCGCATGGCCTGCTCATCGAGCCAGGGCGAGCCGCTGCCGCGTGAGGCTGCGCGTAGAACCTGCGGGACCGCGATCCGCGTGCCGACGCCCGTGCGCGAGGGTGAAGTCTCGCGATGCGAGATCCGGCGCACGAGGTGCTCAAGCTGCCGAGCGAGCGGCTCGTTGCCGAGTTCGGCGGCGAGCGCCGAGAGGCGCTTCAGGATGACCGGCCGGGGGTTTTTCTCGACGGCGGCTTCAAGCTCGGGTGTGCGCAGGATGAGGTGACGGAGCCATGCCGAAACGGGCTCGATGCCGCTCACCACTTCGGTCTCATCGAGCGTGGTTAGGATATCCATCGGGGTCTGTACGGGAATCAGCGCGTTACCGGGTGCCGTAACGGTGACCACATTTTCTGCAGCAAGAGGTCTCGGCCGCAGCCGCAGGCGAAATCCCGGGTAGAGCGTGAGGGCGTACTCGCTTTGATTGGCGCCCTGGTAGACGGGTAGCTCTTCGGGTGGGGAAAAGTCCTCGAGGTGCAAGCGGATCGCCGCCACTCCGGCAACCGCGGCCGGTGCGTAGCGCTTGAGCACCAGGGCGACCACCGCCCAGTAGTTGGCGAGGAATACCGCCCGTCCATCCGCGACCTTTCCAGGGGTGAGGATCCAGGCACGTTTGCTGGCCACATCGAGGACCAGTCCGTCCTGACGAAGAACGCGGGCGACGGCGAGCGAGGGAGCCTCCGCGGGCGATACGACATAGCGCTCCGCATCGGTGCGCTCTTTCCACCAGCGTCGTGCCTGCTCCAGAGGGGGTGGGTTCGCCATGCACGCCTACCCGTAAGATGGATTAGCCTTCTGTCCGTAGCAGAGTATAGCCATGTATCCGTAATATAAACAAGCCATTTACCCGTAACACATCACAGCCGTTCGTCCGCCAAAAAGACATCCGTACATTCGTATACTGCGCGGTGGCTTCTCCGCGCCGCGTGCGCACGTGGACACTCTGAACGTCGAACTCGGAACCCGCAGCTACCCGATCCTGATCGATGCAGGGTTGATCGGCCGGCCGGACGTCTTCCGGCAGCACCTGGGAGCGCATGACGTGCTCATCGTCAGCGACACCACGGTCGCGCCGCTGTACCTGCCGGCGCTCACCGCGAGCCTCGCGCCGCGCCGCATCGTCGAAGTCATCCTTCCGGAGGGCGAGGCGCACAAGACACTCGCCAACGCAGCGCGCGTACTCGACGTCCTCATCGCCAACCGCTTCGGGCGCGACTGCGCCCTCATCGCCCTGGGGGGCGGGGTGGTCGGTGACCTCACCGGGTTTGCCGCGGCCTGCTACCAGCGCGGCGTGGCTTTCGCGCAGGTGCCCACCACACTGCTGGCGCAGGTCGACTCGGCGGTCGGTGGCAAGACCGCCGTCAATCACCCCGGCGGCAAGAACCTGATCGGGGCCTTTCACCAGCCGGTGCTGGTGGTGACGGACACGCGCACGCTCGCGACGCTGCCGGCGCGCGAGCTGCGCGCGGGGCTCGCCGAGGTGATCAAGTACGGGCTCATCTGCGATGCGGCCCTGTTCGGTTGGCTCGAGGCGCACCTCGATGAGCTGCTCGCCGGCGCGCCCGCGGCGCTCGCACACGTCATCCGCCGCTCCTGCGAGATCAAGGCGGCGATCGTCGGCCGCGACGAGCGCGAGGTGGGCGAGCGCGCGCTGCTGAATCTGGGGCACACCTTCGGCCACGCGCTCGAATCCGCCACCGGTTACAAGGAGTGGCTGCATGGCGAGGCCGTCGGCGCGGGCCTGTCGATGGCGGCGGCCCTGTCGCGCGAATGCGGGCTTCTGGCGGGGGATGAGGCTGCCCGGGTGCGGCGGCTGCTGGAGCGGGCCGGCCTGCCGACGCGCAGCGCCGCGGTGACGCCGGCTGCCGTGCTCGAGCACATGAGCGTCGACAAGAAGGTGCTGGGCGGGCGCCTGCGCCTGGTGCTGCTGCGCGCTATCGGGGACGCGTTCCTGACGGCGGACTACCCGGCGCCGGCGCTCGCGCGCACGCTCGCCGCGCACTGCGGGTGAGCGCGGTGAACGACGCGCCCGCCACGGCTGCAGCGCTGGCACCCTACGCGGCGCATGACGGGCAGTCCCGCGGCCGGCGCTATCCTGAAAGCCCGCCTGAGTTTCGCGGCGAGTTCCAGCGCGACCGCGACCGCATCATCCATTCGAACGCGTTTCGCCGTCTGGTCTACAAGACCCAGGTGTTCGTCAATCACGAGGGGGACCTGTACCGCACGCGCGTGACGCATTCGATCGAGGTGGCGCAGATCGCCCGCTCGGTGGCGCTGGCGCTGCGGCTGAACGAGGCGCTGACGGAAGCGATCTGCCTGGCCCACGACCTCGGCCATACTCCCTTCGGGCATGCCGGCCAGGACGCGCTCGACGAGTGCATGCGCGAGTACGGTGGTTTCGAGCACAACCTGCAGTCCCTGCGGGTCGTGGACGAGCTCGAGGAGCGGTACGCGCAGTTCCGCGGGCTCAACCTCACCTTCGAGTGCCGCGAGGGCATACTCAAGCACTGCTCGTTGCGGCACGCGCGCGAGCTCGGGGAGCTCGGCGAGCGCTTCATCCGGCGCCGCCAACCCGGGCTCGAGGCACAGATCGCCAATCTCGCCGATGAGATCGCCTACAACAATCACGACGTGGACGATGGCATCCGCGCGCAGCTACTGGAGCTGAGCGCGCTGCGCGAGGTGCGCATGTTCCGGCGGCAGTACGATGCCGTCGTGGCGCTTTACCCGGATCTGGGCGAGCGCCGCCTGGTGCACGAGACCATCCGGCGCATGATCAACTACATCGTGGTCGACTTCATCCGCACCACGCAGAGCCAACTCACGCAGGCGCAGCCGCGCTCGATCGATGAGGTGCGTGCGCGCGCGCAGCCGCTGGCGATGTTGAGCGACTCCTGCCGCGAGGAGCACCTGGAGCTCAAGGCGTTCCTGCGCGAGCAGGTCTACCGGCACTACAAGGTGCTACGCATGACTTCCAAGGCGCGGCGCGTGGTGCAACAACTGTTCGAGGCATTTTTCAAGGACGCGAATCTCATGCCGCCGGAGTACCGTGACCAGGCGCTGCGCGCGGAAACCACGCACGGAGCCACCGCGCGCGCTCGCGCGGTCGCTGATTACATCGCCGGCATGACCGATCGCTTCGCCATCCTCGAGCACCGGCGACTGTTCGAGCCGGGCGAGCGCACCTGAACGGCGTTCCCGGCGCGCCCTTTTTGCAGTCAAGTCTAAGCTTTGTCCGATCCCGCTGACGCGCAATGTAGGCCGTGTCTCACAAGCATAATCTACTGTTTTCATTAAGTTTCTCCATTGACTGGGCGTTCAACGGACCGCCTACGTAGTTCCCGCAAATTGACATAAGTCGATGAACTGCCTAGTGTTATGTCACAACAACTCCTAATCAGACATGAACAAATCCTCCCGGGAGAAGGAAGCCGTCCTGAGTGTGTTCGCCGAGCTGGTGCGACCGCTCATGCGGGTGGCTTTTGAATATGGGATCTCCGCGAGCGAGATCGCGGGGGTTGTGCGCCGCACCTATATCCAGTCCCTGGAGACGCGCCTCTCGGACCAGAAAAGAGCCACGACCGATGCGCGCCTCGCGGTCGTGGCGGGCCTCGCCAAGTCTGACGTGACGGCTTTGCGCGAGGCGCTGCGCGCCGGCGCACCACACAGCCTGCGCGCCTCGGTGAGCCTGGATCAGGTCACCAACCTGCTCACGGTCTGGCATACCCACACGGGCTTTTCC
>VBMV01000038.1 GCA_005878835.1 Gammaproteobacteria bacterium | reverse complement strand
AACTGCAGCCGGGAATAAAACCGTCCGATCGGAGGTTCTCTCTCCTGAACCACCGAAGGAGACGGCCGTGTCGGATGATCAATTGCTGCAATCGCGTCGCAACGCGCTCAAATGCATGGCCTATGGCGGGGTCGGTACCCTCTTCGCCTTGACAGGCGGCGTCTTCACGCCGATCGAGCTCGCGGTGGCGGCTGCTGATAAACAGGGTGCAGCCCGGCTGGGAAAACCGCTGTTCGTGCAGATCAGCGACACGCACATCGGCTTCAGTAAGGACGCCAATCCCGATGTCGACGGGACCCTCACGCAGACCATTGATCTCGTGAACGGGATGCCCGAGCAGCCGGCGCTCATCATCCATACCGGCGATATCACTCACTTGTCGAAGCCTGCCGAATTCGATCTGGCGCAGCAGATGCTCTCGCGTTTGCGTACCACCGAGCTGCACACGGTTCCGGGTGAGCACGACACCGCCGATGCGACGGTCACGGAATACTTCAACCGCTTCGGGAAAGTCTCCAACAACAAGGGTTACTACAGCTTTGACCACGCGGGCGTGCACTTCGTGGCGCTCATCAACGTGTTGCAATTCAAGCCCGGCGGCCTCGGCACCTTGGGCACGGAGCAGCTTGCCTGGCTGGCGGCCGACTTGAAGGGACGCTCGGACAGCACCCCTATCGTGGTCTTTGCCCATATGCCGCTGTGGACCATCTATGAGCCTTGGGGCTGGGGGACGGGTGACGCCGACCAGCTCATGAACCAATTGCGCCGTTTCGGCTCGGTGACCGTACTGAACGGACACATCCATCAGATCGTTCAGAAGGTCGAAGGCAACATGACGTTCCACACGGCCCGCTCGACCGCCTATCCGCAACCCACCGCCGGCACAGGGTCGGGACCTGCCCCGCTCAAAGTGCCCGCGGATCAATTGCCCAAGATGCTCGGCATTACCAGCGTCTCGGTCGTAAAACAGCCGCGCTCACTGGCGCTCAGTGACACGACGATTGCCTGACAAGTCCTGAAAGTTTTGAGCTAGGAGAACACTCGTATGACGCAGGGACGATATCGATCGCTGTTGACGGCTGTCAGGGTAGCGATGCTGTGGTGGGGTGCGACCTGTAGTCCGTCGACTGCAGGGACCCCAGATCCGACTATTAATAAGATCCTGGTGAAGGATTTCATGTTTGCGCCCGTGTCGTTGACTGTCAAAGCCGGCTCGACCGTGACCTGGGCCAACATGGACGATGAGCCGCACACCGTGGTCAGCGACACAGGACTGTTCCGCTCGGGTGCCATGGATACGAACGAGAGCTTCTCGTTCGAGTTCGACAAGCCCGGCACCTATCACTTCACCTGTTCGATTCACCCCCGCATGGTCGGAACGATTGTCGTTCAGTAGATCCCATGAGCAGCATAGCGAAAGCGGGCCTTGTCGTTGCGGGTACTCTCGCGGCACTGGCGATCGGCGGCGGCGTGTACATCGGCTCGGGTAGTTACAACATCGGCGCCGATGACCACCACACGAAGATCGTACTGGCAATCATCGAGCAATTGCGGGAGCGCTCCATCGGCGTGCGCGCACGCACGACTCACGTTCCCAATCTCGAGGATCCTACGAGAATCGTCGCCGGCGCTAGACACTATGCGGCGCTCTGCGTCGGCTGTCACCTGGCACCTGGGGTGACAAAGTCCGATATTCGACCAGGCCTCTATCCACACCCGCCGAACCTCGCACAAGAAGACATCCGCGACGCCCAGCGGGCGTTCTGGACGGTCAAGCACGGTATCAAGATGAGCGCGATGCCCGCGTGGGGGAAGACTCTGGATGATGCAGCAATCTGGGATGTTGTCGCGTTTGTCCGACAAATGCCTGCAATGACTCCGGAGACGTACCAGCAACTGTCCACAGGTCACTCAGGATAGGCGGCCGCGACAATGCAACTACTGAATAGCCAGCTGGCCGAGTGCGCGCCTGAACGCGGCGAGCGCGAACTGCTGGAGCGCATCGCGGCGCGGGATCGCGATGCGATGCACGAATTCTACCTGCTCTACTATCGTCGTCTCGCGCGTTTTCTGAGGCGGCTGACGCGCCACCATGACCTCGTCGATGAGATAGTCAACGACACTTTCGTCGTTGTGTGGCAGAAGGCCGGCGACTTTCGCGGCGACTCCCGGGTATCAACTTGGATTATGGGCATCGCCTATCGACGGGGATTGGGTTTGCTGCGGGCGAAGTACCGCGCGGACGAACGTATGGTACTTCCAACGACCGAGGACCAGCACCTGCGCGACCCGGTTGCGGAACAAACCGGCCTCGCCGAGTTATTGGCACGCGCATTGGAAAGCCTGTCCCCTGATCATCGAGCGGTCCTGGAACTCACCTACTACCTCGGTCACTCGTGCAGTGAGATTGCCGCCATCATGGACTGCCCAGTTAATACCGTGAAAACACGTATGTTCCACGCGCGCAACAAGCTTCGCGTGCTGATACCGATGCTCGCGGCACCCCGTGTGGGCGGCCTACTAACAGGGGGAGTGACAAATTCCGACTTGGCCTAAGGCTATCGTGTAGCCACCCCGCAGCACGCGATCCGCTGGTTCGGGCCACGGCGTGACCCCCGTATTACATAGCGTCGATTCACCGGCCGCCGGTCCGGCCGCTAGGGGTCGTTACCGGGTGAGTCCGCCGTGACCGCCGGGCAAAGCCGTAAGAACGCCCCGGACCTGCGCCGTAGTTCACCATTCGAGCAGCGATCACATTGATTTGTAACTGTCCTCAACTCCTATCGCAGCAGGCCTAGTCGGCGCCGGAGATCCTCGAATCGAGCGTCGGACCGCAGAGGATCGAAGGCCGGGCGCAGCAGGATGGACGGGTTGAATCGCGCTTTATAGGCCTTGTTCAGCCAGACCATCGCCTGGTCATGATCGCCGAGTCCCACGTAGACCAAAGCGATATTGGCGTCGGTGGAAGGATTTTTATCAGGCTGTGCCTCCAGGTCCTTGACTATGTTTTCGGCTTCCCGCTTCCGTCCTGACACGGCGTAAACGTAGGCGAGATTGGAGTCGAAAGCTCCGCTGTGACCGGAAAGCTCAATCGCTCGCTGAAACTCTGCGATGGCTTCATCGTGCATGCGCTTTTGCTCGAACGCCTGGCCCAGTTGATAGTGGGCAACGGCAAAGTTCGGGTCCATCTCCAGTGTTTTCTTACTTTGCTGCACTGATTCGTCATAGAGATGAGCGATGCACAATGCATCTGCCAGGTCTGCGCTGATGATCAGGGAGAGAGGATCAAGACTCTCGGCTCTTCTTAGCTCGAAGATGCCCTCGCTATTCCGTCCCATCACGAGCAGATGCCAGGCATACCAGTGATGAGCCGTTGCATAGCCGGGATTCAGCTCGATTGCCCGCTTATATTCCTTCTCGGCGGCGGCCCAATCCCAGCCATAAAGATCGAATGCGAAAGCGAGAGAAGTGTGGGCCTCGCCGAGGTTATCGTCTAGTGCCAGCGCTTTGGTCGCAGCCGCCCGGGCTTGGCGGAAAGCATCCTGAGGAGGAAGCACTCCATATTCCCAGTCGCCCGACAGTGCGTAGGAGTCGGCTAAGCCTGAATAGGCTTCCGCGTAGTTTGGATCCGTCGCGATCGCGTGACTGAAATAATCGATGGCCTTCTTCAGACTCTCACCGGTTCGCTTGTTCCAGAAGTAACGTCCTTTGAGGTAGGCCTCATAGGCATCCGGGGTCACCGTCTTCGGCTTCTGCAGCGCGACCTGCTGCTGCCGACTCAAGGTGGCCCGGACCTGCTCGGCTATGGCTTGAGCGACTTCGCTTTGTAACGCAAGCGCATCGCGCAGATCTCCTTCATAACGCTTGGCCCACATTTGCTCGTCAGCGGGTACACGGATCAACTGGACGGTGATCCGAACTCGATCGCCTGAACGCAACACGCTTCCTTCCACCACGGCTTGCACATTCAGCTCACGGGCAATCTCGGCCAAGGGCTTACCAACACCCTTGTAGCGCATCACCGACGTACTGGAGATCACGCGTAAGGCGCTGATTTGCCCCAACTGCGTGATTAATTCCTCGGTCATGCCGTCGGCGAAATAGTCCTGGGAAATGTCGCCGGAGAGGTTTCCCAGCGGCAGCACTGCCACGGAGCGAATCGTCGGTGAGGAGGTTCTCGACGTGTAGAGAATCCATGACAGGGCAGCTGCGAGTACCAGGGCAAACCCAAAGCCGAAAACCCTCCTAGCAAGAGCACGGGGCGGCGGTCTTGCAGAGATGCCGGCTTCCGGACCGGAGAGACGACCGCCGACCGCCTGCACAGTCAGATCGCCCGCCGCGGCTTCCCGTGGTCCATCCTGGACAACCGCGACATCGGCGAGAAACCGGTAACCGCGTCGGGCGACGGTCTCGATGAAGCGAGGATTCTCGGCAGAATCGCCTAGCGCCTCTCGAATCTTGCTGATGGCTTTGTTGAGACCTTGATCGAAGTCCACGATCGTCTCTGGCCAAATCCTTGCGCGCAATTCCTCCCGGCTGACCAGCTCTCCTGGCCGTTCCAGCAACATAGCCAGCAGTTGAAAGGGTTGCTCCTGCAAAGGCAGGCGTTTGCCATGCTTCGTCAGCTCGCCGATTCGAGGATCGGCTTCAAAAACCCCAAACCGCAAACGCTTGGGTGGGTAGTTGGCATGCTGCATGGCAAATAGATCCGAACGTCACCCGTTTTCGGACAGCCTGTAGCAAGGACGGGTCGGCTCGTCGACTTGTCGCACAATCCCTGCCGTCAAATTCTAGACCCCTCCCAAACTCCTGCCACAACTTTCCAAGCACGGAAACCGGAGGAGCACCCCACCTAAACATTTCATTTGGATAGTTATTCTGGGGTACCCACGCTCCAGCAAGAAGGCACTGACGATCCATTGAAGACAGACGTCTACCTGATTAAACACGAAGAGCGTTCTCGATAGTGACTGATCACGAAGTTACCCATGAAACCAGTTGCCGTTTGCCCAACCCGCAGCGCAACGATCTCGTCTGCCCCGCAGCAAGGCGCGGCGGTGAACCGGATCAGCTCAGCAGACGCCAATGGGCGTTTCAGGAGTGTGGTGCTGCCCCATCTCGACGATGCCTATTCACTGGCCCGGTGGCTCACCGGCAGTCGCGCCGATTCCGAGGATGTGGTGCAGGAGGCTTGCCTGCGCGCGCTCCGGGGCATCGGCAATTTCTCCAATGGCAATGCTCGTGCCTGGGTGTTGACCATAGTGCGCCACACGGCCTATGACTGGTTGCACAAGAACCGACCAGCCGTTCTTGTACTGGTTGAGGATGTTGAAGCCGTCAAGCGAACACAGTCCATCGAGTGGGATGTTGAAACGCCCGAGACGGCGCTCATCGCGCAAGACGACGCGACGCTACTCGAGGCGGCGATTGCGACGCTGCCGGCACCGTTCCGGGAAACGCTGATGCTACGCGAGGTGCAGGAGCTCGGTTACCGCGAGATCGCCGACGTGACCGGGGTGTCGATCGGGACGGTGATGTCGCGGCTCGCCCGGGCGCGCCGGCGCCTTATCTCGACGATGACGAAGGGCGAGCCAGGACAAATCGGATGGAGTGCCCGTTCCGCTGCAGCGCTTGGTTAGACCGCCTAAACATGCAGAGGGCTATTGCGCCGCGACTCGGGGCGAGAAGGGACGCGGTTGGCTGATGAGGTGGCCCCCTAGTCTCGCCCACGACAACGGCATGTTCGTGGTTTTCAGTAACGGAGTGGGAGTCGATGACGACGAATTTCCGCACCGGCAACGCCATGATCCGCGACCACCTTGCGGCGCATCCCCGGGCACTCCGCGCTGTCCTGCTGACGGCTCGAGCGCTGCGCCGAACCCCGGATGCCCTGTCCGTGAAGGAGGTGGGGCAACGCCTACGAGGAAGGGCTCAGCGAGGGCTGGAGTCCAATCAAGGCCTACTGGCAAGATCCCTCGCAGGCGAACCGAAAGGCGCTCCGCGCCTTCCTCAGTCCGGAGACAACCCGCTGGCAGTACACGCACGGCGTACCCGACCCAACGATGGTGTCGCCGGATGGTCAGAACCTCGACAACTTTTAGTTGGCCCGTCCCGGCGCAGATGAGGTGCAGCTCGATTTATTCGGCGATTACAAGAGCAACGTCGCGCAGTATCCGTCATTCCAGGAATACTTCCGCACTCACAAGCCGCCGCTTTTGGCGGTGTGGGGCAAGAACGACCCGTTCTTTGTGCCGCCTGGCGCCGAGGCGTTCAAACGGGACAATCCTCGCGCGGTTGTCCGCTTCTTCGACACCGGTCACTTCGCCTTGGAAACGCATGCCCGCGAGATCGCAGCAAGCATCCGCGATTTCCTGAGTTGATCGACTCGTAACGCCAACGCGCACCCGCTCTCAATTGAGCGCGGGGCCGCGTACGCCTGACCTCTTTCAGCTTCAAAACCGCGTGTGACGATCGGGGAATTCGAGTATGTTCTTCTCCTTGCGAGAGTAGCGGACGTTATGGCGTTCGTTGTGGCGCCTGCGGCACGGTGGATGACCGGCACAGTGCTGCGGATGGACCGGTGGTCAGGTCAAGTCGGTCTGACGGGGTCGGGGAGCCGAGCCCTCTGAGCTCGGGAGGAGATCGAGTCGGCGTCGATGGAGGAAAGGGGCGACGGCCGTGCTACACGTGAAAAGGACTCCGGAGCGGCTGAGCGCGTTCTCCGACGCGGTATTCGCTGTTCTTATAACTATCCTGGTTTTGGAACTGCGACCCCCGGAGCTTCCTACTTTCAAGGCGCTCCTGTCACTCTGGCCCACATGGCTCAGCTATGCGGTGAGCTATCTTTTTATCGCGATCGTTTGGGCCAATCACCACCATCTCATGCGCTATGCCACCGAGGCCACTCCGCGTCTCATGTGGTTTAATTTCGCGCATCTGTTTTCTGTGTCGCTGCTTCCACTTTCCACAGCTTGGATGGCCGTGAGTAAGTTGGCGCCGCAGCCTGTTGCCTTCTATGCCGCGGTCTTCTTCCTCGTAAACGCGACCTACATCTCTTTGATTTTGGAGCTTATTGAGCGAACTCCGGTCAAAGAGGTCTCGCCGAAGGAGCGCAGGATCATGCGCTTCCGGTCGATCGCTACTCTATGTGTTTTCGGAGCGGCCGCGGTCGTGGCGTTGAAATATCCGCTGATCGGGCTCGGAATGTGTTGCTGTTGCCTGATCGTTTATCTGAAACCCGAAGCGCCAGGAGCTGAAAAGTAACAATCCCGGCCCGGCTCCAACGGAACGACGATCTCAGCGAAGTAGATCAAAGCAAGCTTGAGAGCTGGCGGCCCTCGCTTTCGGCTACTCGCATTCGCCTCGCTCATTTGGGCTATCTCGGGCGAAATGCCTTCACGAAACATATGTCGCCTTGTGGCACATCACGTCGATCCCCGGATTGATCGGCACGGCCGCTATCGAAGGCGTAGTGCAAAATCGCGGGACGTCGCAAAATTACCGATTTTATCGAATGCGGGTATTCGCGAACCACGACAACGCTGATTGCCGAGAAGGCAGGCTTGTCCCGCGGTGCGATGCTGCATCACTTCCCATCAAAGCTCGCCGTGGTGCGCGCTGCAGTGGAGTACCTTCACGCCAAGCGCTTGCGCGCCTTCCGCAAGGCGGTAACCAAGCCTTCCGCCGACAATGACCACGTACGCCAGAGCGTGGAAGCGTACTGGTGCCACGTCAGGCACCCGATGTTCGTCGCTTTCTTCGAGCTGGCGGTGGCGGCCCGTACGGAAAAGGAACTGGCCCGGATTCTGCGGCCCGCGCAGGAAGCGTTCGAGCGCGAGTGGTATCAGGCGGCGGTGGAGATTTTTCCCGAGTGGGAAGGCCGCGGCGAGAAGTTCGACCTGGCACTGGATTTGTCGCGATACGTGCTCGAGGGCATGGCGATCAGCTTCCTTACACACAAAGAGACGGAGCGCGACAAGCGGGTGATCGCTTATTTGGACGAGAAGATCCGTGAGCTCGCGGGCCTGCCGTCAAGACCATCCCGTGGCGCCGCTGACAGTACCCCTCAATGAGCAATCTGGAAGGTTTGTGCTGACCAGGGGTGGCGGTCCTGGCGACGCTCACGGATCTTTGTCTGCCTTCACCGCGTAGCCTGCCTCGCGCGCGCCACGCCTTCATGCAGCCGCTCCTCGGCGTTACGCGCAAGCAACTCCAGGGGTCAGGGGCCACAACGCACGGTCCGCGCTTCGTGCCCTTGGCGATAGCCACCCGGAGCGCATGGGCGGCAATGACAACCTGATAGGACGCATTGGGCGAATTCATGGCGTTGCGTTACTTCGAGCGGCAAGGCCGGAGGCCCGAGAAAGTACGCGGCGGCAAATCACAGCGCAAACCCAGGGTTTGATCTTGTGGAAGGCGGCGCGCGTATCCAAGTCAAGTTAATCACCCACGAGAACAAGCGGGGGGGCGCAGCACGCGACTAAGAGCGCCGTGGGCGGAGTTGTTACTGATAGAGCTTGGGCCGGATTACAGACACTCGCGGATCGGACACTTACGGGCGAAGGACCACGTTTCCGCCCGGAAGGCAGACAAGCGTCTAAGTAAATTTCCTATCGTGCGACGGTCCATGCTTAAGGCCAACGGCCTCATCGGACTATATGGCGAAGTGACGCACGGCGATGTTCCACCGCAGGATGACAGTGGCCCGGCATAATTACGAGCGCATCCGCCGCAGTTACTAGCCGGATAAGACGCGCGTGCTGTTACGTCGGAGAATCCCGTCCGGACGGTGGGACGTTCTTTTAATAACGGCGATTCCCACTTGAGATCGGCAATCTCGTTGCGGCGGTGAATCGGATAGCAGACTCACGCGGAATTCACGCGAGAACCGTTCTAAGGTTGGTAGCGTGATGTGCAA
>VBMV01000037.1 GCA_005878835.1 Gammaproteobacteria bacterium | reverse complement strand
TGAAGCGCAGGTCCGCGAATTTCGCCTGTTTTTCTTTTATGAGTTTCAGTACGTCACTGGGTGTCATATCGCCTCCGGGAAAGGGGTAGAGCTCGCCGCCGAGGTCGAACGTGCCTGATGTGCGAGGCTGGCGGGGTGGCCTACGTACTGCAGGGTCCGTGCCAGGCCACGGCCAACGCAAATCAAGTAGTTAGCAGGCAAATGATGCGCCGTTTGCACCATGTTGGTGCGGGGCGCAGCGATTATTGCACCATTCACGTGCGACTGGCACCGGCGGAGCGGATTTCGCGGGACCGGACAGGTGCGCACGCGCGTTCTTGGTGCGAGTTCAGGCGTCCCGCTGCCGGCGGCGGGCTCGGGGCGGACCGCTGCCCGGGGCGGACCGAGCCGCGGTGTGCGCCGTATACTCGCGCGCTCTTTGGGGTCGGAAAGTCATTCCATGAAAATCGGCCGCGCGCCGCGCACCTTCCAGGAGCTGATCTTCACCCTGCAGCGCTACTGGTCGGAAGCTGGGTGCGTCATCCTGCAGCCTTATGACATGGAAGTCGGCGCCGGCACGTTTCACACCGCGACCTTCCTGCGCGCGGTGGGACCGGAGCCGTGGCGCGCCGCGTATGTGCAGCCCTCGCGGCGGCCGACCGACGGACGCTACGGCGAGAATCCCTTCCGCCTGCAGCACTACTACCAGTACCAGGTGGTGATCAAGCCCTCGCCGCTGCCGATCCTGGATCTGTACCTGAGGAGCCTGGCCGCGCTGGGCCTGGACCCGCTGGTGCACGACGTGCGCTTCGTCGAGGACAACTGGGAGTCGCCCACGCTCGGGGCCTGGGGCCTGGGGTGGGAGGTGTGGCTGAACGGCATGGAGATCACGCAGTTCACCTACTTCCAGCAGGTCGGCGGCCTCGACTGCCGCCCCGTGACCGGCGAGATCACCTACGGACTCGAGCGCCTCGCGATGTACCTGCAGGGTGTCGAGAGCATCTACGACATCCTGTGGAGCGAAGGAGACTACGGACGCGTGACCTACGGGGACGTGTTCCACCAGAACGAGGTCGAGCAGTCCGCCTACAACTTCGAGCACGCCGACGTGCCTCGCCTGCTCACGCACTTCGAGGATCACGAGCGTGCCTGCCAGGGGCTGCTCGCGGCCGGGCTCGCGCTGCCTGCGTACGAGCAGGTGCTCAAGGCCTCGCACACCTTCAACCTGCTGGATGCGCGGCGCGCCATTTCAGTGACCGAGCGCCAGCGCTACATCCTGCGCGTGCGCACCCTCGCGAGCGCGGTGGCGAAGGCGTATCTGGAGAGCCGCGCGGCGCTCGGTTTCCCGCTGCTGAAGAGCGTGCCGCCGCCCGCCGCCGGAGCCGCGGCATGACGGCCGAGCGGCGCGACTTTCTCCTCGAGATCGGCACCGAGGAGCTGCCGCCCCGCTCGCTCCCCGCCCTGCAGCAGGCGCTCGTCGCCCAACTCGCCGCGGGGCTCGACAAGGCGAGTCTGGCGCACGGTGAGCTCGTCGGCTTTGCCACCCCAAGGCGGCTCGCCGTGTGGGTGAAGCGACTCGCCGCGCAGCAGCCCGAGCAGCACCTCAAGCGCCGCGGACCGCCGCTGAACGCGGCGTTCGATGCGGCAGGTGGGCCGACGCGGGCCGCGCTGGCGTTCGCCGAGAGTTGCGGCACGCGCGTCGAGGCGCTGCAGCGCCTGGATGAGGGCAAGGGGACGTTCCTGTTCTTCCTGGGTAGCCGGACCGGCGAGCGCGCCGTGGCGTTGCTCCCGGGGCTCATCCAGGCCGCGCTCGATGCGCTGCCGATCCCGCGCCGCATGCACTGGGGGGCAGGCAACGCCCTGTTCGTGCGCCCGGTGCACTGGGTGGTGATGTTGTACGGCCGCGAGGTGGTGCCCGCCACGCTCCTCGACACCCCCGCGGGTGCCTTCACCCGTGGCCATCGCTTTCACGCCCCGAGGCCGATCCGCATCGCGAGCCCCGGTTCCTACGAGCGCACGCTGCGCGAGCGCGGGCACGTGCTGGCCGACTTCGCGGCGCGGCGCGAGCGCATCCGCGTTGAGGTCGCGGCGGCGGCGGCCGAGGCGCACGGGCGTGCGCTGATCACCGAGGCGCTGCTCGAGGAAGTGACCGCGCTGGTGGAGTGGCCGGTGGCGCTCACCGGGCGCTTCGAGGAGCGCTTCCTGTCACTGCCGCGCGAAGTGCTGATCTGCACCCTCGAGGACCACCAGCGCTACTTCCCGGTGGAGGATGCGCACGGGCGGCTGCTGCCCGTCTTCATCGCCGTGAGCAACATCGAGAGCCGCGAGCCGGCCACGGTGCGCTCCGGCAACGAGCGCGTGGTGCGGCCGCGCCTCGCGGATGCCGCCTTTTTCTGGGAGCAGGACCGCAGGCAGCCGCTCGCCGCGCGCCGCGCGGCCCTCGATGCGGTGACCTTCCAGGCGAAGCTCGGATCCCTCGGCGACAAGACCCGCCGCGTGGGCGCGCTCGCCGCCGAGATCGCCGTGGCGGCGGGCGGCTCACGCGAGCACGCGCTGCGCGCCGCGCAGCTGTGCAAGTGCGATCTGCTCACCGCCATGGTGGGCGAGTTCCCCGAGCTGCAGGGCATCATGGGTACCTACTACGCGCAGGCGGACGGTGAGCCGCACGAGGTGGCCGCGGCGATCCGCGAGCACTACCTGCCGCGGGCGGCCGGCGATCAGCTGCCCGCCACGCGCGCCGGCCTCGCGCTCGCCATCGCCGACAAGCTCGACACCCTCGCCGGCATCTTCGCCATCGGGGAGAAGCCGACGGGGACCAAGGATCCGTTCGGGTTGCGGCGCGCGGCGCTGGGCGTGCAACGCATCCTGATCGAGAAGGCGCTCGACCTGGATCTCAGGCGCTACATCGGCCAGGCGCTCTCGGGCGTGCGCGCCGACATCGAGCGCCGCCGCGCCACCGCCACGCCAACTGCCCCGGCCGCCCCAACTCCCGCGACCACCCCGGCCGCCTCGGCCACCGCCGCCACCCAGTCCGCCCAGCCGACCCAGGACGCCGCCGGCGAGAGGCCGGCGAGCGCTGCGCCTGCGGACTCGACCGCCGACGACATCTACGACTTCCTCATGGAGCGCCTGCGCGCCTACTACCTGGACAACGCGGGCCCATCGCCCCTGCCGGGCCAGGCTGCCGTGACCACCGAGATGTTCGATGCAGTGCTGGCGGCGCGGCCCGCCTCCCCGCTGGACTTCGATGCGCGCCTCAAGGCGCTCAGTACCTTCCTCGAGCTGCCCGAGTCCGCCAGCCTCACCGCCGCCAACAAGCGCATCGCCAACATCCTGCGCAAGGCCAACATGACTCCGCCACCCGAGGTCGACGTGCTGCGCCTGCGCGAGAGCGCCGAGGTGCGGCTGTTCGATTCCATGCGCGCGCTGCGCGATGCGGTCGCCGCCGCCACCGCGCAGCACGAGTACGCCGGCGCGCTCGGGCGCCTCGCGCAGCTGCGTCCGGCGGTCGACGCGTTCTTCGATCAGGTGATGGTCATGGACGAGAATCCGCAGCTGCGCGCGAATCGCCTGAGTCTGCTTGCCCAGCTGCAGGGGCTGTTCGCGGGGGTCGCGGACCTGTCGCGACTGCCGGGTTGAGCGGCGCGCCGCCAAGCGCCCGCGCCGGCGGCCGCGCGCGCGGGCCGCTCGTGCAGCTCATCGGCTCGCTGTTCTTCACCGGCTTCCTGTTCCTGTGGACCTTTCTCTACGCCATCCCCTTCGCGCTCATCTGCCTGTTCCTGCCCTTTGCGCGGCGCTTCGCGCTGGCGCGCGCTTATGCGGCCACCGTGCTGTGGGTGCTGAAGTGGAGCTGCGGACTCGACTACCGCGTCGAGGGCGCGCCGCTCCCGGCGGGCTGCCACGTGGCCCTGTGGAAGCACTCCTCGTCGTGGGAAACCATGGCCATGATGGTGCTGTTCCCGCGCCAGGTGTGGGTGCTCAAGCGCGAGCTGTTGTGGATCCCGGCGGTGGGACTCGCGGTGCGCCAGATGCACGCGATCGCCATCGATCGCAAGGCCGGGCATTCAGCGGTGGCTCAGGTCATCGAGCAGGGCAAGCAGCGCCTCGACGAGGGCGACTGGATCATGATCTTCCCGGAAGGCACGCGCATGGCGAAAGGCGAAACGCGTCGCTACGGCGTGAGCGGCACGTTGCTCGCCATCGAGACCGGCAGGCTCATCGTGCCGGTGGCACACAACGCCGGGTTCTACTGGCCGCGCCGCGGCGTGATGAAGAAGCCGGGGACCGTGCGCGTGGTCATCGGTGCTCCGGTCGCAACTGTCGGTCGCGAAGCGCGTGAGCTCAACGAGCAGATCCAGGCGTGGGTCGAGGCCACCGTGCGCAATCTCGAACCGGTCGCAGACCGACCCTATCCCTAGATTGTTCGCGTTAAAGTGTCAATGTTCGCGCAACGGGCGTTTAGTGGCTCTCCCACGAGTTAATCTAAACCAGGCTACATAGGCTCGCGAACTGCGCTGTCGCCCGGAAGGCGTCAGATATCGAGATTCGCGACTGAGAGCGCGTTCTTCTCGATGAACTCGCGGCGCGGCTCGACCTGGTCCCCCATGAGGGTCGTGAAGATATCGTCGGCGGCCACCGCGTCCTCGATCCTCACCTGCATGAGCCGTCGTGTTTCCGGATTGATGGTCGTCTCCCACAGCTGCTCCGGGTTCATCTCGCCCAGGCCCTTGTAGCGCTGGATGGTCTGACCCTTGCGTGCCTGGTCGAACAGCCACTTCATCCCCTCCTTGAAGGAGCCGACGTCCTGCCGATCGCTGCCGCGGGTGACGTACGCACCCTCGCCGATGAGCCCGGCCAGGGTGCGCGCCAGGTCCGCGATGCGCTGGTACTCGGCGGACTCGAAGAATTCCCGCGGCAGGTACTTGCGGCTCGGCGTGCCATGCTCGGTCTTGTGCACGATCACTCGAGCCGCGTGGCTGTCGTCTGCGGCGCGCAGTTCGACGCGATAGGTACGCGTGCCGTCGGCGAGCGCATTGAGCCGTTGATTGAGGTCGTGCGCCCAGTCACGCAGCCAGTCCGCACGATCGAAGCTCGCCAGCGTCACTTCCGGCATGTAGACCAGCTGCTCGAGCAGCCGCTCGTCGTAGCGCTGCGACCAGCGCTTCATGATCGCCTGCACCTCCACGTACTTGCGCGCCAGCAGCTCGAGTGCCGAACCCGACAGCGGCGGCGCTTCGCCATTGACGTGCAGGCCGGCGTTCTCCAGGGCGCTGTTGAGCAGCAGCTGATTGAGCTCGGTGTCGTCCTTGACGTAGGACTCCTGCTTGCCGCGCTTGATTTTGTACAGCGGCGGCTGCGCAATGTAGATGTGCCCGCGCTCGATGAGCTCGGGCATCTGCCGGTAAAAGAATGTCAA
>VBMV01000034.1 GCA_005878835.1 Gammaproteobacteria bacterium | reverse complement strand
GGGTTGCGGCTTCAAGTTCACGGCAAACGCCGGCAAGGCGCGCGCCTACGGTGCGGAGCTGGAGATTGGGCTCATCCTCGCACCGGGCCTGGTGCTGTCCCAGAATGCCAGCTACACGCACGCGACCAACACGACAAGCGTGCCCCTCGCCGGTGTCGTCGCCGGACAACGTCTTTTGGACGTTCCGCAAGCGACGGCGAACACGAATCTGACATACCGCAGGCCGCTCGGAGGCTCGATGAGCTTCGTCGCGCGACTCAATAACAGTTACTTTGGTTCGATCGAGGACATCACTTTCACGCGCAATACGCTCCCGTCCTATGACCTGGCCGGCTTGCGGCTGGGAGTCGAGGATAAGAGCTGGTCGGCATCGCTGTTCGTGGACAACCTCACGAACAAGAAGGCTCTGCTGAGTGACACCGGCGCGCTGTCGGCGAACATCTCGATCTTCAACC
>VBMV01000036.1 GCA_005878835.1 Gammaproteobacteria bacterium | reverse complement strand
CGCCATATATAGGCTTTTTAAGACATATAAAATGACTTTTTAAACAAATAGTTATAAGATTACACGCCACTTTGAGCTAGATCGCGCCACAAAGGCGCCCCGTCCATGGCAAAGCGCGTCCCCGAATCCGAGCTCCAGCAGCTCGAAGATCTGATCCTTCGCTACCCGAACGGAATCGGCATCGCGAAGCTCGAGGAAGAACTCCACCACGCCATGAGTCGTCGCACGCTGGGGCGGCGGCTAAGTGACTTAGTCAAGTCAGGCCGCATCCGCCGGCGTGGTGAACTCAAAGGCGCGCTTTACCTACCGGATACCACACCGGCGACGAAAACCGAGTCAGCGAGCAGACCAGCGCAGTTCCAGACACTTGAGGGAGTGTCCGTAGCGGTCCCACTGTCGGCTGGTGGCCAAAGAATCCTGGACTACGTCTTGCGCCCGCTCGCCGCGCGAACTCCCCGAGGCTACGAACGCCGCTTCCTCGACGAATACCAGCCCAACCGCACTGCGTACGTGCCGGACTCGCTCAAAGTGCGGCTCCACCGGATGGGAAAGCCGGTCGTTGCCGAGCGAACAGCAGGCACATTCGCTCGCGACATACTCAGCCGACTGCTGATCGATCTGTCATGGGCTTCCAGTTGTCTGGAGGGTAACACTTACAGCCGCCTGGATACCCAGCGCCTCATCGAATTCGGTCAGGCCGCCGAGGGCAAGGACGCCAAAGAGACTCAGATGATCCTCAATCACAAGGTCGCTATCGAGATGCTCGTCGAGGGCGGCGCGGACATCGACATCAATCGCTTTACGCTGCTCAATTTGCACGCGGCATTGTCCGAAAATCTCATGGCCGACCCGGAGGCCTCCGGAAGACTCCGGCGGCGGCCGGTTGAGATCGGGAACGGCGTATACACGCCGCACGCCATCCCCCAGGTGATCGAGGAATGCTTCAATCTCATCATCCGAAAAGCCGCGGCCATCGGCGACCCGTTTGAGAAGGCCTTCTTCCTCATGGTCCACATACCCTACCTGCAGGCGTTCGAGGATGTGAATAAGCGCGTCTCGCGCCTGGCGGCGAATATCCCGTTCATCAAGTCGGACATCTACCCGCTGTCGTTCGTGGACGTTCCCGAGAGCCTCTACATCTCCGCGACTTTGGGCGTGTACGAATTGACCCGCGTGGAGCTGCTCCTCGATGTGTTCATGTGGGCCTACGAGCGCTCGTGCCGGCGATACGTGGTCGTGCGGAATTCCCTTGCTGAGCCCGATCCCTTTCGGATGAGATACAGGAATGTCCTGGCTCAGGTGATCGGAGACATCGTACGAAGCAAGAAACCTCCGACGGAGCACGAGGTCCAATTGCTGGCGGAGTCGGCTGTGGCTGCGCGTGATCGGAGGCAATTTGTTGAGCTGGCGCTGCAGGAGCTGGCCCGACTGAACGAGGGCAACATCACCCGCTTAAGAATCCGTCCGTCAGAATTCCGGGAGTGGTTTAACGCTCTGAAGTCACCCGGTACCGGTAGTTGAGCAGCCCACCTGAGCTTGTAGTAAATACAGCTGCGAAGCTGCTGGTTACCGCCCCGCTCGCTGTCGCATAGCCCACGTTCTGATGCGGGCAGGCACGCGGCCCGATCGCTGTGCATTCGGTCATTCGGTCCGTATCCATGCGGTCATGCGGTTTTGAAACCCGAAGTTTCAGAGTACCCTTTCGCGCCATGACGAACGAATCGCCCGCGTCCGCTTCTGACGATGGCGGCTTCGAGCTCTACGACCTTAAGGTGGAGGTCGTCGGTCCGACGGATCGGCCGATCTACTGCGGTGCGCGCGTGGGTGACTACTTCGAGCTCCATGGCGAAATGCTCAAGCTCCCTCCCGGGCAGGGATTCTCCATCTACTCGCTCGCGGCACTCCTGCCGCTGCTGCCAGCCAAGCAGCGGATGACCGATCCACATGACTGGATGTCGACGGACGCGGAAGTTGCCTGCCCGGACCCTAACTGCCCGACCCGGTTCCGAATCACGCGCACCGGGCGGCGGCGTTTTCGCCGTTCCGACGTGACGGCGGTCACGCCGCCTGACCGCCGCAGCAAGTGATTCCCAGGTATTCCTTCCCCCACGGCTACTCGGTGTCCCGCCTCATCAAGGGCGGCTGGCATCTGGCCGGCGGCCACGGCGTGATCGATTCCGAGCAGGCGGTGAAAGACATGGCGCGGTTCGTCGAGGCCGGCATCACCACCTTCGACTGCGCCGACATCTACACCGGCGTCGAAGCGCTCATTGGTTCCTTCCGTCGCGCCTACCCATCCCTGGCCCGGCAGGTCCAGGTGCATACGAAGTTCGTACCTGATGTGTCCGAGTTGAAGACACTGGATCGCCGCTACGTCGAAGCCATCATCGATCGGTCTCTGAGCCGGCTCGGCATGGAGTGTCTCGACCTCGTGCAGTTTCACTGGTGGGACTTCGCCCTGCCGCGCTACGTGCAGACGGCCCTCGAGCTGGAGCGGCTGCAGCGCGCAGGCAAGATTGCGCGTCTCGGTGTGACCAATTTCGATACGCTGCATCTCGAAGAGCTGCTCGCCGCGGGCGTGCCCGTCGTCGCACACCAGCTCCAGTATTCACTCCTCGACGATCGGCCACGGGCGAGCATGGTGGCTTGCTGCCGCGATCACGGAATAGCGCTCTTGTGCTATGGAACCGTTGGCGGCGGATTCTTATCGGAGCACTGGCTTGGCCGGCCGGAGCCCTCCGACGCGCTTGCGAACCGGTCCTTGACTAAATACAAATTGATCATCGATGACTTCGGAGGCTGGGATCTGTTCCAGGAGTTGTTGACGGTCCTTGCGGGCATTGCGCGCAAGCGCGGCTCCGACATCGCCTGCGTGGCAACCCGTGCCGTGCTCGACTTGCCGCAGGTTGCTGCGGCTGTCGTCGGCGCCACGAACGCGGCTCACCTGCCGGCTCACGCGTGCATTGACGCATTGCGCCTCGAGACCGAAGATCGGGCGGCCATCGCGTCGGTGACGGACCGCCGCCGGGGTCCGAAGGGAGATGTCTACGAGCTCGAGCGTGACCGGACGGGGCGGCACGGCGCGATCATGAAGTACAACTCGAATGCACTGGCCAGTGGTGGCGCGGCCGACCGTCCGCGCCTGAGCGAATAACGCGGCACCAAGGGTCGCGCGGCACGCCGCGCCATTGCCAGCCGCTCACACGGGGAGAGCTGCCATGACGGGGGAG
>VBMV01000035.1 GCA_005878835.1 Gammaproteobacteria bacterium | reverse complement strand
TCAGCGTGACGGCCATCGAAGGGACCGCGCTACAGGCCCAGGGGGTGACGGACATGCTCACCCTCGCGCAACAGGTCCCCGGCGTCTCCTTCAAGACCTCCGGTCCCGGGCAAACGGAGTTTGAGATGCGCGGCCTGACCTCGACCGGTGGCGAGTCGCCTACGGTCGGTTTCTACCTCGATGACGCCGTCCTGACGCCGGCCGCGATGGCCCAGAACGGCAAGACGGTGATCGACCCGAGCCTCTTTGACTTGAGTCGCGTCGAGGTGCTGCGCGGGCCGCAGGGGACGCTCTACGGCGCAGGGTCGATGGGCGGCACGATCAAGCTCGTGACCAACCCACCGAACCCGCGGGCTTTCGCAGCGAACGT
>VBMV01000033.1 GCA_005878835.1 Gammaproteobacteria bacterium | reverse complement strand
CAGCCTGCTGCTTGGAACCGCCTTTGCCGTTGTCTATGGCCTCGCCGGGATCCCCTTCGGACTGCTCGCCGATCGGACTTCGCGCCGCAACCTGATCTTCTTTGGTGTAGTCGTGTGGAGCATCGGCACGGTGGCGTGCGGGTTCGCCGGGAGCTTCGGCGGGCTGTTCGCGGCGCGCGTCGTGGTCGGACTCGGCGAATCTGTCCTGTCACCATCCGCGATCTCCCTGATCAGTGACTATTTCCCTCCGTCGCGCCGTGGTCTGGCCGTAGGCAGCTATCTGAGTGGCATCGCGATCGGCAACGGCGCTTCGATCCTGATCGGCGGCGGTGCGCTGCAGCTCGTCGAAGCGGGGGTGTTCGCCGGAACACCCATCGCGCTCATTGCGCCCTGGCGGCTG
>VBMV01000032.1 GCA_005878835.1 Gammaproteobacteria bacterium | reverse complement strand
ATGACGCCGGTAAGACCGAAGCGGTGCAGAAATTCCTCGAGGCGCGACTCCAGGCGCCAGTGCTCGCGCTCATCGGCTGGCGCCCCTTCGCTCCAGGCCGCACATGCCGTGGCGCGCAGCAGCAGACTGTCTCGCAGAGTTTCTGCCGGGGGGAGCTGCGGTTCCTGTTCGACGAGCCCAAGCCTCAAGCCCTCGCGTCGCTGCAGTTCGCCGTCATCGAGCCGCGTCTTACCTGCGAGCACGCCAAGCAGGGTCGACTTACCGGTGCCGTTGCGGCCGATCAGCCCGAGTCGCTCGCCGGCCTGTACGGTGAGTTGCGCTTCATCAAGGAGCGGCCGCTCGCCGAAGGCGATATGCGCATTGAGAACTGCGATCAGGGACATAGGCGCATTGTCCGGATTGGACGTGCGATGGCAAAATCTACGAAGCTGGGGCGTTCCTTGGCACAGAGCGCCGACCACGTCAGCTGCGCCACGAAGGAACGATCGCGTCTTCGCGAAAGCCGGGTGGCAGTAATATTGCGGCTTCGCGAACCCGCGCCATTGCCGGAGATAATGCCGTGCCTTCCACACTATCAGTTCGTGCCGCGTTGCTGCTGACGCTGGCTGCCGTTGCCGTCAGCGCGGTGGCGGCGGATGCCCAAGACCCGCTAGCCGCGGCGATTGCCAGTCCCTCGCGCACTCCGAAATTCACGGTGCGTGACCAGTATCGCCATCCGCTCGAAACGCTGCGATTCTTTGGAGTGCGGCCGAACCAGACCGTAGTCGAGATCTGGCCCTGAAGCCCGGCA
The DNA here is from genome assembly GCA_005878835.1 of Gammaproteobacteria bacterium. Classification (GTDB taxonomy): domain Bacteria; phylum Pseudomonadota; class Gammaproteobacteria; order Steroidobacterales; family Steroidobacteraceae; genus 13-2-20CM-66-19. The sequence goes on along the minus strand of VBMV01000032.1, from coordinate 4,148 downwards.
GGTAAGCCGACCACGGGACGGACCGCTGCCGTGAAGAGTGTGCGGCGGCTATCGGCCGCCCGACAGGATTTCGAGCATTTCCACAAAGCGGCCATTCGTCGCGCATAGTAGCCGTCTCCCGGCAGGGGGCTTAGCGAAACATATGAATACGAACGCGCCCGCGGCTGTGATTCTGCTGCCTATTCTCGGCTGTGCCCTGCTGATGGCGCCTGAGCTCGCGTCGCCGGCAGGCCAGCCGCACGTGCCTGTCGCAGACCCGGGGCGGGTGCAGGAGCATCTGGTCGAGCTCGCGCACTTCGGCGCAAACCCCGAGGGCGGGGTGAGTCGAGTCGCATTCAGCGATGCGGATGTCGCCGGTCGCGCGTACGTCAAGGGCCTGATGGAGGCTGCGGGACTCGAAGTGCGGATCGACGCCGCAGGCAACCTCATCGGCCGCCGCGAGGGCATCGACCGGAAGCTGCCCACGATCGTCGTGGGCTCGCACACGGATTCGGTGCCACATGGCGGCAACTACGATGGTGATGTTGGCGTGATGGGCGGCATCGAGGTTGCGCAGCAGCTGCGCGATCGGCACGTCAGGCTGCGCCATGCACTTGAGGTCGTGGACTTCACTGACGAAGAAGGTGGGCTCGTGGGCAGCCGGGCCATGGTTGGCGACCTGTCCGCGGCAACCCTGGACCTGGTGAACACTAGCGGCCGCAGCGTGCGCGATGGGATCCTCGCCCTCGGCGGTAATCCGGATGCCCTCGGTCATGCCCGACGCAGTTCCAGCGATCTCGCTGCCTACTTGGAGCTGCATATCGAGCAGGGCGGCACACTCGAGCGCACCCACACCGACATCGGCGTTGTCGAGGGCATCGTCGGTATCCACTGGTGGGAGGCAACCGTTACCGGCGTGGCGAACCACGCGGGCACTACCCCGATGGACCAGCGCCACGATGCACTGCTTGCGGCATCCGAGTTGGTGTTGGCAGTGAATGATGCGGCGAGAGAGTTTCCCGGCCACCAGGTTGCGACCGTCGGTCGGATCCGGGCGGAGCCGGGAGCACCAAACGTGATCCCTGGTAGGGTCGTACTCAGCGTCGAAGTGCGCGATCTCGATGCGGCACGAATCGAGGCCGTGTTCGAGCGGATACGCGCGCGCGCCGGGGAGATCGCCCCGGTTCGTGGCACTAGCATCGAGTTTCGGGACCTTGAAGCGACCGCGGTACCCGCGCTGACCGATCCACGCATCCAGCGTATCATCGCCGGCGAGGCGCACGGGCTCGCGCTGACGACGATGGCCATGCCGAGCGGCGCCGGGCATGACGCCCAAGACATTGCCCGCATCGCTCCGATCGGAATGATTTTCGTGCCAAGTGTGGGCGGTATTAGCCATTCGCCGCGCGAATACACAGCCTCTGCAGACATCACAAACGGAGTGAACGTATTGATGCGCGCCGTACTGGCGATCGATGCAGGCAAGCTCGACCGATGACCCATCCGGCGCGCTGGCCGATGGTGACCGCTCACCAGCCCGCCTCCGTTCGCCATTGGGTCGATCGAGAACGGCCACAGTCGGTTGCCCCTGGTGCACAGCTTTCTAGCTCTCTACGGACGTTCGCCAAGACGATGGGGACAAGGCGCGCATCCCGGGCATGTTGGTGCCCGGAGCAGCCTCCTGCTGCGCAGAGCGATTGACGGCCCACGATGTAGTTGCCGGCCGGTAGTCACGCGACCGCCCTTGCGAGCTTCGCATAAGTTGGTGACGTGCGAGCGTCGCTACCACGATGAACGGCTGTCCAACCGGTCGGCTACAATCACCGCGCGACGCTCAACGTCGGCATTAGCCAGCCTTGGATCACCCCTACGGTGCTATATGAGCCTTCGAAGACTTGGCATTGTGTGCGGCATCCTGGGTCCCCTGCTTTGGCTGTCACTCATCGGCATGGCGGGAGCAATGCGACCGGAGTTCCGTCACGTTACGCACTACATCAGTGAACTTGGGGAACGAGGAAGTTCCACAGAATTCTTGATGCGATATGCCGCATTCGGATTCACGGGCCTTCTGTACGTCTGTTTCGCCGCAGCGTTGCTGGCAACATTTCGGGACGGATGGTATTCCACGTTGGCGGCAGGACTCATCGGTCTTGATGGCTTGGGGCGGATAGGTGCGGGGGTATTCGCCTGCGATCCTGGATGCGGGGGGCTCTCCTCGAACCAGGAACTGCACCACCTGTTCGCTACTCTCGGCTTCTCATCAGGTATCTTGGCTGCAATCGCGTGGGGCTTCACTTTTCATCGGCGTGGTTGGCCTCAGCCTTTGACCTGGTACTCCGTCGGTACTGGCATTCTGGCGCTGATTTTCCTTCTTGTAATGTCGTGGAGTCGCAATCCCCTGAATGCTCCCGGCCTGTTTGAGCACCTAGCAACGGGAGTGCTTTCATTGTGGCTTCTGGTGTTCGCTGCGGGCTTGACGCGCCACCCGGACCCGGCCTTGTGCCGGTCATGACATTGACGCAGTTCCCCCAAGCCGACCTTCCCGAAGGTCCGCAGTGGTTAAGCGCCTAGTAGTCTGCGCATGAGCAGTGACTGCATGTCGCGACGGCCGTCCGCGACGACGTAGATCACAACCAGCTGCGCGTGCACGCGATAGATCAGTCGATAGGGCTTGAAGAAGCCCTGGCGATATTCGGAAATTCCAAGGGAGCGAAGCTCGTTCGGGCAAGAACCCCGATCGGGTAGCGTTCTGAGAGCCTCACTCGCCTGAAGGAGTCGGTCCAAGACCTGGTCAGCCTTGCCTGGCGAATCGTGCTCAGCAATGTAGCGATAAATGTCCTCTAGGTCGCGCTCTGCGTCTTTCGTCAGTACGACCTCGTAGGTCATCAGGCTGCGGTCGCCTTGGAGCGCAGGCGCTTCGCAACTTCGCTGACTGGCGTTACCTCACCTCGTTCGACCTGCTGGCTGCCGAGTGCAAGAATCTTTAGCAGCGCAAGCGTCTCTTGAGTCTCTTCGTAAGAGGCCACGTCTTGAAGCACGGCCTTGGCTTCGCCATTCTGGGTGATGATCAGGGGCTTACGCTGTTCTTCGAGCTCTCGGAGGACGTCGGCGGCATTTGCCTTCAAGTAGCTGATGGACTTGATTTGCCTCGAGTAGCGCATAGAAGCTCCGGATTGTGATCGGACTGAATATAGTCTTTTTATGGTTCAGCCGCAAATACCCCCGGTGGGTCGAAAACCTTCACGGGGAGATCGTCATGGAACAGCCCATTACCGAACGCCGAGCGCACCGGGAGCCGTGGAACAAGGACAAGTTCGTCGGGCAGAAGGCACCGCTACGCCCCAAGGAGATTTGTGCAATCCGCATTCGCCTCCAGCTCGGGGCGCGAACACGCGAGCTCGCTCCGTTTAACCTCGCTGTCGATAACAAGCTCCGCTCATGTGATCTCGTGAAGCTCCGGGTACGCGACGTCACGCACGGCGAGCACATCGCCGCCCGCGCGATCGTCATGCAGCAGAAGACCCGTCCGGTGCAGTTAGAAGTCACCGAGCAAACACGCGAATCCATTGCAGCCTGGATCCGGTCTTCGGGCCGGCACCCGGAGGACTACCTGTTCCCGAGCCGCCTGCATTCCTCCCCGCATGTGTCGACACGGCAGTACGCGCGGATCGTCCGCGGGTGAGTGAGGCAGATCGGGCTCAACCCGGCCGCTTATGGAACCCATACACTGCGACGCACGAAAGTCTCGTCGATCTATCGCCGCACGAAGAATCTGCGCGCCGTACAGCTTCTCCTCGGCCATTCGAACCTCGAGAGCACCGTTCGATATCTCGGCATCGAGGTCGATGACGCACTCGAGATGGCCGAACAGACGGAGGTGTGAGGGCGATCGCCGGTTAGCGGCCGGTTCACGGTCGCCGACCGGCCAATTCCTGCCATGCGTTCGCCAACGGGCAAATGACCGCTTTCCGCACCGTAGGCCGAGCCTATAGATGGGCTATAGATGAGTGACGGATGTGCTCGGCCCAGTACCTATTCGACTGTCTTGCGCGATGTGCACGCTTTCGTCGGCGGCCGCGACATTAATCACAACGATGCCAACCTTTTGCCCTGTCTCAACATAACAGTAAGCGTCGGCGATCTCATCGAGAGAATATCTTCGATCGATG
>VBMV01000071.1 GCA_005878835.1 Gammaproteobacteria bacterium | reverse complement strand
AACTCGCACGACCACACCGCGTTGGGCGAGATCTGGGCGCTGGCTGGCGGCGGCGGCGCCAACACGAAGATCGCCGCCGCGACCGCACTTGCGCGCAACAGTTTCATCGGAACCCCCGTGTCGTTCAATCGCGACACACTTACGTCGCGTTACGACGACAATCAAACAACCCAACACGACAGATTATATCGTTAGATCTCGACCGGCACGTAGAGTAATTATGTCGACGAAGCTACCGCAATAGGTAGGTCGGACTAGCGAGCGAGCAACGGGACGATAAAGTGTGACGGCTAGCTTACTGTGGCATGGGACCAGCCAGACGAGCCGTTCTTTATCGAGTCGGTTATGCGCTTGTCGCGCTGATCGCATCGCAAGCCGCGGTCGGCGGGTCGAACGAGTTGCTCGGCGACGGCGACACGGTCCGCATCACCGTGTTCCAGAACCCCGACCTCACCACCGAGGCGCGCATCTCCGAGCGCGGCGCGATCAACTTCCCGTTGATCGGCGAGGTGGTCATCGGCGGCCTCGCGCCCGCGGATGCCGAAGCGCGCATCGCGCAACAGCTGGCCCGTGGCAAATTCGTGGTCAGGCCTCAAGTGAATCTGAGCGTGCTGCAAGTGCGTAGCCGACAGATATCGGTGCTCGGGCAGGTCGGCCGACCGGGACGCTACCCGCTGGACGACGTGAGCAGCAAACTGACCGACGTCCTGGCGCTGGCGGGCGGCATCAGCCCGGGCGGCGACGACAACGTCGTCGTGATGCTCAACAATCATGGCAAGCCGAGCAGGACATCGATAGACGTTCCAGCCATGTATCGAACCGGCGACATGTCGCACGACATCCGCCTGGAGAACGGCGATGTGATTTATGTGGAACGGGCGCCGCAGTTCTACATCTACGGGGAAGTGCAGCGCGCCGGTGCCTACCGCCTCGAGCCGGACATGACGGTGATGCAGGCGCTCTCGGTCGGTGGCGGACTCACGGCGCGCGGCACGCTGCACGGGCTCGAGATCCAACGCAGGATGCCGGACGGCCAGATCCGCGACCTCAGGGAGGTACGGCCGACGGATGCCGTGCAGCCCAATGACGTCATCCTGGTCCGCGAGCGGCTGTTCTAGGGCAACGAGGCCATGAATCTGCGACAGCTGCTGCGGGCCTTGCGTGCCCGGCGCCGGGTCTTCGTCGTAGCGCTGGCGTCGGTCGTGCTGGCCGCGACGCTGGCGAGCCTCACGATGCCGAAGAGCTATCGCGCAACCGTATCGCTGCTGGTGGACACGCGGGACGAGCAGTCCCTCAGCGATGCGCTGCGTCCGCTCGTGCTGCCGCAGGAGCGCATGAGCTACTTGCAGACGCAGGTGGACATCCTCACGAGCCCCAAGGTCGCCCGCGCGGTGGCGCAGGAGCTGCGCCTCGCGGAGTCACCGGGCGCGCTGGCCGCGCTCGGTATGAGGGGGGCCAGGAGTGGCCGCACCGAAGAGCTGCTGGTCGAGGTGTTACGGCGGAATTTCAAGGCGGAGACCTCGCAGAGCAGCGTCATCCAGGCGAGCTTCACCTGCGCCGATCCGCGCTGGGCCGCGGCGATCGCCAACGCGTATGCCAAGGCCTATGTCGACACGATGCTCGAGCTGCGCGTTGCCCCGACGCGCAAGGCAGCGGCCTGGTTCGACGAGCAGCTCAAGGGCCTGCGCGCCAACCTGGAGGATGCGCAGGCGAAGCTCGCGCAGGCGAAGCTTGCGGTGCAGGCGAAGGCCACGCAGCATCCGGAGAGCATCCCGCAGGTCGCGGACAATGCCTTCGTCCAGCAGCTCAAGGCCGAGCTGCTGCACGGAGAGGAGAAGCTTCAGGAGCTCGCCACGCAGTACGGCGCCAACCACCCCGTGTACCGGCGCCAGGTTTCCGAGAACCAGACACTGCGCACCCGACTGCAGACGGAGATGCGCAAGCTCGCTGAGGGCGCGGCGGCCGCCGGGATCGAAGCGGGGCCGGACGATGCTCTCAAGACGGGCCGTGCGGGGCCGCAGGCCCCGGAAGAGACGGTGCTCGTGCGCAACGTGCAGTCGGCCGAGCGCGCCTACGAGACCGCGATGCAGCGCTACGTCGTGAGTCAGGTCGACAGCCGGGCGAGTCAGACGAACGTCGAGGTGCTGAATCCGGCGGTGGCGCCGCTGAAGCCCTACCGCCCCAACATCGCGCTCAACATCGCGCTGTCGCTCTTCACCGGTGTAGTGCTCGGCGGCATTCTGGCGGCACTCCTCGAGATGCACGATCCGCGGGTGCGCTCCCCGGAAGACCTGCAGAGCGCGAGCCCAGTACCGGTGCTCGCCGTGCTCGGCGAGGAGGGCAAGCGCAAGCGCGCGCGCCTGCTGCTCGGCCCGCCGGCCACGGTGCTGCGCGCGCTGCCCAGGCCTCAGTGACGCACCATGAGAGACCGCAACGGAATTCTGCCGCTGGATGCAGCGCAGGGCTCGGTGGTGCGCCGCGACCTGCGTATCGGCGACATCCTGGCCGCCGAGGGCAAGCTCGACCGCGCGGGCATCGAGCAGGTGATCAGGCTGCAGGAGTCGCGCGGCGTGCGATTCGGCGAAGCCGCGCTGCGGCTGCAACTGATTACTCTGGAAGACCTGCGCGCGGCCCTGGCCAAGCAGTACGACTATCCGTACCTGCCGGCCGACGGCGATGCCTTCAGTGCCGATCTGGCCGTTTCCCGCGATGCGCTACACCCCAACGCCGAGCAGCTGCGGGCGCTCAGGACGCAGCTGCTGATTCAATGGTCGAAGCTCGAACGCGAGCCTCGCGCGCTGGCGATCGCCAGTCCCGGCTCGTTCGAGGGCCGCAGCTACGTGACCGCCAACCTCGCCGTGCTGTTCGCGCAGCTGGGCTTGCGCACGCTGATCATCGACGCAGACTTCAGGGCGCCGCGACAGTTCGAGATCTTCAATGTTTCGGACCGGGTTGGCCTCTCGGCGGTGCTCTCGGGACGCGCCGGGCATGAGGCGGCCATGCCGGTGCCCGCGTTCGGCCCGCTCGCGGTGCTGCCCGCCGGCGCCCGACCACCCAATCCGCAGGAGCTGCTGCTGCGACCGGCGCTGACGACGTTCCTGCAGCTCGCGCGCAACGAATACGACGTGATCCTGATCGATACGCCGCCGGCCAGGGAGAACGCCGACGCGCAGAGCGTCGCCTTCAGTGCCGGCAGCGTGCTGGTGCTCGCCCGCGCGAACCACACGCGTATCGACGATGCCGCCGGGTTGGTGCGGGACTTCCGTGATGCCGGCGCCCTCGTCGTCGGCACCGCGCTCAACAGATTCTGACGCGGACTCGGAGGTTCCGTTGCGGACCCGGAGTCTCACAGCCGCCGCCCTGAACGAGCGCCCGGTACTGCTCATGATCGGGCTGCTCGGAGCGCTGTGGGGTATCGCCGTTGCGGCCGGTGGACTCACTTCGTTCTATCTGTGCGCATCGCTGATCGCCTGCACGCTGATCCTCGTGGATTTCCGCATCGGCGTCGTGCTGCTCATTGTGTTGATGCCGATATCGGGCAGCAGCACGCTCTTTCCGCACGAGATGTTCGGGGTCGTCGGGCTCAATCCCCTCAACCTCCTGCTGGTCGGTACGCTCTTCTCGTGCCTGCTGCATGCGGCGGCCGACCGGAGCCTGCCGCAGTTCCTGCCGCAACCGCTCCTGTGGCTCTACATCGTGCCGATCGTGATCGCGGGCGCCATCGGCTCGCGCCACATCCACGAAATCGCGCCCGCGCTGCTCATCCTCTTTCAGGGGCTCGATTTCGCCAATGCCGCGGCCTACCTGCGGGAGTGGGTGGCGAAACCACTGCTCATGGTGGTCTTTGCGCTGCTGGCCGGGGCCGCGGTGGCGAAGTCGGCGCGCCCGGAGAAATTGCTCATCCCGGTGATCATGTCGATGTGCATCATGGACGTGCTGGTGCCGGTGTACGTGGCGCACTCGGGCATGTCGCTCAACCAGCTCGCCAGCAGCGAGGCGCGCGAGTTTCTCTCGCCGCTCGGGATGCACGCCAACGACTTCGGGCGTCTGTACGCGAGCGCCGTTGCGCTCGCGCTGTTCACCTGGTCCGACTCCGAGAGCCGTGGCTTGCGGCTGGCGCTGCTCCTCGCCCTGGGACTGAGCCTGGTGGCGCTCGTCCTGACCTTCTCGCGCGGCGGGTTCGTTGCGATGGCGGTGGCGACCGTGCTGTACGTGCTGCGGCGTTTCAGCGCCAGGACTCTGATCATCACCTGCGTCGCCGTGGGCGGTGCCCTGTTGTTCGCGCCGCAGGCGATCTACGAGCGACTCTCCGCCGGGCAGGGCGCGGGTATCGATGCCATCAGCGCGGGACGGGTGAACGGGCTGTGGCTGCCGCTGCTGCCGGAGGTCCTGCACCATCCGCTGTTCGGCAACGGCATCGGCGCGATGCTCTGGTCGGATACCATGCGCCGGGGCGCGGGAACCGTGACGCTGGCGGTGAACCATCCGCACAACGCTTTCCTGCAGGCCGCGCTCGACATGGGCCTGACGGGGCTGGTACTGCTGTGCGCCTACTTCGCGCATGCGTGGAAAGGACTGCGCGCGATGGCGAAGGATCCCGACATCCCCGCGGGGCTGCGCGGATTCTTTCAGGGAGCGGCAGCGGGCCTCGTGGGTATGCTCGTTTCCGACTTCACCGACAGCAGCCTGACGCCGCGCCCCGAGCAGGCCTTCCTGTGGCTCGCGATCGGCATGATGTACGGCTATCGCGGGCGGCAGTCCGGCGCTGCGGACATCGCGCAGGACGAGTCGCGCGGCGGGCGGACGTGAGCTCGGGGACCGGCGCCGCGACCGCCCCTGCCGTGCCGCACAGGCTCGGGCACCGGGCCATCTCGCTCGGCGCCGCCAACGCCATCGATTACGCGATCCAGTTCCTCCTGCCGGTCGTGCTGGTGCGCTACCTGACACCCGAAGCCTTCGGCAGCTACCGCTTGCTGTGGCTGGTGGCGGGAACCGTCATGGCGGTGGTGACCCAGGCGATGGCCGCCGGTCTCTTCTACTTCCTGCCGCGCTCGGGCGACGAAGAGAAGCGCCTCTACATCAACCAGGCGCTGTTGTACCTGAGCGCAGCGGGGCTGATCGCGGCCTGCGCGGTGAGCGGGTGGGATCCATGGCTGCCCCGGAACGTGCGCGAGCTCTCGTCCAACGGGGCGCTGCTGCCAACATTCGTGATGTTCTGGGTCGTAGCGTCGTTGCTCGACCTGATTGGCAGCACCGAAGAGCGCGTGAGGTGGCAGACGAGAACGATCATCGGTCTTTCGGCGCTGCGCGCCGTCGCGCTGTCCGCGGCGGCCGTCCTGACGCGCCAGCTCGAGCCCATCCTGCTGACGCTGCTCGGCTTCGCGATTTTCAAGTTCGCGCTGTTGCTCGCCTACGTGGCGCGATACCACGGCCTCAAAGGGCCGTTCCTGCGCCGGCGCGCCTTCACTCGGCAGTTGCGGCAAACGGCGCCTTTCGCGTTCACGGGCGCCCTCTACGGCCTGCGCGCGCAGGCGGATCAGTGGGTCGCGACCGCATTGTTCTCCGTTGGAATGTTCGCCTCGTTCTCGATCGCCGCGCTCTTGAGTCCCCTCGTGCACCTCTGCCGGGTGTCGGTGCAGCAGGCGTTCCTGCCGAGCATCAGCCGCCTGGAGGCCACCGGCGATCTGCGCGGCATGCTCGAGCTCAACAGTCGCGGCAGCGTCCTCGCCGCAGCACTGCTGTATCCGGTGCTTGTCTTTGCGTTTGTGTTCAGCGCCGAGATCGTGACCATCATCTATACGTCGGCGTACGTCGCCGCCGCGCCCGTGATGCGCATTTACATTCTCGGGCTGATCGCGCTGGTGATCGAGCCGGCCACCCTCATGCTGCTGCTGCGGCAGGGCCCATTCAGCATGCGGCTCGGCGCGCTCGCGCTCGTGCTGTCCGTGGCTCTCAGCTGGACCTGCGCGCGCGCCGGCGGCCTCGCGGGGGCGGCGGTCGGCAGCGTGACTGCGATTTACCTCGAGCAGGTGGGCACGCTGTGGCGCATCTCGCGCTGCACCGGCATCCCCTGGCGCCACTTGCAGGACTGGCGCTCGCTGGGACTGCTGCTGCTGTGCGCGGTGCTCGCCGGCGTCCTCTCGTGGGTGCTCGTGAGTCGCGTGCCCGCGGGGTTTGGGCCGGAGGTGCGTGTCGCCGCGGGCGGTGTGCTGCTGGCGGTGGCGTATCTGGCGCTCGTCGCCGTGTGCGGCCTGGCGGGCCGCCTTCGCGGGCCTGCGGCGCAGGCCATGAGGCGCGAAGTCGTGAGCGGGGGTGCGGCGCGGTGCGACTGATGATCCTCACCGGCTCGCTGGCCCACGGGGGCGCGGAGCGTCAGGCTATCACGCTCGCGAACCGACTCGCCGAGCGCGGCCACGAGTGCCACCTCGGCTACGTGAAGCCCGAAAGCGACCTGCGTGCGCGGCTGCGCCTGCAAGCCGCCGGGACGACATTCAGTCTCGGGGCTTCCCGCTACCTCGACCTCAAGGCAGTGAGCCGCCTTGCGACGGAGGTGGCGCGCATCCAGCCCTCGGCGCTGCTTGCGGCGAACGCCTATGCGCTGATGTACGCGACGCTTGCTCGCGGCTGGTCGCGGATACGAGCGCCGCTGATCCTGATCTATCACTCGACGAGCTCACCGGGTCTCAAGCAGGAGGCTCAGCTGCTCGCCTACAGGCCGTTGATGTGGGCGGCGGTGGACTGCACCGTGTTCGTATCCGAAAACCAGCGGCGCTACTGCATGCGTCGTGCTCTGCTGTCACGCCGCAACACGGTGATCCACAACGGCATCGACACGCGGCATTTTCAGGACCACCGCAGCGCGCTCGAGCGGCACACATTGCGTACCGAGCTCGGCTACGCGGATAGCGACTACGTGATCGGGATCACCGCGGTGCTGCGGCCCGAGAAGAACCACATCCAGCTCATCGAAGCCATCGCACGGCTGCGCCGGGCAGGCCTCCCCGCGAGAGGATTGCTGGTCGGCGACGGCCCGACGCGGGGCGTGGTCGAAGCGCGCGCGCGCACGCTCGGTGTCGAGCGCGAAGTGACCGTCACCGGCTTCCGCGAAGACGTCAGGCCGTACCTCGCGGCCTGCGATGTCGTGTGCCTCTGCAGCCTGACGACCGAGGCGCTGTCGCTCGCGGCCATCGAGGCCATGGCCATGGGCAAGCCGCTGGTGCATTCGCAGGTCGGCGGAGCCACGGAGCTGATCGAGCCGGGGCGCAATGGACTGCTGTTCCCGCCGGGCGATACCGGCGCACTGGTTGAATGTCTGTCGCAGCTCACAGACCGTGACACCCGGCTCGCGATGGGTCGCAGCGCCCGCGCCAAGGCCGAAGCTGCCTTCGACGAGGAGGCGATGATCGACCGTTACGAGCGGCTGCTGCTCGGGGTGTGCGGTTCGGTGGAGCAGGTCACGGCCCGCGCGGCCGCAGGTGCTGCCGGCCACGACGCTCCCGAGACCGATGTTCCGCGGGCGACGGCCCTCCTGCTCGGGCCGCGGCTCGACGCTGTGGGCGGCATCAGCACGCACCTGAGTCTCTTGATGAGCTCGCGCCTCGCCGAGAAGTTCGAGCTGATCCACTTCGAGGTGGGCGGCGAGGGCCGTGACGAGGGCGCAGTCGGGCGCGCCGCGCGCCTCATCGTGAGCCCCTTCCGCCTGGCGGCGGCGGTACTCCGCAAGCGCGCCGCGATCGTGCACCTCAACACCGCGCTCACCCCGCGCGCCTACTGGCGGGATCTCGCCTACCTCATCGTGGCGAAGCTCTGCGGCGCGCGGGTCCTCTACCAGGTGCACGGCGGAGCCTTGCCGCAGGTGTTCTGCCGCGGATATCGGCTGCTCGCGGCTCTCCTGCGTTCGACGCTGCGCTTCGCCGACGTGATCGTGGCCGTGTCGGCGCCGGAGCGCGACGCCTTCCGCGGCTTCGTCGGCTCGACCCCGGTGTTTGCTTTCCCGAACGGCGTCGATTGCACTCACTACGCCGCCGTGGAGCGCAAGACCGCAGCCCCGGATGCACCGCTGAGGCTCCTGTACATGGGGCGGCTCGTGCGCGAGAAGGGCCTGTACGAGCTGCTCGAGGCCGTGGCGCTCGTGTGCTCCGAGGGTATCGCCACCGAGCTCATCATCGCCGGCAGCGGCCCGGAGGAGCTCGCGCTGCGGCAGCTCGCAGCATCGCGCGGGCTCGAGCGCGTTTCCTTCCCGGGACAGGTGCACGGGGTGGCGAAGCTCACGCTGCTGCGGCGGGCCGATGTTTCCCTCCTGCCGACGAGCAACTGCGAGGGACTTCCCTACGCCTTGCTCGAGAGCATGGCCGCAGGCGTTCCGGTGATCGCTACGCGGGTGGGCGCGATACCGCAGCTGGTCACCGACGGGGTCAACGGTCTGCTGATGGAGGGGCGCTCTGCGCAGGCGATTGCCGCCGCGATCCGCCAGCTAGCCGGCGATCGCGCGGCGCTCGCGCGCATGAGCGAGGCGAGCCGTACGACCATCGTGGCTGGCTACTCCATCAGCCGGCTCGCAGCCGAGCTCTCCGGGGTGTACGCGCAGCTGTGCGCGCGCGCACCGAGCCGCCGGGGCGCCCATGTCTGAGCCGGGGTCGCGTGTGCGCGCTGCGCAAGCCGAGCCACTCCGCCGGAGCTGGGGCCCGACTCTGCGATGGCGGTTCAATCGACTGCTCTGCATGTCGCCGGCGGAGCTGCCCTACCGCGCCGCGAGGCTCATCGCAGCGCACGTCGAGTCGATTGCGCCGCGGCGCCGGTCGATCCCGTCGCCCGATCGGGGCCCCTGGGCCACGCGGTGGGTGCATGCTCCGGAGGGCATCGACGCGGCACCCTACGTGGCGGCTGCGGATCGGATCGTCGCCGGAGAGCTCGAGGTCTTCGGGGTCAGCTGCGCCAACGGCGGCGCACCGCCGCGCTGGAACTGCGACCCCAAGACCGGCACACAGGCGCCGCTGACCGCCGGGAAGCTGCTCAACTACCGCGACCGCCGCCTGGTCGGGGACATCAAGTACCTGTGGGAGGTGAACCGCCATCTGCACCTCGTGACACTGGCCCAGGGCTACGCGCTCACCCGGGAGCCTCAATACCTGGGTGTTCTCAAGGAGCATCTGGACAGCTGGATCCGGGCCTGCCCTCAGGGCCTCGGGCCCAACTGGTGCAGCGCGCTCGAGGCGGCCATCCGGCTCATCAACTGGTCGATCGCCTGGCAGCTCTCGGGCGGCGCGGCCGCGCCTTTCTTCGCCGGCAGCGGCGGGGCGGAGTTCAGGCGGCTCTGGCTTGATTCCGTCTACGAGCACGCACGTTTCATACACGGATACTTCTCGCGCCACTCCTCGGCCAACAATCATCTCATCGGCGAGGCGGCGGGGCTCTACATCGCGGGCCTGACATGGCCGTGCTGGCCCACGGTGCGGGACTGGCGGCAGGTGGCACAGCAGATTCTCGAGCGCGAGGCGCTGCTGCAGAGCTCGACCGACGGCGCCAATCTGGAGCAGGCGGTGTGCTACCAGCAATTCGTGCTGGATTTCCTGCTGCTCGCGCTGCTCGCGGGCCGCAGCGCCGGCGAGCGCTTCTCCGCGTCCTACGAGCAGCGCCTGGCGGCGATGCTCGCCTTCCTCGCCTCGATCATGGATGCGGGCGGCAACGTGCCGATGATCGGGGACGCCGACGATGGCGCGGTAACGCGACTGGCGCAGAGCCCCGACTTCTCGACCTATCGCTCGCTGCTCGCGAGCGGGGCGATTCTGTTCGGCAGCGGCGAGCTCAAGGCGAAAGCCGGGAAGCTGGACGACAAGACGCGCTGGCTCTTCGGATCGCGGGCCGGGGAGCTGTTCCGCCGGGTCGAGGAGCCGCGCGCGCGGGCGCCGCTCCGCCGGGCTTTCCCGGGCGGCGGCTATTACATCCTCGGTTGCGACTTCGAGACCGCGGAGGAGATCCGTCTGGTCGCGGACGCCGGTCCCCTCGGCTATCGCAGTATCGCCGCCCACGGACATGCCGATGCGCTCGCCTTCACGCTGTCGCTCGGCGGGCTGGAGTTCCTGATTGATCCCGGGACCTACGCGTATCACGGTGGCGGCGAGTGGCGCGCGTACTTCCGCGGCACCGCCGCGCACAACACGCTGCGCATCGACGGCGTGGATCAGTCGCAGGCCGGCGGCGACTTCATGTGGGTGAAGCAGGCGCGGGCGCGGTGCGACACCTGGGAGAGCTCGGACGCCGCCGACGCGTTCGAGGGTTGGCACGACGGGTACCTGCGCCTTTCGGACCCGGTGCTGCACCGCAGGCGGATCACCCTCGACAAGCGCGCGCGCCGCGTCCTGATCGAGGATCGGCTGCAGATGTCGGGCGCCCACGACGTCGAGCTCTTCCTTCACTGCGATGAGCGCTGCACGCTCGAGGCCGTGCCGGCCGGCTTTGCCATCCGGCGCGCACAGTGGACGCTGGTGGCGGAGCTGCCCCGCCACCGCGACGCCGTCGCGCAGCTCCACCGCGGGAGCCTGCAGCCGCTCTGCGGCTGGGTTTCCCGCCGTTACGATGAGCGGCAACCGTCGCCGACCATCGTCTGGCGTGCGCGACTCGAGGGAGACGCGCTGCTGCGGACCGAGCTCATGTGCCGATCGGACTATCCGGCGCAGTCGTAGATGACAGCTTGAGGATCGATAAAAAACCAGGGTCGGTCGAGGAGGCACTAGCCATGGACGCCGCGGTCGCGCAGGAGCGGGTGCGAGCCCACTGGGACCGCCAGCCCTGCGATTCGGAGTTGAGTGCGCGCGAGCGGCTGTCGCGCGAGTTCTTTCTGGACGTCGAGCGGCAGCGTTATGCGCTGCAGCCCCACATACTCGAATGCCTGTCATGGATCGACTGGCGCGGCAAGCGCGTGCTGGAAGTCGGTGCCGGCGTCGGCACCGATGCCCGTCGCATCATCGGCGCCGGCGCGCTCTACACGGGCATCAACGTCGACCGCGGGTCGACCGAGGCGACCGCGCAGGCGTTACGCGCCTTTTCAATGCCGGGCGTCGCTCTGGAGCGCGACGCGAGGTCGCTCGACTTCCCGGACGGGACTTTCGATGCGGTGTATTCGTTCGGAGTCCTGCAGCACATCCCCGAAGCGCAGCGCGCCGTCGCCGAGATTCACCGGGTGCTCAAACCCGGCGGTGAGTTTCTTCTGATGCTCTACAACCGAACCTCCATCAACTACGCGCTGGAGATCAAGTTCCTGCGCAAGCTCGGGTTGCGGCTGCTGCGCCTGCCCGGAATGATCCCGCTGCTGGAGCGCCTGGGTCTGCCGCGCGCCAAACTGGAACGGCACCGCCAGATCTATCTCGAGCGCGGCTTCCCCTCCGAGGGGGAATGGCTGAGCCGCAACACCAACGGGCCCGACTATCCGTACTGCAGGGTCTACGACGCTTCCGAAGCCAGACAGTTACTGGCGGGATTCGAGATCCTTCGCACTGAGATCCATTTCTTCGACCACCGTCACTGGGGCGTGCTCGGCCGGGTGATGCCGGGATTCCTGCGCGGCGCGCTCGGTCGGTGCTGGGGCTGGCATCGGATCGTGCATGCGCGCAAGCCCGCGGCGCGCCCGAGCGACGCAGCTCGAGGCGGAGCGCACGCGTGCAGATAAGCGTCCTGGGACTTGGCTATGTCGGCACGGTCGTTGCCGGATGCTTGGCGCGCGCCGGCCACGAGGTGATCGGCATCGACGCCGAACCGCGGAAGGTGGAGCTCGTCAACGCCGGCAAGTCGCCGATCATCGAGAAGGAGATCGATCAGGTCATCGCGCAACAGGTCGAAGCCGGCCGGCTGTCGGCGACCACCGAGGTCGCAGTCGCGATCCAGCAATCCGACGTGATTCTCGTCTGCGTCGGAACGCCGAGCCGGAGCAATGGCGACATCGAGCTCCGGCATGTGCGCCGCGTCTGCGAGCAGGTCGGCGCCGCGCTGCGCGTACACCCCGGGGCGCCGGTCGTGGTGGTGCGCAGCACCTTGCTTCCCGGAACCATGCGTGAGCTCGTGATTCCCACGCTGGAGGCCAGCTCCGGACGGCACGCCGGAACCGATTTCGGTGTGTGCGTCAATCCCGAGTTTCTGCGCGAGGGGACCGCGGTACACGACTACCTCAATCCGCCGAAGACCGTGATCGGAGAGCTGACGCGCGCGAGCGGCAACGTACTTGCCAGTCTGTATGCGGGCATTCCCGCGCCGCTGATCCGCACCGACATCGAGACCGCTGAAATGGTCAAATACGCCGACAACGCCTGGCACGCGCTCAAGGTCGGCTTTGCCAACGAGATCGGCAACCTCTGCAAGGCCCTGCAGATGGACAGCCACCGCGTGATGGAGATTTTCTGCCAGGACACCAAGCTCAACCTGTCCTCGTGTTACCTCAGGCCGGGCTTCGCTTTCGGCGGCTCGTGCCTGCCCAAGGACCTGCGCGCCCTGCTGCACAAGGCAAAATCGCTCGATGTCTCGCTGCCCATTCTGGCCGCGGTCCTGCCAAGCAACGAGCTGCAGATCGAGCGCGCCCTGCAAACGGTGATCGACCACGGCAACCGCAAGGTTGGCATTCTCGGCTTCAGCTTCAAAGCCGGCTCCGATGACCTGCGCAACAGCCCGGTGGTCGAGCTGACCGAGCGACTGCTCGGCAAGGGCTTCGAGCTGCGCATTTATGACGGCGCAGTCAGGCTCGCGAGCATCCACGGAGCCAACCGCGACTATATCCTGCACCGCATTCCGCACATCTCCGGGCTGATGGTGTCCAGTATCGATGAGGTGCTGGAGCATGCCGACACCATCGTCATCGGCAACGCGGCGCCCGAGTTCCGCGACATCCCGCGCCGACTTGGGCTTCGTCAGACCCTCATCGACCTGGTGCGGGTCTCCGAGTCCCGCAGTGCCTCCGGCGTCTACGAAGGGATCTGCTGGTGAGGCGCGTCCTGATCCTGGTGGAGAATCTGCCCAGCCCGTTCGACCGGCGCGTGTGGCAGGAGGCGTGTACGCTGCGCGACGCGGGGTACGCGGTGTCGATCGTCTGCCCCACCGGACCGGGATGTGAGCTCAAATTCGAGGTCATCGACGCGATCTACGTCTATCGGTATCGACTGCCGCTCGAAGCTTCGAGTGCAGCCGGTTATGCGCTGGAGTACGCGAGCGCGATCGTGCAGACGTTCATTCTGTCGTGGCGCGTCCTGCTCACCCGCGGCTTCGACGTGGTGCACGCTTGCAACCCGCCTGACCTGCTGGTGCTGGTCGCAGGATTCTTCAAGTTGTTCGGCAAGAAATTCCTGTTTGATCACCACGATCTCGCCCCGGAGCTCTATGAGGCGAAATTCGGGCGGCGTGATTTCCTCTACCGGTTGATGCTGCGCCTCGAGCGGCTGACGTTCCGGGCTGCCGACGTCTCGATCGCGACCAATGAATCCTATCGGCAAGTCGCCATCGCGCGCGGGCGCATGGCTCCGGAGCGGGTCTTTGTGGTGCGCAGCGGGCCGGATCTGGCCAGGCTGAAGCGGCTTGCGCCGGATGAGCGGCTGAAGTGCGGCCGGCGGTACCTCGTCGGCTACGTTGGCGTGATGGGGCGGCAGGAAGGGGTCGACTACCTGCTGCGGGCGGTGCAGCACATTGTGTTCGGTCTGCACCGGTGCGACATACAGTTCGGGCTCGTCGGTGGTGGCACGTCACTGCAGCAGATGAAGTCCTTCGCAGCCGACCTCGGCGTGGCCGAATTCGTCACCTTCACCGGGCGCGTACCGGACCGCGAGCTGCTGGCAATGCTCAATACGGCCGACGTGTGCGTCAACCCGGATATCGCCAACGAGATGAACGACAAATCGACCATGAACAAGGTCATGGAGTACATGGCACTCGGCAAGCCGATCGTGCAGTTCGACCTGACCGAGGGGCGTTTCTCGGCGCAGCAGGCGTCGCTATACGCGCGCAGGAACGACGCAGTGGATTTCGCCGGAAAGATTGTCGAGCTGCTGGATGACCCGGCACGGCGCGCCGCCATGGGCGCCTTCGGCCGCCGGCGCGTGGCGGAGCACCTGGAATGGCGCCACGAGGCGCCGCGGTTACTCGCAGCCTACGACGCTCTGTGGGGCGGAAGCGCGCCCCGCAGGGTGCCCGGGTCCGCCGGCAGCCGGCTGCGGAGCCGGGAGTCCTCGACATGACGCTCCGGCCGCTCAGCTCGTTTGCGGACTTCGAGCTGGCCGCGGCCTGGCTGCAGCGCAAGGAGAACTACCAGTGGCTCGATTTCGGCAGCAGCACGCAGGGTGTCACGCCGGCGCTGCTCAAGATCATGGTGCAGCGTCAGAGCAACTTCATCCGGCTGTATACCTCGGACGCGGACGACACCCCAATTGGCATCGTCGCTCTCACCAACGTCGACCGCAACATGCGAACCGGGACTTTCTGGATCGTTGCGGGAGACAAGTCCTTCCGCAGCCGGGGCTGGGGGCGCATCGCGGCGTCGCGGTTTCTGGCTCTCGCGTTCCGGGATCTCGGACTGCATACAGTCAACACCTGGATCGTCGAGCACAACGTCTCGCGGCGCAGCGCCGAGCGGCTCGGCTTTCGTTTCATCGGCAGACAGCGGCAGTGCCATTTCATCGACGGGCAACCCTACGACCGGCTGCTGTTCGATCTGCTCGCCAGCGAGCTCCCGGAGATCGAGCGCCTGAACCGAGCGGCGTTTGGCGGGCGCCCTGATGTCGGCGCGACCGTGCACCTCCCAGCGCCACGGCCGTGAGCGGGTCGATGAGCGCCAGCGCACGCACGCACTGGATGCTCGCGTCGCTGCTCGCCGTTGCCGCTGCGAGCGCCGCTTATATGCACACTGAGGTGGCAGCGCGGTTCTCGTGCGGCTTTGAGGCCTCCTGGAGCGCGTGCGGATTCGCCCAGCAGGCGAAGGCGCCTGATCGGGTCACTCTGGTGGAGGTGGCGGGGCGCTCCGGCGTGCGCCTGCGAACCTTGCCCGGCGACCGCGACATCGCCGGCAGCGGGGAAGCGGAGCGCGCGGACCTGGCGCTCTCACCCGAGGCGAGCGGCTGCTTCGAGGGACAGGAGCAATGGTGGGCACACTCGCTGCTCTTTCCTTCCGACTACGAGCTTCCGGTGGCGACCGCTGCCGACCCGTGGCCGTGGGGCGTGGTGTTCGACTTTCATCACACCGGCTCGCGGGGCCAGGCGAATTTCCAGGTCGATGTGGCGGACTTCCCGCCGCGGCTGCGTTTCGCCATCTCCGCGGGGCCGGTAGTCTCGAGCGGCGCGCCGGGCTCGCCCACCCAGCGCTGGGAGATCGGCCCGATCGTGAAGAACCGCTGGTATGACTTCGTCTACCACGTGAGATGGTCTTCGCACGGCGACGGCTGGTTCGATGCGTGGGTCGACGGCAAGCAGATTGTGCATTACCGCGGACCGACTCTGTATGCGGGACAGGGCTGCTACCTCAAGCTCGCCAACTATCACACTCCGGTGGGAAAGCCCGTTTCGGTCGTGCATGCGCGCGTGCGGCGCGGTCCGACGCGCGAAGCACTCGGCTCAGGAGCTTTGCCGTAGCGCCGCGGCGGGTTGAGCCCGCGAGGGAGCCGCGGACTTGGTTGGACGCCGGGCATACAGGGAGACTGTCGGTGATACCAGGTAAAACAGGAATTTGAAACGGGCCGGATGGTCGCTGCCCGGCAGCATCCATCGTGCGATCGAGCGCAGTCCGGTCAGTTGCGTCGGTCGCATGAGGTCCAGTCGATCATAGACCTCGAGTCCCAGGTCTTGCAGAACCTTCGAGAGCTGCGGCGAGGAGAACCAGTTCACTGCCGGGAAATCCGTGTAGTTAACAAGATCGCGGCGATGCTTCATGATCCAAGCCAGAATGCGATCACGCAGCCGCGCCGGGATCCAAGGATAGAAGGGGAAGTGATTTACCTCGCCTTGAAACGGGTTGTAGCGGTTGGTGGTGTGCAGAAGGAGAACTCCCCCCGGTGCAAGCGCGCGCACGGCTTCCCTGATAACGGCACGCCAATCGGGCACGTGTTCCAGCAGGCAATTGAGCGCGACCACGTCAAATTCTCCAATATCGTCCGGAAGTTTTGTTGCGTCGGCGACGATCCCGCGGAAAACGGCGTTATCTGCGAGATTCTCGCGCTGTCGGGCGCGGGCAACGAATTCGGCGTCAAAGTCGACTCCGGTGACTTTGGAGCCGAGACTGACCCAGTGTACGCTCCACGCGCCGGTGCCGCAGCCAATATCCAGGACGCGAAGCGGCGTGCGCTGAGGCAGCAATCTCTCGAAGCGCTGGTACTCGCGCCGGAATTCCTCCGGGTCGCCAGGCGGACCAACCGCAATGCGATTTTTCGCAAGATAGGTAGTACGAGTCTCACCGCTCGTGAACCGCTGCGTCGGCTCTGAGATATCGTTCATAGGGTTTCCTCAAGGGACGTCCTTAATCGCATTTGCGAGCCGTCCGCCGGTATCGGTACCGCGGGTGCCTCCGTGGTCATGCGGGTATGGAATTCACGCAGCGTCAAGCCTGCGCACCAGGCGGACAGATCCTCGAAGAGGACTTCCAGGTCCGCGTACAGGCGCTCGATCGCCGCCACAGTGCGGAAAGTCGGGCTGCCGCCCGGCATCAGTTCCGAGGAGTGCAGCATCAATTCGACGCAGCTCGCCCCGCGCGCGCGGGCGCCGTGCGCGGCGCGCAGCATGCCACGCAGGCCGTTCTCCCCCGGGCACAGCCAACTGTGCCGGGGCGAGATTCGACCGGCGAGGCCGCGAATGACCGGCGGTCGATACGCCCAAGGCGCGCGCCGGACCAGGCGGCTGGTCTCGATGGTCACGGGTACCTCGAGCAGTCCGCTTTGCGCTGGGGCGGAGATGGCGCACGGCCGCAGAAAGTAGGGCTGGTCCGGAAAATGGCTGTAGTTGGTGCCGCCGGTCCCGCCCGGGGCCCCCGGCGTGGCGCTCCAGTCGATCCCGGGCGTGACCGAGCAATCCACCCGATAATCCTGTTCCAGGAGCATCGCGGCGTAGCGGCCGTCGAAGGCGAACCGCCCGGCGCGATGGCTCACGATCGGCTGCCCGAATTGCTCCTGCAGCAGCTGCGTCATGAGCTTGATCTTTGCCTTCATCACCGCATCCGGGTATTCGATCAGGTACGGCTGGTGGCGCAAGTCGTCGTCGGTCAGGGGCACCAGGGGCGGCGAGTTCCACGCGTGCAAGTGCATGCCGATCTCGCCCGCGCGGCGCGCGATGACGTCGCGCCCGAATTCGACGAAGACGTCGCATATCGCCATCTCGTAGTTGGTCAGATACACGGGGCGGAAGCCGAAGCGCTCGCACAGCGACTGGAAGCGCGGCAGGAAGCGGGCGTTGTGCGTGGTGATGACGCGCGGCTGCGACCACAGGTTGTCGCCCTCGGTGTCGATCGTGATGATGAAGGCGGTCTCAGACATGGCGCCTCGCGCTCGTGGCCGCAATTCCCGCGGTGCGGTTGCGATTACGGATCACCTCCTCGAAGGCGGCGAGATAGGGCGCGAGGATCCGCTCCTCGGCGAACTCGCGCTCCATGAAGGCGCGGCATCGCGCGCCCGCCGCCGCGAGCGCGCTCCGGTCGCCGAGCAGTCGCAGCACCTCTTGGCGCATCCGCAGAGGCGACTCGACTTTCGCGCCCAGCCCATTGCGGCCGATGACACCGTCGGGGTCGAGGTAACTGATGACCGGAACGCCGTTGATCCAGGCCTGCAGATAGGTGTTCGGGAACCCCTCGACCTCCGAGGTGTTGACCAGCAGCCGGGCACGCGCGTAGAGCGCGTTCGTGTCGTGATAGGACAAGCGGCCGTGGAAGACGAGATTCGGCCTGCGCGAGGCTTCGCGCCGGACTTCCGCATAGAGCGCCTCCTCGCCGGGGAGCGGACCGCCCACCATGTGAATGGTGGCCTCGGGCAGCCGGGCGGCCAGTGCCAGCATGCGGTCCGGTCGCTTCAGGCGGCGGATGTTTGCGACCCACAGCACGTCGATGTCGCGCTCCTGCTCTGCGGACGCCGGCTCGACCAGCATTCCGGCCAGACGGCCGGGGAGGCCGAAGTGACGTGCCAGAGAAGCGGCCTGCGCGGCGCTCTGCACGAGAATCGCGTCGGCGCGACGCAGCCCGTAGGCGTACAGCCAGCGGTCGCGCGCGTAGCGGATGAGGAGTTTCGAGGGGTCGCAGTCCGAGTCGCTCGCGCTCCGGAAGACAAAGCGCCTGCCGCGACGCGCGCAGAACAGAGCGAGCAGCGCCACCTGCATGCCGGCGCAGCTCGTGTAGTAGAGCTGCGCGTCGGCGCGCGCGAGCGCCGACCACAGGCCGCTCCACCGCGGGTGCACGAAGCGCAGTACCGGGAGTCCCGCTTCGGGGCGATACGCCTTGTGAACGCGGATGCCTTCCCAGACTGCGCCATCCGCCTGGCCGTAGTCCGCCGTGACCATGCTGATTTCGTGGCCGCGCGCGCTGAGGGCGCGCGCCAGCAGCGTCTGCTGCACCGACTCGCCGCCGACGTAGTGCTCGCGGTGCTCCGGCGAGAGAACCGCGAGATTGTCGAAACCCAGCAGACAGATCTTCATTCTCGGGCGAGCCTGCCGCGCTCATGCGTTTTGGGTGAGGCGCAGCGGCGCCGGGAACCTGGTCCATTTGGTCCATGGCGGGCGCGCTCGGCCGATATTGGAAGCTGCCGCCCAGGCGCTGCTCAGGCTGGGCTGTAGTGGAAGGACTACCTCATGACGCCGGATCGCTACACGCGGATCGAGCGTGCGCGCGATAGTGAGCCGCGGCGGCAAGCACTACGATGGCAGAAATCTTCTCGCACCCCAGGGGTGCGTCGCCGGCTAAGGCGGCGTTCCGCAAGGGAGAGGTTCGATGAACGATCTGCATGTTGCCCCGCAGACACTTGCCCCGCCGACATTCGAGCGCCGGGCGTTGCTGCGCGCGTTGCGCGCGCTGCAGAAGGGCGACTTCACCGTGCGTATGCCGCTGGACATGAGCGGCAGCGACGGGGAGGTCGCGCAGGCTTTCAACGACGTGGTGGAGATGAACCAGTCGATCGCCGCTGAGCTGGCGCGCATCTGCCGGGACGTCGGCAGGGCGGGTCAGATCAATCAGCGGATGCGGGTTGCGGCGGCGGTCGGTTCCTGGGCGAGCCAGGTGGATTCGGTGAACGAGCTCATCGGCGACCTGGTGCGTCCCACCGCGGCCGTTGCGCACGTCATCAAATCGGTGGCCAACGGCGATCTGTCGCAGCGCATGCTGCTCGAGATCGACGGCTTGCCATTGCGCGGCGAGTTTCAGCGGATCGGCAAGGTCGTGAACACGATGGTCATCCAGTTGAACGGCTTCGCCTCGGAGGTGTCGCGGGTGGTGCGCGAGGTGGGCACCGAGGGCAAGCTCGGCGGCCAGGCGCGCGTGCCGGGGGTAGCCGGGATCTGGAAGGACCTCACGGACAACGTGAACGCGATGGCGGCCAATCTCACCGGTCAGGTGCGCAACATCGCCGCGGTGACCACGGCGGTAGCCAGGGGCGATCTGTCGAAGAAGATCACGGTGGGCGTGCACGGCGAGCTCCTGGAGCTCAAGAGCACGATCAACATCATGGTGGATCAGTTGAGCGGCTTCGCCTCGGAGGTGTCGCGGGTGGCGCGCGAGGTGGGCACCGAGGGCAAGCTCGGCGGCCAGGCGCGGGTGCCGGGGGTAGCCGGGACCTGGAAGGACCTCACCGACAACGTGAACGCGATGGCGGCCAATCTCACCGGTCAGGTGCGCAACATCGCCGCGGTGACCACGGCGGTAGCCAGGGGCGATCTGTCGAAGAAGATCACGGTGGACGTGCGCGGCGAGATCCTGGAGCTCAAGAGCACGATCAACACCATGGTGGATCAGTTGAACGGCTTCGCCTCGGAGGTGTCGCGGGTGGCGCGCGAGGTGGGCACCGAGGGCAAGCTCGGAGGCCAGGCGCGCGTGCCGGGGGTAGCCGGGACCTGGAAGGATCTCACGGACAACGTGAACGCGATGGCGGCCAATCTCACCGGTCAGGTGCGCGCGATCGCGGAGGTCGCCACCGCCGTAACCCAGGGTGATCTCACGCGCTCGATCATGGTCGAGGCGATGGGCGAGGTCGCGGCGTTGAAGGACAACATCAACGAGATGATCCGCAACCTGAAGGAGACCACCCGCAAGAACGACCAGCAGGCCTGGCTCAAGACCAATCTGGCGAAGTTTTCCCGCATGCTGCAGGGGCAGGGCGACCTGGTCGTCGCCTCGCAGCTGGTGCTCTCAGAGCTCGCCCCGCTCGTCCACGCGCTACAAGGCGTGCTGTACGCGCAGTCGACGCACGGCGGCGACCCGTGTCTGGAGATGGTGGCCAGCTACGCCTCCGGCCCCGACAGACATCTCCCGAAGGTCGTGCGGATGGGGGAAGGGCTGGTCGGGCAGTGCGCCGTCGAGAAGAAACGCATTCTGCTCGAGGAGGTACCGCAGGACTACATCCGCATCAGCTCATCGCTGGGCTCGGCCGTGCCTGTGAGCATCGTCGTCCTGCCGGTGCTGTTCGAAGGCGACGTGAAGGCCGTACTGGAGCTCGCCTCGATCAAGACGTTCAACGCGACGCGCCTTTCCTTCCTCGATCAACTCGCTGACGGCCTCGGCGTGGTGTTCAATACGATCGAGGCGAACACCCGCACCCGGGATCTGTTGGCGCAATCGCAATTGCTGACCAGGGAGCTGCAGAAGCAGCAGGCGGAGCTCAAGCAGACCAACGACCGGCTCGGCCAGCAGGCGGACAGTCTGCAGAAGTCCGAGAGCCTGCTGAAGACGCAGCAGGAGGAGTTGCGTCGGGCAAACGACGAGCTGCAGCACAAGGCGCAGCTGCTCTCCGAGCAGATGGGGCAGGTCGAGTACAAGAACCACGAGATCGAGCTGGCGAAGGTGGCGCTGGAGGAAAAGGCCGAGCAGCTCGCGCTGAGCTCGCGCTACAAGTCGGAGTTTCTCGCGAACATGTCGCACGAGCTGCGAACGCCGCTGAACAGCCTGATGATCCTGGCCAAGCTGCTCGCGGACAACGGCGGCGACAACCTGACGCCGAAGCAGATCGACTATGCGCAAACCATCTACGCCGCGGGAGCGGACCTGCTCGCGTTGATCAGCGACATCCTCGATCTGGCGAAGATCGAGTCGGGGACCATCACGCTGGACTTCGGGCCGCTGCGCCTGACGGACCTGCAGGATTACGTCGATCGGACCTTCCGGCCGACCGCGCTGGAGCAGAACCTCGACTTCACAATCAGCATCGATCCGCGCCTGCCCACAGTGATCGAGACCGACGAGAAGCGCCTGCAGCGGATTTTGAAGAACCTGCTGTCGAACGCTTTCAAGTTCACCGCCAAGGGCACCGTAGAGCTGCGAATGGTGCCCGCCGCGAGCGGCTGGTCGCCGGGGCGCGCGCAGCTGGACGCGGCTGCACAGGTGATTGCCTTCGTGGTCGCGGACAGCGGCGTCGGTATCCCGGCGGACAAGCAGAAGGTCATCTTCGAGGCTTTCCAGCAGGCGGACGGTACCACCAGCCGCCGTTACGGTGGCACCGGTCTCGGGCTGTCGATCAGCCGGGAGCTGACGGGGCTGCTCGGGGGCGAGATCACGGTCGAGAGTGCTCCGGGCACGGGCAGCACTTTCGTGCTCTATCTCCCCCTGCCCAAGGAACCGGCCGTGGGCAGGGCACTGCCCGCGGCCATGGGCGCGGAAACGACGGCGCCCGGCGCGCTGGCCGCGCAGCAGCGCGCGCAGCCGCCGCGCGCCGACCCGGCGCTTACCCGCGTGCCTCACACCGACGACGACCACGACAATATCGATCCCGGCGACCGCGTCGCGCTGATCGTGGAGAACGACGCCCGGTTCGCAGCCGCACTGCTCGACATCGCGAAGGAGCACGGATTCAAGGGAGTCATTGCTTCCCATGGCGGCGCCGCTTTGGCACTGGCTCAGGCGCTCAGACCGGATGCGATCACGCTGGCCCTGAGACTCCCGGACGTGGATGGCTGGGTGGCCCTCGAGCGGCTGAAGCACAGCGCGCAAACCAGGCACATTCCCGTGAGCGTGGTGTCGCGGGTGGATCAGACACGCGAGAGCCTGCACTTGGGCGCCGTGGCGGTAGTGCGCAAGGAGTCGACTTCGGAAGCGTTGCGGGAGGCTCTGCTGAAGATACGCGATCTCATCGAGCGCGACGCCAAGGCGCTGCTGGTGGCCGACGGCGATGAGGCGCGCCGCGCGGACGTCGAGCAATGCTTGCGCTGCGCGGGGGTACAGATTACTTCGGCCAGCCTGGGAACACGGGTGCTCGAGGCGCTGCGCGCCGCGCCCTTCGACTGTGTGCTCCTGGGCCCCTCGCTGAGCGACATGAGCTCGATCGAGCTGCTCAGGAGGATCGCCGAGTCCGAAGCAACTACCGAGATGCAGTTAGTGATCTACGGGACTGAAAGCCTCGGCGGCCCAGAGCAGCAGGACTCGCGCAAACTGGCGGAGGTGCTGGTCATGAAGAAAGGGCTGACGCGCAAGGCCATGCTGCAGCAGATCACGCTGTTCCTGCACCATGCCCTGGGCAGCCTGCAACCCACCAGCCGCACGCTGACGGAGGCGCGCGAGGTGACGCGGGGGCTGGCGAACAGGAAGATCCTGATGGTCGACGACGACGTGCGCAACGTGTTCGCGTTGACCTGCGCTCTGGAGGAATGCGGGATGACAGTCCTCAACGCGGAGGGCGGGAAGGAAGGTCTCGAGATCCTGAAGAGCGTCGCGAACATCGATATGGTGCTGATGGACATCATGATGCCCGAGCTCGACGGCTACGACACGATCCGAATGATCCGGGGGTACGAGCAGTTCAAGAACTTGCCCATCATCGCGGTGACCGCGAAAGCGATGAAAGGGGATCGCAAGAAATGCCTCGACGCGGGCGCGTCGGACTACATCGCGAAACCGGTGAACGTCGAACAGCTGACCTCATTGTTGAGCGTGTGGCTGAACAGGTAGTCGATGAGCAGCCTGACCGACTCGGCTGGCGTAAATATTCTCGTCGTCGATGACGAGCCGCACAGCCTCAAGGCGCTGCAGGCGCTGTTGTGCGGCCCGGACCGCAACGTGGTGACCGCGGCCTCGGGCAGGGAGGCGCTGCGCTGGATCCTGCGAGCCGCCTTCGCGCTCATCCTGCTGGACGTGCGCATGCCGCAGATGGACGGGTTCGAAACCGCCGCCCTGATCCGCAAGCTCAAGCGCTCCCGGTACACTCCCATCGTGTTCCTGACCGCGGCGGATGATCACAGGGAATGGGTGCAGCGGGGCTATGAGGTCGGTGCGGTCGACTACATCTTCAAGCCCGTGGACCCCGAAGCGTTGAAGTCCAAGGTGGCGGTTTTCGTCGACCTCAACAAGAGGAGCGCCGACCTCGCAACGCAGCTGCTCGTGCATCGGAGTGCGCAACGCGACTTACTCAGGGCGAAAGACGATCTCGAGGTCAAGATCCGCGAGCGCACCGCGAACCTGATCTCGGCCCACGACCAGCTGCGCAGGGAAATGCAGATGCGTGAACGCGCCGACGCGGAGTTGCTCGTGGCCAAGCAAGCAGCCGAGCAGGCCAATCGGGCAAAGTCCGAGTTCCTGGCCAACATGAGCCACGAGATTCGCACGCCGATGAACGCGATCATCGGCCTGACGCAGGTTGCGCTGCAGACGGAGCTCACCGCGGAGCAGCGCGAATGTCTGGAGCTGGTTCGAGCCTCGGGCGAGTCGTTGCTCGCCATCGTCAATGACGTTCTCGACATCTCCAAGATCGAAGCCGGGCACCTGACGGTGGAGACGATTCCGTTTTCGCTCAGGGAATGCATTGACGGCGCCATGAAGACGCTGGTCATCGAGGCCAGCGCCAAGCGGCTCGATCTCTCATGGGAGGTCGCGCCGCAGACACCGGACGCGCTGCTCGGCGATCCCCTGAGACTGCGGCAGATCGTGCTGAATCTGGTAGGCAACGCCATCAAGTTCACGCAACATGGCGGTGTCATCGTGCGCGTCCGGCCGGAATCCTCCGCCAACGGAGATCTATGTTGCTATTTCTCGGTGCGTGACACCGGAGTCGGGATTGCGGCGGAGAAGCAGGCGGCCGTTTTCTCGCCTTTCCGGCAGGTCGACGCCTCCACAACCCGGCACTATGGCGGCACGGGGCTGGGACTCACCATCTCGGCCCGTCTGGTGGAGATGATGGGGGGCCGCATCTGGCTCGAGAGCACGCCGGGAAAGGGAAGTACCTTTCATTTCACGGTGCGCTTCGGGCTCGCGGATCGCACGGCTGAGGCGCCCGTGCGTCGTGGCGCGCCACCCCAGGCGCGCCGCGCCCGTCCACGCCCTGGCGCGCCAAAGCTGGCCGTGCTGCTGGTGGAAGACAATTCCGCGAACCGCAGACTTGCACAGATCGTGCTGGCGCGACACGGACACGCGATCACGGCGGTCGACAGCGGGGCGGCTGCTCTGGAAGCGTTGCAACACGGTCGCTTCGATCTGATCTTGATGGATGTGCAGATGCCCGGCATGGACGGGATCGACACCACCCGCGCGATTCGTCAGTCCGAACGGCGCTGCGGGCGACGCCTGCCGATCATCGCGCTGACCGCCCATGCCATGGCCGGGGACCGCGAGCGCTGCCTGGACGCGGGAATGGACGGCTATCTGGTCAAGCCGATCCACCCGACGGCGCTGCTCGATGCGGTCGAGCGACTCGGCCTCAGGCCTGAGCAGGCGGGCGCAGATGCCGATGTGCAGTCGGCCGGGGCTCATGCGGCGACCCTGCTCGAGCAGGTCGGCGGCGACCCGCGGCTGCTGGCTGAGATAGCGGAATTGTTCGCGCGCGAGTCTGCCCGGCACATGAGCGGCCTGCGCGAAGCGATTCAGAGCGGTGATGCCGAAACGTTCGGCAGCGCGGTGCACACGCTGCGCGGGATGCTGCGCAACGTTCGCGCGACGGCAGCCGAGCAGTTGGCGGCGAGTCTGCAATCACTCGATCCACAGCAGCACAAGGAGCAGGCACGTGCGACCTGCGAGCTCCTGGAACAGGCGGTGAGCTCGTTCAGCGAGCGACTCCTCAGCCTGGTCGCGGCAGCGCAATCCCCTCGATCCGACGCGGACCCGCTGGCGGCCCGCGAACGCAGCGCGAGCGGTCTATCCTGAACCGCGGCCGCCTGAGGGACCGCCGGCCTGCCCACGGCCGCCGGCCTGCCCACGGACCGCCCGCTGACCCGATGGGTCATAAGAACCATCCACGAATGTCGTTTCTGTCGCATCGACTCTGGTATTCATCGCGTCTGGTATTCATGTGTTCGTGGGGCCATGGTGTATCGGATTGCAACCGAACACGACTACCTGAGGGCGGACGTTTTCAACCGGGAAACCGCCGAGGAAGCCAGGGAGTTCTTTGACGCGGTCGCCGACTCTGCCACGCGGCATCACCGCTCCCACATCCTCATCTCGGTGCATGCCTCCAGTCCAATGTTCACCGTGGAGCGGTCGGGATTTCTCGCGCGATTCACCAACGTCGGCGTCGATCCTTCACACAAGATCGCCCTGATCGCGGACGACCAGGAGCTGGATCACTCGCATGAGTATTTCGTGCTGATGGGCCGACTGCACGGAATCAACGTGCGGCATTTTCGCGACGATCAGTCGGCACTGGAATGGTTCAGGGGTGCGCGCTGAGACGCGCAACTCCTCAAGCGCATGGCCAACATCCTGGTCTTTGACGTCAACTCGGCCAGCCGCCGCTTGATCGCCGCGCTGCTGCGCAACCACGGCAACCGCGTGCGGGACGTCGGCGACGCCGATGAAGCCCTGAGGCTCGTGCGGCTGGAGCGCCCCGACCTCATGATCATGGACGTCGCTGCGCCCGACATCGACGGATGCAAACTCGTGGTGCGGATGCGCTGCGACCCGAGCCTGCCGCAGCCGCGCGTACTGGTGCGCGCGGTCGCAAACGTTGAAGTCGAAGCGCGCTCGCTGGCACACGTCTTTGGCGCTGCATTCGTGATCAAGCCGACGAATCCCGAGCTACTGCTCGCGACCGTCAGTGCCACTCTGGGCGAACCGGCGCCGCAGGAGGCGGCTCGGGTGGCGGACCAGCAATCGGTCGAGTTGCTGGTGCAGCCGATCGCCAGGCTCCTGCGACGCGTGGCG
Organism: Gammaproteobacteria bacterium; assembly: GCA_005878835.1. Lineage (GTDB taxonomy): Bacteria > Pseudomonadota > Gammaproteobacteria > Steroidobacterales > Steroidobacteraceae > 13-2-20CM-66-19. The sequence goes on along the minus strand of VBMV01000071.1, from coordinate 15,199 downwards.
GAGCGCAGCGCGCAACTCGAGGTGGCGCGCACGGCGCTCGATCTCGAGATCAAGAAGCGAATCTGGGCGGAGCACGATCTGGTGCACGCCAACCGACGGCTGCACGATCAGGCCATGCGGGACTCAGTGACCGGCGTGTATAACCGTCGCTTCCTGGAGGAATCGCTGGACCGCGAGAAAGTGCGCGCCCAGCGCCACGGCCATACATTCGCCGTGATGATGATCAACGTCGATCATTTCAGGGAATTCAACGACACGCTTGGGCGCACTGCGGGTGATGCGATCCTGCGGTCCGTCGGTCAGTGCGTGGTGTCGCTGGCGCGCGCCGAAGACCTCGTCGCCCGCTACGACGGCGACGAATTCGCTCTGCTGATGGCGAACGTGTCGCGGCAGATCGTGTGGCAGCGCGCGGATCTGATTCGCCAGCGAGCGCGGAGCCTCGAGGTCGGGCACAACGATCCTCAACTCGGACCGATCACCCTGTCGGCGGGAGTTGCAATCTTTCCTGAGGACGGCGCCAGCACCCAGGCGGTTCTGGAGGCCGCCGAGCAGGCGTTGATCAGCTCCAAGCGGGCCGGGCGCAATGGCGTCGCTATGCGAGAGGTGAGCGTTGGGTCCAACGCGTAATCGCCCTGGTCTGCCGGGAGTCATCCCAAGTCGTCCTCCTCGAGACCAGCCGTCCGGCTGGTGGACTTTGGCGGCCCAATCGGCAGCGGCGCGGCAGGCGGATTGACGGCACCAGCCTCGGCAACGCCACGCGCGGTGGCGCGCCGGCCTCGGGTGCGGGGTCGATGCAGGATCGGGTAGGCGAAGCTCGCGAGGTGCGAGTGAATGCGCCTGAGGTCGCGCACCGTGCGCAGGAAGAGGCCGCTCTCCTCAACCATGGGTTCGACCGCGTCGGTGTCGGTGACCCGGCTGGCTGCGGCGGCATTGCGCAGGAGGCGCACGCTCAATGCCGTGGCGGTCGCTTCGAACTCACGGAACTGTCCCTTGCGCGCGGCCAGGCGCTTGGCGTCCCGGGGCTCGGCCTGCAGGAAGACGGCCAGTGCGAGCCGCAGGCTCTCGAGGAGCTCGGCGTGCATGGCGGCGACGGTCTCGATTTCCTCGACCGTGAGCGCCCTGCCGCGCTTGACACTCCGCACTGCAAACTCGACCAGACTGTTGGCGACGATGTCGGCGACATGCTCGAGGTTGATCACGGCCGACAGGATGTCCTGTCCCCGTGCACCCTCCCGCTGGTGGTCGAGGGTCTGCTCGCCGCCGACGTCGGCGAGATAGCGGCGAATCGCGCTACCCAGCTGATCGACACAACGATTCTGTGCGGCGACCGCCTCGGCGCGTGTGCGATCATTATGCTGGAGTACCTCGAGCGCATCGCGGAGCATCGTCTCGACCATGTCGGCCATGCGCAGAGTTTCGCGGGCAGCGTTCGCAAGGGCCACCGTGGCGGAATCAAGGGCCGCGACGTCGAGATAGACGGGCCGGCCCGGATCGGCCGGCGCCGGCGGGTCCGGCAGCCACCGCGTGAGCAGGGCCGCGAGGCCTCTGACGGACCCCAGGAACACCGCGGCGAGTGCCAGATTGAACGCCAGGTGAAAGTTGACGACGAGACGCCCGGGAGCCGGCGCGGCGAGCTCGAGTGCACGAGTGATCGCGGGCAGGAATGGCAGCGCGAGCACCACGCCCACGGTGCGCACCAGCAGGTTTCCGAGCGGCAGGCGCCGGGCGGCGGAGGTCGAGGCGTCGACCAGCGCGGGCAGTGCCCCGCCCAGGTTCGCGCCGAGCACCAGGGCGAGAGCGGCGGTTGGATCGACGACGTGTGTGGCGGCGAACGTCGCCACGAGCAGCACGATGGCGATGCTCGAGTGGCATGCCCAGGTGAGTGCCGCTGCGACCAGCGCCCCGAGGATGGGGTCACCGGCCAGCGCGCCCATGACCGAGCGCAGCAACGGAATGCCCTCGAGGGGTCCCAGCGTGCGCACCAGGCCCGCGAGCGCCATGAGCATGAGCCCGAGGCCGATGCCGATGCGGCCGATATTCTTCACCCGGCCGCCGCCGGCCCAACGGAAAACGAGCACGCCGACGAGCACCAGCGGTGGCCCCACCAGGGCCAGGTTGAAGACGAGCACCTGTGTCAGGAGTGCTGTGCCGACGTTGGCGCCGAGCATGACCGCGAGCGCGGGGGCGAGCGCGATCACCCCGGTGGCCGTGAACGAGGTCGCGAGCAGACCCGTTGCGGTGCTGCTCTGGAGGAGCGCGGTCACGGCGAGCCCGGTCAGGAACGCGCGGAAGCGGCGACCGAGGTTGCGGCCGAGCCAGCGCCGGAGCACCGTGCCGAAGCCGCGCTGCACCCCGGTGCCGACCATGTGCGTGCCCCACAGGAGAAGGCCCACATGGCCTGCCAGTTCGATAAGTGAAAGCGTGCCGTTCATCGCGCCTTCCCATCCCACGCCTCCAAAGTCATGATCGCACCTAACCTCGGTGTCTGGAAAATCGGCGGGAAAGCCCATGCGGGAAGGCTCGCCGGACCGCCCGCTCGTGACGGTCGTCAGGCCCGCTCATCCTCTGGCAACCACGCGAGGCGCGCAGTGGCCGCCCCGATGCTATCCTTTGCCGCAGGGAGCCACGATAAAGTCATCGCAGGAGGACAGCCATGTGCTACGAGGAACGATTCTTCTTGCAGCAGGGAGCGACGAAGGTCCAGAAGCGCGAAGAGCCCAGGTCTGTGATTGACCGTCTGCGGCCTGGCGCGCCAGCCGATCGCCCGAAGCCCGAGACGGACAAGCCGAAGGAAGTCGAGCCCGAGGCGGAAACCGTCTGAGCGGTTGAAGGCCGAAAGCCCGGGACAGCCGATGCTCCAGGGCTTTCGATCGCGGCGCATCATGTGGCGTGCAGTTCGACCATGCAGCGCGAGCCGCCATCAGACCCTCAGAGCCCCAGGCGGAGCGAGACATCGGATGTGATTCCGATGTTTGCCACGCTGGTGTGGAAGATCGAGCTCGAGGCACGGTTGCGCGAGGCCATCGGCGCCCAGGCGCTCGCAGCGATCGCGCGCCTGAGGCGGGACCTGCCCCCGCTCGCGCGCGGCCAGGGGTGGCAGTCGGTCCAGTCACTCCACGAGCTCGATGACTTCCGGGATCTCGTTTCCTGCGTGCACCGCGTCGTGCCGGGAATCCTGCGGTTCCTCAGGATCGGCTACGACGCGTACCAAGTCACCGCCTGCTGGGCGACAGTTCTCGCGACAGGCGCCGCGCACAAGATGCACCAGCACCCGAACAACTTCCTGAGCGGTGTGTACTATGTCCGGACCCATCCAGGCGCGGACACCATCAACTTTCATGACCCGCGCAATCAGACCGGGATCATCCGCCCCCCGGTCGTCGAGCTCACGGCCGAGAATACCGACCAGGTCGTCGTGAGAGTGAAGGACGGAACGATGCTGGTATTTCCGGCTTACCTGCAGCACTCCGTCGACGCGAGCGCGAGCGAGGACGAGCGGATCAGCATCAGCTTCAACATCATGTTCTCGTCGTTCACGGAGAATCTGAGCAAGCCGTTGTGGCAACCGACAGGCGCCAAGGCGGCGATATAACCGCCGATCGCGAGGCCGAGAGCGCCCCCGGCGCGAAGCGGCCCGACTTGAGGAACCCGAAGCTCGCCACCGGGATGAGGACGCCGTCGCTGCCGATCATGATCGGGTAGGCCGCGATCGGGGCAGGATAGCGCAGAGCCGTTTCGAGGCAGGTCATCGCCCCGACACGGCTCCGGTTAGGCCCGAGCCATAGCATCTACGAGATCTGAACTGCCGCCGAGTCGGATCGTTACCGGAGCACGTCGAAACGGTGGTCCGAACGGCGTACAGTCGTGGTTCGAAGGTTACATGGACGTTGCACACGCTACTGCCCGAAGAATGCCGGCCGTCCTGCCCGCGCCACCACCACCAGGCTTCTAACGAAGGCTTGTAGATTCCTTGGCGGCCCATGCGGACGTTCGCGAGCGGCTGGTCCTGGCCGCCTGGGTCGCGTGTCGAGGAGAAGGCGATGGGACGCATCTGGGAATATCTCAACGGCTTTACGCAATTCGCCACCGTACTGATATCGTCAATTGCCCTGCTGTTCCACCTCAGGTGGTCACGCCGCGCCACGGCACTCGGCCCCACGATCCTGACGACCCTCGGCATATTCTTCTGCTTCGCGGGCATTGCCTGGGGGCTGCTGGATTTCGACCCGAACGACGTTCGAAACAGTGTCCCGCACCTGCTCGGGGGAATCCGCACGGCGTTCTGGGCATCCGTGGTTGGGATATTCTGGGCACTCACGCTCAAGATCCGGGTCGCGCTGTTTGGCGACGCAACCATACCGGCGTCCGGTGCGCAGGAAGGCTCCACCGTGGACGACCTGGCCCGTCTGCTGGTGCAGCTCAACCGCTCGATTGCGGGCGGCGATGATTCCGGTCTGTTGAGCCAGGTCAAGCTCTTGCGTGCGGACAGCAACGCTCGCGCCGACAGGCTGATCGAAGCATTCGACAGATACGCGGAGAATATTGCAGAGACGAACTCAAAGGCGCTTGTAAGGGCCCTATCGGAAGTGGTCCGGGACTTCAACGTGAAGCTCAACGAGCAATTCGGCGACAACTTCAGGCAGTTGAACTCCGCCGTCGCGAGGCTGGTTTCCTGGCTGGTTCAATACGAGAAGCAACTGCAGGCCTTGATAGAGCAGGAGACCGCGACCCGGGAGAGCATGACGGAAGCGGCTTCACGCTTCACTGATATCGTGAACATGGCGTCGGAATTTGCTGCAGTGGCGCGATCGCTGCAGAACATTATGGGAGCGCTGAATAATCAGAGTGAGCAGCTCGCCCGGGCACTCCTGCTGCTTTCCGGGCTGATAGCCGAGGTGAAAGAGGGGTTGCCGATCATAGAGCAGAGAATCGCTCAGATGATTGGTCGGAGCGGGCAGGGCGTTCGGCCGAATCAGGAGACGCTCGGCGCAGTGTCGCGACATCCAGCTGAATCCGTCCAGGCCACGAGGGCGCAGCGGTGAACGACGTTTTGTCCGCGGATCGGACCGCCGCATCGGAAGCTCATTGGATTCCCTTGAGCGATTTGATGACCGGGCTCATGGTCATGTTTCTACTGATCGCAGTGTGCTACATGATACGGGTCGAGGCGGACGCCGGCAGGATAAAAACGGTGGCCGTTGCGTACAGTGAGACCCGTGACGCCCTCTATGAGGAGCTGCGCAAGGAGTTCTCCCCGGATCTGCCCAGATGGCACGCCCAGCTCATCAAGGCGGATCTGACGCTCCGGTTCTCGGAGCCGGACATTCTGTTTGCCCAGGGCAGCAGTGAGTTGAAGCCGGCTTTCAAGGACATTTTGGACGACTTCTTTCCCCGCTACGTGAGAATTCTGAGGTCGCCGAAGTATCTGCGTGCGATCAGCGAGATCCGTATTGAGGGACATACATCATCGGATTGGATCGGCGCTGCATCGCCCGACGACGCCTATCTGCACAACATGGAGCTTTCGCAGGCACGGACTAGATCAACCCTGCTCTATGTGCTGATGCTCCCCCAGGTTCGCGGCGACGTCGACTGGCTCCGTCGCCTGGTGACCGCGAACGGATTGTCCTCATCGAGGCTGATTCTTGATGCATCGGGCAAGGAGGACGCGGCGCGCTCGCGGCGTGTGGAGTTCAAGATCCGGACGGACGCGGAGACGAGAATTGCAAAGATTCTCGAGGTGACGCGCTAGGGTTGGTTTGTCGAATAGGCCGACCTGGTCGACTTACGGAATCGTTTTGCTGGCGATACTGGAGAGCGCGCTCTCGGCGCCCGCCGCCGTATAGGCATTGACCGCGAAATACCAGGCTCCGGGCGCAAGATTGCCGAGGGCGTAGGTGGTCAGGCCGGGGTTTGCGATTTGCACCGACTGGTTGAGGTTGCTTGCCGATGTGCCGTAGTAGATGTTGAATCCCGCAAGGTTCGTGAGAGCGGAGCCATCCGTGTTCTGCGTGGGCGCACTCCAACTTACGGTCGCGCTGCCGTTTGCGACCTGCGTCACGATGATACTGAACGCGGCGAGCGACGCGGTGGATGTTCCGTCGCTTACGCTGATGATGATGTTCGAATAAGTTCCGGCATCGCCCGACCCGGGTGTTCCGGATAAGTTGCCGGATTGCGTATTGAACGAAGCCCAGCTCGGCGGGTTTTGAATGCTGAACGTCAGCGCGTTGCCGTTCGGATCCGAAGCAGTTGGTGTAAAGCTGTAAGCCGTGCCGGCGTTTGCCGACGTCGCAGGTGTGCCAGTGATGGTCGGCGGCGGATTGGCGGGCGCAGATACGGCAATGGCGAAGGCCGGAAGCGAGGTGGTGAGAGTCCCGTCGCTGACGCTGATCACGATGCCCGAGAAGATGCCGACATTGCCTGTCGTCGCCGTTCCGGAAAGCTGCCCGGTGGTGTTGCTGAAGCTCGCCCAAGACGGGCGGTTGGCAACCGAGAACGTCAGCGTGTCCCCATCGGGATCGCTCGCGGTCGGTGTGAACGAATAGCTGGCGCCGGCGACGACGTTCGTGGACGGCGTGCCGCCGATCACGGGCACGTGATCCGGCGGCGGTTGAACCTGGATCGAGAAGCCCGGGAGCGCGGCGGTCAAGGTCCCGTCGCTGACGCTGATCACGATGTTGGAGAACGTGCCGGTATTGGTTTTCGCTGGCGTCCCCGAGAGCTGTCCGGTACGGCTGCTGAAGGTCGCCCAGGACGGTTGGTTCGCGATCGAGAATGTCAGCGTGTCCCCATCGGGATCGCCCGCGGTCGGCGTGAACGAATAGCTAGCCCCGGCGACGACGTTTGTGGACGGCGTGCCGCCGATCACGGGCGCGTGATCCGGCGGCGATTGAACCTGGATCGAGAAGGCCGGGAGCGCGGCGGTCGAGGTCCCGTCGCTGACGGCGATGACGATGCCCGTGAAGGTTCCGATGTTGGCGGAAGTGGGTGTTCCCGTGAGCGCTCCGGTGCTCGCCGAGAAGGTAGCCCACGGGGGCATGGCCTGTATGGAGAAGGTGAGGACCTTGCCAGCTGGATCGGTGGCGCTCGGCTGAAACGAATAGTTGCTACCTGCTACGACGCTCGTTGGGGGGATACCGGAGATCGTCGGCGTGTCATTCGCGGGCGCCAGTACCTGGATCGAAAAGGCTGGGAGCGAGGCGGTCAGGGTGCCGTCGCTTGCGGTGATGACGATGTTGGAGAAGACGCCAACATCGGCTGTCGGAGGGGATCCCGACAGCTGACCGGTGCTGGCGCTGAAGCTTGCCCATGAGGGCGCGTTCAGAATACTGAAGGTCAGCGCATGACCATCCGGATCAGCTGCGGCCGGCGTGAAGGCGTACTGGTTGCCGGCAACCACCGTAGGCGCAGGCGTACCCGATATTGTCGGCGCGTTGCTGGCGGGAGCCTGTACTTGAATGGAGAATGCGGGCAGGGACGCGGTTGTGTGGCCGTCGCTCACGCTGATCAGGATGTTGGCAAAGGTGCCCTCGTTGATGGTGGTGGGCGTTCCCGAGAGCGCACCCGTTGCGGTGCTGAAAGTCCCCCAAGCGGGTCGATTGACAATCGTAAAGCTCAACGTCGAGCGCCCGGGATTGGTGACCATGGGCTGGAAGCTGTAGGGTTGACCGGCAGTCACGGTCGCGGCCGGTGTGCCCGCGATCGCTGGAGGCGTAACGGGCGGTGGGGTAGCTGGAGGGTTCACCGTGATACGGAACGGACCGATGATGGCGCGAGTCGTGCCGTCCGACACACCGATCTCAATTTCCGCGCTGGTGCCGACGTCGCTGTTGCCCGGAGTTCCGAAGAGCTCGCCGGACGATGGAACAAATGTGGCCCATTCAGGCTTGCTGGTTATGTCGTAGGTCAGCGGACGCCCTGCAGGATTGGAAACCAACGGGATATATTGATACTTGGCGCCGGCCTGCACCGAAGTGGGCGGCGTGCCGTTGACGACGAGAGCGGCTGTGTCGCTCCCGCCGCAACCAGCGAGTGTGACTGCGATTACGGTACACCAGGCGAGGTGACCGATCCTGAGATCAGCGACCGCGAATACGTTGCATATGTGCACGCACGACCCACCCTGTTGACAGCCAGCTGCGGGCTGCAGAGCGCGATCAGTGAGAGCGTAGAGACAACACCAGAGAACTGACGACGCGCGCCACCGTAGACATTGCGCGCTGCCGGCAACCCCGCTGTCTTCACGAGCCGATTAGGCTCTCAAGACCGGAAGCTTTGCGTCCCCGCCTCACGACGGGTTTGCCCTTCGAGTACGGGGAGCATGCTACGCGCTGGGACATCCCGTGTCATTGGCGCAACCCGTCATCAAGTTGCGACAGCAAGCTGCGACAAGTACCGATCTTGCGGACTTGTGCACTGCCTCACGATCCCGGTCGCCGGGTGGCTACGGTCTTTTGTGGCTCATGCGGCCATTTGCTCGAAAATCTGGTAGCACCCGTCACGCCGAACCGGAGACCAGGCGAGCCGTGATTCGGGCGACGTGCTCGCCCTGGTAGCGACACATCTCGAGCTCCAATGCCGTCGGCATACGCGTTTCGCTCCCCGTCCCGGTTACACAGCTCGCGCCGTAGGGAGTCCCGCCGGTCACCTCGCGCATCGTCGCGAGATCCTTGAACGTGTAGGGCAGGCCGACCACGATCATTCCGTGGTGGAGCAGGGTGCTGTGGAAGGAGGTGATGGTCGTCTCCTGGCCGCCGTGCTGGCTGGCAGTGCTGCAAAAAACGCTGCCGACCTTGCCGACGAGTGCGCCGCTCATCCACAGGGCGCCGGTCTGATCGAGGAAGTTGCGCATCTGCGCCGCCATGTTGCCGAAGCGGGTTGGAGTGCCGAACAGAATCAGGTCGTACTGATCCAGCTCTTCCGGGCGCGCCAGCGGCGCCCTCTGCTCGAGCTTGAAGCCGGCGGCACGCGCGACGTCGGGCGGTGTCAGTTCGGGAACCCGCTTGACGGTCACCTGCGCTCCGGCAATACGGCCGGCGCCTTCAGCCTGCGCGTAAGCCATGGCCTCGATGTGGCCGTAGCTGCTGTAGTAAAGAACCAGAACCCTTGGCATGGCGACTCCTCAGGGCGTGCTGCGCGCCCGCGTGTGCCGGTTCAGAAAGGCGCGGCATGTTTCGGTGTACTCGTCCGGCCGGTCGAGATTGGGCAGATGGCCGGCGCCGGTGATCACGGCCCGCTCGGCGCGCGGCAGCTGCACGCTCAGGCGATCGGCGCACTGAACCCGGCGCGGCACGTCGAGCTCGCCGCTGAGCACCAATGCTGGCGCGTTCGATGACCGCGGCAGCGCCGGTACCGAAAGCACGTCCGAGTCGAGCGGGGAATCGGTGAACTCGTTGCCTGCGAACCGCTCGATCATCGCGATGAGACGAGCGCGCATCTGCGGATCCGCAGTGCGCAGTCGGGTAAGCGGATGGCGCAGCCATTCGCGCCGAAAGGCGGCCATGCCGCGCGTGCGCGCGACGGTTCGCAAGTGCTCGAATGGCACGTCCTCGTCGGCGGGGGCAAGCTCGAAGGAGGGCGGTCCGTCGAGAATGACGGCGTCCACGCGCTCGGGCGCGCCGCCGGCGAAAGCAAGGGCAGTACGCGCCCCCTGCGACATGCCGATGACCGCGACCCGGATCAGCCCGAGATGGTGACAAAGGGCGGCAACGTCAGTCGCATCGCGTGCTGTTGAGGGCGTGCCGCTCGAGAATCCGTGACCGCGCCTATCCACGCGCACCAGGCGGTACGCCTGCCGCAGCCTCGCGACCTGCGGATCCCACATTTCGAGGTCCAGGGTCCAGCCGTGCAGGAGTATGACCGCAGCACCTGCGCCCTCGTCTCGGAAGCGCAGACGCGCGTCTTCCACCGTGAGGTACTGGTCTACAGGGTGCGTCGCCAGATTCCTCGCTGCGCTCGTTGCCAGCATAAGCCCGAAATTAGCCCGAAATTCGAATAGCGAAAAATTTTTCGCACTCAGGCTACGGTCTCACCTGACGGTCGTCAAGCGCACCCGCTCCGAGGCTTGCGGGACTAGATCTGTGCGCTCAAAGACAGCCAGGGAACGGTGGCGAGGTCCGCAGAAATCTGCCGGCTCACTTGCTGCAACATCGCTAACCGTTCGCGCACCAGCTTGGACTTGGTTGTGCGGCGTGAATGACTCGATGAGTTGAGGGCTGCGACCACACGACCATGGTGGTCGAGAACCGGGACGGCGAGCGCGATGACGCCATAGGCAAGTTCATCTTCCACCGCCGCGTAGCCATTGCGACGGCAATCCTCGATCAACGCACGCAGCTTCTGCGGATCGGTGACGGTGCGCTCGGTGAGGGCTTCGAGCTTGGCGGTCTGGAAATAGCGGTGCAACCGCTCCGGACTCACGCCGGCAAGCAGGACGCGGCCCGTCGAGGTGGCGTGCGCAGGGAAGCGGCTGCCGACGTGGGCTTCAAGGCGCAGCAGCGTGCGCACCGAGGTGCGTGCGATGTAGACGATCTCGACCCCATCCAGCACGCACAGGGCTGCCGAGTCGGCCGTGTTGCGTGCCAGCTCTTCGAGGTGATTCTTGGTGATCTGCTCGATATTCATCGATTCCAGGTATGCCGCGCCGAGCTCGAGCACTTTCGGGCGCAGCAGAAAATCACGCGCGCTGCGCGTGACGTAGCCGAGCTCCTCCAGCGTTAGCAGGCAGCGTCGTGCCGTGGCGGCCGGAATGCGGGCACTGCGCGCGATGTCACTGAGGCTCAAGGCCGCATGATCGCGCGAAAAGGCGCGGATCACGGCGAGTCCCTTTGCGAGTCCGCCCATCGCCTCACGACGCACCGGCGTTTTCCTACCCTTGGCCACGCACGCAGTCTATTTCGATATCCGAAATGTCGGAAGGGCGCGCAGCAGCCTTGACGAGGGTCCAGGGGCAAGTCCAGTATATTGTTTCGGATACCGACGCCTATTTCGGTATGCGAAATGCACTTGAGGGGGCCAATTGAAGATCGGGCGGCAGGACCAACGCAGCTCGGCGATTTCGACCTCGAACGAACAGACCATCCTCGTCCGGGGGCGTGATCTGACGCGTGAACTGATCGGCAGGATCAGCTTCACCGAGCACTTCTGGCTGCTGGTGACCGGTTCGTTGCCCACACCCGCTCAGCTGCGCGTGCTCGATGCAACGCTGGTGGCGATCGCCGAACACGGGCTGGTGCCGAGCGTTCAAGTCTCCCGCATGACCCTGGCGGCGGCGCCCGAGGCTCTGCAGGGAGCGGTTGCGGCCGGGATTCTTGGGTGCGGGTCGGTGGTCCTCGGCTCTTCTGAGGCCGCGGGTCGTTTCCTTGCGCAGATCGATGCCCGCGGCAAGAGCGCTGCCTCACTCGAGGCGGCGGCCCGCGAGGTGCTGCGCGAGTACCGCGAGGCCGAGCAGGCGATCCCTGGCTATGGCCATCCGCTGCACCGGGGCGGTGATCCCCGCGCACAGCGCCTGCTCGAGGTGGCCGTCGAGGCGAATACCTCGGGGCACCACGCGGAGATTGCCCGCGTCGTCGAGCGGCTCCTGCCGGAAGTCATCGGCCGTCCGCTCGCGCTCAACGTCTCCGGAGCGATTCCGGCGGTGCTCCTGGATGCCGGTTATCCGCTGCTGGCCCTGAAGGGTGTGCCGCTGCTTGCGCGCACCGCGGGGCTCGTCGCCCATCTGCTCGAGGAACAGCAGCGCGCCATCGGCTTCGTCATGTCGCACGCCGCGGCGCAGGCGATCAACTACGACGGTGAAGCCCCTCCCGACTTCAAGCCGAGCAAGGACGGTTGAGGCACCCGCGCAGCTATGGAACCGACATTGGCGGGCATTCGCGTCGTCGAGCAGGGCACGTTCATCACCGGGCCCTGCGCCGGAATGATGCTGGCGGACCTCGGCGCGGACGTCATCAAGGTCGAGAGCCCCGAGGGGGACCCGTACCGCGCCTACCAGGGCGGCCAGTACTCGCCACACTTTCAGGCCTACAACCGCAACAAGCGCAGCGTCGCGCTCGATATGAAGCGGAGCGCGGACTGCGAGCTCTTCCGGCGCCTCATGCGCGAGGCCGACGTGTACATCCAGAACTTCCGGCCCGGGACCGCAGAGCGCCTCGGAGCCGGTGTCGAACGACTGCTGCAAATCAACCCGCGGCTCGTGTACTGCTCCATCAGCGGCTTCGGCGCGAGCGGCCCGTACGCCGAGCGCCCGAGCTATGACTCCGTCGCGCAGGCGCTCAGCGGGTTTCTCAGCGTGGTAGTCGACTACCGCCGACCACAGTTCCTGGGTCCCGCGCTTGCCGATGCAATCACGGGTCTTTATGCCTCACAGGGCATCCTCGCAGCCCTGGTGCAAAGGGGCCGCACCGCGCGTGGCGGTCACGTCGAAGTCTCCATGCTGGAAGCGATGGCGCACTTCGCCGTCGAGCCCTTCGCCGCGTTCTTCGCACTCGGACAGACTCCGACCTCCGCCGACCGGCCCCGGCTGGCGCAGGCCTACATCCTGCGCACAGCAGACGAGCGGCTGATTGCGATTCACCTGTCGTCGCTCGAGAAGTTCTGGCAGGGACTGGTCGCGGCGCTCGGGGCGCCGGAGCTTGCGAGTGATCCACGCTTCAACCCGCGCGAGCGCCGCATCGCCGAATATGAGGCGCTGCGTCTGGAGCTCGACGCGCGTTTCGTGCGCGAGCCGCTGTCGCACTGGATCGAGCGACTGCAGGCCAATGACGTGCCCTACGCACCCGTCAACCGCATCGATGACGTGGTAACAGACCCACAGATCCGCCATCTCGGCATCGTCGTGCCGGTCGAAGCCCCGCACTCGGCAAAGCAAGCCGTGCGGCCGGCACTGCAGTTCAACGGCGGCCGGGCCAAATCGGTGAGTGCCGCACCGCTTCTGGATCAGCACGGCAAGGAGATCCGCGCTGCACTGGCCGGTGGGCCGACATGGCCCCCCGGCGAGACCGGCGCACTGGCCAGCTAGGCGCGCGCACAGGGGAGACCGCGATGCTCTTTCCAACTACGCTCGTCGGCAGCTATCCGCAGCCGGAGTGGCTGATTGACCGCGAGCGCCTCGCCGCTCGCTTCCCGCCGCGGGTGCGGGCGCGTGAGCTGTGGCGTGTCCCGGAGGCGTTCCTGGCGCAGGCGCAGGATGACGCGACCATCATGGCCATCAAGGCACAGGAGGACGCCGGTCTCGACATCATCACGGACGGGGAGATACGGCGCGAGAGCTACTCCAACCGCTTCGCGACCGCCCTCGATGGAATCGATCTTGACAATCCGGGCACCGCGCTCGATCGCAGTGGTCACCCGAACCCCGTGCCGCGTGTTGTCGCGCCGATCCGCCGCCGCCATGCGGTCGGCGTGCGTGACCTCGAGTTTCTGCGCAGTCACACCCGGCGCCACGTCAAGGCGACGGTTCCGGGGCCGTTCACGATGGCCCAGCAGGCGCAGATCGACTACTACGGCGGAAGCCGCGAGCACGCCGCCATGGACTATGCGGCCGCCGTGAACGAGGAGATCCGCGATCTCTTCGATGCCGGGGCGGATGTGGTGCAGATGGACGAACCTTACATGCAGGCGCGCCCCGAGGAAGCACGTGCCTTCGGCCTGCGCGCGATCAACCGCGCGCTTGAGGGCATCTCCGGAGTCACGGCCGTGCACATCTGCTTCGGCTACGCGGCCATCATTCACGTGCGCCCGTCCGGCTATTCGTTCCTGCCTGAGCTCGCCCAGTGCCGCTGCGCGCAGGTCTCGATCGAGACCGCGCAGTCGAGCCTCGACTGCGCCGTGCTCAAGGCGCTGCCCGGCAAGAAGATCATCCTCGGCGTCATTGACCTGGGCAGCCATACCGTCGAGACGCCGGAGGTTGTGGCGAACCGGATCCGCCGCGCGCTGCCCTTCGTCGATCCGGCGAATCTCCTGGTGGCACCCGATTGCGGCATGAAATACCTGCCGCGCGCGGTCGCCTTCGGGAAGCTGCAGGCGATGGTGGCCGGCGCGCAGATGGTGCGACTGCAGCTCGCGGCCGAGCGGACGGGGCAGGGTGGCGGCGCCAAATCCTAACAATCAATACACAGGGAGCTCACATGTTCGCAGCGTTGCGCAGAGACTTTCCGTTCCTGGCGGCCTTGGCAGGTGCAGCCGTATTCAGCGCCCCCGCCTGGGGCCAAAGCCAGGCCACGGCACTCGAAGAAGTGGTGGTCACGGCGCGCAAGCGCGATGAGACGATCCAGAACGTGCCGGTGACCGAAAACGTCTTTACCCAGCAGGCGATCGAGGCGGCGGGAATCGAATCGCCCCGCGACTTCGTCGCGATGGTCCCGAACATGACCCTGGTCGAGGTGCAGAACGTCGGCAACTCCTTCATCACCATCCGCGGCATCTCCCAGGCGCGCAACAGCGAGCCGTCGGTCGCGGTGCTGGTCGACGGGGTGCTCGAGACCAATCCCTACCAGTTCGACCAGGAGCTCACCGACATTCGGGAGATCGAGGTGCTGAAGGGTCCGCAGGGCGCCTTGTACGGTCGCAATGCCATCGGCGGCGCGATCCTCATTCACACCGTGGATCCTTCCGATCACTTCTCAGGTGCCGCGAGGGTCGGCGTGGGCAACGGGGTGTCCGAGAAGGCCCAGGTGGCCGTCAGCGGCCCGATCGACTCGGCCGGAACGCTGAAGTATCGCGCCTCGCTCAACTACTACGACACTGACGGCTATCGGGAGAACAGTTACCTGAACCGCAAGGCGGACCCGTATCGGGATTACTCCGGGCGCCTGCGGCTGCTGTGGAAACCCTCCGAGCAGTGGTCCGCGGACCTGCGGGCGTTTCGCGAGCGCGCCGAGACGACCGCCTACTACTACATCATTCCGCGTGCCAACGAAGCGAGCGTCTTCAGCGATTTCAGCACGCCGCCGAACGCCAACGACGTCACGAGCCCGATCCAGAACAACAACCTGGGCACGGACACCCGCGACGTGACGGATGTCGCGCTCAAGCTCGATTACAGCCTGGGGGGCGGCACGCTCACGGCGGTGTCGGACTACAACCGCACCAAGGAGATCGACACCGGAGACGCCTTCGATTTCCGGCCGATCCCCACGTCTCTCCTCTACTTCTTCACCGGCGGGGTCCCGGCAGCCCTCGGCGGGCCCTTCGATCAGAG
>VBMV01000070.1 GCA_005878835.1 Gammaproteobacteria bacterium | reverse complement strand
AATCGGGGAACGGGGAGGACCCGCTCTGTTGAGCCGCCAGCAGACGATCCCGCATCATGCCTTCGGCGGCCCCGAGCAGTGCTGACGTCATGGCCTGCGGCTTGAGGGCGGTGCTGAAGCTGCCGTCCTTCTGACCGCGCTCGATCAGACTCAGCACCAGTTTGGCGAAATCCCTGAAGCCCTGGGTGATCAGGACTTCGGCATTGTCCCCACGCACGCGGCGGCCCTCGAACATCAACAGCTTCGCCAGCTCGGGGTCGCGCTCGAAGGCGCCGATCATGGTGGAGAGGACGGTGATCATGGCTTCGCGCGCCGTGGGTGCGGCGGCCACCAGCCGGGCGATCTGCGGATTGAGCGGCGCCCAGCTCTCATCGAAGATGGTCTCGAGCAGCCCCGCCTTGCTGCCGAAGTAGCGCACCAGTTGCGATTCCGAAGTGCCCGCTTCACGGGCGATGGCGGCGGTGGAGACGCGCTCGTAGCCCGCTTCGGCCATCAGGCGCTTGGCGGTGCTCAGCAGCCGTTCGCGACTGCTGGCGGCCTCGGCGGGTTCGGGGTTGCTCGATGGCTTCACGACCGCATGGTAGGTGTACTACTACCAGTGGTCAATTCGCCTCTTGTAAGCCGCTGTTTTCATGAGGTAATACCGGCACGCTAGTGACACCGTTGACTTTTGGTAGTTGTACTACTACTGTTTTTCGCCTCAGAACTAAACATCAACGCCGCGCCGCGTGAAGACATGGAGGTCACGATGCGCACCCATTGGATGATTGGATTTCCCGACATGCCGGCGACGGCAGCGCGCCGGTGATTTGCCAGTACACCACCGAGGACCCCTTGGAGAGAAAGCCTTAAGGAGAAGAAAATGCGAAAGCTAAGGATGGCGTTTTGCTCTGCAGCCGTGCTGTTGTCAGCCATTCCCACGGCGCTCGCTCAGAACCCGGCCAACGAGCACAACTGCCCGGCGCAAACCGGGGCCGGTGGGGGCTTGGAGGCGGAACCACCGTATGTTGGGTCAGGGATTGACGGTTTCAGTCGGAACCAGAGCTTGTGTTTACCGCAGCTGGCGCCCGTCGGAACGTCGGCTGGCCCGCTGGCGTTCATCGTTCAAGGGGTGGAGCCTGGCATCCGCGTGGATTCGCAGGGCACGATTTACGTTGGCTCCATCCGGGGCGTGCCGGGCGGCTCAGACCTTTGGCGGTGGGACCAGGCGCTGGGACCCATCGTTGACGGGGGACCGAACACCGGCCCGGCAAACAACGGAACTCTGCCTTTCAGATATGAGGGCCAGCCCGATAACTGCGGGATCCTCACAAATGGTTGCGCCAACAACGTCGGCAGCCTGGCCAATCCCGGCGTAGCACCAGGAGGCGGGGACGACGACATCGCCGTGAATGGGCCGGACTCGGCGAACACGTACAACGGAGTCGCGATCCCGAACGTAGCCTTCGTGAGCCTCTCTTTGGCAGACGTCACGGCAGCCAATTCCAAGGATCGAGGCCAGACCTTCAGTATCGGAACATCGATGGCGACCGGCGGTGCAATTAACCTCGCCAACGCGGGTGCCGCACACGTCCCGGGAGACGACCGGATGTGGATCGATGCCTTTGACGACGCCTCCACCGTGTACATGACCTATCACGACCTGGCCAGCGGGGCCATTCATGTGCAGGCTTCGACCGACGGCGGGGCGACCTACAACGCTGCCTTTGGCGAGGCCATCGATGCCAACACACTTGCAGCCGCGAACGGGTCAGGCAGCGGCAACGTGGCTGGGCAGATCAGGATTGACAAAAACACCAACGGCTGCTCTACCCGGGGCACCCTCTATCAGATCTTTTCTGCTCCCGATAGCGTGGCGGACAATCCGCCGTGCGGCCCGGCGCCCCTCCCGGCGTGCCACTCTCTGAAAACCGTCTATGTGGGCGTCTCGCCAAATGCAATTGTCGGGGGCGTGCCAAACCCAGTCCCCGTTTTCACCGACCACAAGATCTTCACCAGCCCGCCTGCTTCACCCGGTGCGACGAACGGCACCGGTCAGGTCTTCCCGGCGCTCGCCACGGACAATAACGGGTTTGCGTACGCGGTCTGGTCAGACAACAACGATATCTATCTCTCCTCCACTGTGGGCTCCAGTCAGAGCTCTGCTCCGGGCTCTATGTGGAACCCACCGGTACGTGTGAATCAGGGTGCCACAACCGGGGGGAAGTCCAACGTGTTCCCCTGGGTGGCCGCCGATGCCAACGGCCACGTCGTCGTAGTCTGGTTGGGCGAAACCAGCATTGGGACACGGAGCGCGCCGGCGAATTCAAACAACCGCACGATGCTGGAGCCGACCTGCACGGGCGCGAACGCCGGCACGAACAACTGTTGGGCAAAGTGGAACGTCTATGCAGCAGAGACGGTGAACGGTAATGTCCTGAAGCCGAGTTTCACGCAGCACATTGTGAGCGATCACATCATTCACTCCGGCACGGTGTCGACCGGCGGGCTGGGTGGCGGGGCCGACCGTAATCTGGCCGACTTCTTCCAGGTGGCGCTCGATCCCAATCACCGTGCCAACATCACCTTCGCCGATGACCACGTGCACAGCCCGCAGTGCACGAGTCAGGGCACCACCTGCACAGACAACGGCGCGACGTCGTTTCGCGTGGGCGTGCCGTACTTCACCCGCCAGCTCAGTGCAAATCCAAAGATCGTTTTCCCTACTGAAAGCCCGAGCTCGTGCTTCAAAACGGTTGCCCAACGCTGACCAGCGGTGGCGGAGGGGACGGGTGGTTGCCTAGCTGCCGGCGAGATGGATTTTGAGTAGACGACGTCAGGACTTGCGGTCCCAGTACTCCTCCATCTTGCGGCGCAGGGCCGCATCCGGGAGCCGGCCACGGCCCGCGGCCTGATTGTCCACCAGGTGGCTCAGCTTCGTTGAGCCGGGGATGGCGCAGGTGACTGCCGGGTGCGAGATGACATACTTGAGGAAGTATTGTGCCCAGGTCGTTACATCGATGTCAGCCGCCCAGCCTGGCAACTGACGCTCGCTGGCTTGCCGGAACAGGGAAGCACGCCCAAAAGGCAAATTGGCCAACACGGCGAGTTTGCGCTCCAGCGCGAGCGGCAGGATCGCCTCGGCCGCGTCGCGGTTGGCTATGGAATAATCCACCTGGATGAAATCGAACGGGTAGTTGCGCATGACGTCCATGATCTCAGCATGCTGGCTGACGCGGGAGGTGGTTACGCCGATGTAACGAATCTTTCCGGCCTTCTTCCACTCCTGCATCAGGGGAATCAGCGCCGCCACGCCGTTGAGATTGTGCACTTGCAGAAGCTCGACACGTGAGGTCTTTAGCCGCTCGAGCGAGCGCTGGAAGCTGGCGGCGCCCGTCGGCGTGGACGAGCCGCTCGAGGTACCACCCACGAGCTTTGTCGCGATGAACATTTTGTCGCGCGTGCCGAGGCTCTCGAGCGCCTGACCGATGAGGGCTTCGCTGTCGCCGTAGCTGGCGGCCGTGTCGATCACCGTACCGCCGAGCTCGCTCATGCGCTTGAGCTCGGCGTGGATGTCATCGCGCACCGAATCGCTGAATGAGTCGGTGCCGATTCCAATGGCCGGAATCCTCTCGCCGCTCGCGGGTATGGTCCTGGTGATCAGCGGCCGCGACGACTCCGCCGGCTCGGCGGCCGGCAACCCGCGCGGGAGCAGGGTAGCGATGCCTGCGACCACGCCAGCTTCGAGGAGATCGCGGCGCGAGACGCTGCAATTCGTACGCGCAGTCATGTGACACCCCTCCGTGGCGCCTTGGTGGTTGCCGGCCGCGTGTTGAATAATAGTCCCTGCTCGCGCTCGACGCCGCCGACCTCCGCGGCTGGCAACTCGGCCGTACGCTGATGGCGGCGACTGTACATGAGACGTGACTTCGCAGGAGAACGACGATGGGGACAATGCGTCCATTGCTGATGACTTTGGCGATGCTGGTGCCGGCCGAGGCTGCTCTGGGCGACGACTACAGCGAGACGATCGAGCTGTTCAGGAATGCAGGTGCAAGTGCCGCATTTTTCAACAACAGCTATGCCTATGCCGTATTCCCTACCATCGGCAAGGCCGGCCTCGTCGTCGGTGGCGCGCACGGCACCGGTCGTGTGTACGAGCACGGTAAATACGTCGGCGACACTTCGATGACTCAAGTCAGCGTCGGATTCCAGGCCGGCGGTCAGGCTTACAGTCAAATCATTCTCTTTCGAGACAAGCGGGCGTTCGACGAATTCACCTCGGGAGATTTCGAGTTCGATGCCAATGTCAGCGCGGTCGCGATTACCGCCGCGGCAACCGGCACAGCCGGCACGACGGGCGCAAGCGTAACCGCAAGCGGCGGAAAGAGGGATGCAACCACAGCCGGGAGGTATTACAAGGGAATCGCGGTTTTCACGATTGTCAAAGGCGGCGCGATGTACGAGATCTCTGTGGCGGGTCAGAAGTTCTCCTACAAGCCGAGGAAAGCATCCAGCCGTTAAGTCACCACGCACGCCGAGCTGGCCATAACGCTCTTGCGGCCAGAGCGTCAAAGTATGCGAGCTCGCGTCAGAGCTTCTTGACCACAACGCGTCCGGCTGAGTCGACGAAGATGTGATAGCGATTGCCGTCCTTGCAGGAGGCGGTGTAATCACTGTCACCGTTACGCTTCGAGTCGACCACCTGGTCGCACGGAAATCCCTGCAGGGCGATGCTGGCCCTGAGATCCCGGCCGAGGCCCTGATCGTCGGCCGCAATTGCGCCTGTTGAGCCGAGCGAGGTCAGCAATGGAAAAGCAAGAAGTGTTAAGCGCGGGCCCATGGCTACTCCCGTTGTTGAAATCAGATAGTGGCGAACTTCTTCGGGTCACTCAACACGTCCCAGATGGGCTCGCGCGAGGAAGATACCGCGGCCGCCAGGGAGGGGTCGTCATCCTGAAGAAGAGTCACGACCTTCACCAGCAGCAGCTCGAATTTCTGTCGCAACTCGCCGAGCGGCACCCGCGCGCCGCCGTTGTGAAACGCTTTGAATTGCGCCAGCAGGTCATCGACCTGATTCTTCAGCGAGAGCTTGGTGAACAAGCCGATGGCGCGAGTATCTCTGAGTCGCTGCTCGAGGGCGGTCAGGTCCAGCGCCGGGGTTGCCCCGGCGGCGGTGCTCGGGCGCGCGGCAGCTGCAGGCGCTGCAGGCGCGTGTATCGCTTCCGCGGCGGGTGTCGTCTCGGGTGCCGAGGTTTTTTTCGGGACTGAGCGGCTCGATCGCGCGGCAGCCGCCTGCGAGCCCGCCTTGGATGGGGCAGGTGCAGCGGCGGCAGCCGCTGCAGCAGGCGGGACAGCGGGCGTCGGCGCCTGCGGTGCAGAAGCAGGCGGCGGGCTGGTCGGCGCTGACGGGGGTGCCGGAGTCGGCGCAGTCGCCGGAGTCGTTGCGCCTTGAGCGGCCGACGGCCGCGCAGCGCCTCGCTCATGCGTGCACGCGACCAGGACGAGGAGCATCGGGAGTGAGGCGATGCAGAGTCGATGCACGAGTAACTCCCGGACGGTCGGACTGCAGCCTATTCTACCGCCGCTGCCTGAACGGGGACTGATTGCTGGCGCGTTGACAAGCCAGTTTTTGGCGGGGTAGTCTCAATTGAACCGGCTTGTCGTCGACGCGTGACCCGCGACTGCCATGTTTGACCTGCAAGGGCACCGCGGCGCACGGGGCCTATGGCCCGAAAATACCCTCGTGGGATTTGCGCGGGCGATGGAACTCGGCGTGTCCGCGCTGGAGCTCGATTGCGCGGTGACCCGTGATGGCGTGGTGGTCGTCAGTCACGACCCGGAACTCAACCCCGACTGTACGCGCGACGCGCAGGGACGCTTTCTGGCGAGCGCCGGTCCGCCGATCTTCACGCTGAGCCATGCGCAGCTGCAGTCTTACGATGTGGGGCGGCTGCGGCCGGGAAGTGCATACGCCGCGCGGTTCCCGCAGCAGCAGCCCGTGGACGGCGAGCGCATACCGTCTCTGGCGGACGTGCTGACTCTGGTGCGCACGCGCGGCCGCGGTGGGGTGCGCGTCGCCCTCGAGGTCAAGACCTTCCCGGAGCAACCGGAACTCACGCCGGCCCCCGAGCCGTTCGTGCAGGCGCTGCGAGCGGAGGTGGAACGCACCGGCACTGCGTCGCTGGTCACGTTCCTGGCCTTTGACTGGCGAGTGTTGAGCGCCGCGCAACGGCTGATGCCCCAGCTCGCAACCGCGGCCCTGACCGAGCAGCAGCCCGGCGAGGACACGGTGCGGATCGGCTCGCCACATCCCTCGCCGTGGCTGGGCGGACTTGATCCTGGGCACTTCGGCGGCTCGATCGTGCGTCTCGTCAAAGCCACCGGCGCGGGCAGCTGGGGCCCGGACTATCGGGATCTCGATGCGCCGCTCATCGAGCAGGCGCATGCCCTGGGGCTGCGGGTGGTTCCGTGGACCGTCAACGAACCGGCGGACATGCAGCGGCTGCTCGCGTTCAATGTGGACGGCATGATCACCGACCGGCCGGACGTGCTGCGCGCGCTCCTCGAGCGCGCTGGCATACCGGCTCCGCCGCCCGTGCCCCAGCACTGACATGGGCCAACCGAGCATCCTGGTGATTGACGGGAACCGGGCGGCGACACGGGCGCAGCAGGTCGCCGCCGGCGGTGAGCCCTCCGGCGAAGGCTACGCGCAGGTGTTGAAGCGTCTGGCGGCCGTCAGCTGCGACATCGTGCGGCCGGCGGACGGCGAGGTGCGGTTCGCGTCCGGCGCCGGACTTGCGAGCTACGACGGCGTGGCGATCACCGGTTCGGCGCTGAACGTCTACGACGGCGGCGCACACATTGAGCGGCAGATCGAGCTGGCGCGGGCGACGTTTGCCGCCGGCGTGCCGTTCTTCGGCAGCTGCTGGGGCCTGCAGGTGGCGGTGAGCGCGGCCGGCGGTCGGGTGCGCCGCAATCCGCTGGGGCGGGAGTTCGGATTCGCGCGCCGCATCGAGCTCGCCGATGCGGGGCGTCGCCACGGCATGTTCACGGGCAAGCCGCCGGTGTTCGAGGCGATCACGGTGCACCGCGATGATATCGAGCAGCTTCCCGCGGGCGCGGTGGTGCTGGCGAGCAACGATATGGGGTTGCAGGCCATCGAGCTGCCCCACGGCGCCGGCACATTCTGGGGCGTGCAGTACCATCCCGAATACAGCTTCGCCGAGATTGCGGCCACCGCGCTGCGCTACACTGCCGCGCTGATCGAAGAGCAGCTGTTCGCCGATCGCGCGGAGCTGGAAGCGTTTGTCAACGATCTGCGCTCACTCATGCGCGATCCCCGCGACCGGCGCCTGACCTGGAAACACGGACTTGGCGAGGGCCTGCAGGAGGACTCATGCAGGCTTGCGGAGCTGCGCAACTGGCTCGAGCTGCAGGTGTTGCCGTACGCGCGGCGGCGCCACTGAACCGCCGCGCCGCTTGACGCCGTGAACTTCACCGAGCACCCGGACTTTCCCGCAGCGCTGGCACTCGCCGAGCAACTCGCCGATGCCGCGCGCGACATTGCCCGGCGGTATTTCCGCACGCCACTCGCCGTGGAGCGCAAGGACGACGGCAGTCCGGTCACGGTCGCGGACCGCGAAATCGAGACCGAAATGCGCCGCATGATCCGCGCGGCCTTTCCCGGGCATGCCATTCGCGGCGAGGAGTTCGCCTCCGAGGGGAGCGGGGAGTTCACCTGGGTGCTCGACCCGATCGACGGCACGAAGAGTTTCGTCACGGGGTATCCGCTGTTCGGGTCGTTGATTGCGCTGTTGCAGGCCGGCCGAGCGGTGCTCGGCGTGATCGAGGCACCGGCGCTCACCGAGCGCTGGGTCGGTTGCGAGGGTCGTGCCACGCTCTTCAACGGCCGGCAGGTCAGGACCAGCGCCTGCCGCGAGACCGGGCAGGCGGTCGTCTACACGACCACGGCGGAGACCTTCGACGCCGGGGAACGGCGCCGCTTCGAAGCCTTGAGCGCGCGCGCTGCGCTGCGTCGCTTCGGCGGGGACTGTTACCTCTACGGCATGCTCGCCGGCGGCCACTGTGACCTGGTCATCGAGGTGCAACTGAAACCGCACGATTTCATGGCGGCGATCCCGGTCGTGGAGGGCGCCGGCGGCAGGATCAGCGACTGGCACGGGGCGCCACTTGGCACGACTTCCGACGGCCGCGTGGTGGCCGCGGCCACCGAGGCGCTGTGGAGGGATGCGATCCGCGAGTTGAGCGCATGACTTCAGCTCAGCCGGCGAGGTCGAGGGCGCCCTTGACCGCCGAGCGGAAGATACGGGCGTAGCCGGCCGCGTCCGTGGGGAGCGGATTGCCGGCCGCCGATGGATCGAGCGAGGCTTCGTGCCCGATGGTGTCGGGGTTGCTCAGCGGCACACCGATCTCCGCGAGGGAGTGCGGGATTCTCAGGCGCTTGCGAAAGCCAAGCACCCAGTCGAACACCGCGGCGAACGGCTCACCGGGCAGGTTCAGCGTCCGCGCGATGACGGGCAGCTGCGACTCGATCGCGCGGCGGTTGTGCATGATGACGTAAGGCAGGACAACCGCATTGGTCAGGCCGTGATGCGTGTTGAAATGCGCTCCTACCGGGTGCGCAATGGCGTGCACGCCCCCCAGTCCCTTCTGAAACGCCGTGGCGCCCATGCTGGCCGCCGCCAGCATGCGTGAGCGGGCCTCGAGGTCCTTGCCGTTGTCGCAGGCGCGCGGCAGATACGTCTGGATCAGCCTCATACCCTCGAGCGCAACGCCGTCGGCCAGCGGGTGGAACCCCGGCGCGCAGAACGCTTCGAAGCAGTGCACGAAGGCGTCCATGCCGGTGGCCGCGGTGATCGCGGGCGGCAGGCCGACCGTGAGCTCCGGGTCGCTGATCACCACTCCCGGCATCATCTGCGGGTGGAAGATGATTTTCTTCTGGTGGGTGGCCTCATTGACGACCACGCCGGCGCGTCCCACCTCCGAGCCGGTGCCGGCAGTGGTTGGAACGGCGATGATCGGTGCGATGCCGCGCGGCTCGGCGCGTGTCCACCAGTCGCCCACGTCCTCGAAATCCCACAGCGGCCGCGTCTGTCCGGACATGAAGGCGATCACCTTGCCGGCATCCAGCGCCGAGCCGCCGCCGAAGGCGATCACGCCGTCGTGAGCGCCCGCGCGGTAGGCGGCGAGCCCGTCCTCGATGTTGGCCGCGACCGGATTGCCGCGCACGCGCGCAAAGAGGGCGCTTCCCGGTACGAGCTCGCAGGCGCGCCGCACCATCGGCGCATCGCGCAGGCCCTCGTCCGTGACCAGGAGTGCCCGCTTGATGGCGAGCCGCGCGCAGGCCGCCGGCAGCTCGGCGATGCGACCCGGGCCCGCCCACACGGTGGTGGGGTAGTTCCAATTCGCCTTGAGAATTGCGCTCACGTACTCACCCGCAAGTGGAAGGATTTTGGCCGCGTGAGGTGCTCGTACCCGATTACCGAGAGCGTACAGCCACGCCCTGAATCCTTGACGCCGACCCAGGCGAGGGCCGGGTCCAGATAGTCGCAGCGATTCATGAACCAGGTGCCGGTGTGCACCTGCTCCCCGAGCGTGACGGCAGCGTCCTCATCGCGCGTCCAGACGGCCGCGGTCAGTCCGAAGGGGCTGTCGTTCATCTGCGCCACGGCTTCATCGTCCGAGCGCACCTTCATGACCCCGGCGACCGGTCCAAAGATCTCCTCACGCATGACCGAGGAGCCGGCCGGGGCATCGAGGAGCAGCTGCGGCGCCAGGTACGGCGTACCCGGCTTGCTGCGCGGGAAGCCGCGCTCCTCGATCGCCGGCCGCGCGCCAGCCTCGATGGCCGCGCGCACCTGCGCGCGTACCGTGTCCGCCGCGGCGGTGCGCACCACCGGGCCGAGCGTGGTCTCTGGGTCCAGAGGGTCGCCGAGCCGGTACCGTTGAATCAACTCGATGCAGCCGCGCGTGAAGCGGTCATGAATGCTCTCGTGAACGTAGATACGCTGCAGGCCGCAGCAGGACTGACCGGAGTTGAAGTACGCCCCGTCCACGATGTTCTCCACCGCGTGGGGCAGATCGGCATCGTGACGCACATACACCGGATCGCAGCCGCCGAGCTCCAGCCCCACGCCGATGAACCGCTCGGCGGCGACGCGCTGCACCGCCCGGCCGCCGGCCACCGAGCCGGTGAAGGCCACGAAGTCGATGCGCGGATCGCGGATCACCCGTTCGGTGTCGGGGTGCCCGAGGTGCAATACCTGGAACAGGCCGGCAGGGAGCCCCGCGGCGGCGAAGCACTCGGCGAACGCTTCCGCGCACAAGGGCGTCTGGGCCGAGTGCTTCAGCACCACGGCGTTGCCGGCCAAGAGCGCCGGCACCACGCTGTTTACCGCGATCAGATAGGGGTAATTCCAGGCGGCCACGGTGAACACGACGCCGAGCGGCTCGCGGCGTATGAAGCGCCGCAAGCCCGCCTTTGGCCCGACATCCAGATCGGCGAGTGCCGCCGTGGCGATGCCGCTCATGTAGCGGGCACGCTCGAGCGTGCCGCGCACCTCGCTCGGTGCGACGCGTATCGGCCGCCCCATCTGCCAGCTGAGCTCCGCGGCGATCCGCGGGCCGCGCTGCTCGAATTCAGCGCAGAAGCGCTCGATGGTGGCGGCGCGCTCGGGGAGCGGCACCTCGCGCCACAGCGGCTGCGCCGCACGGGCGCGCTGCAGAGCCTGATCGATTTGCGCCGGCGTAGCGGCGGTGCGTTCCGCGTACACCCGGCCGTCGACCGGAGAGACACACTTGATGCTCATATGATCTCGAAATAGCGAGCCAGCTCCCAGTCGGTGACGGCGCGGCGGAATTCCCGCTCCTCCCATTGGCGGCTGGCTGCGAAGTGCTCCACGAAGGGCGTACCGAACAGCTCCTGCGCGGCTGCGGAGTGTGCGAGCCGCTCGGCGGCCTCACTCAAGGTGCGCGGTAGCTGGCGCTCTGCGGGGAGCTTGCGGTCATAGGCATTGCCGCTGATCGGCTCGTCAGGCTCGATGCGATGCTCGATGCCCCACAGGCCCGAACCGATTGCCGCGGCGAGCGCCAGATAGGGGTTGATGTCCGCGGCCGCGATCCGGTACTCGACCCGCTGGCTCTTCGCGCCGCCCTGGATGACTCGCAATGCGCAGGTGCGGTTCTCCACGCCCCAGGTGGCGGCGGTCGGCGCCCAGAAGCCCGGCACCAGGCGCGTGTAGCTGTTGACGGTCGAGGCAACCAGGGCGAGCAGCTCCGGCATCAGCGCCTGCTGGCCCCCGATGAACCAGCGCATCTGCGCGGACATGGTATGCGGTTGTGCCTGATCGTAGAAGGCGGACGATCCGTCCTTGCGCGAGAGCGAAATATGCAGGTGGCCGCTCTGACCGGGCAACTGCTGCGACCACTTGGCCATGAACGTCGCCATCAGACCGCGGCGCTGGGCGAGCACCTTCACGAAGGTCTTGAAGAGCGCAGCACGGTCGGCCGCTTCCAGCGCCTCGGTGTAGTGCAGGGCCGCCTCGATGACGCCGGGTCCGGTCTCGGCGTGCAGACCTTCGATCGGCATGCGCATATCGGCGGCGAGCTGCAGCAGCGCCTGGTAAAGCTCGGCGTGCACCGAGCTGCGCAGAACGGAATAGCCGAAATAACCCGGAGTGAGGTTGGTCAGGCCGCGGTAGTTTTTCTCCCGCACGCTCGCGGGTGTCTCGCTGAACAGGAAGAACTCGTATTCCGCCGCAGCGGCCGCGCCGTAGCCCATGGCGGCGGCACGCTGCAGCACACGGCGCAGCGTCGCCCGCGGGCATACCTCTTCGGCGTGACCGGCAAACTCGCCGAGGAACAGCAGCATGCTGCCCTCGAGCGGCAGGGCGCGGCAGGTTTCGGGAAGCAGCCGCACCGCAGCGTCCGGAAAGGCCGTGTGCCAACCGGTGAAGGTGATGTTGTCGTACTGCTGGTCGTTGGAATCCCACCCCAGCACGACGTCGCAGAATCCCATTCCCTTCTCGAGCGCGGCAAAAAATTTCTCGCGCTCGATGTACTTGCCGCGCAGGATCCCGTCATTGTCGAAGATCCCGACCTTGACATGCTGCAGGCCGCGCTCCTCGACGATCGCCCGGGCCTGCGCGCTGCTGCGCACCTCTTCTGGTTGCATGATGGCAGCTCCTCGGTCAGCCAGCGCTCGTTTCACCGGCCCTGTCTTCGGACGTGCGCATTGTGGCCGTGATGGCGAGCGCGACGCTACACGGGCGGCGGCGCCGCGGCGCGCGCATTCAGCACGTACAGGTAGCCGGCGCCGAGTGCGCCGAGCGCACTGACACAGGCGAGAGTGATGAACACGCCTCCCCAGCCAAACGCAACCGCGAGTCTCGCCATGACGGTGCCGGCGAGAATGCCGCCCATATAGCCGGTGCCATCGACCAGGCCGGAGGCGGCGGCGCCGGCCTGCTTGCCGCCGAAATCCAGGGCGAAGGCGCCGGGGAGAAAGGAGTAAGGCCCGAGCAGACAGAATGCGACGAGCCCGATCACGGCCACCGGCAGCACCACCCCGGCCGAGCCCGGCCGCAGCGAGGTGAGGACCAGGAGCGCCACGGCGGTTGCGGCGAGCCCCAGCACCAGCAGCAGCGAGCGGGCATTGGGCCCGAGACGGTCACTGGCCCAGCCGCCGAGCAGCACCGAGACCGCCCCGACCCCGGGGAAGATCGCGGACAGGCCGGCGGAGTGACTCACGCTGTAACCGAGGAAGTCGCGCAGATACACAGGGGTCCAGGTATTGAAGGTCTCGCGCACCATGGTGGCGGCGAAGCTCAGCAGGCACACCATGAGGAACGCGCGGCTGCGCAACAGCGGCAGCACCAGCGCCACGAAATTCCCCGGGCCCGCCTGCGCTCCGCAGAACACGTTGCGCGGGTTCGCCAGCGCCTCCGGGTGGCCCTCCTCGGTGCGCGACTCGCGCAGGAACAGCAGGTTGGCGAGAAACATCAGGCCCGCCACGCTCGCGCCGAACACGAACAGCGCGCGCCAGCCGACCCCGTGCTGCAGCAGCAACCCCATGCTCTGGCGTGCGGCGGCATCCCCGATGAGGTAGCTGCAGGTGAGGATCGCGGCCACCGTGCCGTAGCGGGAATAGTGGAACCACCTGGAGGAGACCTTGATGAGAGCCGACCAACCGATCGACTGCGTCAGCCGGTTGCCGACCCACGCGAGGGTGAATATCGGCAGCGTGGAGCTGGAGGCGAACAGCAGCGTGAAGGCCGCGGCGCCGCCGGTGGCGATGAGCAGGTTGCGCTTGCCGCCCCAATAGTCCCCGAGGCCGGTGAGAAACCACTTGCCCAACGCATAGGCGAGCACGCCCCAGGAGGCCATCGAGCCGATGCTCACCATGGCGTCGGCGTGACTGATGCCGCGTCGCCCGAGCTCATCGAGCAGCAGCGGCGTCGCCACCGACAGGTTGGAGCGGCAGAAGTAACAGGACGCGTAGCCCAGGACCAGCAGCAGCAGTGTGCGGCACTGCGCGAAGCGCAGCGCGCGCGTGGTGGGCGTGGAAGTCCCGGCCGCGGTCGCCGCGATTACGCTAGCCACGGCAGCGAGTACGTCTTGATGTTGGTGAAGCTCCTGACGGCTTCCTGCACGCCTTCCTTGTACCCCAGGCCCGAGTCCTTGATACCGCCGAACGGAGTGAGCTCCAGGCGGTAGCCGGGGACCTCGCGCACGTTCACGCTGCCCACGTTCAGCTCCGACACGAAGCGCGTGATGTAGTCCAGCCGGTTGGTGCACACCGCCGAGGACAGGCCGTAGGCGGTGGAGTTCGCGATGCGGATCGCATCATCAATGGTGTGGAAACGGATGACGGGGGACACCGGTCCGAAGGTCTCCTCCTTGACGAGCGGCATCTGCGGGTCCACACGATCGAGCACCGTGGGAGAGTAGAGCGCGCCGGCGCGGATGTTGCCGTACAGGAGCGTCGCGCCGTGCGCGACGGCGTCGTTCACTTTGTCCTCGAACGAGCGCGCCGCCGCCTCATCGATGACGGTGCCCATGTCGGTGGTGGGATCCATCGGGTCGCCGTACTTGATGGCGCGGGTCCTCTCGAGCAGCCGCTCGATGAAGCCATCCGCCACCGAGTCCTGAACCAGCATGCGCTTGATGGCGGTGCAACGCTGGCCGGAGTTCCTGTACGAGCCGGCGGCGGCCAGCGTGGCCGCCTCCTCGAGGTCCGCGTCTTCCATGACGATGAGCGGATCGTTGCCGCCGAGCTCCAGCACCTGGCGCTTGTAGACGGCCTTGGCGGCGATGTACTTGCCGGCCGCCACGCCGCCGGTGAACGTGATCAGATCCACGTCCGCGTGCGTCAGCAACTCATCGGCGATCTCCCTGGGGTCGCCGGTGAGCACGCTGAACATCTCCGGCGGCAGGCCGGCCTCGTAGAGAACGTCGGCGAGCAGCAGCGCGCTGAGCGGCGTCTTCTCCGAGGGCTTGAGCACCATCCGGTTGTTGCTGGCGATGCTGGGAGCGATCTTGTGCGCGACCTGGTTCAGCGGGTGGTTGAAGGGGGTGATCGCGGCAATCACCCCCAGGAGCGGCTCGCGCAGGGTGTAGACCTTGCGGCGCCTGCCATGCGCGGTGAGGTCGCAGGAGAATATCTGCCCATCGTCCTGCAGCGCCGCGTTGCCGGCGAAGATGAACACATCACACGCGCGGCCCACCTCATAGATGGAGTCCTTCTTGCACAAGCCGCTCTCGGCGGTGATGAGGTCGGCAATCTCCTCGGCGCGCGCGCACAGAGTCTCGGCCGTCTGCTGGCAGATCCGGTAGCGCTCGTAACGCGTCAGGCGCGGCCGGAAGGCCCTGGCGATCCCGATCGCCCGGCGTACCTCGGCCATGGAAGCCCTGGCCACCGTGCCGACGAGCGCGCGGGTGTAGGGATTGAACACTTCGCTGCTGCGCCCGCTAGCGACGCGGGCGCCGCCAATACGCAGGCTCTCGCGCCGCACGCCGTCGTCGTACCTCATCTCGGGGGTTCGACCGGGGTTGTCATCGGGCATGGTTCAGCACCCAGTCGAAGGCATCGAAGTTGCGCCAGCGCCTGTTGGGGTCGAGGTTCTCGATGCGGCGATTCATCACCAGCGGCACCGCCTGCTCGGCGAGGCCGCCGTGCGAGCGCAGCGGCGCATCGAGGCCCGAGAGGTCGTGCCTGGCTGCCGCGCCACCGAGAACCACCGAGCGGCTCGAGACCACCACCAGATCGCCGATCCGGTCGGCGGGCAACTCGAAGCGGCTGGCCGCCGCGGCGCGCGTGAGCACCGTTTCGATGCCGCGCAACGCTGCGATCCGCGCCGCCAGCGCCTCGGCATCGATGTCGGCGGGCAGGTACACGGTCGCGTACGAGCCCAGCGCCCCATGATGCACGACGTACGGGTCGGTGATCGGCAGAATGACTCGCGCGCCTGCGGCACCGAGCCAGCCGTCCAGCACATCCTGCAGGTAGATCACGTTGGGGCTCGCATCCAGCCGCGTCTTGGAGCTCATGCCGTGGTCGGCGGTCAGTGCGATGGCGCAGCCGAGGTGCTCGAGCTCGCCCAGGTAACGGTCCATCATGCCGCAGAACGAATTGGCCCGCGTCGTGCCGGGTGCGTGCTTGTGCTGCACGTAGTCGGTGGTCGACAGGTACATGATGTCCGGGCGGCGCCTCTGCATCAGCTTGACCCCGGCGGCGAACACGAACTCCGACAATTCGGCGCTGTAGACGCTCGGCACGGGCAGGCCCACCAGCTGCAGCACGGCGTCGATGCCGTGCTCTTCGAGCGTGGCCTGGTCGGCCTTTTCCGCCGAGAAGCAGATGCCGCGCAGCTGGTGGCCGAGGAGCTTGCGCAACTTGTCTTTGGCGGTGACCACGGCCACCTTGCAGCCCGCGTCGGCCAGCGCCGCCAGCAGCGTAGGGGCGCGCAGCCACTTCGGGTCATTCATCATGACTTCCACGCCGCTGTCGGTGTCGTAGAGGTAGTTTCCGCAGATACCGTGAACCGCCGGCGTTGCGCCGGTGACGATCGAGAGATTGTTCGGGTTGGTGAAGCTCGGCATGACGCAGTCGGCGATCACCTCGGTGCCCTCAGCCAGCACCCGCTTCATCCACGGCATGTGTCCGCCGGCCACCGCCTGGGCGATGTAGTCCGGCTCACAGCCATCCACGCACACCACCACGCAAGGGTGCTCGGGCAGCCGATAGGTCCGTCCGTTTACTTCGATGCGACGCATGTCAGTCTCACTGTCTCTCCCGCGCCTCACGTGCCGGTTCAGGCCGCGCCTGCAGCTGCGCGAGCACCTTGCCGACCGCATCGATGGCGCCGGCGATGCCGCGCTCGCCGAGCTGGCCCATGCAGCCGACGCGGAAGGTCTCCAGCGTCGTCAGCTTGCCAGGATACAGGACGTAGCCGTGCGCCTTGACGGCGTCATAGAAGCTCTTGAAGCTGTAGTGCGGAGTGTCGGGCGCGTAGAAGGTCACGATGATCGGCGCCTGGATGGCCGCCGGCAGGAAGCTCCTGAGCCCGAGCCGCGCCATGCCGGCGATCAAGGTGCGGCAGTTATGCGCGTAGCGGGCGCCGCGCGCGGGGAGCCCACCCTCTTCGAGGTACTGCGAGATGGCCGAATCGAACGCCGCGACCACATGGGTCGGCGGTGTGTAACGCCATTGCGTGGTCTTTTCCATGTAGACCCATTGGTCGTACAGGTCCAGCGCCAGCGAATGGCAGTTGCCCTCGCTGCGCTCGAGCGCGCCGCGGCGCGCGATGACGAAGCCCATCCCCGGTGGCCCCTCGAGGCACTTGCCCGAGGCGGCCACGACGGCATCGAACGGGGTGTTGCGCGCGTCGATCTCGAGCGCGCCGAAGGAGCTCATCGCATCCACGATCAGGCCCTTGCCATGACGGGCGACGACCTGCGCGATCTGCGGCAGCGGATTGAGGATGCCGGTGCTGGTTTCACAGTGCACCAGCGCCACGTGCGTGATCGAGGGATCGGAGGCGAGCGCGCGCTCGACGTCCGCGGCGGCGACCTGCGTGTCCTCCGGGTAATCGATCGTGGTCAGCTTGCGGCCGAGCACCCGGCATATTCGCGCGATGCGTTGACAGTACGCGCCGTTTTGCGGGACCAGCACATGTCCCGTGCGTGGAACCAGCGTACCGATCGCGCCCTCGACCGAGAACGTGCCACTGCCCTGCATGGGGACGCACTCGTGTGTGCCCGCGCCGTGAACGATTTGCAGGAGGCGTTCGCGGACTCGGCCGGTGAGGGTGTTGAAGTCGACATCCCAGGAGCCCCAATCGCGCAGCATGCTCTGCCTGGTGCGCAGCGAGGTCGTCAAGGGTCCGGGGGTCAGCAGATACGGTTCGGAAGTCATCGGATTGCTCCCAGGAGTGACGCTGCCTCGCCCGCCAGCACGCTGGCCTCATCGACGCGAATGACTTCGACCCCGCAGCGGCTGTTCGGCGCGGCAATGCTCGCATCGATCCCCACACTCGCGTCGTTGGCGTGCCCGTTGAGCTCGATGCCAAGCCATTCAAAGCCGCGCAGGATCCGGCCGCGGATCTCCGGGGCGTGCTCACCGATGCCGCCCCCGAAAGCGATCACATCGACCCCGCCGAGCTCGCTCATATACGCCGCCACGTAGTGCCGGGCACGCCGACAGAATATCTCGATCGCAAGCTGGGCACCCGCATCTCCGCCGCGCTCGAGCGCGAGCAGCTCGCGCATGTCGGCGCTGCGGCCGGAGAGGCCGAGCAGACCACTGTCGGCATTCAGCTGGCGGCGCATTTCCGCCGCCGACAGGCCGCCGCGCTCCATGACATAGAGAAGCGCGCCGGGATCCACGTCCCCCGAGCGCGTGCCCATGACCAGACCCTCGAGGGGCGTGAATCCCATGCTGGTCGCCACCGCGCGCTCATCGAGG
Source organism: Gammaproteobacteria bacterium (assembly GCA_005878835.1). GTDB lineage: Bacteria > Pseudomonadota > Gammaproteobacteria > Steroidobacterales > Steroidobacteraceae > 13-2-20CM-66-19. The sequence continues at coordinate 36,295 of VBMV01000070.1, read as the reverse complement.
GTGGCAGTCACAGAACAGCCGCGCCCAAGCTGCAGGCTGATGACCCGGCTGGTGGGCCGGCCGGCCGGCACGCGCGCACGCGCCGCGTGGCACAGGTACCGGTGCGCGGTGCCATGAAACCCGTAGCGTCGCACACCAAACACCTCCTGCCAGCGCTTCGGCACCGCATAGCGGCGGGCCGCTTCCGGGAGCTCGGCGTAGTAGGCGGTGTCGAACACGCCCACCACGGGGAGCGTGCCGAGCCGCGCCCGCACGGCCGCGATGACCGCCAGGGCGGGCGGATTGTGCAGCGGAGCGAGCACGTTGAGCTCCGCGAGGGAAGCGAGCTGCGAGTCAGCGAGCCGCGCGGTCGCCCGGAAGCCCTCACCGCCATGCACGATGCGGTGCACGGTCGCATCGAGCCCGCTGAGCAGGTCGCGACCGTGCACGGTGACCTGCGACAGCCACGCGAGCACGAAGTCAGCGGCCTCGGCGAGTGTGCGAATCGGCGCTGACCTCGGGGGGGCCGGCTCGGCGCTCTGCAGCTCGAAGCGCCCCGACCCGTCGGCCAGGTCCACGAAAGCGCCGGCCTTGAGACGGCGTGCAGGTCCTTCGCCCGTCACCTCGATCAGATCGAACTTGAGCGAGGAGCTGCCGGCGTTGAAAACGAGCAGCCGCATCAGGACCCCCGCGCGGGCATCGGACGCAGCCGCAGACTGCGGGTCGGGTTCATCGCGCCGCTGCCGGCGATACGCGCGCGAGGCGGCGCAGCGCGTAGGCGCCGAGCAGCACGATGACGCTCACGAGGCCGAATACCAGGGAAGCGCGCTGCTCGGGGATGACGGACATCGCCGCCACGATCGCCAGCATCGCCACGATCGCGAGGCGCGTGAGCCACGGGTAGCCCCACATGCGCATCCGCAGCCGTTCGGGCATCTCCTGCTCGAGACGCCGGCGCAGCCGCAGCTCGCTGACTGCAATCAGGACATAGACGAAGATCGCGACGGTGCCGTAGGAATTGACCAGAAACGCGAAGATCCTGTCGGGCGACAGGTAACTCATCGCGACGGTCACGTAGCCGAATGCGGTACTGGCGAGGATTGCGGCGAGCGGCACGCCGCGCTTGTCGAGCTTCGCGATCGGCGCGGGTGCATCGCGGCGCCGGGCGAGCGCCATGAGCATTCGCGAGGCGGCGAACAGGCCGGAGTTCAAGGCGGACAGCACCGCCGTGAGTATGACGATGCTCATGACGGTCGCCGCGGCCGGGATCTTCAGCACCTCCATCACGCTGACGTAGGGGCGCGCCATGCGCGCCGGGTCGTTCCAGGGCACGATGGCGACCACCAGGAAGATCGAGCCGATATAAAACACCAGCGTCCGCCAGATCACCGACTGCGTCGTCTCTGCCACGGCCTTCTCGGGTTCCGCTGACTCGGCCGCGGCGATGGTGACGATTTCGGCGCCGAAATAAAATCCGGTCGCCGCGACCGCTCCGGTGAGCACCGGGACGATGCCGTTGGGCATGAAACCGCCGTGCGCCGTCAGCTGCAGCACCCGTTCCCCCGCCCCGGGCCAGGCACCCAGCGCGAACAGCGCGCCGGCGCACAGAAACGCCACGATCGCGGCGACCTTGATCGAGGCGAACCAGAACTCCGCTTCACCATAGGAGCGCACGGACAGCAGATTCACGATGGTGAACAGCCCCATGAGTGCGAGCGTGAACTGCCACGGCGCGACCCCCGGCCACCACGTTGCGAGGATCTTGGCGCCCGCGACCGCCTCGAGGCCGACCACGATCACCCAGAAATACCAGTACATCCAGCCGGTCAGAAAACCCGCCAGCTCTCCGAGCGCCAGACGGTTGTACTCGTAGAACCCGCCGACCGCGGGGTAGGCGATCGCCATCTCGCCGAGCATGCGCATCACCAGCACCACCAGCGTGCCGGTCAGGGCGAAGGAGACTACGGCGGCGGGACCGGCGGAAGCGATGACGACCCCGCTGCCGACGAACAGGCCGGCCCCGATCACGCCGCCGAGCGCGATCATGTGCATGTGCCGCCGCTGCAGCGCGCGACGCAGCCCGCTGGAGGCTGAGTCTGGCGCCGTCATCGGCGCAACCGCGGCTGGGAGCTGCACGCGGGCCGCGTCACATGAATTTCTGGTATTTCGGCAGGTGCCGTACCGGCTTCGACAGGGCGTCACGCCGGAACGGGTCACCGAGCTCCTGCGTCACCATCACTTCCAGCACGGTCGTCTTGCCGGCGCTCTGCGCCGCGGCCGCGGCGCGCAGTGCGGGCCCCACATCGGCGAGCCGCTCGAGGGTGAGGCCATCGCAGCCGAACGCGCGCGCCACGGCGGCCCAGCTGGGGTTTTGCAGATTGACCCCCTGGTAGCGCCGCGAGTAGAAGTCGACGTGGTTCTTCTTCTCCGCGCCCCACTGCTCATTGTTGAAGACGACCACCGTCACGCCGATGCTCTCGCGCGCGCACGTCAGCAGCTCGTTGAAGCTGATGCCCCACGCGCCGTCGCCCACGTAGGCGAACGCCGGACGCTCGGGTGAGGCGAGCTTCGCGCCACAGATCACCGGGAACGCATAACCGCAGTTGCCGAAGCTCATGGCCGCGAACATCGACCGCGGCCGCTCGAAACGCAGATAGGAGTTGGCGACCGAGCAGATGTTGCCGATGTCCGTTGAGATCATGGCATCCGCGGGCATGGCCTGCTCGAGTGAGCGCAGCACCTCACGCGGGTGCATGCGCCTGGAGCTGGCCGCGACTTCGAGCGAGTACGCATCGCGCTCGTGGGTCCAATCCCTGAGCTCGGCCTCCCAGGTGGTCTTTTCGGCGGCGATGCGCGCCAGGCGCGCGGCGCGGCTCGCCGCGCCGGCGAGCCGCCGCTCCTTGAGACGTGCCATCAAGGCAGAGGCGGCGGCGCGGGCATCGCCTTGAATTCCGACCGAGATCGGCTTGACGAGCCCCAGCATGCGCGGGTCGCTGTCGATCTGGATGATCTGCGCCTGCTGCGGCCAATAGTCGAGTCCGTGTTGCGGCAGCGTGCCGAAGGGTCCGAGGCGCGTGCCCAGCGCGAGCACCACGTCCGCCTGCGCGATCAGCTTCATGGCGGCCTTCGAGCCCTGATAACCCAGCGGGCCGGCGGCCAGGGGGTGGGAGGCCGGGAACGAATCGTTGTGCAGGTAGCTGTTGCACACCGCGGCGCCGAGCAGGTCCGCGAGCTCGATCGCCTCGGCCGTGGCGCCTGCCGTGATGACCCCGCCACCGGCAACGATCACCGGGAAGCTCGCGCCGCAGAGCAGCTCGGCGGCGGCATCCAGCGCCGCCGCATCCCCCGGGCCGTGCCTCAGGCGCATCGGCCTGGCGATGCTCGCCTCGATATCGCCGTAGAAGAAGTCGCGCGGGATATTGAGCTGGGCGGGTCCCGCCTCCAGCATGGCGCGGTCAAAGCAGCGCGCGGCGATCTCGGCCATGCGGCGCGGATTGTTGACGTGGCCCTGGTACTTGGTGATCTTCGAGAAGATCGGCAGTTGCTCGGTCTCCTGGAAGCCGCCGAGCCCCATCGTCATGGAGCCGGTCTCCGGTGTGATGAACACGACCGGCGAATGAGCCCAGTACGCGGCCGCCACTCCGGTGACGAAATTCGTGACCCCCGGTCCGTTCTGCGCGATGCACACCCCGTGGCGGCCCGAGGCGCGGGCGTAACCGTCCGCCATGTGGATCGCGCCCTGCTCGTGCGCGACCGGCACGAACTGAATGCCCGCCGCCGGGAAGATATCCAGCGCGTCCATGAACGCCGAGCCGACGATGCCGAAGACGTGCGTGACGCCATTTGCGGCGAGGGTTTCAACGAGCGCCTCCGAGGGTCCCATCTTCTGTGGCTTCTGGGGCTGGGTCACGGACGCCTCCTGTCCAAGGTTTCTTCAGATGAGATGATTTGTCTCTTTTATAAGCGGTATATTATAATAGTCCCTGGGCATAGCAAAACCATTTCTTTATGGCGCCTGTTGCGTCCTGTTTATCGGAACGGAGGGCTCGATGAGCGGCCGCGTGCTGTCACTCCCGGTCGAGACCGCAGAAATCGCGAGCGAGACCTCCTCGACACTCAAGGCCTTCGGAGTGCTCGAGGTGCTGGTGCGCGCGGGGCGCGCCGTCACGCTCTCGGAGCTCATGCAGGCCACCGAGTTGCCCAAGCCCACGCTGCACCGCGCGCTCGCGCTGTTCGAGGAGGCGGGGTTTCTCGCCCGCGAGCCCGGCGGCCGCGCCTATATCATCGGTGAGCGCCTGTCGCGCTTTGCCCTCGACGTGCTGCGCAGCGATGGCGCGGCGGCCGAGCGGCGCACGATCTTGCGGCGGGTGGTCAGTCAGATCGGCGAGACCTGCAACCTCGCGGTGCTGAAGAAGGGCGCCCTCATTTACCTCGACCGCATCGAAGCGCCGTGGCCACTGCGCTTGCACGTGGCGGAGGGCGGCGGTGGACTGCCCCCGCACTGTTGCGCCAGCGGCAAGCTGCTGTTGGCCCACCTGGCGGCACCCGAGCGAGGGCGCCTGCTCGGGCTCATGCCGCTGGAGCGCTTCACCGAGCGCACCATCACGGACCGGGCGGTGCTGGAGTCAGAGTTGGACCGCATCGTCAGCGTCGGTTACGCCGTCGACAACGAGGAGTACGTGCTCGGCGTTGCCTGCGTGGCGGTGCCGGTGCGCAACCGGCACGGCGATGTCATCGCCGCGATCGCGGTGCAGGGAGCGACCGCGCGGTTGCCGCTGATGCGGGCCATCGAGTTCATACCGCGGCTGCAGGCGGCGGCGAGCGAGATCGGAGCCACTTTCGGCTGACAGAACGTTACCCATCGCGGCGCGCGCCTGCGGGCGCTGTGGCCTGCGCGGAGACCGACATGGACATGACGCTGGAGAATCTGGAACGCCACTGGATGCCGTTCACGAGCAACCGCCAGTTCAAGCGTGAGCCGCGCCTGTTCGTGCGCGCGAGTGGCATGCACTACTGGACTGCGACGGGGCGCAAGGTTCTGGACGGCAGCTCCGGGCTCTTCACCTCGGCGGCCGGCCATTGCCGAGCGGAGATAGCCGCTGCGGTCGCCGAGCAGCTGCAAACGCTCGACTTCACGCCGTCCTTCATGCGCGGCCATCCCGGTGCGTTCGCCCTCGCCGACGGCGTCGCCGCGCTCACCCCGCAGGGCCTGGATCATGTGTTCTTCTGCAACTCCGGCTCCGAGGCGGTCGACACGGCGATGAAGATCGCGCTCGCCTATCACCTCGCCCGCAATGAGGGGCAGCGAGCCTATTTCGTGTCCCGCGAGCGCGCCTATCACGGCGTGAACATCGGCGGCACGGCCCTCAGCGGCATGGTGCGCAACCGCGAGGCGTTCGGCGCGCTGCTGCCAGGGGTATTGCACCTGCGGCATACGCTGCTGCCGGAAAATCGTCTGACCCGTGGTATGGGCAGCACGGGAGCCGAGCTCGCCGATGACCTGTTGCGGTTCGTGAACCTCGTGGGCGAGAAGCGCATTGCCGCGGTGTTCGTCGAGCCCATCGCCGGCTCCACCGGGGTCATCGTCCCGCCGCGCGGCTACCTCGAGCGGCTGCGCGAGATCTGCACTCGCTACGGCATCCTGCTGGTGTTCGATGAGGTGATCTGCGGCTTTGGCCGCACCGGTGAGCCGTTTGCCGCGACCTCATTCGGCGTGACTCCCGACATCATCACCATGGCAAAGGCCCTCACCAACGGCGCCCAGCCGATGGGGGCGGTCGCGGTGCGCACCGGCATCTACCGCACCATCGTCGATGCCGCGCCCGATGGCGCACCGGAATTCTTCCACGGCTACACCTATTCAGCGCACCCGGCTGCCTGCGCGGCCGCTCTCGCCACGCTCGAGATCTACAGGAACGAGCAGCTGTTCGCCAAGGGCCGCGAGCTGTCGGGTTATTTCCTGGACGCGATGTTCGCCTTGCAGGACCTGCCCGCGGTCAACGACGTGCGCGGGTTCGGCATGCTGGCGGGGATCGAGATCAAACCCGGCAAGGCTGCGGGCGTGCGCGGCAACGAGCTGCAGGCGAAGCTGTTCGATCGCGGCCTGCACGTGAAGACCACCGGCGATGTCGCGATCATGGCGCCGGCGTTCATCGCCAGCCGCGCCGATATCGACCTGATGGGCTCGATGCTGCGCGACGCAATCGCGGAGTACTGATCCGTATCCCGGCCCCGCCTGCGGCGGCCGCTGGATCCAGTGAACTGTGGTCGGGGGAGATTCGGTGCCGGGCATTCCGTCCCACGCACACGTGGTGATCATCGGCGGCGGAATCGTCGGCTGCAGTGTCGCTTACCATCTCGCGAAGCGCGGCTGCACCGACGTGCTGCTGCTCGAGCGCAAGCAACTGACGTGCGGCACGACCTGGCACGCCGCGGGGCTGGTCGGGCAGCTGCGCGCGACGCAGAACCTCACACGCCTCGCCCAGTACACCACGCAGCTCTACGAGGGACTCGAGCGCGAGACCGGCCAGGCGACCGGCTTCAGACAGGTCGGCTCCATCGCGGTGGCGGCGAGCGAGGCGCGCTTCGAAGAGCTGAAGCGCGGCGCCTCCATGGCGCGCTGCTTCGGCCTCGAGGTACAGATTCTGCCGCCGGACGCGGCCCGGGAGCGCTGGCCGCTGCTCTCGACCGATGGCCTGGTGGGCGCGGTGTTTCTGCCGAAGGACGCTCAGACCAACCCGGTCGACACGACCCGCTCGCTCGCCACGGGCGCGCGCAGCGCCGGCGTTCGCATCCTCGAGAACCTCAAGGTCACGGCGATCCGCGCCGCGCGCGGGGCGGTCACCGGTGTCGCGACCGAGCACGGGGAGGTTCGCGCGGAGATCGTCGTGAACTGCGCCGGCATGTGGGCGCGTGAAGTGGGCGGTTGGGCGAATGTCACGGTGCCGCTGCACGCGGCCGAGCACTTCTATATCGTGACGCAGCCCATTGCCGGGCTTGCACCCGGGCTGCCGATCCTGCGTGACGCCGATGCCCGCTCGTACTTCAAGGAGGACACCGGCAAGCTTCTGGTGGGATGGTTCGAGCCGCGGGCGAAGCCCTGGGGCGAGGGCGGCATCCCGGAGGGCTTCGCCTTCGAGCAGTTGCCCGCGGACCTCGGCCACATCGAGCCGCTGTTTGCGAGCGCCATGCAGCGGGTGCCGGCGCTCGAAGCTGCAGGGGTGCAGGTGTTCTTCAACGGGCCGGAGAGCTTCACGCCCGATGACCGGTATCTCTTGGGCGAGACCCCGGAGATGCGCGGCCTGTACGTGGCGGCCGGCTTCAATTCGATCGGCATCCAGTCGGCCGGTGGGGCCGGCAAGGTGCTGGCGGATTGGATCGTCGACGGGCATCCGCCGTTTGACCTGTGGGACGTCGATATTCGCCGCTGCGCGCCGTTCCAGCGCAACAAGCGCTACCTGCGCGACCGCACGGCCGAGACGCTCGGCCTGCTCTATGCGATGCATTGGCCGTTCCGCCAGGCCGAGACGGCGCGCGGGGTACGCAAGTCGGCCCTGCACGACCGTCTCGCCGCCGCCGGGGCGTGCTTTGGAGAAGTGGCGGGCTTCGAGCGCCCGAACTGGTTCGCGGCCGCGGGTGCCGAGGCGCGCTACGAATACAGCTACGGCCGCCAGAACTGGTTCGCGCAGGCGGCCGGGGAGCACCAGGCGGTGCGTGAACGGGTGGGCCTGTTCGATGAGTCCTCGTTCGCCAAGTTCGTGCTCAAGGGCCGCGATGCGGCGGTGGTGCTCGGCCGGATCTGCGCCAATGACATCGACGTGCCGAGCGGCAGGATCGTCTATACGCAGTGGCTCAACGAGCGTGGCGGCATCGAGGCCGACCTCACGGTCACGCGCGAGGCCGAGGACGCCTTCCTCATCGTCACCTCATGCGCGACGCAGACGCGCGACTTCAGCTGGCTGTGTCGCAGCATTGAGCCGGACGCCCGCGCCGTCGCATTCGACGTGTCCTCGGCGTATGCGGTGCTCGGTCTCATGGGGCCGCGCAGCCGCGAGCTGCTCGCGACGCTCACCGACGCGGACCTGTCCACTGCCGCCTTTCCTTTCGCTACCTCCCAGATCATCGATCTCGGCTACGCGCGGGTACGGGCCAGCCGGATCACGTACGTGGGAGAGCTGGGCTACGAGCTGTACATCCCCACGGAGTTCGCGCAGTCGGTGTACGACGTGATCGTCAGCGCCGGTGAGTCCTTTGGACTGCGCCTCGCGGGCTACCATGCCCTGAACAGCCTGCGCATGGAAAAGGCGTATCGGCACTGGGGCCACGACATCTGCGACGAGGACACACCGCTCGAGGCCGGCCTGCAGTTTGCCGTCGCCTGGGACAAGCCCGGGGGCTTTGTCGGTCTCGAGGCGCTCAGCAAGCGGCGCGCGCAGGGCGTGCGGCGGCGACTCGTGGCGATTGCGCTCGAGCGCGCCGATCGCCTGCTGTATCACAACGAGCCGATCTGGCGGAACGATGAGCTGGTCGGACGCATCTCCTCCGGGATGTTCGGCCATACCCTCGGTGCGTCGCTCGGTCTCGGCTACCTCGCCAACGGCGGCGCACCGGTGAGCGCCGAGTGGATCGCCGCAGGCCGATACGAGGTGGAGGTCGCCTCCGAGCGCGTTCCCGCGCGGGTCTCGCTGCAGCCCTTCTATGACCCCTCGAGCGCGCGGGTGAAGTGTTGAATCGGGCGCGCCGGCCGGCGCATGGCGCGCGCAGCCCGTCGCAACAGGGTGCTGCATGAGGAGCCAGGCACGCGTCGTCGTCATCGGTGGCGGGGCGGTCGGCTGCAGCGCGCTGTACCACCTCACCCGGCTCGGCTGGACGGATGTGGTGCTGCTCGAGCGCGACGAGCTGACGGCGGGCTCTACCTGGCACGCGGCCGGCAATTGCCCCAACTTCTCGACCTCCTGGAGCATCCTCAAGCTGCAGAGGTATTCGACCACCTTGTACGGGCGGCTCGCGCAGGAGGTCGGCTACGACATCAACTATCATCTCACCGGCAGCATCCGCCTGGCGCACACCACGGACCGGGTCGATGAGTTTCGCCATGTCGCATCACAAGCACGCGCGCAACACCTCGACTTCGAGCTCCTGTCACCGTCGCAGATCAAGGCACGACACCCGTTCCTCGAGCTCGACGGAATCCGCTTGGGCCTCTGGGACCCCGGCGATGGCGATATCGACCCGGCGCAGTTGACGCAGGCGCTCGCCAAGGGCGCCCGCGATCTGGGCGCCAGCATCCACCGGCACACTGCGGTGACGGCCATCCGCGAGTTGCCCGCGGGCGGGTGGCGCATCGAGACCCCGGCAGGATCGATCGACACCGAGTACGTGATCAACGCGGCGGGCTATCGCGGCGGGGAGGTGGCGGCGATGATCGGCGAATACCTGCCGATGGTGACGCTGTCGCACCAGTACCTGATCACCGATGACATCCCCGCGCTGATCGAGCGCGGGGCGGCGCGGCTGCCACTGGTGCGCGACCCCGACGTGAGCTACTACCTGCGACAGGAGCGGCATGGGCTATTGCTCGGGCCGTATGAATCGCACGCCAGGGCTCGCTGGCTCGAGAGCCTGCCGAGCGACTTCGCGCACCAGCTCTTCGATGAGGACCTCGGACCTCTGGAGACCTACATCGAGGCGGCGTGCGCGCGCGTGCCGCTGCTCGCATCGGTGGGCGTCAAGCGGGTCATCAACGGCCCGATCCCGTATGCGCCGGACGGCAATCCGCTCATGGGCCCGGCCGCGGGTGTGCGCAACTTCTTCCACTGCTGCGCGTTCACCTTCGGGATCGCACAAGCCGGCGGTGCCGGCCGGGTCATGGCGGAATGGGTCGTGAACGGCGAGCCGGACTGGGATGTGTGGCCACTGGATTGTCGCCGTTACCTTCGGTCGGTCAACAGGACCTACGTGCTCGCCAAGGCGCTCGAGACGTATCAGCACGAATACGGCGTCGCTTACCCGCAGGAGGAGCGCCCGGCCGGCCGCCCTGAGAAAACTTCTCCCCTCTACGATCACCTGCGCGCGCAAGGGGCGGTGTTCGGCGCGCGCGGCGGTTGGGAGCGCGCGGTGTACTACGCGAGGCGCGAGGACCCGGCGGGCCCCGAGTGCTCGTTCCGCCGACCGCACTGGCATCGGGCGGTCGAGCGCGAGTGCGCTGCGGTCGCCAACGGCGTCGCCATGCTGGAGCTGCCCGGCTCTGCGAAGTTCGAGATCGCGGGCGCGGGGGCCGCCGCGTGGCTCGACTACCTGCTCGCAGGCCGGCTGCCCCGCGAGGGCCGCACGGCGCTCGGCTTGTGCTGCTCGCCGCGCGGGGGCATCGTAAGCGAGATGACCGTGTCGCGCTTGCCGGATGGGCGTTTCTGGTTGATGTCCGCCGCTGCCGGCGAGCGGCACGACGAAGCTTGGCTGCATAGCCACCTGTCGCAGCGCCATGGTGCGGTCAGCATCGCCAACCTCACGGCCCGCTACGGCTCGCTCGTCGTGGCAGGCCCGCGCTCGCGGGAGTTGCTGGCCACGGTCACCGCTGCGGACCTGTCGAATGCGGCTTTTCCGTGGCTCGCGGTGCGCACGATTCGCATCGCGGACGCGGCGGTCCTCGCCATGAGGGTCAACTACGTGGGCGAGCTCGGCTGGGAGCTGCACGTGCCGAGCGAGCGGCTGCCGGCGGTGCACGACCGGCTGGCCGCGGCCGGCCGCGCATTCGCGCTCGCGTACTTCGGACTGTATGCCATGGAGAGCCTGCGGCTCGAGAAATGCTACCGCAGCTGGAAGGCGGACCTGACGACCGAGTACACCCCCTTCATGGCTTCGCTCGAGCGTTTTGTGCGTCTGGACAAGGAGGTCGACTTCATCGGCCGCGAGGCGCTGCGCAGGCAAGCGGCCGCGGGTCCGAAGGAGCGCTTCGTGCCGCTGCTCGTCGATGCCAAGGACGCCGACGCGGCGCCGGTAGCCATCGTGTATCGGGATACCGAGGAGGTCGGGCTCATCACCTCCGGCGGCTATGGCTACCGATTGAACCGCAGCATCGCGCTCGCCTACGTGCGCACCGATCTGAGCGCGCCCGGCACGCAGCTCGAGGTGGAAATCCTCGGCGAGCGCTGCCGGGCGGTCGTCGCACGCGAGCCGCTCTACGATCCGGACAACCTGCGCCTCAAGGCGTGACTTGTTCGCGCTAGCGGGGCACGCTCGGTTCTGAACGCGCCTTGCCGGGCGCCAGCACGCGCGCCACGCCGCGGCCGCGCGGGTCGGCCACCGCGGTGCCGCCAGGATCACCGACGACGATCACCTGGATGTCCCCATTCCACCCCTGGTTCACGAACCTGTAGCCGCGAGCGCTCAACGCTGCACGCGCCGCCGGGTCCAGCGTGGCGTAAGGCTCCTCGAAGAGCGTATCGGGCGGCAGGAGCTGGTGGTGAATGCGCGGCGCCGCCACGGCCGCCGCGAGTGGCAGGTGGAAATCGTGCCAGTTGGTGAGCACCTGGAATATCCACGTCGCGATGCGTGACCCGCCGAGTGTACCGATCACGACCGCCACGCGGCCGTGCTCGGTCAGGATCGTCGGGGTCATGGTCGACAGCGGCCGCTTGCCGGGCGCGATGGCGTTGGCATCCGCGCCGACGACCCCGTAGATGTTCGGTGCGCCGGGCTTGGCGGAGAAGTCGTCCATCTCGTTGTTCAGCAGAAACCCCGCGCCGCTGACGACCTGGCCGGAGCCAAAGTCGTCGTTCAGCGTGTAGGTGTTCGACACGGCGTTGCCCCAGCGATCGACAATCGAGAAGTGGGTGGTGTCGTGATGCCCGGCAAGCCCCGGCTGCACCTCGCTGGTCGGTGTCGGGCGCCCGGCGCTGACCTCGCGCGCGCGCCGCGCGAGGTAGGCCGGGTCGAGCAGCTGCGCCACCGGCCCCGGGTGGAAGTCGGGATCGCCAAGGTAGGTGGCGCGGTCCGCAAACACGCGCTTCTCGATCTCGGCCAGCAGGTGCACGTACTGCGGCGAGTTGTGCCCCACCCCCGCGAACGCCGCGGCGAGGTCGGCCTTCATCGCCAGCATCGACAGCAGTGCAATGCCGCCGGAGCTCGGCAGCGGCGCGGTGATGACGCGATAGCCCGCCCAGTCCCCGGCGAGCGGCTCGCGCCATACGGCACGATAGGCCGCAAGGTCGGCGCGTGTGATATGGCCGTGGCTGCGCGCCATCTCGGCGGCGATGAGCTCCGCGGTACGCCCGGCGTAGAAGCCGCGGGGACCCGCGGCCGCGATCCGCCGCAGCGTCGCTTCGAGCTCGCTCTGGCGGAACGTCGCATCGCTCGCGAGCGCGCCGAAGTAAGCGAGGAAGTTGGTGCGCCCGTGGAGTCGGGCGGCGAACTGGTCGCGCCTCGCGATGAGCAGGCGATCGACGCGAAAGCCCTCATGCGCATAGCGCAGCGCGGGTGCGAGATCGGCACGCCAGGGGAGCCGGCCGAAGCGCCGATGCAGCTGCCACAGGCCCGCCACCGTGCCGGGGACGCCGGCGGCGCCGGCGCCGATGGTGCTTGCGTCCGGGATGACCTCGCCCGCCGCGTCGAGGTACATGCCGGCGCTCGCGCTCCCCGGCGCGCACTCGCGGTAGTCGAGGAAGTACGCCTTGCCATCCACGAGCACGGTGGCAAAGCCGCCGCCGCCGAGGTTGCCGGCCTCCGGATAGGTCACCGCGAGGGTGAAGCCGACCGCGACCGCGGCGTCGACCGCGTTGCCGCTGGCGGCGAGGATCTCGGCCGCAGTGTCGGCGCCGTAGCGGTCGGGCGCGGCGACCGCGGCGGGTGTTGAAGGGGAAGACGGGGGCGCGGCGTGGGCTGCCGCGGCCCCGGACAGCAGGGGGAGGCCGCAGGCCGCCACCGCGCACGCCTTGCGCCACCACAGAAGTGTCATGCTCACCTCACGACCCGGCCTCACCCCACGACCCGGCTCCGCGCCGCCGCGCTTGCGTGGTGCGCAGCGTAGCACTCGCGCGGTACGATCGTGCGGTGATGGAGGAGCTCACTCGCGCACTGGCGGTCGCGGCGGTGAGTCCGATCGTGCGTGGGTTCGCCGCCGGGGGTACGATCGGCCGGAAAGGAGCGCCAATTGACGGCTAGCCGGCTCACCGTGGCGCAGGCTCTGGTGCGCGCCATGGCGGCGCAGTGGACCGAGGTCGATGGCGAACGCCGCCGGGTGTTCGCCGGCGTCTGGGCCATATTCGGGCATGGCAACGTGGCGGCACTCGGCGAAGCGCTGTACGCCGCGCGCGACGTCCTTCCCACACTGCGAGCCCATAATGAACAGGCGATGGGCCATGCGGCAGTCGCCTTTGCCAAGGCGTCGTACCGCCGCCGCATGATGGCGTGCACGACCTCCATAGGGCCGGGAGCCACGAATCTGGCGACGGCTGCGGCCGTAGCCCACGTCAATCGGCTGCCGCTGTTGCTGTTGCCGGGAGATGTGTTTGCAACCCGCGCGCCCGATCCGGTGCTGCAGCAGCTCGAGGATTTCAGCGACGGACTCATCACGGCGAACGATTGCCTGCGACCGCTGTCGCGCTACTTCGATCGCATCACGCGCGCGGAGCAGCTGGTGGTTGCCTTCGATCGCGCCATGCAGGTGTTGACGGACCCGGCGGCCTGCGGCCCGGTGACGCTCGCGCTGTGTCAGGACGTGCAGGCCGAGGCGCTCGGCTGGCCGCCGAGCCTGTTCGAGGAGAGATCGTGGGGCCTGCGGCGCTCGCCGCCGGCGCGCGAGGAGCTGGCGCGAGCGGTACAAGTGCTATGTGCGGCGCGTCGACCGCTGATCGTCTGCGGGGGCGGGGTGCTGTATTCCGAGGCCGGCGCGGCGCTGCGCGAATTCTGCGAGCGACATGGCATTCCGAGCGGCGAGACGCAGGCCGGCAAGTCCGCGTTACCGGCAAGCCATCCGCTGAATCTCGGTGGCATCGGCGTGACCGGGACCGCCGCCGCCAATGCGCTGGCCGCAGAGGCAGACGTGGTGCTGGCAGTGGGCACGCGTCTGCAGGACTTTACGACGGGCTCGGCGACCTTGTTCCGCTCGAAGGGCTGCCGGATAGTGGCGCTCAATGTCCAGCCCGTGGACGCCTGCAAGCACGGTGCAGTGCCGCTGGTCGCGGACGCGCGGGAGGGGTTGCGCAAGTTGAGTGAAGCGCTCGGTGAGTGGCGGGCTGCGGAGGCCTGGACACAGCGCTCTCATGCGGAGCGCAGCAGCTGGCGCGCGACGGCGGAGTCCTTCACCGCCGCGGGCGATCAGCCATTGCCATCGGACGCCCAGGTCATCGGTGCGGTGCAGCGAGCTGCGCAGGCGTCCGACATCCTGGTCGGCGCCGCGGGGGGCTTGCCCGGGGAGTTGCACAAGCACTGGCAGGCCGAGCAGCCCGCGGGCTATCACCTGGAGTACGGCTTCTCCTGCATGGGCTACGAGATCGCCGGAGCGGTCGGCGTGAAACTCGCCCATCCGCAGCGCGAAGTCATCGTGATGGTCGGTGACGGGTCCTATCTCATGCTCAACAGCGAGATTGCCACCTCGGTACGCATGGGCCTGAAACTCATCATCGTGCTGCTCGATAATGGTGGCTTCGGCTGCATCGAGCGCCTGCAGGGGTCCACCGGCAACGCCAGCTTCAATAACATGCGCGCATCCTCGGACGCCTCGGGGGACCGGCTGGACTTCGTCGCGCACGCGCGCAGCCTCGGGGCCCTGGCGAGCAAAGTGACAGGTCTCGCGCAACTCGCGAGCTCGCTCGCCGCAGCACGCAAGTCCGATCGTACGAGCGTCCTGGTCATCGACACCGACCCGGCCCGCAGTACCGCAGCGGGCGGGCACTGGTGGGACGTACCGGTGCCCGAGGTCTCGGATCGTGCAGAAGTCAGAGCAGCTCGCGAGCGCTACATCGTCGCCCGGCAACTGCGCACGGACGATGACTGACCCATGCGTATTCGTCTGGGCGCCAATCCCATCATCTGGTCCAACGACGACATGCGTGAGCTGGGCGCAGAGACGCAGCTTGAGACCTGCCTCACCCAGGCCCGCCAGATCGGCTTCGAGGGCATGGAGCTCGGGCATAAATTTCCGCGCGACGCGCGCGAGCTTGCGGCGACCCTCGGCCGATTCGGGCTGGCGTGCGTATCGGGGTGGTACTCGGCGCAGCTGCTCGCCCGGGATGCGCGCTCGGAGCTCACCTGCCTGCGTCCACACCTCGATCTGCTCAAGGCCGTCGGCAGCTCGGTGCTGGTGTTCGCGGATGTCAGCGGCGCGATACACGGCGACTTGCAGCGTCCGCTATCGCAGCGTCCGCGCCTGAAGGCCAGCGAATGGCGTGAATTCGGCCGACGCCTCACGGAGCTGGCCGCCATGACGGCGGCGGAGGGTGTGCGCCTGGCGTATCACCATCACATGGGCACGGTGGTTCAGAGCGAGGAGGACATCGACACCCTGATGGATGCCACGGGGGCCGACGTGGGGTTGCTGCTGGATACGGGCCACGCGACCTTTGCGGGCGCCGATCCTGTGTCGCTGGCGCGCCGTTATGCCTCGAGAATAGGGCACCTGCACGCCAAGGATGTCCGCGCCCCGGTGTGCGAGCAGGCGAAGGCCGAGGACTGGAGCTTCCTGCGCGCCGTGCTCGCGGGCGTGTTCACCGTTCCCGGCGACGGCAGTGTCGCCTTCGAGCGCGTGTTCCGTGAGCTGCGCGATTATTCCGGCTGGCTCATTCTCGAGGCCGAGCAGGACCCCAGGATCGCCGATCCAATGACGTATGCGTCCCTGGGGTTCAGGAACCTGCGGCGTCTGGTCGCGGAGCACATGCAATGAGCGCTTCACTGCTCGTCAAACCTGACTTGTCGCCCGCCGCCGCTCGGGTGCACCGGATCACTCCCGAGAGCGCGGGCTGGGGCTATGTCGGGTTCGAGGTTTTCGATCTGCAGCCCCGGCAGAGGCTCGAGCGCGAGATCTGCGCTCGGGAGCAGTGTCTGGTGCTGCTCTCCGGGCGCGCATCCGTCAGCGTCGATGGCCAGGGCTTCGGGACGGTCGGCACACGGGGGAGTCCCTTCGAGGGCAAGCCGTTTGCGGTCTATGCGCCAGCGCGCTCGCAGGTGATCCTCGAGGCGCAGACCCGCTGCGAGCTGGCGGTGGGCTCGGCGCCGGCCGAAGGCCGGTTGCCGCCGCGGCTGATCCGGCCGGACGATGTCGGCGAGGAGGTGAGGGGCGCGGGCACCAACACCCGCTACGTCCGCAACGTGCTGCCGGCGAGCGCGGCGGCCGAGCGGCTCCTGGTCGTCGAGGTACTCACGCCGGGCGGGCACTGGTCCAGCTATCCACCGCACAAGCACGACAGCGACCACGGCGGGGAGACTCAACTCGAAGAGACCTACTATCACCGCCTCGCGCGCCCCGGTGGCTTCGCCTTTCAGCGTGTCTACACCGACGACCGGACACTGGACGAGACCATGACCGTGGAGGATCGCGACGTGGTTCTGGTGCCGCGCGGGTACCACCCGGTGAGTGCGGCACATGGATTCGACCTGTATTACCTGAACGTCATGGCGGGGCCGGTGAGGCGCTGGCAATTCACCACCGCGCCCGGCTATGAATTTCTTGCCCCTCGGCCCTGAGCGGTATTCCGGAGATCCGAAGATGGTTGGCATGGCAGTGCTCGGCTGTGGCCGCATTGGTCGAATGCACGCGCGGAACCTGGCGCGGCACCCGCGCGCCAGACTCGTGATGGTGTTCGACGTGCTCGCCGAGGCCGCGCAGCAAACGGCGACGGAGTTGGGCGTGAACATCGCCCGCAGCGTGGACGAAGTTCTGTCCGCCAGCGAGGTCGGTGGCGTGCTGGTGGCGACCCCCACCGATACCCACGTGCCGTTGATCACGGCCGCGGTCGGGGCCGGCAAGGCGGTGCTGTGTGAGAAGCCCGTCGACCTGGACCTGGAGCGTGCGCGGGCGTGCTGGAGCGAGATCGCCCGCAGCACGCCGCGGGTGATGATCGGCTTCAACCGGCGGTTCGATCGGTCCTTCAGGGCGTTGCGTGAGCGGCTGCAGCGCGGAGAAATCGGCACTCTGGAGCTGGCACTCATCACCAGTCGCGATCCCGCGCCGCCCCCGGCGGCGTATATCAAGACCTCGGGCGGCCTCATGCGGGACATGACCATTCACGATTTCGACATGGCGCGCTATCTGGCGGGGGACATCGCGCAGGTGCACGCCTTCGGCGCGAACCTCGTCGATCCGGGCATCGGCAAGCTGGGCGACATCGATACCTGCAGCGTCTCGCTGCGTGCCAAATCGGGCGCGCTCATACAGATCAACAACAGCCGCCGTTGCGTGTATGGGTACGATCAGCGCATCGAGGCATTCGGATCGAATGGCATGCTGCAGGCGGGAAACCAGTACGCCACGACCGTCGAGTCCTGGAGCGCCGAGCGCACGGGGGCGCGCGAGCCGACGCTGAGCTTCTTCATCGAGCGCTATCGCGAAGCCTACACTTCCGAGGTAGATGCATTCGTCTCCTCGCTCGAGGAGGGGCGGCCCATGAGCCCGGACTTCGCCGACGGACTGGCGGCGCTGCGGCTGGCGGTCGCGGCCGAGGAGAGTCTGCGAAGCGGCCGGGTTGTCGGCCTCGACTGAGCGCTCGGCGCGGCTACGGGCGGGCCCGCCGCTGTGTGGTGCGCTTGCTGCCGTCAAGCGCGCTTGCCGCCCGCCCGGTGCCGATACTGATCGGCGATCACGGCCGCGACGATGATGGCCCCTTTGACGATCTCCTGGTAGTACGCGTCGATTCTCAGGAAGGTGAATCCCGAGGTCACCACACCCAGGATCAGGGTGCCGATGACCGTGCCGGTGATGCGCCCGATGCCGCCCGAGAGCGATGCGCCGCCGATCACGGCTGCCGCAATGGCGTCGAGCTCGTACATCATCCCCATGCCCGCCTGACCTGACACGGCACGCGCCGAGGTGACGATTCCGGCCAATCCCGACAGCGTCCCCGCGATCGTGTAGACCACGATCAGGTGCCCGGCCACGTTGATGCCGGAGATCCGCGCCGCCTGCGGATTTGCGCCGATCGCATAGGTGAACTTGCCGTAGCGCGTGTACCGCAGGGCAATGTGGAATATCAGTGCAGCTGCGAGAAAGATCATGACCGGAACCGCTCCGCCGCCGATGTCGGCATAGGCATCGGTGAGCATGCTGACCGGCTGTCCGTGGGTGTACCACTTGGCGATGCCGCGGGCGCTGACCATCACACCCAGAGTCGCGATGAACGGCGGGATGGACGTGTAGGCAATCAGCGTGCCGTTGAGCACACCCGCGGCGGCGCCGACCGCCAGACCCGCCATCACCGGCACGAGCACCGGCAGATCGGTCAGCGAGGGATAGACGGCCCTGACCGCATCCGAGGATTGAGCCAGGCTCGCCGCGACCATCGCCGTCACCGCGACCACCGACCCGGAAGACAGGTCGATGCCGCCGGTGATGATCACCTGGGTCACGCCGACGGCAATGATGCCGATCACCGAGACCTGCAGGATCATGATCACCAGGCGCTGCTCGTTCAGCAGGAAGCTTTGCCTGACGAGAATCCAGCCGAGCAGCTCGAAGGTGAGCGCGAGTCCGATGAGCACCATCAGGATGCTCGCCTCGGGCGGCAGTCCTCGCGCACGCCTCCTCGAGCGGGCATCGACGGTTCGCTGTGCCAGTGCCTGCGGCATGCTTTGCCTTGGGCGAGCGCCTAGCGCGCGGCGAGGTCCATGATCTTCACCTGGTCCGCCTGCTCGCGCGCGAGGATTCCGGTCACGCGCCCCTCGTGCATCACCATGATGCGGTGGCTCATGCCGAGGATCTCGGGCATCTCCGAGGAGATCATCAGGACGGCGGCGCCCTCGGCGACGAGCCGCGTGATGAGCTGGTGGATCTCGGCCTTGGCCCCCACATCCACCCCGCGCGTCGGCTCATCGAGAATGAGGATCTTCGGGCGCGTGAGCAGCCAGCGCCCGAGCAGCACCTTCTGCTGATTGCCACCCGAGAGGTTCTCGATGCGCTCGTGCAGGTCGGGCGTCTTGACGCCGAGCAACCGGCTCATCGCCGCGCAGGCCTGCGTCACGGCGCGCCGGCGGACGAACCCGCAGCGCACGAAGTCGCCCTCGAGCACCGCGATCTCCAGATTCTCGAGCACGCTGAGCCTGAGGAAGCAGCCCGTCTCCTTGCGATCCTCGGTTACGAAAGCCATGCCGCGCGACCTCGCCGTCTGCGGCGAATCGAGCTTCACCTCGCACCCTTCTATCCAAACCCGCCCGGAGCTCGCCGGGGTGAGGCCGAACAGCGCCTCCGCCAGCTGGCTGCGGCCGGCGCCGATCAGCCCGGCAATTCCGAGGATCTCCCCCGCGTGCAGGTCGAAGCCGATCCCGTAAAAATGCGGCTCCAGAGTCAGATCGCGCGCCGACAGCACGACCGCGCCCGGGCGCGCCGGCGCGCTCGGGAAGATCTGCGACAGCTCGCGGCCCACCATCATGCGAATGAGCTCATCGCGGGTGAGGTCGAGGGGACTTGCCGTGCCGATGTATCGGCCGTCACGCAGCACGGATACCTCATCCGCGATCTCGAACAGCTCGTCCATCTTGTGGGTGATGTAGAGAATGCTCTTCCCCTGCGCCCGCAGCTCGCGGATGATCGCGAACAGGTGCTCCGCGTCCTTCTCGGTGAGCGCCGAGGTTGGCTCGTCCATGATGAGCAGCTCGGACTCGTGCGAGAGGGCCTTTGCGATCTCGATCATCTGGCGGCGCGCGATCGAGAGGGTGCGCACCTCGGCCTGCGGGTCGATATCGACGCCGAAGCGCTCGAACAGGGCGCGCGTCCTGCGGCGTAGCTCGCGATGACTGATCAATCCGCAGGCGTTCATGGGCTCGCGTCCGATCCAGATATTCTCCGCCACGCTCATGAAGGGCATCAGGTTCAGCTCCTGATGAATCATGGCGATGCCGTTCCGTAGGGCCTGCCGTGGAGAGCTCAGGTGCACCGCAGCGCCCCGCAGGCGCAGCTCTCCGGCATCCGGGGTGTAGATCCCCGCGATGATTTTCATGAGGGTCGACTTGCCGGCGCCGTTTTCGCCGATGAGTGCGTGCACCGTACCGCGCTTGACCCGAAGGGAGACGTCGTCCAGTGCCACGACTCCGGGGAACGCCTTGCCGAGGTGGCTGACCTGCAGGAAGCAGCCATCGGGCACGTCGGTGGCCAGGCTGTGCACGGTCAGTGCCTGCCCAGGTAATGCGTCAGATTCCCGGGCGTCACCAGCTCGAACGGGACCCACACGAAGCTCGGAACCTTCTCACCCCTGACGAGCTTCAGCGCGGTATCGACCGCTCCCGTGCCCTGGGCAGGGGCGTTCTGGAACACGGTCGCCTTGAGATCCCCCGCTTTCATTGCGGCGAGTGCATCGGGCGTGGCGTCGATTCCCGCGACGATCGTTCGCGACAGCAGTTTTGCCTGCTTCAGGGATTGGATGGCGCCGATGGCCATCTCATCGTCGTTGGCGACCACCGCCTGCGGACGCAGGCCGGCGCTCAACCAGTTGGTCATGAGGTCGGCGGCCTCGGTGCGCTTCCAGTTGGCGCTCTGCTTCTCCAGAACCCGTATGCCGCGGCACGGCGGCCTGGCGATCACGTCATAGATGTCCTGGGTACGCTGCCGGGCGGCCTGATTCGTGAGCTCGCCGACCAGGATGACGATGTCGCCCTTGCCCTGCAGGAGCCGGCAGACTTCCGCCATCTGCAGAGTGCCCGATTGAGCGTCGTCGGATCCGACGAAGGAGACCCTGGGCGGCAGCTGCTTGTCGGCGGGCATGCGGTTCACGTACACGAGCGGTATGCCGGCGCGCACCGCGAGTCGAGTCATTGTGGGCGTCGCATCGGTGTCGACGGGGTTGACGATGATGGCGTCCACTCTCTGCGCAATGAAATTCTGGATCTGGTTAAGCTGTCTGCCGATGTCGTTCTGGGCGTCTTCGAACTGGATCGGGACGCTCAGCTGTTGCGCCCGCTCCTTCATGCTGGCACGGACCGCAGTCAGGAAGTTGTCATCGAACAAAGCCATGGAGACGCCCAGCGTGGCCGCGTGCGGGGCCGCGGACAGCGCCGGCAGTACGCCGGCGAGGAACGCCAGACAGGTGCGCTTCATCCCCACATCCTTTGCCGGAAGTCTAAGCGCGAGGCAGGCAGGATGCGATAGACGCGCTACAATCCCGGCCGCGTTCGGTTTCAAGTGATGCACACGGCGTGAAATGCAGCTCACCAGACGGGCGCCTCCGTACGCACAGATAGCCATTGTCATTGCCGTCTTCGTGGGGCCAATGACAGCTGCGGCGCCGCAGCCGACGGCGCCACGGCTCGACTTCGAAGTTCAGGACGGTCTCAACCTCAACCGCTTCGCGCGCGAAGGCAACGTTGCGGCGCATCTGTTGCTGCGCTCCGGAACCGACCCGCGCATCCTGATCGCCTTTCCGGCCGGCAACAGCGGCGTGGGTCTCTGGTTCGTGCACCACGCCGACAGGGCGAGCTTCAGGCTGCGCGGTCCGCCGGTGGCCGTCCACGACTCCGACGCCCGCGGGCGCGCGCTGTACGGCATCTCGGCGCAGGCCACCGTCGAGGGCCAGGACCTGCAAATCCGCCAGGCGGTGCTCTCCAGTATTCGCGTGCTGCGCGACTATCAGTTGCTCGGCACCATGCCCTCCGCCGTTGCAGCCACCCCCACCGAGCACGGGCGCACGCTCAGCTGGTCCCGCGACCGGCTCGACGGAGCCGCGGGCTATCGGCTGGTGCTCGAAGTCACCCATGGGCAGCTGAGTGATGGACACATCCGCGCGGGCCCCGACGGCAAGATCGGTTTGCGGATCACGGGCCTCACGGGCGAGACGCCGCTGACTCCGCTCCTGGGCCGCCAGCTGTTGAACGACTCGGCCGGGTCGGATGCCGCGGCTCGTGACACGCTGACGTTTCTCGCGTATCGCGAAAAGCTGCTCGCCGGCTCGTGGCGCTTCGACACTTACTTCGGGCGGGATACCCTGATGGCTGTGCGCCTGCTGATGCCCGTTCTGAGTGCGACGGCGGTCGAGGCGGGACTCTCCTCGGTGCTCGCACGGCTGTCAGTGCAAGGAGAGGTTGCGCACGAGGAGGACATCGGCGAGCGCGCGGTGCTCGATCACCTGCAAAGCGATGGCTCGCGCTCCGCCGCGCCGGTATTCGACTACAAGATGATCGACGGCGACTATCTGCTCGCCCCGGTGGTCAGCGCCTGGTTGGTTCACGATCCGCGTGCACGGGCGCGGGCCGCCGCGTTCCTGGCCGCGCCCGCCGGCGAGGCGGGCGTGCGCGGCACCCGCGGCGCAGCCCTGGTCGCCAACCTGCGGTTCGTGTTGCAGAGCGCGTCGGCGTTCGCCGCAGACCCCGGCACCGCACATCTCATCGGGCTGAAGGCCGGGTTCTCGGTGGGCGACTGGCGGGACAGCGAGGAGGGCATCGGGCGGGGCCGCTATCCGTACGACGTCGATGCGGTGCTGGTCCCGGCGGCCCTCGAGGCCGCGGCGCAGCTCAATGACAGTGGTCTCTTGTCACCGTATCTGAACCCGGCTGATCGTGCGCTGTTCGCTCGCGCCCCGCAGATGGCGAGCGTCTGGCGTGCGAAGGCGCCGCAACTGTTCGAAGTGGCCATACCTCGCAAGCAAGCCGACGGCGCCATCGAGGCCTATGCCACCTCACAGGCCATTGCGGCGCAGCCCGCCCTCGCAGCCTTGGGCCCCGGCGATCTGCGCTTCCATGCGATCGCGCTCGATGCGTCGGGAAAGCCGATCCCGGTCATGCATTCGGACGAGGGCTTTGCGCTGTTGTTCGCAGACCTGGATCCGGAACAGGTCGACCGGGCCGTCACCGTGCTGGTGCGTCCGTTCCCCGCCGGCCTGATGACCGACGCAGGGATGCTGGTCGCCAATCCCGCATTCTGCGCGCCGGCGTTGCAGGCGCGCTTCACCCGCAACGCCTATCACGGCACCGTCGTATGGTCGTGGCAGCAAGCCCTGTTCGCCGCCGGGCTGGAGCGGCAACTGCAGCGCCGCGATCTACCGCTCACCGTGCGCACTCATCTCCTCGAGGCGCAGCAGGTCCTGTGGTCGGCCATCAACGCAACCCGCTCCATCAACAATTCCGAATTGTGGTCGTGGTCGTTCGACGCCGGCCACTATCGGGTGGCGCCATTCGGGGCCGCCGCCGCGGACGCAGACGAGTCCAACGCAGCGCAGCTGTGGAGCACGGTGTATCTGGCCGTGAAGCCGCCGCATACCGCGCTGAACGCATCCTCCGATGCGCAGGTTGGCGTGTTGCGGGCAGACTCCGCGTCCCGGCAGTTGCCAGAGAGGTAGTTCCACCCATGAGTCGCATCGGTGCTGTGCTGTACGCGCTTTTTTTCCTGGTTGCCACCGCGAGCGCCCGCGGCGAGACGGATGCGAGCTTTCGCCTGAGCGCCGGGCTCGAGGATCTGCCCGCCTATTTTCCGGCTTATCTCGCCAATGGTTACATCTCGGCCCTGAGCGCACCGCGGGGCACCGAGGCCACGCGGGCCTACCTGGTCGCGTTCATGGACTACGCTGCGGGCGATATCTCGCGCCCGGCGGCCGTTCCCGGGTGGACCGAGATCGACTTCAGCTCGAGTCCCACCGGAGCGGGTCAGGCGTGGATGAACAGAGCCCCGCTGAACGAGCGCGATTTCAGGGACTACCGGCAGACCCTCGATCTGCACGAAGCCACGTTGACGACGAGTTATCGCTACCTCGATCGCGGCCGGGAAACCGCGGTCGAGGTCACAACGCTGGTCAGTGAGGCGTCCCCGCATCTGGCGGCGAGTCGTTTCAGGATCACGCCGGATTATGACGGGGTGGTGCAGTTGTCGTTTGCGCTCATGCTGTGGGCACCGCACGCTCCGCGGTTTCCGCTCGCGCAGATGAGCGGTCCCGAGATGGAGGAGGCCCTGGCGGCGAATGGCTTGTCGCTCGAGCCGCGAGCCCCCGCCACGCCCGACCGCGAGGCGCTCTGGTACCCCGGCTACACCGAGGTGCGCGCGAGCGAGGGCGATGGGGGCTCGCTGTCGCTGTGGCTCGACGGCCAGGCCGAGCAGGGCCTGCCCATGGCGATGGCCGCCGCGGTAGCGCTGCCGGAGGGGGTGCCGCCGGAAACGGTGACCGTGCACCGTGACCGCTACCGGCTCGCGCTCGATGTCAGCATCAGGGTCGAGCGGGGCCGGACGTATGACTTCACCAAGTTCATCGCCGTGTCGCGCGCCGGGTGGGGCGGCAACGCAACCGATGATCTGGCTCTGGCCCGCGAGGCGCGCGACCGCGGATTCGCCCGCCTGCTGGAGGAGCATCGTGCGGCCTGGGACGCGCTGTGGCAGCCGGACATTCTCATCGAGGGGGATGCGAAGGCTCAGCAGGTTGCCCACTCGGAGCTGTATTACCTGCTGGCGAGTGCGACGGCCGATACGGCGTGGCCGGTCGGTCCCTGCGGGCTGACCACCTGTTACGCCGGTCATGCGTTCTGGGATGCCGACACCTGGATATTTCCGGCGTTGCTGCTGCTGCACCCCGAACGCGCAAAACCCATGGTCGCGTTCCGCGAGCGCACCCTGGATGCGGCACGGCAGCGGGCGCGGCAGCGCGGCTTCGACGGAGCCATGTACCCGTGGGAATCAGACCCGGAGAACGGCAGCGAACAGACGCCGCACTCTGCCTACGTCCTGGGAGAAACCGAAATTCACGTGAACGCGGATGTCGCGATCGCGCAGTGGCAATACTATCTGGCCACGCACGACCGCGATTGGTTGCGAGCGCACGGCTGGCCGGTGATCCGCGAGGTCGCCCGCTTCTGGGCGAGCCGCGCCACCTACGATCCGGGCGCGCAGCGCTACGGGATCGCGCACGTCAATTCCGTGGCCGAGTCGAACACGGACATTCCGAACGATACCTTCACGAATGTATCGGCCGCCAAGGCGCTGAGCATCGCCACCGCTGCAGCAGGCGTGCTCGGCGAACGCCCCGATCCGCTCTGGAGCCGCATCGCGCGGCTGCTGTACATCCCGCTCGCCCCGGGCGGGGAGCATCACCTGGCCTTCGACCCCGCCGTGATGGTCGACCGCAGCGACGAGGACTTCGGAGGCGGCCCGATGGCGCTGTTGTTCCTGCCCTCGCTGGATCTCGCCATGGACGCGCAGTTGCGACGCCATGATTACGAGTACGGCATTCGCCCGAGCTCCGTCGCACGGGTTGCTGCGGCCAGCATGGGCATTGCACCGCGGTCGATCGCCGCCGACACGATCGGTGCTGCGGCCGATGCCGCAGCCTGGTTCGCCACCAATTTCACCGGCGGCACGCTCAAGCCGCCCTTCAACGTGCGCACCGAGACGGCCGGCAACAATGTCGGGTACTTCCTGACGGGCTCCGGCGGATATCTGCAGAGCCTGATCTACGGCTTCAGCGGACTGCGCATTCGCGAGACGGGACTCATCGAGGCGTATGCGCCCGTCCTGCCGCCGGGCTGGAAGTCGCTCACCTTGCGCAACCTGAGCTTCCGCGGCCAGCGCCTGAATATCCGCATCGCGCGCGATGCCGCTGGCGTGGTGCGCTTGAGGCGCCAGGTGCATTGACGCACGCCGCATGCACTCGGCAGCAGACGGCTTGCGCTCAGCAGCAGACGCTAAGCAGCAGGTGGCGTTGGTCGTGAGCTCACCACACCGACGCCCGGCATGTGGCAGCGCGGCGTCGGTGGGGCGGATCTAGGTGCCAAGGCTCAGCCGATGCAGGCTCCGGGCTGTGCCACGCCTCGTTGCAAATTCGCAACAAAGCTTGTTAATGCCAATCATTCGAATTAGAGTTTCGCGCGAGATGCCAAGGCGCGCGACGCGCCTACGTCCGGCGACGATTGAGGGGAAGGCGTAGAGCACAAGCAGCCGGCACTCCTTTAATTACGGCGACTTGCAGATCCGATTCGCTTTATCCATCAGCATTTCGGGGAGGGGGGATCTCCATGAGAGTGAAAAGCAACAAGGCGCTGCGCAGGAGTGCGCGGCTGGCTCGACGAGCGCCCATGTCAGCAGTCGCTGCGCTGCCTGCGCAGGCATCGATCCTGCGACGGCCGGGGCTCCGAGTCGGTGCCGCAAACAGCGTCGCGGCCGCGGTGGCCGGGATTCTCTGGGGCACCGGGGGCGCGGCCTACGGGCAGGAACCGGCTCCCGCGGGCGGACAAGCTGCCGAGGCGCTGCAGGAGGTCGTGGTGACGGCCAGCGCGACGGGCGTGAAGAAGCTCGACGCCAGCTACAACATCGTCGCGGTCGACGCCGAGCAGATCAAGGAAGCGAACCCTAAGAGCACCGCCGACATTCTGAAGGTGTCGCCCGGAATCTGGCCGGAATCATCCGGCGGCCAGACCGGCGCCAACATCGAGATCGCCGGCATTCCAGGTGGCGGCGACGCGCCGTACTTCACCAACATGATCGAAGGGATGCCGCTCTATGGTATGCCTTCGCTTTCGTTCATGGACTCGAGCTCGTTGTTCCGTCTCGATAACACGATCCAGCGCGTCGAAGTAGTGCAAGGCGGGCCGGGCGCTGTGTTCGGTCCGGGACAGATGGGCGCCACGGCCAACTTCCTCCTGAGGCGCGGCACGGCCGAGCCGAGCGGCGAGGCGGGGGTCACCTACGGCAATGAGCACTTGATCAGGGTCGACGGCTTCTACGGCTTCCCTGTCATACCCGGGTGGCTCGCGAGTGTCGGCGGCTTCTACCGGTCATCGGACGGTGTCCGCTCGCCGCAGTTCAAGGCCGACGAGGGCGGCCAGATCACGGCGACCCTAACCCACGATCTCGATGGAGGGTCGCTCATGTTCTGGGCCCGCGGGCTGGACGACAAGAATCAGTTCATCGTACCGATCCCAGTGATTCAGTCTGGCAGCGACAGTTTCGGCGCCTATCCGGGCTTCGACCCGCTCACTGGCTCCTATGGAAGCCACGCCATCCAGCATGTGACGATCCCGAATCCGGGCGGCGGTTTCGAGGGTGCCGATCTCGCCAACGGGCGCGGGGGAGAGCTGTACTACTTCGGCATCAAGTGGGACCAGAAATTCGGCGACTGGTCGGTGCTCAACAACTTCCTGTTCGACGGCGGGCACCTCAACACCAATGCCCTGTTCTCGGGCCCGAATCCGCGGCCCTTGAGCTACTACCTCTACGGTTGCCAGGTGCCGCAGCCGGCGGGCTATTGCGGACCGGTCACCGTCAACGGGAACTTCTACCCGAACGGGGCGATAGATCACAACAACCTCGGGGTCGATGGACAGGGTCTGCCGCTCGCGACCAACGTCCAGTCAGCCTATGCCGGCGGTGGTGCCGCGGTGGCGGGGGGCCAGAGCGTGATCCGGCAGGGCTGGTGGTACATCCAGAAGGAGCTCCAAAGCTTCGTAGACGAATTTCGCGTGAGCAAGACGATCTTTGAGGGCAACACCGTGACCGGTGGCGTCTACCTCGCCCGGTACAGCGATGACGACAACTGGTCTCTCGGCAACCAGATGCTGATGACCAACACGCCCAATGCCACGGGGATTACTTTGAATTACGTACAGGGCGGAAACACCTTCAACCTGACCAGTCCGCAGGGCATCGTCGACTCGAACGGCAACTACAACATCCTCGCGCACGGGAACGCCACGAACATTGCCGGCTTCCTGTCGGATTCATGGAAGGTCAACCAGTGGATCTTCGATGCCTCGGCGCGGGTCGAGAAGATCGACGTGCATCAGCGCACGTGCAATCGGACCAGTACGCAAATGGGGACCGCATTCGACCTCTGGGACAATGCGGTGCCGCTCTGTAACGGCACGTGGGACTTCGAGCACTATCAAACGACCAAACCGTCGTTCACCGGCGGCGCAAACTACGAGTTCGCGAGCAATATGAGCGCGTATGTCCGCGCCAATACCGGTGTGCACTTCGATGACTTCGACAATAACGTACGGGGTGCCAACGGCAATTTTGCGCCGACCCAGACGATCACCAATTACGAAGTCGGATTCAAGTTCCAGAGCGCGATGGCGTACCTCGATGTCAGCGCCTACAAAAAGCAATTCACGGGTCTGCAGTACACGCAAACCGATAAGAACGGAATACAGATCCCCGGTGCCACATCCACCTACGGCGCCGATTCCAAGGGCATCGATTTCATCGGCACCCTGACGCCGATCGAGCATCTGAAACTGACAGTAGTCGGCGACTACATGGACGGCACCTACTCGGATTACCACGGTTGTCTACGGTACACAGATATCCTCGGCAACCTGGTTGCGTGCGCCTCGCCCAATGGTGCACCGCTGCAGCGCCAGCCGAAGTTCCAGGTCCGGCTCACGCCCAGCTACACCCAACCGTTCCCCTGGGGAGACGTGACCGGATGGGTGACGTATGAGCACGCCGGCCAGCGCTACGAGGACATCGTGGGCGGACAACCCCTCGGCAGCTACTACATGGTCGGGGCCGGACTCGTCGCGACCTTCCAGAAGAACTGGGAGCTGCGCGTCCAGGGCACGAACCTGACCAACGAGATCGGCCTCACGGAAGGCAATGCACGCAAGCTCGGTGCGGCGACTGGCCTCGGCAATGTACTCCTTGCTCGGCCGATTGAGGGTCGCGAGCTCAACTTCACGGCCCAGTACAAGTTCTAATTTCCAAGAAGAAACGCCCCCTCGCGCCCCATGGCGCGAAGGGGCGCGCGGCCGCGCGGGGAGGCGGCTACTGCATTCCGGACGATTGAGGGACAATCCGGCGAGCTGAGGTCGGCCTGCCGGACGCGATAGACCATGCCCGTGACGACCCCTGCGCTCATCGAGTCCATGCGGCGCATCAGCGAGCTGCTGCGAACCGGCGCTTACCGCGCCGCACACGACGAGCTCGAACCGATCGTCGCGGCCAACCCCGCCTTCGTGGAAGCGCTGCGCCTGCTCGCGGGCGCCAAGCAGGCGCTGGGCGATCCCGCAGCGGCGGAAGAGCTGCTGCGCCGGGCACTCGCGCTGGATCCGAACTGGATGCCAACGCTCACTACGCTCGGCGAGCTGTTGCTCGGCAACGGTCGGGGGAGCGAGGCCGAGCCGCTGCTGCAGCGTGCGGCGGCGGGCGCGCCCCCCTATCCCCGTGCGGCCCTGCTGCTCGCCCGCTATTACAACGACACGGGCCGACCGGGCGAGGCGCTCGCCGCGGCCGCACCGCTCTGCCTGAGTGGCAAGGCCGACGCGGAGCTCGCGGCGCAGCACATCGCCGCACTCGCCACGCTCGGTCGCCAGGAGGAAGCGGTCGCTGCTTACCGGAGGATCATGTCCGCGGCGCCGGACAACCTCGCCGCGGCCCACGCGCTGGCCATTGCCCTGAATACTGCCGGGCAGCCGGCCGAAGCCGCGCAGGTCGCACAGCGGACGCTCGCGCGCGGGCACCAGAGCGCGGCGCTTCATAACACCTATGCCCGCAGCCTCATCGCGCAAGGCGCCCTCGACCGTGCCGAGGCCGCGCTGCGCAAGTCCCTGGAGCTCGAGCCGCGGCTCATCGAGGCGCAAACGAGCCTCGCACAACTGGTTTGGATGCGTGCCGGCGACCTCGAGCAGGCGACCGCGGCGCTCGAACAGGCCCTGCAGCGCTTCCCCGGCGACGACACGCTCCGGGCAGCCAAGGCGGCCATCCTGCAGGGCGCTGGGGATGCGCGCGGGGCCTATGCGTGTCTCGCTCCCGCGGCTGCGCGCGCGCAGGCTCCGCCGATGCTGCTCATCCGCGCAGGCCTCGCGGCGCTCGAGTTCGATCCGGCGACCGCGGTCGAACTCGCCGAGCGGGCGTTGCCGCTTCTGTCGGATAATGCGCCGGCCCGAAACCTGCTGGCGGCGGCCCAGCTCGGCGTCGGCGACGTCCGCACCGCTCTTGCCCACTGCGAGAGGCTGCTGGCGGACGCTCCAGATGACCAATATCTCATCGCGCTGCAGACAACCGGGTGGCGCCTGCTCGGCGATGAGCGCTACGCACAGCTGTGCGACTACCGCAATCTGGTGTTGCCGTTCGAGCTCGAGCCGCCGCCACCGTGGCGCGATCTGGCGAGCTTTCTGGCCGAAGTCCGGGCGAGTCTCAACCGCCTGCACGACCCCAGTGGCCATGCGCTGCTGTTTCAGTCGCTGCGCCATGGCACCGAGACCACTGCCGATCTGACGCGCAGCGCCGACCCCGCGATCCGCGCGTTGTTCAGCGCCTTTGCCGCCCCCATCCGCCGCTATCTCGAGCACGTCGGCCACGGCTCCGATCCCTTGCGCCGTCGAAATAACGGCCGCTGGCGCTTCAACGGCAGCTGGTCGGTGCGACTGCGCAGCTCGGGGTTTCACACCAATCACGTCCATCCGCGCGGGTGGATTTCCTCGGCCTGCTACATCGAGCTACCCGACAGCATGAGCGATCCCCGGAGCGAGGAGGGCGTGCTCACCTTCGGGCAGCCGAGCCTCGTGACCACGCCCGCGCTCAGCGCCGAGTACTCGGTGCGTCCCGCGGTTGGGATGCTGGTGCTGTTTCCGTCGTATTTCTGGCACGGGACGGTGCCTTTTCACAGCGACCAGGCCCGCCTGACCGTGGCGTTCGATGCGGTACCCGACCGCTAGCCAATGCCCTGGCGTGTGCGGGCGAGCTCAACGCCCGACGTGCGCCACGAAAAAATAGGCAATCCCCAGCAGCACCGCCATCTGCCCGAGAAGCGCTGCGTACATCTGGCGCGAGATGCTGCTGGCACTCGCATGGATCTCGCTACGCACGCCCTCGATCTTCAGCTCCAGTCCATGGCGCATGTCCGACATCTCCTGCCGCACGTCATGTCCCAGTTTGGACATCTCCTGCCGCATGTCCGACATCTCCTTCCGCAGGTCATGCCCCAGTTCCGCCATGTCCTGACGCAACAGCAGCGTGTCCTGCTTCGTCGCGAGCGTATCGCGGGCGCCCGCGATCTCGATCTCGATCGCCTGCACGATGGCGCGCGCCTGCGGGGCCGGCAGGTTGGCCTTTTCCAGTACCTCGAGCGATGCGGCCTGCATGGACATCGATCATAGACTCCGAACCGCCAGCGTCAATGGGGGGTTCTTTCCGCCGATTCATCCGACCTTAACCCGGCTCGTCTGTCCGCAGGAACCTTGCAATAGTCGGGAAAACACCCAATTTTTCCAGCGCTCTTGTGGGCCTCGATAGCCTCAGCGAGCCGACGCGCACTGATTGAAGATGCTCAGCGCTTCGCCGTCGGATCGCTGTCGAGTGCGTTGGCGTTGAAAGCGATGGTGATGCGTGGCTCGTCGCTGTCGTGGGGCTCGACGTAGTGCTCCATCCAGCAGGGAAAGAGCACCAGAAGTCCGACGCTGGGAGTGAGGTGGATGTCGGCGTGGCCGTTCGGCACGCCTCCCTTTACGAAGCCGTGAAGCACTCCCGGGCGCGGGTCACGGAATACGAACTGGCCGGAGCCGGGTGGCACCTGAAGATAGAAGCTGCCCGAGAGCAGTGATCCCTCGTGCATGTGCAAAAAGTTGAATCCACCCCGGTCGTGCAGATTGATCCACGACTGCAGGTAGAACTCGCGCTCGCCCTGACCCATCTCGCCCAGCGCACTGGTGCAAGCCGTACGAATGGCCTGGCGCAGGGGGGCGAAAGTGGGCTGCTCCAGCACGCTCATGTCCTCACTGTTCCAGCCTTGACGAACGGTTCGTCCTGCCGGCTTGGGAGCGGCCGCTCGCATCGCGAGCACATCCTTCACCCATCGTTCCAGGTGCGGCTCGAGCGGGTCCAGATGAGTCTGCCAGATCCGCGTCGGGAAAAGATCGTGGGACTGCAGCACGGGCACCACCGTGGGTATCGTTACCGGAACTCGCGTATACGGATGTTGCGGATCGCCAGGGCTCCGGGGTGATCGCCCTGCAGCCCGACCAGGCCCGCCGTCGCCCGACCGTAATTCGGGTACTCCGCAAATTTGCTCGCCGCAACCCGGCTCTTCCAGTCGGCACTCCTGAGCTCGTATTCGACCACTTTGCGCCCATTGAGCCAATGCTCCACATGAGTGCCCCTCACAACGATTCGCGTCCTGTTCCACTGATCGAACGGCAGCACGACACCGGCCGGTGGGCCGTAGAGCGCGTAGGCGGCCGCGGCGGCCGTGAGGCGGCTGCGCCCGTCCGCCGCATTCTCGTCATCGAGGAGCTGATATTCCGGGCCGCTCCAGTAGATGTGATCGTACTCGCGCGTGCCGCGGTAAAAGATACCGCTGTTGCCAGCCTTGCCGATCTTCCACTCGAGCTCGAGCTCGAAATCCCCGAAGCTCTCCTTCGTGACCAGATCGTCGACCGGCCCGTCCTTGGAGAGCACCCCGCCGGCGAGGTGCCAGCCCGCCGGCAATCCGGGCTCTTTCCAACCGCGCCAGTCGGGCGCGCCGTCGTCCTGCAGGAGCGAACGCCAGGGGGCCGAGGGCGGGTTGGCCGGTTGCGCTGCGGCCAGCAGCGCCGCCGCGCAGGAAAGGAGCAGCATGGCGGCGTACAGATGGATATTGTTCATGGCTCACTCTGTGTGTGATCACCGGTTACGGCAGGTTCAACTTCTTGAGCAGCTCGGGCGGGGGCCCGTCGAAACGCGCGAGCGGCACGTTGCCGATGTAGCCCAAGTCCTTACGGCCGACGGGAGTTGAGTAGAACCCGCCGGCGGTCAGATCGCGATAGAGCGCGAAGAAGCGCGCGGCATCGCGCCGTACCGCCACCGCGCGTGTTTCGTCACAGATGTCATCGCAAATGCCGTTCTGCTCGACGGCGGCGAGATCCGGGAAATCCTTGCCAAAGCGACGCGCGGCCTCCTCGTTCAACCACCTGAAACCGCCTAGCACGATCGGCCGGTCTCGCTGGCTGGCAGGATACGGTGCACTCACCCACTCATCGATGAACTCGACCACTCCGACGGATGAGGCGCTGGGGGAATGCTCGTCGGCCGGAATGATGATGTCCGCGAGGATCCCCGCGAGCCGCCGCTGTGGGGCCGTGAAGGTCAGCGGCCACAGCTCGCCGGGATGGTAAACCGCCAGAAGATTTGGGTCGCTCCCGTAGCCACGCCCCGTCACCGCCGGGTCGGCTCGCGCTGCGTACTTTCCGGACAGGGGCCAGGCCGCGCTCGCGGCCAACACCCACTTGATGCTCGTGCGCCGATCCATCACAACTCCTTGCGCCGCATGCGCTCGAGGATGTGGTCCGCCGCGCGCCACGCCAGGGCCATGATCGTGAGGGTCGGATTCTTGTCCGCGTTGGATGCGAACACGGCGCCGTCGGTGACAAAGAGGTTGGGCACGTCCCAGGTCTGGCACCACCTATTGGTCACCGAAGTCTTAGGGTCTGATCCCATGATCGCGCCACCGACTTCGTGGATGATCGAGCCGCCGGGAGCGATGGCCTTGGCGCCGTCGCTCTGCACCGGGCCGTGAATGCGCCCGCCCATGGCGTCGACGATTTCGGCGAAGGTCCTTTGCATGTGTGCGGCCTGTTGCAGCTCGTGCTCCGACCATTGCCAATGAAACCGAAGCACCGGGATGCCCCACTTGTCCTTGACGCTCGGATCGATCTCGCAATAGGAGTGCTCGTTGGGGATCATTTCGCCGCGGCCGTCGAAGTGGACGAAGGAGCCGTAATAGCGGCGCACGTCCTGTTTGAGCTTCAGCCCATAGCTGCCGCCGGTCAGCCATTCCATGCCCGCCCCGGTTCCGTGCCCCGGCATCCGCTTGCCGCCGCCGAACTCGATATGATAGCCGCGGGCGAACGGAAGCTTGCCGGCGCGCTGCTCCCGGTAGAGCCACCAGGGAACATACAGCTGATCGCCATCGGCAGCGTCCTCATTGAGCGGCGGCAGGCTCTCGAGGAGCGGAATCTGCCCGCTCGCACTGCTGCCCACCGTATCCATCAAGTATCGCCCGACCCGGCCGCTCGAGTTGGCGAGTCCATTCGGGAACTGCGCGCTTTTGGAATTGAGCAGAATGCGGACCGATTCGCAGGCACTTGCCGCCAGGATCACCGCCCGTGCGCTGGCGTGCTGCGGCTTGCCGGTTGTCCGGTCGATGAAGCTCACGCCATCGGCGCGGCCGTCGCGCCCGAGCGTCACCTCGTACACCATCGCGTCGGTCGTGATGTCGAGATTGCCGCTCGCGAGCGCGGGCGGCAGATGCACCGTGGTCGACTGATAGTTTGCGCGGATCGAGCAGCCGCGCCCGCACGGTGTCGCCCACAGACAAACCGCGCGGGCACGCATGTCCTCGGCGAGGATCTTCTGCGCGGTGACACTGCCCGGATGCAAGCGGGCGGGCGAGTTTCTGAAATCGAGCGGCCGGGTCAGAACCGCCTTGTGGCCCGGTATCGCCGCGATGCCGAGGCGCTTCGCCCGCTGTGCCATCAGCAGGTCGCTGACCAGCGGCCTGGGCGGCGGCAGCAGGCATCCCGGTGGTGAGTCCGGCGTGTTCTCCAGGCCCTCGTTGCTGCCGTACACGCCGATCAGCAACTCGACCTTGTCGTAATACGGCGCGACGTCCTCGTAAGCTATGGGCCAGTCGAACCCCAGCCCGTCGCGACTGTAGGGCTTGAAGTCGTAGGGACCATTGCGCAGGGAGATTCGCCCCCAGTGATTCGTGCGACCCCCCAGCATGCGCGCGCGCCACCAATCGAAACGACCCGCAGGCTCATCGCTCGTGCGCACATAAGGCTCTCCGGGTACCTCCCAGCCGCCGTCCACGGTAGCGTCGTAGAAGCCAAAGGGCTTTTGCGGCGTGCCGACGCCCGCGAGCGGCGCCTGGTCCGGCGTCTGGAACATGGGCGTCTCGGTTGCGGGGTTGTACCGGCGTCCCGCCTCGAGCATGAGTACCTTCGCGCCGTCCATGCATAGCGTATAGGCGGACTGTCCGCCGGCGGCTCCGGAGCCG
This sequence comes from Gammaproteobacteria bacterium, assembly GCA_005878835.1. Lineage (GTDB taxonomy): Bacteria > Pseudomonadota > Gammaproteobacteria > Steroidobacterales > Steroidobacteraceae > 13-2-20CM-66-19. The sequence goes on along the minus strand of VBMV01000070.1, from coordinate 1,235 downwards.
ACCACGATGACATCGTAGTCGTGCTTCTGGGATTTCGCCTTCACGAAGGGCATGATGCTTCAGCCGCTGCACCGCTCGATCGGTCAGGAGCGATATGCCTGGCGGCCGATGCCCTGCACGGGGATTCCCTGGCCGGCGAGCACTTCATGCTGCAGGGCGTACATCGCTGCGGCGGCCTCGTCGATGGCTCGCGTGAAAGCGAGTGAGCCGGCCAGAATCGGCGCCAGCCGCGCCTTGTCCTGTACGCGAGCCTTGGGATATTCATGTTCCACGACCAGGAAGGTCTTTTGCGGGTCGATGCGCAGCAGCTCACGCGCGGCGAGCTGATGGTCCAGCCAATCCACCGATCGATTCTGCAGATACGCGAGCGGATCGTGGCGCGCAGTGCCCGGCAGCTCGTGCTCACAAAACACGGTCTGCTTTTTCCAGGCGTTCTGCTGCTCGCCCGGATCGGAGCTCGGGATGTCCCCGTGCCAGTCCCCGCGCTGCATCGTCTGCCCGCCATAGCCCCACGCCGAGATGCCGCGCGAATCGATGACCTGACCCTTGACATGGAAGCCGCCGATCAGAAAGTCGTAACCGGTGTCCTTCAGATACTGGAACACGGAGCGCGAGTCCTGTCCCATCAGGATCGCATGCGAGGGGTCATAGTGGATGCGGAATTGATCGCCGACCCCGTGCCGTTGACAGATGCGGTGCAATGCAATCCATGGACCCGGGGCGTAGGCGATGTTGTTATGCCAGGCATCGGTGATGTTCCAGCCCGGCATGGGACACTGCTCGACCCGAAACGTCAGCCCGCGGGCTTTGGCCTGCTCGAGCAGCGGCACGAACACCTCTTCGAACATCACCAGATTGGCGTCCATTCCCAGGAGCGGATTTCGGCCTACGAAGCCCGTAACGGCATCCGTCCCGAGCAACACCGCGGCGTCGAAGACGCGCCGCATCAGCTCGTGCTTCTTGGTGCGCACTGATTCGTCTGCGGCGAGCATATTGTCGAAGTAGGCGAGGTCCGAGAGGCCTACGCCCGTGGACTGCATGGCGCGGCGGACGCGCGATGCGCGCGCCGCACTGAAGGGCTGGCGCAGATCGAGGGTGTTGGCCACCGGATCGAGAAGTGCCGCGGCCGGCACATCGCTCTCCGCGGGATGCAGGGCCGCCGAGAGCTCGATATTCGGCGAACCGAGCTGCCGGGCGAACTCCAACCACTCCTCGATGGCCAGATCCGGGTCGGC
>VBMV01000008.1 GCA_005878835.1 Gammaproteobacteria bacterium | reverse complement strand
ACGCAGCGAAGGGCGCCGCGTGCCGGTGTCAGCTCTCGGCTTCCGTTTTCGCATGAGACGGCTCCGCGACAGCTCCCGCCGTCGGCTACTTGAAGCGCATCCGGGCCTCGATGCCAGCGGTCCGCGGAGTACTGATCACAAACCGTGGATGACCGGGCTCTTCCGAACCGATGAGGATGGCGTCACCCAGGTTGCCGCGCTCATTGGTGAGATTCTTGACGAAGATCGCCACCTCGTAGCGCTCGTTCCGGCCCCCGATCCGCAGATCTGCGAGGCTGTATCCGGGGCGGTAGCGCGGGCTCTGCACGTCGTTGTTCGCCGAGTAGCTCGACCCGATGTGGGCGTAGTCGACGCGTGCGAAGCCGGCCCAGCCCGCGGTGAGAGTCCGCTCATACTGGAGATTGCTCGCGATCGTGAGGTCGGGAACCTGATAGACGGGGCTGCCGGCCCGCTGCGGAGTGCCCGGCCCCTGCTCGGTGATGTGTGCATCCGTGTAGCCGACGCCGAGGCCGAGCGTCAGCTCGGGCAAGGGTCGCCCGTTGAATTCGAGCTCGAAGCCCGTGCTGCGCGCACGACCCGCGTTGCCCGTGTAACCGTACCCGCACAGCGGCAGGTGAACGGCCTGCTGGATCTTGTCCCAATCGATTGAGAATGCCGCGCCGTTGAGCGTGAAGCGCCGGTCCGCGAAGCTCGACTTGAACCCGGCCTCGTAGTTCCAGAGGTTGTCGGACTTGAAGGCGGCGATGCCGGCTGCCGTGACACCAAGATTGGCGAGATCCTGGTCGCACCCGGCCGGCGGCGGGCCTGGAGGCAGTGCGATGTTGTTGCCGCCCTCGCGGAAGCCCTTGGCCGCCCCGGCGTAGAGCAGAACATCCGGGAGGACCTTGTATTCAAGCAGGTACTTCGGCGTGAAGCCGCTTTCACTGCTCGTGGGTGCGTCATGGATTCTCTGCGCGCCGCCGAAGAAAAAGCCGTCCGTCACCTGGTGGAAGGTCGCCGTGTCGCGGAACCAGCGCATGCCCACGGTGGCCTTCAGGGTCGGCAGCAGCTGGTAGGAGGCATCGCCAAACAGCGCGTACTCCTTGGCGTTGCGCGAATCGATGAAACTGAGCAGCAGGTCGCTCGACGCGAAAGCCGGGGACGCCCCCGGCGCGGTCCACTCGTAGTCGCGCGGCCGCGTGCTGTCCGAGTAGAAGCCACCGACCAGCAACTGCACCGGCCCCTGGAAGGTGGAGGAAAAGCGGACTTCCTGCGCGAAGCGACGCAGGTCCTGTTCGCGCGTGATCGGGCTCGCTATCGGCGGCGGCGTGGTGGTCGGCGTGCTGAGGAAGAACTGTGTCACGTCGGTATCATCCTCGAGCTCCAGGGTCTTGCGATCGAAGTAGCCGGTCGAGGACACGAAGCTCCCGAACGGTGCGGTGTAGTTGAGGGTGAGGCTCGCCAGGTACCACTTGTCCGTGCCCCCCGGGCTGAGATTGAACACCTCGCGCTGCATGAGGTTGGTTGCCGTATCGTAGGAATAAGGGGAACCGTCCTGGTTGGTCCTCTGGTACATGATCCGCGGGGTAACGGCGAGTCCGCTCACCGGCTCGAAGCGCAGTGCGATCTGCCCCCCGTAGTACTTCATGCTGCCGAGGTGCGTGAGGGTGGCGGTGGGTGGCGCGCCTTCCGGACCCAGGCCCTTGTCGAAGTAGCCGTCGTCGAACTCATAGAACGCGCTGGCGCGGAGCGCGAGCGTGTCCGCCACGAGCGGAACGTTGACGACCCCTTCCACGAGCTGATTGAAGGAGCCATGGTCGGTGTCCGAGCCAAGGACGTGCACCTCGCCATCGAGCCCCTTGAAGCTCGGCTGCCCGGTGATGAGGCGCACCGTGCCGCCCATCGACTCCGCGCCATAGAGAGTGCCCTGGGGACCCCGCAGCACCTCGATGCGCGCAATGTCGACGATGTGCGGGTCGAGCGTCTCGAGCACCGGGGTATCGTCGATGTAGAAGCCGGTGGTGTTCGAGCCCTCGATACCCCGTAGCGCAATTCCCCGGCCGGAGAGATTGCCGTCGGATGCGCCAATGCCGAACGACAGATTCGGTATGGCGGTTCCGTAGTCAAAGAATTGCTCGACGCCCTTGGACTCCAGTTGGATGGCCGAGAGCGCGGTAATGCTCAGCGGCACGTCCTGAACGGATTCGGTGCGCTTGGTCGCGGTGACCAGGACTTCCTCGAGCGCATCGCTCCCCGATCTGCCGGTGCCCGTCGCCGTCGATTGTGCCGCGGCCGGCTGTGCGGCGAGTGACGCGACCAGGAGCGCGAGCGCGATCGAGCTCAACGGAACAGATCGCTGCGTACCCATACACACCCCCCTGACGCGTGCGTCCCGGCGGAATCCGCACGGCGCCTGCCCAGACCCACTGACATCTTAGGGACTTCGACCCTGGGCCCCAGCATGCGAGTCGACGCGAAAAGCATGCTTGCAGACGCGGAGTCGCCAACGCTGCGGTTCCAGGGCAGCTTGGTCCGCACGCCGCCATAATCCAGTAGCGATGCGCTATGAGCCGTAGCGATCCGGTTATGAAGGCGCTAGATTCAGTCGAGTGCAGCCGTGCTACGGAAGACGCGCTACGGGAGACGCGGGTGAGCGAAGAATCGACCTTGACGGAGCTCCTCAAGGAGTCGCCCTTCCAGCAACTCTTCGATCTGTCCTGCACCCGTCTCGAGCGCACGACCGGCGAGGTGGAAATCGTGATGGGCTACACGGCGTCCGTGGAGCGCTCGCCCGGCTCGCGCCAGTACCACGGAGGTGCGATCGCGAGCCTCATCGACATCGCCGGCGACTACGCGCTGTGGGCAATGCTCGGCTACGGCGTGCCCACCATCAATATCCGTATCGACTATCTGCGTCCCGCCTCCGACACCCGGCTGCGCGCGCAGGCCCGCGTCCGGAAGGCGGGCAGGACCGTAGGCGTCGTCGATATCGACGTGCTGGATGATCAGGGTCGCTTGATCGCCGTCGGCCGCGGTACCTACGGCACCAAGGAAGGCTAGCCGCGTCAGCGCTTGAGTGCCTTGGCGGCCTCGAGCGCCTGCGCCTTCAGCGGGCGCTTGTCCACCTTGTGCGTCGTAGCCACGGGCAACTCGTCCACGACGACGAACGCGCGCGGATGACTGTAGGCCGGGCCCGCTTCGAGCGCAAAACGCTTCAGCTCTTCGAGCGGCAGATTGCGGTCCCTCAGCACCACGAACGCAATCGGGATCTCGCCCTTGATCTCATCGGGCACCGACACGACGGCGGCCTGGAGTACCGCGGGGTGACGCTCGAGCATCTTCTCGATCTCGAGGGGATAGACGTTCTCGCCGCCGCATACGAACATGTCGTCGGCCCGGCCCGTGAAGTAGTAGAAGCCGCTGCCGTCGCGACGCATCACGTCCCCGGTGTCGTACCAGCCGTCGCGCAGCTTGGCACCGGTCACTTGAGGCAGGTTCAGGTACTCGGTGAACATCGCCGGGGAGCGCACCTCGAGCACCCCCTCGTCGCCCGTCCCGCCAACCAGTCGCACTTCGACATCCGGCAGCGGATAGCCGAGCGACAGGAGCGGCCGCGGCAACCCCTGGGGATGGTCCTCGAAGATCGAGGGGCCGGCTTCGGTCGTGCCGTAGCCGTTGCTGATCGCCGCCTGCGGAAACATCTCCTGCACGCGCGCTACCAGCGCCTCGGTGAGCGGCGCCGAGCCGATGGTCACGGCCTTCACCGAGCTCAAGTCGAGCGTTGCGAGCAGCTCGCGCTGGCGGGCCATGAGCGCAAACATGGTCGGGATGCCGCTCAGGAGCGTGCAGCGATACTCGGCCGCAGCCTTCAGGTACGCGACCGCATCAAAGCGCGGCATGAGCACGACTTCGATGGCGTTGAGCAGGCACACGGAGACATTGAAGAGCGCGTTCATGTGATAGAGCGGCGCGACGATGAGCGAGCGCTCGCCCGCCATGGGGGTCGCGCCGACATGCACGCCGAGCGCCCACAGCTGCCCGGCGTGTGACAGCACCACGCCCTTCGGCCGGCCGGTCGACCCCGAGGTGTAGAGGATCTCGCCGGTCGGTGGCGGCGTGCGCCGCTCGAGCGGCACGGCTGCAGGCCCGCGCGCCTCGAGCGCCGCCGCGCCCGAGGAGCGCATCACGATGCGCGCCAGCGCCGGCGGAATGAGCGCCTCGCGGGCCGCATCCACGACGCACAGCTCTGCCCTGCAGTCGGCCAGGATGTAGCGCACCGTGTCCGGCGGCAGGCGGTGATTCACCGGCACGCTCACGCAGCCGGCGCGCATCGTGCCCATGTACGCGATGAGGTACTCGGCGCAGTTCTCGGCGAGAATCGCGACGCGCGCGTCGGTGGCCAGCGGCGCCCGCACCAGCGAGGCCGCGAATCCTTCGGCCGCTGCATCCAGCTTCGCGCAGCTCCAGCGCCGGCCCGACGCGGACAGGTCGATAACCGCCAGGCGCTCCCGAGAAACGTCGGGGCGGATCAGATCGCCGCGATTGCCGCTCCGTCATGGCTTCAGCAGCACCTTGCCGATCACCTCGCGCTCCTCGAGCAGCCGCTCGCCTTCCGCCGCCTCAGCGAGCGGCAGCACGCGGTCGATCACCGGCTTGAGGCGCCCGTCGCGAATCAGGCCGAGGAGCGATTCGAGGTCCGCCACCGACCAGCCGTTCGAGCCGATGTAGCGGTGCTCGAAGGTCCAAAGATAGCGCGCGTCCGTGACCACCTCGAACCCGGCGGTCGCCCCGCAGGTCAGAATGCGCCCGCCGTGCCTCACGGTGCGCTGCGTGTCGCGCCAGGTGTCGCCGCCGGTGAAATTGACGGCCACGTCCACCCCGCCTCCGCCCGTGACGCGCGGCTTGCCGCAGATGCGCTTTACCGCCTCGACCACCCCTTCCTTCGAGTAGTCGACGACGTGATCGGCACCGAGCGCCGCGAGCGCGCGCAGCTTGGCGCTCGAGCTGGTGCCGGCCAGAATTTCCGCTCCGAGGAGCTTCGCGATCTGCACGCACGCGACGCCGACGCCGCCGCTGGCGCCCAGGATCAGGATCTTCTCGCCGCGGACCAGCTGGCCCTGGGTCACCAGCATGCGGTACGCCGTGCCGTAGGCGAGCGGCAGGCTGGCGGCATCCTCGAGCGATACTTCCTGAGGCACGGCGATGAGCTGGGCGGCGGGCACCGCGATGAGCTCGGCCCGGCCGCCGTGGGTCGTTTCCCCGATCATTCCGGTGCGCTTGCCATCCCGGAACACCGGGTCGACCAGCACCCGGTCACCGGGCTTCCAGGCGTGCGTGTCGGCACCGACCGCCACGACTTCCCCGGCGATGTCGGACCCCACGATGACCGGCAGCGGGATCCTGATCCCCGGCATGCCACGACGCGTGAAAATGTCGTGATAGTTCACCGCCGTGGCGGCAACGCGCACCACCACCTCGTCGCGCGCCGCCTGCGGATCGGGGAAGTTCTCGTCCAGTTGCAGGCGATCCCGCGCGCCATGCCCGACTGTGAGGACCGCTCTCATTCCGTTCAGGTTAGCGCAGATCCGCGCGAGGAAATGTTGGCGTGCGACCGATGGATACCGCAAGCGGACGTCGCGACGCTATTGGCTTGAGGAGGGCTTTGCCGTAGAGTCCGAAGGAAGTGGTCGGATGCCGCGAAACGCCCCACTTCGTAGGGCCCGGTTCGGCTCACGCGCGAACCGGGCAGCGCGGGAGTTTTGCGGATCTGATCGTCGCGGACCGGCCCATCGCGGGGCTGTCGTGGCTCGACTACGGCACCGCCATCGAGGCGCTGATCAGCAGCGCCGAACTATCCCGCGACGAAACGCAGGCCGCACCCCTTAGGACCCCCGCCAACCGCCGCGCCGGTGTGCGCGAGTACGTCGCGGCGCAGGACGGTGACGGCTGGTGGGACTACTTCAGGCTGTCCGATTACCTGTCGCTCTCGATTACCGAGGCGGTCTATCGCAAAGACCGGTGGATCTCGGTCGAGGGCGGGTCGTTCTTCAAGATACGCGTGCTGCTCGCGGGCCGGCTGCTGAGTCGCGACGGGACGACTCTGCTCGAGAGTCCCCAGGCGCAACTGCACGTCTGCGCCGGCGCGCGCGGCGGCGGCTACAAGATCGCCGGCCAGGTGCCGACCACGCTGGTGGTCCTGCATTGCGGACCGGAGCTGCTCAGCGAGCGCCTGGGCCTCCCGCTCGGGGAGGCGCCTGATCCGCTGCGGGCGCTTGCGGGTCCTTCGCTTGCGGCGGGAGTCAGCAACCGCGTCAGCCTGACGCCGGAGCTGTTCCGCGCGGCCCAGTGGATCCACGCCTCCCGCTACAGCGTCCTGTCGACGGTACGCGCGGCGTACCTCGAGGCGCTGTCCATGGAAATGGTCTGCCAGATCGTGACCGACCTGTCCGCCGGCGGCAGCGCGCCGTCATGCGGACGGAGTCTTCTTTCGCGCGATCGGCGGCGCGTGCACGAGGCCCGCGACTACCTGTCGCTGCACTACGCCTCCCCGCCCACCATTCCGCAACTCGCGCGCATGGTGGGGATGAACCAGACCAAGCTCAAGGCGGCCTTCAAGCAGCTCCTCAACGTGACGATCTACGAGTACGTGCTGCAGCGGCGCATGGAAGTCGCGGCGCAGATGCTCGTCGAAGCGGAGCTGTCCGTAGCCGAGATCGCCTACCGCGTGGGCTACGACTATCCTGCCAACTTCAGCTGCGCGTTCAAGCGCTACTACGGGCGCCTGCCCCGCGACTGGAAGCACGAGTAGCCGCGGGCGACGCTCGCAGCCGGGCATCGACCATGGCCTTCCCGATCGACCATCTGTTCACCGTGACCACCGATCGCGAAGTCGCACGCGCGGCGCTTGCCGACATGGGCTTTGAGCTCACCGAGCGCGGCGAGCATCCCGGGCGGGGTACCTCGAACCACCTCATGTTCTTCGGACGCTGCTACTGGGAGCTGCTCGCGATCGATGAGCCCGGGCCTGCCAGCGCGCTGCTCGGCAAGGCCACCACTCTCATGGGCTGTGCGCTGCGGACAGATGACGCCGCGCGCGATGCCGCCGCGGCCGTGCATCTCGGCGCTTCGGCCGGCGCGACCGAACCAGTGACGCGCCCGGTCCGGGTCGACGGGCAGTGGCATACCGCGCGCTTCACGATCGCACCGATCGCCCCGGCGGCGCCGGCGGATGTGTATTTTTTCTTCTGCCAGCACCTGACCCCGGAGCTCGTGTGGCCGCACGAGCGGGTCGTGCATCCCAACGGGGCGCTTCGCCTCAAGGCGCTGTATGCGGTCGGACCGAGCGGCTCGAGCGCCGAGCGGAGCCTCAAGGTGCTGCTCGGATCGGGCGGGGGGGAAGAGCCGAAGATCGAGTATCTGTCCACGGACACCTACCGCAGCCGCTTCCGTGTGCCGTCCACTTCCGGCGCCGAGGCGCCGCCGCACCTGGCGGGCCTCGCC
>VBMV01000007.1 GCA_005878835.1 Gammaproteobacteria bacterium | reverse complement strand
CTTGAAGACTACGGACATATGTCTACAAAATATAGACAATTGTCTAGAAGGTCAAGGTCAGCTTGGTCGGGCATCGGTCGGAATTGCTTCGAATCACTTGTGTCTCAATTACTAGGTATATATACTTAACTACCGATGTATTGAGACTGGGCGATTATGAGCAGTAGCCTGGAACAAAGGACCGTCGATGCCGTGAGGCGCCTGGGCCTTGCTCGGCCGCGCGATCTCACGCGACTCGGGCTGCGCCGTGAGTACGTCCAACGACTGACAGAGCGC
>VBMV01000006.1 GCA_005878835.1 Gammaproteobacteria bacterium | reverse complement strand
TGGTGCGCGTCGCTCGGGGGCTCTATGCGGTTCCCGACGCCGAGATTTCGACCCATCGGTCCCTGGTGGAAGTCGCTCGCACCGTTCCTGCGGCGACGGTCTGCCTGCTCAGCGCGCTGCGCTTTCATGAGCTCACGACGCAGGCTCCGCCGGAAGTCTGGATCGCACTCGACGTTCATGCCTGGAGGCCGCGTCGCACGCCATTTGCGGTGCGAACGGTGTATTTCTCCGGCGCAGCCCTGACGGCGGGTGTGGACGTGCACAAGATAGACGGCGTCCCGGTGCGCAT
>VBMV01000005.1 GCA_005878835.1 Gammaproteobacteria bacterium | reverse complement strand
TCGAGGCTCTGAAGGACTACCTCAAGAAGTACCGGCGAGGCGCCGACGCGCTGTGGCGTTTTGCGAAGATCTGCCGCGTAGCGAATGTGATGCGCCCGTACCTGGAGGCAGCTGGTTGAAGGCCAAGGAACCAAGGGACCGCTCCGCCTCCGTCCGCGCGCGCCTTCTCAGTCTCGCGCGCGATCGTGGTGAAGACTTCCAGATCACGCTCCGAAACTACCTCTTCGAGCGCTTCCTGTACCGGCTCAGCCGCTCGGAGTTGCGTGAACGGTTCGTGCTCAAGGGCGCGATGCTGCTGAGGCTGTGGGCCGACCAGCCGTACCGGGCCACCGTGGATCTGGATCTGCTTTCGCTGGGCAACCCCGATCCGGACTCCGTGGCCCGCGACGTCGCCGCCATCTGTCGCACCGGCGTCCCGGACGACGCTGTGATTTTCGACGCGAGTACGATCAGGACAGCGCGTAGCCGAATTTGCCATTCCAATCCTGAAAGCAGCATCGGAGGCGCCCTGAGCACGCAGATTAATATGTCGTTACTGCAGTCTCAGGGAAACTGAATTCGGGTCGTGGTACCCGAAACGGATGGCCCGATCAAAGCGTCGTGCCAGCCACGCCGATGGTGGCATGAAGAACATCACGTCGCAGTCAGAGCACATGACAGTATTACTCACAAGAGCTTTGAAGTACGTCGGTGTCCTTGCACTGGCAGGTAGCGCCATACGAATGGCGCAGGCCGAGGACATGGCGGCCTGTGTTGCGCGCAAGTCCACGTTCGACGGCGTCACGCCGTTGACGTACGCCAAAGTGGCGGGGGCGAAGGGCTCAAAGGTCATCATCCATCGGGAATATCCAAAGCAATGCTCTGCAACTGAAGCCGCTGAGTGCAACCGCGGCGCCTACGTTGTACCGGGTGATGAAGTTGTCATCGCCAAGCAATGCGGGGACTGGGGCTATGTGCAATACATCGGGCAAGACCACATCACCGTGGGCTGGGCGCGGGCAGCGAGTTTCACGAGACTAGAGGCTCCCATTCCGTCTGAGCCGCCAACGGGGACAGTTAACGACGAGGCGAAAGGCTTCAGAGACCATCCGGAGCGCTACAAGTTTGAATTGGCGCAGGGCCGTACGGTGCCAGTCTGCGAGGCGTACCTGCAGCGACTGAATCAGACCGAGTACTGGTCTCCACCCTACTGTGGGCGGCCCGAGAACGATCAGGTCCCCGGATTCTCCCGCTTGCACCGGGTCGCGCTTTCGGGACAGGAGACAGCGAGTCTGTATCCGCACCTCGCGGCCTTTGAGCACACTCGTTCCTCGACAGTTCATCTTCCCTTAGACCCCCAGGAGGCCATTTCGGCAGCGTCAGGGGGGGCGGGTCCAGCCATTCTTGCTTGGCGCTACGATCCGAACGTGGATATTCAAAACGACGGAGCGCCCGATAACGTTGTGATCTGGGAAGGTATGCCTGTCGGTCCCCCTCCCGGATGGTGTGGTGACACCATGACCTCGAGCGGGACGGAGCTCTCGAAGGGGCAGCGCTCGAGACAGCTTGCGTTCATTGCCGGTGCGGACACCAAGACGATCGACGATGAGCGAACCCTTGCTCTCTTCCAGCATCCGCACGACGGGTTTCCGCACAGCGGGTTTCAAGTTCTTGGATTCATCCCCATCGGCAGTCCCATCAGTGTCTTCAAGTATCGAGATCTCACCTATTTCGACACGTTCTTTGAAGGCGGCGGCTGGCCCGACTTCTATGGGCATCGCGCCCGGCTGTCCACGCTAGACAATCACTTGGCGGTCTTTCTCCATCGTAATGGCGCCACACGTCAGGTGTGCGAATACATCTTTCACGACCATCGCAGACCCCGCGTGCTGGGTCACGACACAGAGGCAGAGTCGCATGAATAACGCAGACCTTCATGGCGCAGTTTCCGCAGCCGGCCAGCAACACTACTCGCTTCGGGACGAGCGCTCCGGAGGATAACTATTCAAATAGCGGCTCGGCACGCGTTTGGAACCTTTAGCGCGTTCTTTCCGTCGTGCGCTCGCGTAGCCGGTCGTCTCCCCGTGTCCGTGTGGATCTCTGTGCCTTCGCGAACCGAATGAACTGCTCCGCCAGCCGTTCCCGGTCCGTCAGTACAGGCGGGAGATGCATGGCGAAGTAGCGGACGTGGCCGCCGAGGACGATCTCGCCCTGGGCTTCCAGTTTCGAGGCGACAGCGTTCCAGCCCTCGACGACCGCCCTTCGCGTCTCGAGCAGGCTCGCTCGCGCCGGGTCGGTGATAGGCGTCGTTGCGCGAAGCTCGCGTACGATGCCGTCGAGCTTCTCGCGCAGCGCATAGGAGTGTCCCCGACGCTGGGTCCTGTAGAACACATCCTTGGCAGCTCGCTTCGTCTGCCCCCGCACGGACCTCGGGGTCGCATTCGCGGCGATCCCTTGCTCGCGCATCATTCGGGCGAAGTCCTGCCGCCACTCCCGCAGCATGGCCTTATCGATGTGGAGACGCCTTCCGTCGATGCCCTCGGCCTTGACGACCAGGTGCACGTGGGGGTGTCTCTGATGCGTGTGCAGTGCCATGGCATACCGGTGCTTGGCCCCGAACTTCTCCCGCGCGAAGGCCTTTGCCGCCGCCAGTACCGCCGCCGGCGGCGTCGGTGCCGGCATCGAGAGCGTGACGTTGTGCACCAGCTTGACGCCGGCCGCCGCGACGCTTTCACCACGCGGTTGCCGGTACTGGCCGCGCGTGAGCTCCAGATGCCAGCTCCGAAGCAGCTCCTTCTGGCCCTCCCTGAACACGTGCTGCCCATCGTCCGTCTCGAGGTCGAGTTTCCCGTGCTGGCTGATGTAGGAAAGGTGTGCCGCGACGGCGCCGACCCTGCGTCCCCCGCCGGTCACCTTGACCATGACTTCAGGCGTCCGGCCCATGACCGTGCGCTGGATCTGCTCGATCTGTGCTGGCAAGAAGCCACGAGACTCCGAAGGACCCGCCCGTCCGCGGCTAAACAAGTCCAGGAAGGGGCGATCTCGAGACGCCACGCGAAAGGGACGCCTACTCAAAGCGGCTCTCCCAGGCCATGAGTGCAGCCTTGGCGAAGTCATGTGTCCGTTGTTCCAGAGTCGCTACCGCGACGCGCATACGGCTAAGGGTCTGGCGCACGTCTTCGAGGCCCGGGCCGCTCAGGGCCGGGTTTCGAGCGCTCTGAGCGAGAAGGGTGCCGACCCCGGAGAGTGTGACGATGCTGTACTTCAGAGCCGCGAGCTCGTTGGCGGAGAGGGGCGGGTCGGCCGCCACGTGTGCCCGCGCCATCGCGGCCAGGTAGGTCGAGGTTTTCATGCCTCGTTCTGCAGCGCGACGAGCGATGACAGCTCCATCGCCTGGGCGCAAGCGAATGGTAATGCGGTCAGTCGCCCGTACGCGTTCCGCGGCCGGGTCGTGTGCAGGGGGTCCCTGCGTCCTGCCGCCTTCATCCACGAATGCCCGAATCGCCATCAACGCAAGTCTCGACTCGGATATGCCGGCCGCGTGGGCCAGGGTTGCGAAGCGGGTCTTCTCCGCCGCCGAGGCTCGGGCGGTAATCGACAGCGGTGTTGCCCGGGTGGCGCGGCAGCTCATATCGATTCCGGGTGTCGGCCCGAGCTAAGGCCTCAATTGTGTGCCCGCTGCCCGCGACCGCGAGGGGCCGGCGGTAAGGGAAGGGGAAGAGCACCTTGGCGCTTCCTGCACGATCGGGTTGAGGCTCGTGCGGGGCTGACGCTGGTCGTCGACCGGGTGATCAGCTCCGTGATCGCCGCGGCGGAAATGAATCGGCGGCAGCCGATGACGACACTGGCCAGCTCTCCCGATCGGAGCAACTGGTAGATCGTGTTCCGTGAAATGCCGCCCAGAAGCTTGCGGGCCTCCTGGATGGAATACAGTTCGGGGTGATGCATGGTTGCCAATATCCTCGGAGGATCTCGCTGAAGCGGGCCGTACCTGCGAGCAAGCTTGCAGCACTGCGCGGAAAAAAGTAAGCGAAGTTTTGCTGCTTTTTAAGCGAAACCTCGGATTTTTCTTGAGTCCGTCCACGCACATCCATAGGCGTCGCGCATCTCAACACGCGCGCCGCGCCACTAGTGGCGAGTGCCGAGAACCAGCTACTCCGTCACCCCTGAACCCTAGTGAATTGTTTCCCAGACGGGCGTCTATCGGTAGCTGGCAAGCGTGCGCAGAAACCTCGTTGCGGGTGTTGCAGGTCGTGCAACAGAGTGCGACACGGGAGAGTAGTTTGCCGAGCGCTCCTCGGGCGTCACGTCCGGCACGATGAAGCTTGAGCGTCTGCTCGGACGGTGCGGGTCAATCACAGCATTGACGATCCGACGCTCTTGCAGCTGAACGACAGGTCCTCAGAACTGCCGTTCTGCTGCAAACGCGGACACTCCGCTATCCTGCCCTCACACCAATTCCTCCTCAGTCCATGCAGCTGCCACGATCTTGGCGGCAGCGCGTTGCGCGTGCCGCACCAGGTCAGACGCGTGATTGATGAGTGCAGTGGGTCGCGCGCAGTGCGCGTCGTACGGCGAGCGACTGACTGCATAGGCTCAAGAAAACCGCGATGCATAGGATCAGTTCTGAGCCCGTGCAGTCCGACTTCGACGGGAAGATGGCAGGGGCAAGGGGAGGGCGGCTTGGCCCGCCTGACGCGATCGTGTTGAGGCTCGCGAGGGGCTGACCGTCGTAGTCGACCTCGCGATGAGCTCGGTGATCGCCGCCCGGGAGATGAAGCGCCGGCACCCGATGACGACACTGGCGAGCTGCCTAGTCCGCAGCAGGTGGTAGATCGTGTTTCGAGAAATGCCACCGAGGAGCTTACGGGCCTCCTGGATGGAGTAGGGCGTTCTTGCATGGCGAACAGGTAACGAAAGAGGGAGGGGAGGACTTCGAATTTCTGCAGCGTTACGGAGGCTTTGGCGGTTGACTTTCGACTCTCGAATAGATTGCAGGTCGACGGGATAGATTGAAACGCCGAGTTTCTGCCCAGTTTGGGCTGAAACCCCGGGAAAAGTCAGCGGCCTAATTGGTTCAAAACTACCCCGAAACTTCAAAAAGTTTGTCGTGAGAAGGTCCGTGTAGATTCCTGAAACTCGGGGTACAAGCTAAGCGCTCCGCGTCGACGCATTCATGAGTGTTGCATGCCGAAGCGTGTTCCGG
>VBMV01000069.1 GCA_005878835.1 Gammaproteobacteria bacterium | reverse complement strand
GCTACCAGTGGCAGAAGAACGGCACGGTGATCGGCGCAGCCACCGCCGCCAGCTACACCACACCCGCCACCACCGCTGCCGACAATGGCAACCAGTTCACCGTCGTCGTCAGCAACGCCGCGGGCAGCGTGACCAGCACCGCCGCCAGCCTCACCGTGACGACCACCGGGCAGCCACTCAAGACGGTTTTCCTCATCATGATGGAAAACCACAATTGGTCGGATATCACGAGCAGTTCGTCCGCGCCCTACATAAATAACACCCTGCTCGCCATAGGCGCGCACGCCACGCAGTACTTCAATCCGCCCGGTATCCACCCGAGCCTGCCCAACTACCTGTGGCTGGAAGCCGGGACCAATTTCGGCGTATCGTCCGATGCCTCCCCGTCGGCGGCTCACCAGAGCACCACGATGCATCTGGTGACTTTGCTCAAGAACGCCAATATCACCTGGAAGGCATACCAGGAGGATATTGGTGGCACCTCGTGCCCGCTGAGCAACGTCAGTGGCTATGTCACCAAGCACGATCCGTTCGTTTACTTCGACGACGTGACAAATTCACTGAGTTCCACTTCTGCGTACTGCATCGCACACGTCAGACCCTTCACGGAATTGGCCACCGACCTGGCTAACAACACGGTCGCCAGCTACAACTTCATCACGCCGAACCTCACCAACGACATGCACGATGGCACCATCGCCGACGGCGACACCTGGCTGGCCAAAAACGTGCCAGTGATTCTCAATTCCACCGCCTACAAGCAGGGTGGCGTGATCTTCATCACCTGGGACGAGGGAGAAGGGGGCTCCGCGCCCGGCGACACGAAGGATGGGCCGATCGGCATGATGGTCCTCTCGGCGAACGCCAAGGTTGGTTACCAGAACTCAATCCACTATGACCACGGCTCGACGCTGCGGACGGTCGAAGAGATCTTCAAGCTCAGTCCCATGCTGGGCGGTGCCGCGAACCAGACGGACTTGAGTGATCTGTTTACTTCGTTCCCCTGAGCGGCCGTAGCCCAACTCGCGCACCGCCTGGGACGCCGAGACCGCCCGCTGAAGTGCGGGCGGCGCGGCGATCCGCGCCAGCATCGTCTAGTGCGATGCTGGGCTACTGAAGGTTCCGGAGAAGACGTTCTCGGCGTCACTGATGAGCGATGCCGCCAAATCGCCCGCTCCGCGACGAGCGCGATGCGAGGCGAACTTCAGCAGCGCGGCCGTCCGGTACCAGCGCAGCCGGGCAGGATCGACGAGGTCATCGACTGCATCGAGGAACACGCCGATAGCGCGTTGCGTGGCGCGCTCATACTCTGGCTGATACATCTCCCAGCGGGCGGCGGCGCACAGCATCCCGGCGTCGACCTCGGCAGGTCCCTGCCGAAAGGTGTCCCAATCGATCACGCCCGGCCCGTCAACGAGATCGAACACATGGCTGAGATAGAAGCCGCCGTGTCGCAAGTCGGTACAGCCCGGTGGCGGCATGTTCGCTGCGAGCCGGTCGCGCACGGCGCCTGCCCGCCCACCGAGTTCTCCTGCCGCCCTTGCGATCGTGCGCACGTAGCGCTGCACGTCTTCGAGCACGTGCGGCGGATCGTAGGGATCACCCAGCGCGACGCCGGGCTTGATCGCTGCCCGCAGCCATTCAGCGGCGAGCCGCCCTGCTCGGTCGGCGTCACCCCGCTTGACCAGCTCGGTGGCCGGAGCCGCGGCGTACATCTCGGTCACGATCAGAGCTGCGTCTGTATCCAGGCCGATGATTCTGGGCACCGTCGGTCCCCGTCCCGAGGCGAGCCCGGCGCCGGCCAACACGTTATGAACGGTGGACACGGCGAGCACCGTAGCCGTATCGGCGAACAACTTGACTATGTAGCGATCCGTGTCCGATGCGACAGCGAGCGTGCAGCGCTTACCTGGGTTATACCTCAGAACAGAGAGTGCACGGGCGCCCTGCAAGCCGACGCGGGCGAGCGCAGCGGCGAGCGCCTCGTGATGCGCGTTCGCGAGCGCGGGTAGCGCCGCGTCGACGGGGAGCGGTTCCTGCATGGTGCGAGCCCCCGCCGGCCGTGATCATGCCGCCAGGGGAGGTTGACTCATGATCTTCACAGCCCGCGCGACAACGCTGTCCCAGGACAAGCTCTGCACCGCGTGGCGACGAGCGTTGGCGCCCATCACGATCCGGCGTCTCGGGTCTGATAGAAGTGAGTGCATGCTCTCAACGAGAGCATCGAGATCGCCTGCGTCATAGAGCAACCCGGTAACGCCGTGGTCGATGAGCTCATTGAGCTGACCGAGTCGCGGCGCCACGACCGGTCGGCCCGCCGCGAGCGACTCGAACACCTTGAGTGGAGAGAAATAGAAGGGTTGCTCAGCGGTGTACGGCGCGACCGTAAGATCCATCGCCGCAAGGTACGCCGGCATCTCCTCATGGCGGACCTTGCCTGCCAGCAGCACGTTCTCCTCGAGGGCACTGCTCCTGACCCGCTCGCGGATGTGCTCCAGACCCGGGCCGTCGCCGACAATCAGCAGTCGCTGATCGCGTTGGCGCCTTCGCAACTGGACCATGGCATCCAGAAGGAAGTCCATCCCGTGCCAGGGCTTCAAGCTTCCCAGGAAACCGACGACCGGCTGCTTCCCGAGCGAATGGCGCGTTCGAATCGGCTCAGGATCTATGTCCGGATGGAATCGTCCTGTATCAACCCCGTTGGGCAGGCAGGAGACGCGGTGGGCTGCGATTCCTTGCGCCTGCAGGTATTGTTTGAGCGGTTCCGATACGGTGATGAAGGAGTCTGCTTCGCGGAAGCATCGGGTTTGCATCTCCTGTGCCAGCGCCTTGAGCCTCAACACCCGATGGCGTTCTTGTTCCTCGATCAGCGGCGCGTTCACCTCGAGGACGTAAGGCACTTCGAAGCTCCTCGCGATCCTCCCGCCGGAGGCGTGGAAGAGCGAATAGCGTTCGTATACGACGTCAGGCCTGAACTGCCTCTCCGACAGCTCAGCCACAGCACGAGCCGCGAACTCCGTGTCATACGACAGTTTGTCGAGCTCGTGGCACACGGCCGCATCCTGCGGGTCGAACGCCAACCGCAGCCGCGCCGCCTCCTTCTCACGCCTTTCTTGACCCAACTGCGGTTTGATTTCGATCACTGTCGCGTGCGGATCGGGATTACCTTCCCCGCGATCAGTGCACAACAGCAAGACCTCGTTACCGCAGCGGGTGAGCGCGTTTACGAACTCTCGCACGTGTACGGACGCTCCCTTGAAGCCCCTGATCGGTATGCCCCAATCGGCGCAGATGTAAAGCACGTTCACGAGGTCTTCCTCCCCTCGAGCAGGAATGCATGAATTGCCTTCGCGTTGCAGCAGCCGCGGGACGGTCGGCGCGCGGCCCGAGGCGAACCCACCGTCGCCCAAACATGCGGTGAGCTACGCGTGTACGCGCAGCTCACCCATGCGGCACGAATTTCAACTCGCGCACTCGTTGCGAACAGATTTTGACCGAATTCATCGCCGTCAGCGGCTACCCGTGCGACCCGGACCAACCTGCCGG
This sequence comes from Gammaproteobacteria bacterium, assembly GCA_005878835.1. Classification (GTDB taxonomy): domain Bacteria; phylum Pseudomonadota; class Gammaproteobacteria; order Steroidobacterales; family Steroidobacteraceae; genus 13-2-20CM-66-19. The sequence goes on along the minus strand of VBMV01000069.1, from coordinate 38,323 downwards.
CTGCAGATCGCAAGCCTCCCGCAGCGCGGCGTCCCAGCGCTGCTCACAGAGCAACTGCTCGATATCAGTCGGGTAATCCGTGAGCATCCGCGAGCTGGAAGGGACGGCTCCTGGATGGGAGCGCCGCACTTGAGCCACTTGGTTACCGCGGTGCGGTCCGCGCTCTTGAGCGTCCCGGTCTTGCATGAGTCATGTCTTCAGTCGTAGTACTCCAGACCCAGGTGCGTGATCAGCTCCTCACCCTTCACATGCCGTAGTGTGTTCTTCAGCTTCATGGACTGAATGAACAGATCGTGCTCGGGATACAGCCCGGGCACGGTCATCGGTGATTTGAAGTAGAAGCTGAGCCATTCCTGGATTCCCAGCCCGCGCAGCTCGTCACAGCGTTGCGCGAGGTCGAGAAACAACACCAGGTCGAGCACGATGGGCGCCGCCAGGATGGAATCGCGGCACAGGAAGTCGATCTTGATCTGCATCGGGTAACCGAGCCAGCCGAAGATGTCGATGTTGTCCCAGCCCTCCTTGTTATCCCCGCGCGGCGGATAGTAGTTGATGCCGACCTTATGGAAGATCTTGCCGTACAGCTCGGGGTACATCTGCGGCTGCAGAATGTGCTCCAGCACTCCGAGCTTCGAGACCTCCTTGGTCTTGAAGGACTCCGGATCGTCGAGTACCTCCCCGTCGCGATTGCCGAGAATGTTGGTCGAATACCAGCCGTGTAGCCCCAGCATGCGCGCCTTGAACCCCGGAGCGAGAATGGTCTTCACCAGCGTCTGCCCCGTCTTGAAGTCCTTGCCGCAGATCGGCGCCTCGTTGCGGCGCGACAGCTCGTACATTGCCGGGATATCGGTCGTGAGGTTGGGTGCGCCGTTGGCGAAAGGAACCCCCTCGCTGAGCGCGGCGTAGGCGTAGATCATCGAGGGAGAGATATTCTCGTCGTTCGCTTCGAGAGCGCTCTCGAACGCCTTCAGCGACTGGTGCACCTCGCGCGGCTGCAGGAAGATCTCGGTCGAGCCGCACCAGATCATGACGAAGCGGCTGGCGCCCGACGATCTCTTGAACTCCCGGATGTCCGCGCCCAGCTGCTCGGCCAACCGCATCTTGTTCTTGCCCTCCTTCACATTGGGGCCGTCGAGCTTGCGCACGTAGTTGCGGTTGAACACCGCTGGGAGTGGTTTTATGGACTCGAGGAACGGCTGCATACGCTCGAGCAGCTCACGGTCGAGCACGCCAGCCTTGGAAGCCGCGGCGTACATGTCATCTGTGAATATGTCCCAGCCGGTGAAAACGAGGTCGTTGAGATCGGCGAGCGGTAAGAAGTCCCTGATCTTTGGACAACGCGCATCGGTGCGCTTGCCCAGCCGGATCGTTCCCATTTGAGTCAGTGAGCCGATAGGTTGCGCCAGGCCCCTGCGAACGGCTTCCACGCCGGCCACGAAGGTTGTGGCGACCGCTCCCATGCCGGCAATCATCACACCCAGCTTGCCATCGACCGGTTGGATGCCGTGATACTTTCGGTGGTCGATGTGATCCATGGCGAGCCCCCTCCCTCCGATCTGTGCGGCCCCCGTGATCAGGGTAGTGCGATGTCGAACAACCTAGATCTGCGGACGTTCAAAGTGAAATACCCGGCAAACCTTACGGTGCAACCCTACGGCGCAACGCTACGGCGAAACCCTACGACGACGAATAAACACTACGGCCGGCCGCAGGATCTCTACACAACCAACTTGCTTGTGCCGCCGATTCCCAACCTAACGAGTGCCGCTGGTTCGCAACCTAACAAATTGCCATTAATTCGCGACCTGACAATGGAGGTCCGAGTGGCATCTTGACTTTCTGTAGCGGCGCTAACGATGATTGCAGCGATGTTACAAAATGATTGCAGTGACGTTACAAGCTGAATGCCGTGGTCTTCGCTCGGAATCACCCGGAATCAACTGAGCGTGGCTTGAGGTAATTCGACAGGGCACCCCCGTACGGTGATTGTGCGCGAGTCGTGAGCGACGGCAACAGGTTCCGTCGGCCGATGGAAGCGATTTGAGCCCCTGGGCGCGCCTGGGAGCCAAGGAAGAGATGCGCTTCTGCTTCATCGTCGAAGATGAGTACCGGCGTCAGTCCATGCCGATGGTCATCGCGCGCCACCTGGCGCAGTCGGGGCACGACGTCGATCTGCTGGAGCCCACCAAGACGGTCACGGCCCTGTGGGACCTCAGACGGCAGCTGTATGACGCCTACATCCTCAAGACGGTAGCAGACGGGCCTGGGCTCTGTGTCCTGGAGGCTGCGGAAGCGGCGGGCATTCCAACGATCAATAACTCGAGGTCGATCAGATTGGTGCGCGACAAATCCTTGTGCACCGCCTATGCATATGCTCATGGGTTGCCCGTTCCCCACAGCTACTTCGTTACCGACCCGCACCTGCTCAGGAAGATCCCCCGGGAGCGTTATCCGCTGGTCGTCAAGCCGACCAATGGCAGCTCCGGTCGTGGCATCTACCTCGTGAATAGTCCTGCTCGCAGCTTGCGTCGACCAAAATACGCGGAGCGAGTATCTGACTTCTTCCTGGTTCAGCATTACGTCAAGAACCCCGGATATGACATCAAGCTCTATGTGATAGGCAAGGATGTGTTTGCTGTGGCGAGGGAATCGCCACTTCATCCCGAGGTGGAAGTGGCGCACCAGCTGCTTCCGGTCAAACCGGCCTGGCTCAAGTTGGCACGACGTGTTGGCGAGGTTTTCGGCCTGGTGATCTACGGCTTGGACGTGCTCGAGACGCGCCATGGCCCCATGGTGGTCGACATCAATGACTTTCCCAGCTTCGGAAAAGTGCCGCAAGCGGTCAGCCTGATTTCAGACTACATCGTGCGCTTCGCTAAAAAGGCGAGGATGAAGCGCGGCTGGCTGCCTTTTGCTCTGCGAACGCTTCGCTCGACGAGCAGCCGTGGCCAGCATGTGAGAAGCGAAAATGGGCTCGCGCGATGAAACCACGACTCGCTACGCCACTGCTGGCAATCGTCGCGGAGGGGTTGCTCTCGCGGCTCAGCTTTGGCTTGATCAACTTCAGCCTGCCTCTGTATGCCCGGCACCTTGGCCTCAGTCTCACCGAGGTCGGCGTTCTTGCGGCTCTCAGCAGTGCGGTGGCTCTGGGATTTAAGCCTCTGGTGGGCTGGGCGGCCGATCGGTTTGGTCTGAAGCGAATGTACCTCGTGGCGATCAGCGCACGCAGCCTGGTGTCGCTTGCCTTCGGGTTCGCCATTACGCCGTGGGAGCTTTTCGCAATCCGGGGCGCGCATGGAATCTCCAGGTCGCTTCGGGACCCGTCGGCAAATGCCCTGCTTGCCGAGCACGGGGGAGAGAAGTCCGTGGCATCCGCCTTTGCCTGGTACCAGACGGCCAAGACGGTGGCGGGTTCGTTGAGCAGGGCTCTTGCGGGAGTCCTCCTGACCATTACCGCTGCCAATTACACGCTGGTATTCCTGATAGCCTTCGGCCTCTCGGTGCTGCCGTTGCTCGCCGTTGCGCGATACGTGAAGGAGCACCGCGACCCGACTGTTCCGCGCGAGCACCGCGGATCATCCGCTGCGCTGCTGGCTGGCGGGGAGGACGCAGGACCCTCGGGATCCGCAATGCCCGGACATCCGCGAGTCCTGCCGTTTGTCGGTCTCGGATTCGTGATGGCCGGTACCGCCGAGATGCTCAACAGCCTGTTCCCGGTTCTGGCGACCGAATACGCCGGCCTGAGCAGCGCCCAGGCCGGAGTCATCTATGCGGTATCGACGCTTGGCATCATCTTCTCCGGCCCGATCTTTGGTTGGCTCTCTGACACCGTGAGCCGCAGACTGGTGCTCGCGGTGAGGGCGGTGGCTAACACCGGTTCCTCGATCCTCTACCTGTTGTTTCCCACGTTCGCTGGAATCGCCGTTGCGAAGGCCGCCGATGACATGGGGAGGGCTGCCTTCCGGCCGGCGTGGGGCTCACTGATGGCCGAGGTCTCCAGTTTCGACAGGCGCAATCGCGCGCGCACCATGGGCTGGATGAGCATGGGGGAGGATGCGGGGGCAGCCCTCGCACCGATTCTGGCGGCCTTCTTGTGGGGAACATGGGGCATCGCAGCTCTCATGGGCTTCCGGGTCGTGCTCGCAGCGGCTACGGAACTGTATGTTCTGCTGATCACCCGCAGTCCTGCGGAACAGCGGGTCGAGCGGCCCGCAGCTATTCTGCCCGCCCGGCGCGCCGGCCGGTAACTTTCACGAATCACGCCCGCTGCGTCAGCCAAGCGTCCCGGGGCAAGCGGTGGGCGCTGACACGCACCCCACGGCCGGCGAGCCGGCGTCACCCGATCTGCGCAACGGATTGCACGTCACCGACTATGATACGCATCGGAGCAGCCGGCATCGGCCCGAGGCGGGTGATGAGCGCAATGCCTGCGAAACGCAAGACTCTGACCTCGATGGATGAAATCGCGCGGCTCGCCAGAGTCGCGAAATCAACGGTCTCACGCGCGTTCCAGGACAGCCCGCTGCTCAATCCGGCCACCAAGGCGCGGATATTGGCGATCGCGCGGCGCCACGGTTACACCGTCAACGCAAACGCGCAGAAGCTCAGGACCAATCGCACCAACACGATCGCTGTGGTGATGCACCTGCCGCACACCAGCGAGAGCGCTGCGGCGCCCTTCTTCTTTCAACTGCTGAACGACGTCGCGCAGGGATTGTGGGTTCGTCATCACGACCTGCTGCTGTGCTCGCCCGAGGCCGACGATGCGTACTATTACGAGAGCATGATTTCCTCGAAGCGCGCGGACGGCATCATATTTCTCGGCCAGGGCCCGGGAGACAAATGGCTCAGGGATCTCGCGCGCACCCGCGTTCCATTCGTGGTCTGGGGTGCCGCGGACGATCGCGCATCCTATTGCACCGTGGGCAGTGACAACCGCAAGGGTGGAATCCTGACGGGGCAGCGATTTGCTCAGCTTGGCCGCCGGCGCGTTCTGTTCGTCGGCAACCGAGCCCATCCGGAAATGGAGCACAGGCGTCGGGGGCTCGAGGCCGCCATGAAAGCCGCGGGTAACGCAGCGGAAATTGTCGACGTCGAGATTCCGGATTTCACCTTTGAGACCGGCTACTCGGCCATGACCGCGTATCTGGCCCGCAAGCGCGCCCGGCCCGATGCGGTATTCGCCGGCAGTGACTCGGTCGCCATGGGAGTCGTGATGGCCCTGCGTGAAGCGAACCTGCAGGTGCCCGGCGATGTTTCAGTCATTGGCTATAACGATCTTCCGAGCGCTCGATACTTCCTGCTGCCGCTGACGACCATCCGCCAGGACACCCACCAGGCGGGCGGCCTCCTCGTCGAAAAGCTCTTTCAGATGTTGGATGGCGCCAAGCCGACTTCGGCCAGGGTTCCCACGGAGCTCGTGATTCGCCAGACCTGAATGCACCTTGCCGCTAGGCATTCGAGACTCCGGCCGCGCCTATCCGCGCTTCGAAGAACCCCGCCATTGCCCGGAATGCCTGGTCGGACTCCGGAAGGTCGAGGAAGATCCAGTGTGCGTGTGGCATGGCTTCGAATACCAGAAGGCGGGCGTCGACGCCGGCGCGCAGCAGTGCCTGGTGGAACAATGCCGTTTGGCTCAGCATGAAATCGCGGGTCCCCGCGATGCACAGCGTGGGCGGCAGGCCGGTCAGATCCGCAAAGATCGGTGAGACCTCGGGGCTCGAGCGATCACTGTTGCCGACATAAGCGGAAAACTGCTCGGGGGGCGTCCCGAAGTCCTCCCGTGGGCGGAAGAAGAACTCCGAGTCGCCGCAGCGGCTCAGGTCAGCGGTGCCGGTGAAGAAACCGAACGCGCGCGGCACAGGACGGCCTGAGCTCCTCAGCCGGACAAGCAGCTGCGCGCACAGGCAGGCGCCGGCCGAAGTTCCGTAAAGACCTATTTGGTCTGGCGCGTGCTCGGCAAGCAGCCCGCGGTACACCGCTTCCGCATCGTCCACGGCAGCCGGGAAGGAATGTTCAGGTGCCAGACGGTATCGCGCGGCCACCACGGTCATGCGCGCATAGGCCGCCACCGGCACGTTCTCGGTGACCGAGCCTGCATCGACCGTGAAACCGCCCCCGTGCAGGTTCAGCAGCACACAGCCGCGATTTCGGTCGGGGAGCGAGGGCGGCGTGAAGATCCGCGCGGGCACGCCGCCGATGGTCGCCTCCTGCATTCGGACGCCGTGACGTTCCAGCTGCAGTGCTCCGAGGTCACGCTGTACCGCTTCGCACAGACCCCGATTGACCTCGAGATCCTCCGGCTCGGGGGCATCACAGAGGCACCGCAGTGCCTCCTGCGCGGCCGGGCTGACGGTTTTGGGACCTGGCGCACGGATGATGGTCGAAGTCATCGGTGCAGGGATCTTCGTCGGCATCGGCTGGCCACCTCCGGGGTTGAAGGGCGGGGACGTCACTCCTCGCTATGCAACGCATTGCGTACCACATAGTACCCTGGTGAATATTCTCCAGGCTCTTCAGCCGTGCTCGATCTGTGGGTGAATCTACCCATACGGGTCCGGCCCAGTGCTTCGCACTGTCACCTGTAATTCGGCGTAATGCAACGCGTTGCAGAGCAGCCGCGAATGCCATATAGTGCCTGCAGGGATTGCAGGCCACTTCCGCGGGGCCGCTTTCGTCGTGCAGACGACGCAAGCAAGGGAGACATCATGGTCGGGAAGAGCTATCCGGGCGGTCTGCGGGTGCTGTGGCGGCCGGCGGGGGTGGCGGTCGCGTTTCTGGCTGTGTCCTGTCTAGCGCCGAGAGCGGCTTGTGCACAAGGCGCCGCTGTGTCAGCGCCGGGCCCTGCCGCGTCAACGAGCGGATCAATGTCGGCCAACGCAAGCACCGACCCGCTGCAGGAGGTCATCGTGACGGCGCGGCGGCGCAGCGAGTCCTTGCAGCAGGTGCCGGTCGCCGTATCGGCTATCGACGCGCAGACGCTGCAGCGGCAGGACGTTCAGACGCTCACCGACCTGCAGCTGCTCATACCGTCGGCATACGTGTCCGAATACGCCCATGGGAGCGGCCAGCAATTCTTCAGCCTGCGCGGCCAGAGTGAGTCGGGATTGAACACCGGGGGTGGAGCGGGAGGCGGTCCCGCAGTGGTGGGCTACTTCTCCGAGGTCCCGACACGGATGTCCGGTCCCGGGCTGTACTACGACCTGCAGTCCGTGGAAGCCCTCAACGGGCCTCAGGGCACGCTCTTTGGCCGAAATACCACGGGCGGCGCCGTTTTGTTCGAGCCACGCCGGCCGGACTTGCGGGCAATCGGCGGGTATGCGCAGGTGCTGGGCGGCGACTACCGCCGCGCGGAGGGGCAGGGCGCCGTCAATCTTCCGTTGATCGACGGCACGCTGGCGATTCGCATCGCCGGGCAGGTGGGGTCGCGCGAGGGATATACCACGGATATCAATACCGGCGTCGACCATGACAATCGCCATTTCAGAGGGGCCCGTATCGGAGTTCTTTTTCAACCCTCCGAGGCTCTCGAGAACTACTTCATCGCCAGCTATGTCGGCTTCGATGAGCATGGCCCCGGTACGATCCTTGATGCGGCAAATCCGGCCAACTTCTTCGTTGGCCCGGCACTTCTTGCCTATCTTGACGCGCAGAACGCACGCGGCATCCGCGCGACCGCGCTCTCGGTCCATGAGCTGGATCAGCAGACCTATTACAGTGTCATCAACAAAACCCGGCTCGCCCTCGGCGGGGGCCTGACGTTGAGGAACATCGTCAGTTTCTCGCGCCAGTGGGCCAGGCGTGACGATGATGAGGACGGGACGACTCTGGCGCTGCTGGATTCCCTGGGCTCGGGGCCCGGGACGTATCTGGTGTATGACGGTACGTTGACCGAGGAGTTGCAGCTTCAGGCAACAGTGCTGCACGACGCGCTGAACTGGCAGACCGGCGTCTACTATCAGGATGACTACACGCCCGGCGCCTCGAGCCACACCTATACACAGCACGTCGTGTTGCTGCCCGTGTTCAGCAACACCGATCGCACCGACGAGGGCGGCACGTCGCTCGGAGTGTATGGACAGGCCAGCTACAAGCTCACGCCGCTCCTCGCAGGATTGAGCGTGACGGCCGGCTACCGCTACACCTGGGATCATGTCTACGAGGGTTACAGTCAGTCCTTTGGCGCGACCCCTTTTCACCCCGCCGCGGGTGATCCGTGCTCTTCACGCTCCGCAACGTTTCCTGGCTGTTGGATCGACGCTGGCGCGCGGCACAGCGGCAGCTCCTATACGTTGGGGCTCGACTATCAGGCCGGCTCCTCGACCCTGCTCTATTTGACTTCGCGTCAGGGCTACAAGAGCGGCGGCTTCAACATCGTCGCCGCGAGCATCGGGGCGACCAGCAGTCCCTTCTTCGAGTACGGCCCGGAAAGGGTCCGGGACGTCGAGGTCGGAGTGAAAGCCGATTGGTCGCTGGGAGCGGCCAAAGGCAGGACCGGTCTGGCCCTCTTCAACAGCTGGTTGCGCAACGCTCAGGTCAACACCAGTGCGCTGATCGACAATCTGCAGGTAGCCGTGACCGCAAACGCGGCGAAAGCGACCGTCAGGGGCATCGAGCTGCAGAATATCCTGCGTCCGACGGATCACATCGATCTGACCCTGACGTACTCGTACCTGGACGCCTACTACGGGCGCTACGTGACGCCCTTGGGACAGGACCTCACAACCCTGCCGTACGCGTATACGCCTCGAAACAAAGGCAGCGTCAGCGGCCGCGTTCGACTGCCATTCCCAGGGTCCGTCGGGGAAGTTTGGCTGGGCGCGAATTTCACCTATCAGGACCGGGTATTTGCGGGGTTCACGAGTGTCGACGCGGGCAGCGACCTTCCGAGCTACGGTTTACTCGGACTTCGCTTGGACTGGACCCGTGTATGGGGCAGTCGGCTCGATGCAGCGCTCCTGGTCACCAATGTCACCGACAAGGCGTATCGGATCGCGAACGAGGACCTGTATTCCACCATCGGAACGTCCGTGACCCTCTACGGTGAGCCGCGCATGTACGCGGCGTCGCTGCGATATCAGTTCTGACTTCTTGCTAAACCCACAACCGCTGTCCACCATCTGCTGAATGCTGCGGAGTGCGGCCGACGTGATAGAGCCCGTGCACGGTGAGGTCGGCCGAGCGGCACGCTGGGTGTGGGCCGTCGCGGTGCTGGCCGTGTGTCATGCCGCGGCAGTCGCCACCTTTCAGATCCTCAATATTCTGGTGGAGCCGATCAAGGCGAGCCTTCACGTCAGCGACACGCAGTACAGCCTGATGCAGGGGTTGGCCGTGGCGATATTCGCCTCGCTCCTGGGCATTCCCGCAGCCCGCGTGGCTGATCGTGGCAACCGCCGTCTGGTCGTGCTGGTCGGTGTCGTCACCTGGTCGGCGGCGAGCGTCGCGGGCGCCGCTGCACAGAGCTCCTCGCAGCTCTTCGCAGCACGAATGCTGGTCGGGCTCGGGGAGGCTTTCCTGTATCCGGCCGCGCTCTCCATGATTGCAGACCTGGCGCCGCCGCATCGGCTCGCAACCGCGGTGGGCGCATTCGGATGTGGCGGGCCGGTCGGCACGGCCCTGGCGCTCATCGGCGGCGGTTGGCTCGTGCGGAACCAGGGTCGAATCGCCGGGGACTTCCCGTGGGTAGCCGGTGAAGTCTGGAGAACTGCGTTTCTGCTATGCGGTGCGTTCGGGGCCGGGGCGGCCGCACTTCTACTGAGCGTTTCAGAGCCGGGGCATCCTCGGATAGCGGAATCTTCCGACAGCTACCTCGGGGCGACCGTGTCGCACGTGCGACAACACTGGAAGGTCTTTGCGGGGGTCAGTGGTGCGATGCTCGCCCTCTCGTACTGCGTATTTGCGACCTCGAGCTGGTCGCCCACGATGCTCGTCAGAGTTCATGGGATGACTTACGCAAGCGTGGCGCCGATTACCGGGTTGGCGGCGCTCATCGGCGGTGCGCTGGGCGCCTGGGTCTCGGGCATCGCGACGGACAGGATTGCAGCGAGCGGCCACCGGGATGCGGCGCTTCAGGTTGCCATGGCTGTCGCAGCGCTCATTCTCCTGACAACCCTCGGAGCCGTCCTGCTGCCTTCGGCCGGATGGGCTGCGATGTCCCTGTGCATCACCTATGCGCTCCTTGGCGTGCCTACAGTCCTGGGCGGCACGGCCCTCCAGCAGATATCACCGCCGGCGATTCGCGCCCAGGTCATGGCCGTTCAGGTGCTGCTGGTGAATCTCATCGCGCTTTCGCTGGGCCCCTTTACCGTGGCGGCATTGACCGACTACTTCTTTCGCCGGCCGGGCGCAGTGGGCTATGCGTTGCTATGGACGAACGGCCTGGGTGCCAGTGCCGCCATCGCGGCCATCCTCGCCTGCAGACGCCTCTTTTCCGAACAGCGACGACGCGAGAGCCCCGAGCTGAGTTGATATGCCGGCGTAACGAACTTCCAAGGCGTTTGACTGCCGATGGAAGCATCGCTCTAATGCTTACTCGCACAGTAGCCCTTCGTTCCACTGAATCCCAGGTAATTTGCAAGCTCCTCAGCCGTTTGAAAGAGGATGAGGTCTGGTTTTGGGAAGGGCAGGGATTGGTAGTTGACATTCGCCTGCCAGAACCTCTGATACGTCAGGTGTGCCAGCGCCATGGGCCTCTTGCCCGGTTCCGGATTATTTTCTTGACACAGGGGCAACAACGCCAACTCCGCAACATTTGATTTCTCGGCCAGGAAGCCGCGGGCGGTCCCGAAGTCCAAATCAATGGCACGGTTAAAGTGGCATGACCGGCAGGCAGGCGAGAAAACGGTTTCATAGAGATGCTTCGAACCAGGGGGCGCAGTACCACCATCTGCAGGTTCACGCCAACCCACCGGGATGAACTCAGTGTCTTGAGTTGCACGCCCATTCGCGTACCAGCCTTCGATGACTTCTTTGAGGTGCGCTACACGCTTCACACCTTGCGGATCGGTTTGCAGCCGTGGTGTTACGGTCTTCAGCACCGCTAAGTTGTACGCCTTCACATGGAGTTCTTGGTTGGCCCGGGATGTGAATGCAGCGGAAGTAGGAAGTGCCGGTTGTTCAGACCCGGAATCCGAAGTGAACAGCAGATTCCTGATATCCAGCGGTAAGAATCGGAATCCGTCGATATTGCCCTGCGCTGGATACACGCCAGTGCTGGTGAGGTTTTTCGGGTTGCCTCCATGACAGATCAGGCACACGCCGGGATGCGTTTTATTGCCGATGAAATCAAGGTTAGGCGCGAATGGATCGCCCGCAACGGTGGGTTCAATAACGCCTGTATGCACGTTGGGAGCATTACGCGCAACGGGGTCGGCAATTGTTTCGGTAATATTCCCGGCGCCATCATTGTTGTAGAGGAAGGCCCATGTTGTCCCGTAGCGGGTAGACGACGCAGGATTTGTCGGCGGAGGCGCCCATTCAAAAGCGACGTCGGCAATTCGGTCGATTTTGCACCCAAACACGGTGTCGGTTTTAGCCGGGTCGCAACCCACAAGGTTCTTATCCAGAGGGCGGTTGAGTGCAGATTGAATTGCCGCTGCAGACTCCGCCTCAGCCGGGTACCCGGTTGTGGTCGGGAACCCGGAACCACCATTTCCCGATGCTGCAAAGGGGTTGACCGGGTAATTCTCCAAATAGGTGTAGATCTTTGGGTTAGTCGCCTGGCAATTGGGGATGCAGCGTATGTACTGGTTGCGAACAAAACCCAGGTCTGCCCCATTCAACACAATCGCGTGCGAATAGGTATTGAGGATGTTATCGCCATACGTCAGGGAGCCGTCCGGCTGGTGGGATGGAAGATCGCAGCCTGGAAGATCACAAGCAACCTTTTGTGCCCCCGTTGAATGCCATTGGCTCTCCTCACTGATGAACCCCGCGTTTTTTAGCCACGACGTAAACGTTCGCTTGCTTCTGGATGGGTCAATCGCGTCGTAATACGCTCTCGCGGTTCTGGCATTCTCGCCAGCACTATCACTTCCCGTGAAAACGAGAAAGTGCGTTTGGTTCTGAAAATCAGATTCGGCAGAGTTGAATATGTTTGGGACACCGAACGCTGTTTCTGTCTCAGTTGCCGCGTGCAGCGAGCCAGCCAACGCCAATGCCGAAGACAGCACCAGCAACCTTTTTACCCCCTGCTGCGTTTTCATATTTAATTTTCTCGTTTTGTTTAGAACACACTGACCCTCCTTGTAATGGCGGATATAGCGCATGAGTCTTCCCACAGACTCGAGAGCGTCCACGGAATCGGCGCCACCCCAATGCCCGTGATCAACACGCTCCCTTCGGTTGCCAGCGCCTGAATTGCTATTGTTAGCTTTTCTTCAAGCGACGCAAAGAGACTAACTTTCGTGCGCGAAGTGAGTCAATGCGGTCAAACCCCCGTCCCGTGGAGTTGTCTTGGTACGCGTACCGGTCGCCGAGTGTTATGCGCTCCATAAGCTCGTTGTTTCCCGGCGGGGTCGGGGACGCGTTGACTGCGGTTCCCAACAGCGCCGCACGGCATGTTCGGCGTGCAGCAGCGGCGCTCACGTGCCATCTGCCGGCTTCCGCTGAGGCTGCGTGGGAAGCGCTGAAATCTTATGGTAAGTCGCAAGCCCCTCGGCACCGGGGCTGCGTCCCCTGGAGTTCCTGTCGCGGTTCAATCCCCCAGCCTGCACCGTGAAATCTCGGTTTTAGAAACCGACGTTTCACGGTACCGGAGCACAGGCAGGAAGCTCAGATCCCCCGCGCGCGCCCCGGCCGCCGTTGCGCTCTTGTCCCATGCCGCTGCTCGTGCCGAACGCCATTTTGCGGTCCGTCACGAGTGACGGTGTGCCGTGACGACGATCACCGGCAACGCTTCCTCGGGCGCGGCGCTGGAGACGGGGGCAGCGACAACCGGCAGCGATTGGGCGTGCAGCGGGAGACTGGAAAAAGCCGCCCATTCGGTGGCGGTGATGACGATCGCGGCAACGAGACTGACGAGGCGACTGGCGTTCATGATGGCTCTCCTGTGGCGAAAACCGGTGGCGACGATTCGAGTGCAATGGTGAGCGTGTGAGGGATGGGCGCTGTCACAAGAGCTGAAGGGTCGTTAAGCGCCGCTGAAGGGATAGCGCCGGCCGCCTGGCGGCTCGATCCGACAGCCCGCAGCGTGACGGGCGTATGATCAGCGCCACTTGCGGATGATTGCCCAGGCAGCGACCCGTGCCGACACGCGAGACCAAGAGTCGAAAGAAAGCAGCGACCCCGCCGCAGTCGCCGGCCGCTGCCGATCGGGTCTCGCGGCGCTCAAGCGCCGCTGCAGCGCCCCGCGCGGCGTATCGGCGGGCCCCGCTCGCGAGTCTGCGGGTCTTCGTCGCAGTGGCCGAGCACAAGAGCTTCACGCGCGGTGCGGATGCGCTGGGCGTCACCGCGAGCGCCGCCAGCATGCAGGTGCAGGCGCTCGAGGACTATCTGCGCGTGCCGCTCTTGCGCCGCAACGGCCGTCAGGTCGAGCTGACACCGCAGGGCGCGCTGCTGCGGCCGAAGGTTGAGCAGGCGCTCGCAGATCTCGAGCGTGCGATCGACGAGGCGCGCGCCGACCGCGGCTCCGGGCCGTTGCGTGTGACGACGATCGCCTCTTTCCTTGCGCAATGGCTGCTGCCGCGACTGCCGGATTTCACCTCGCACCACACCGGCATCGATGTGCAGATCCACACATCCACCGAGCTCGTCGATTTCGTCAAGACGGGAATGGACGCCGCGATCCGTTTTGGCGCGGGAACCTGGTCCCGCCTGCACGTGCAGAAGCTGTTCGACGAGTGGCTGGTCCCGGTGTGCACGCCTGCGCTGCTGCAGCGCCATGGACCCATTGCCGAGGCGCGGGATCTCAAGCGCTACAAACTGCTGCATAGCACCTACGAGCCGTGGACGGCCTGGTTGCTCGAAGGCGGTCCCGACGAAGTGTGGCCGAGCTCGGGCGCCGCATTCGATGACGCAATCGCCATCGTGCGTGCCGCGCAGGCGGGCCAGGGACTCGCGCTCTCACGCTGGTCCCTGGTCGCGGACGAAGTCGCGATGGCTCGGCTCGCCGTCGCCGGTCGCCCAGTTCGCTCCGGGCACGCTTACCACTTCGTGTGTCCGCCGGCGCATCTGGCACTGGAAAAAGTCGCGGCCTTCCGCGAATGGCTTGCGAGCGCGTGCGCCCGATTTCCCTCGCCACCCCGGTCGGTGGGGGACGAGATTGGCGAAGCGAACGTGGTTCCGCGCGACGCGACCACTGAGCGGGTTTGAGCGCCCGCAAGATTCGGGCTGCGTGAGCCCTCGCCGAACACAACAATAGCGGCGTGCTCAAACCCCCACAGGAGTTCGCATCATGACCTCAGCCAAGCCTATGCGGCAGTCGCAGCTGGCGGGCGACCCCGATCCGCGGTGGACCGCGATCGCCACCCGCGACACCCGCTCGGACGGGCACAGGCCCGATCGCATCCCGATCCCGGGCGCGGACATACGCTTTGCGATCGTCAAGTCCGCGCTGGGCTACCTTCTCGTCGCCCGCAGCGCCAAGGGGGTGTGCGCAGTTCTGATGGGCGACAGTCCTTCGCTCCTCGAGCGCGATCTGCGCCAGCGCTTCCCGCAAGTACGTCTGCTCGGCAGCCATGCGGATACCGAGTCGCTGGCCGCTGAAGTCGCGCGTGTGGTCGAGAACCCGCGTCTCGGCCTCGATCTTCCCCTGGACGTGCGCGGCACAGCCTTCCAGCAACGGGTCTGGCGGGCGCTGCGGCAGATTGCCGTGGGCTGCACCGTGAGCTATGCCGAAGTGGCGCGGCGCGTCGGCGCACCGCGCTCGGTGCGGGCGGTGGCGCAGGCCTGCGCCGCCAATCCCCTCGCGGTACTCATCCCCTGCCACCGCGTCGTGCGCCACGACGGAGCACTGTCCGGCTATCGCTGGGGCATCGAGCGCAAACGCGCGCTCCTCACGCTCGAATCGTGCCGGTGAGCGCCGGGGTGCCGAGCACGCACGCGGGAGTCTCGCGCAGGCGCGGGGCGCCTGACGCCGTCGGGCCTGGCCTTGCGGAGGGCTTGCGGACTCTTGATTGGCAGCGCCTGTCGCGGGATCTCGATGCTCATGGCAATGCCATGATCGGTAGTCTCCTCAGCCGCTGCGAGTGTCAGCGCATCGCGCGCTGGTACGCGGACGACTCGCTGTTTCGTACCCGGGTCGTGATGGGCAGCCACGGATTCGGGCGGGGTGAGTATCGGTATTTCGCCTATCCGCTGCCTGAGCGCGTCGCGGCGCTACGCGCCGAGCTCTACCCGCCGCTCGCAGCGCTCGCCAACCGCTGGAACGAAGAGCTGCGCGTGGCGGCTCGCTTTCCCGTGGCGCATGAGGAATTTGTGGCCCGCTGCCGCGCGGCCGGTCAGACCCGTCCCACCCCGCTGCTGCTTCAGTACGGGCCCGGTGACTACAACTGCCTGCACCAGGATCTCTACGGCGAGTGTGTCTTTCCGCTGCAGGTGGCGATCCTGCTGTCGCAGCCGGGTGAGGACTTCACCGGCGGCGAGTTCGTCATTACGGAGCAGCGGCCCCGCATGCAGTCGCGGGCCGAGGTCGTGCCGCTTCGCCAGGGAGATGCGGTAATCTTCGCCGTGCATCATCGCCCGGTGGCAGGCACTCGCGGAGTGTATCGCGTGAATCTTCGTCACGGCGTCAGCCGGGTTCGCACCGGACACCGTCACACCCTGGGCGTGATATTTCACGACGCCAGATGAGCGCACCGAACCATGGCCGCAGAGCCTGACACGCGGCTGGACCTGTTCGCGGACGGGTACGCGCAGCCGCGCCGGGAGACGCTCGGCCCGGGCGCCGTGCTGCTGCGCTCCTTCGCGAGCTCCAGAGCCGGTGCGCTGCTTGCGGCGCTGGAGGAAGTGGTTCAACGCAGCCCCTTTCGTTTCATGACCACGCCGGGCGGCTACCGCATGTCGGTCGCCATGACCAACTGCGGAGCCGTGGGCTGGGTCACGGACGGGAGCGGATATCGCTACGACGCACTCGACCCGCTGGGCGCTGCGCGCTGGCCGCAGCTGCCGCCGGTCTTCCGGGAGCTCGCGGTGCAAGCCGCGGGCGCCGCCGGCTTCGATGAGTTCGAGCCCGACGCGTGCCTCATCAATCGATACGAGCCCGGTGCGCGGCTGTCGCTTCATCAGGACAAGGACGAACGGGACCTCAGCTCCCCGATCGTCTCCGTATCACTGGGGCTGCCGGCGGTATTCCTGTTCGGCGCTCACCGCCGCGCCGACCGCCCGCGGCGCGTCCCTCTGGCCCATGGAGACGTGGTGGTCTGGGGCGGCCCGGCGCGGCTGCGATTTCACGGCGTGCAGCCGCTGAAGGCGGGGCGGCATCCGGAGCTGGGAGCCTGTCGGGTCAACCTGTCCTTCCGCAAGGCGCGCTAGCGGGCGAGCACGAGGTAACGCTGGCACGGCCATCACTGACGCTGTGCCGGCGCGTTGACATTCCTCGGACCTCGGAACGAATACGACACTGATTTCCGATCCCGCGTGACGCAACGCGCACAGCGCGCTTCGCTCCAGTGTACGAAACCGGGCTGGCGGAAAGGGACGCTGCCGTGGCCGTTCAGGCCGCGACCGCGAGGCCCGCCGAAGAACAGGGGATGCCTTCCCCGGGCGTGGGCAACGGATTATTCTGGCAGAAACCCTGCCCCTGGCCCGCCGACAGCCGATCCTGGGAGAACATTCATGAAGAGCCACAGCCTGGCGACAGCAATCGCGTTGCCGATGATTCTCGTGTCAGGATGCGGTGGAGGGGGATACGGCGGAGGCGGCGGCGGATACGTGACGAATCTGTCCTCCGCCCCCGGAGAAGCGGCCTTGGCTGCTTATGTCCAGGCAAGCCACTCGACGACGCTGCATGCGACTGACAGTTCCGGCAACAGCTGGACGCTGCAGTTGAGCACGGCGGCAAACGCGGGGACCACCACGTTCAACGGCACCCCCAATGCATACAGCACGGTAGATACGGTCACACTCGACAAGAACGGAACGCTGGTCGCAACCAACACCTCGACGAGCTACTTCCTCCTGAATCCCTATGTACCCTTGGGCAAGGTTTCCAGCAGCGGGACACCCTATGGTGTCGTGACGAGCTCTTTCCCATTACCCACCACTGTCACGGTGGGTAATTCCGGGGCGTTCGACAACCTCACTTACTACCACGATACCACACAGGCGGTCGTCGACGCCGACGAGATGGCTACGTACTCCGTCGAAGCCAACAACTCGACAACTTTACTCACGTGCTTCAACACCGTTATCTCCAGCGTGACTGCGCAGGGCACTGCAGATGGCCTTGCAGCCGGTACGGAGACGGACTGTTACACCGTGAATGCCGCAGGTACCGCAGCGCTTTTCTCGATCACCGTTACCGCCAGCGGGATAACCTTGAAGTTTCAATGACGCGCGTCCCGCGATGGATTTGCATGTGCACGGCGGTCGCCTTGATCGCCTTCAAGGCACATGGGACCCCCTCCTCGGCAGTTGCCGCCGAGACAGAGCGTCAGGCCGGGGTTTCAGCGCGGGGCGCGCAGGTGATGCCTTTCGAACTGAGCGCGACCACACACGTCTTTACCAAGACCGCCGTCGGAGCCCTGCAGAAGGTGGTTGTGAAGGATCCCAGGGACGCAGCGCAGATCCAGCTGATTCGCCGACATCTCAGTGACATCGCGCAGCGCTTTGCGCGGGGCGATTTCTCCGGCCCGACCGAAATCCATGGCGAGCACATGCCGGGACTGGCGGACCTCAGGAAGGCCAAACCTGGAGAAATCAGAGTGCACTACCACGACCTCGTCAACGGCGGGCAGATTGAGTATTCGACGCACAAGGCGAATTTGGTCGCGGCGCTACATGAATGGATTGATGCGCAGCTGTCCGATCACGGTGCAGACGCACACGAAGGTCACGAGCATCGTCACGGTCATACGATCGACCAGTGACCGCGGACGCAAACTCACGCTCCAAGTGAAAGCGCCGAACGCGCACAGGCCTTCCGTTTGCTGATCGAGAAGGCTCCCGTCAGCCTGTCGCCCGTAGATGTTTCGCGCGAATGAGTCGATACGCCGCCGGGACCACGAACATCGAGATCAACGGCGCCGTGATCATGCCTCCGACCATCGGCGCGGCAATGCGGCGCATCACCTCCGAGCCGGTCCCGCTGCCCCACATGATGGGCAGGAGCCCCGCGATGATCACCGCCACCGTCATGGCGATTGGCCGCACCCGTAAGGCAGCGCCCTCGATGATGGCCTCGACCAGATCGCGCTCGCCATTCAGACGGCCGGCAGCGGCGCGGGCGGCGAGCCCCTGGTTCAGGTAGACCAGCATCACGACGCCGATCTCTGCCGCGACGCCTCCCAGGGCGATGAACCCCACGGCCGAGGCGATCGACATGTTGTAGCCCAGGAGAAACATCAGCCAGAACCCGCCGACCAGTGCACAGGGCAGCATCGCCATGATGAGGGCGGCATCACTCGTGCGCCGAAACGTGAGGTACAGCAGGACAAAGATGATGGCGAGCGTTGCCGGCACGACGATCTTCAGCCTCTCGGTCGCGCGCTCGAGATACTCGAACTGGCCGGACCAGGAGACCGAGTAGCCGGCCGGCAGTGTGACCTGCCTCGCGACCGCCTGCTGCATGTCGCGCACCGCCGTGCTCAGGGCGCGCCCGCGAACATCGACGTACACCCAGCCCGAGAGGCGCGCGTTCTCGCTCTTGAGCATCGATGGCCCATCCGCAATGCGGATGTTCGCGACATCACCGAGTCTGATCTGTGCGCCGCGCTCGGTGAGCACGGGCAGGTCGCGCAGACCCTGCAGGGAGTCGCGGACCTCGCGCGGATAGCGCACATTGATCGGGAAGCGCTGCAGGCCTTCCACGGTCTCGCCGATGTCATCCCCGCCAATGGCGGCGGATACGATGCTCTGTACGTCGGAGATGTTGAGGCCGTAGCGCGAGGCGCGCTCACGGTCGATGTCCAGGTCGACGTAGCGCCCGCCGGTGAGACGTTCGGCAAACGCCGACGTCACGCCTGGGACCGGTCTTACCGCGCTCTCGACTTGCCGCGCCAGGTGGTCGATGACCTGAAGGTCGGTGCCGGCGATCTTGACCCCCACCGGGCTCTTGATGCCGGTGGCGAGCATATCGATCCGGTTGCGTATCGGCGGCACCCAGATGTTGGTCAGCCCTGGCACCTGCACCACCCGATCGAGCTCCTGCACGAGCTTGTCCGGTGTCATCCCGGCGCGCCATTGCCCTCGTGGCCTGAACTGGATGGTGGTCTCGAACATCTCGAGCGGCGCGGGATCGGTGGCCGTCTCGGCGCGTCCCACCTTGCCGAACACGCTCGCCACTTCGGGCACAGTCTTGATGAGCCGGTCCGTCTGTTGCAGCAGCTGCGTGACCTTGCCCGCCGAAATGCCGGGCAGGGCAGAGGGCATGTAGAGCAGGTCGCCCTCATCGAGCGGGGGCATGAACTCGCCGCCGATATGCGTGACGGGGTAGGCCGTCGCGAGCACGATCAGCAGCGCCGCGAGCAGCAGCGTCTTCGGGTGAGCGAGAAGCCGGCGCAGCAAGGGCTGGTACAGGCGAATGAGCCCGCGATTGATCGGGTTGCTGTGCTCGCGCGGAATGCGGCCGCGGATCAGATAACCCATCAGCACCGGGATCAGCGTGATCGCCAGCCCCGCCGCGGCGGCCATCGAGTAGGTCTTGGTGAAGGCGAGCGGCGAGAACAGCCTCCCCTCCTGGGCCTGCAGCGTGAAGACCGGAACGAACGAGAACGTGATGATCAGGAGCGACGTGAACAGCGCAGGCCCCACCTGGACCGCCGCATCCGCGATCACCTGCCATTGCTCGGGCCCTGCGAGCACCCGTCCCGCGTGCGTCTCATGCCAGACCTCCAGATGCTTGTGCGCGTTTTCGATCATGACGACCGCGGCGTCCACCATCGCTCCGATGGCGATCGCGATGCCCCCCAGAGACATGATGTTGGCGTTGACCCCCTGGTAGTGCATGACGATGAACGCCGCCAGCACGCCCAGCGGCAGCGACACGATCGCAACCAGGGCGGAACGCAGGTGAAAGAGAAACGCCGTGCACACGAGCGCGACGATCAGGAACTCCTCGATCAGCTTACGCGTGAGATTCTCCACCGCGCGCTTGATCAGTCCCGAGCGATCGTACGTGGGGATGACTTCGACACCGGACGGCAGGCTCGCCTGCAGTTGCGCCAGCTTCGCTTTGACGGCGTTGATGGTTTCGAGTGCGTTCTTGCCCGAGCGCATGATGATGACGCCGCCGGCCACCTCTCCCTCGCCATTCAGGTCCGTGATCCCGCGCCGCATCTCGGGACCCACCTGCACGTGCGCCACGTCGCCCAGGCGCACCGGCACCCCGGCATCGGTCGTGGCGAGGGGGATGCTGCGGAAGTCCTCGAGCGAGCTGAGGTAACCCGAAGCGCGGACCATGTACTCCGCTTCGGCAAGCTCGAGCACCGAGCCGCCGGTCTCCTGGTTCGCGTTCTGGATCGCGCTGATGACCTTGCCGTGCGGGATGTTGAACGCGCGCAGGCGCTGCGGATCGAGCACTACCTGGTACTGGCGCACCATGCCGCCCAGCGATGCGACTTCGGCCACGTTCGGCACGGACTTGAGCTCGTACTTCAGGAACCAGTCCTGCAGCGCGCGCAGCTGCGAGACGTCCAGCCTGTGACTCCTGTCGATGAGCGCGTACTCGTAGATCCAGCCGACGCCGGTCGCATCCGGGCCGAGCGCGGTCCTCGCTTCCTTGGGCAGGCGCGACTGCACCTGGTTCAAGTACTCGAGTACCCGCGAGCGGGCCCAGTACAGGTCCGTGCCGTCCTCGAACAGGATATAGACGAATGAGTCGCCGAACATGGAGTAACCGCGTACGGTCTTCGCTCCGGGCACCGAGAGCATGGTGGTGGCGAGCGGATAGGTGACCTGGTTCTCGACGATCTGCGGAGCCTGCCCGGGATAGGTGGTGCGGATGATCACCTGCACGTCGGAGAGGTCGGGGAGGGCATCGAGGGGAGCGCTGAGCGTCGCCCACAGACCCCACGCCCCGATCATCGCGACCCCGAGAAGCACCAGGAAGCGGTTGGCGATGCAGGCGCGGATGAGCCGGGCGATCATCATTGCAGGCGGGCCTCCGTGCTCTTGAGGCTGGCCTCCGAATCGATCAGGAACTGACCGGAGACGACCACCCTTTGTCCGGCTGCCAACCCCGATAGGATTTCGGTCTGCCCGCCGCCCTCGGAGCCGATCTCGACATCGGTCGGTCGGAACTTGCCCTCTCCTTCGGCGAGCATGACGACGCTGCGGGTGCCGGTCCGAATGACCGCCTCACTCGGCACCCGCAGCACGTCCTTTTCTGCGAGGGGTGCAAGCTGCACGGTCACGAACATGCCGGGAAGCAGTTGCATGTTTGGGTTGGCGAGCTCGACGCGCGCGGTGAGCGTGCGGGTCGTGGGGTTCACATCGGGTAGAACCGCGCTGACCTGTCCCTCGAACGCGATCCCGGGTAGCGCCGCCGTTCGAGCCTTGGCGGCATCCCCGGGCCGCACCTGCCGCGCGAGACTCTCGGGCACTTGGGCATCGACCCAGACGGTGGCGAGTGCGTTGATGCGAAAAAGCGGCGCACCGCTCGCGACGGTCATTCCTTCTCTCGCTGCAAGCTCCGCGACGACTCCGCTGATCGGCGCCGTGAGGGTGAAGCGGGACTGGACCTTGCCGCTCTCCTCGAACGCTTTGATCAGACCGTCGGTCATGCCCGCAAGGCGCATGCGCTGGCGCGCACCCTCGAGCAGGTCCGAGGCGCCAGGGCTCTTGAGCTCTCGGACGGCGAGATACTCCTCCTGGGCTGCGACCCAGTCCGGCACGTACAGGTCGGCCAGCGGCTGGCCTTGGTGCACCGGGTCGAGCCTCGCACGCACGCGCAGGTGTTCCACAAATCCGTTCGCTCGGGCTTGAACGACGGTCACGTCACGCTCGTCATAGACAACCGTGGCGGTCGCGGTGATTTCCCGAGCGAGCCTGCCGCGCGTGACTTCGGCGGTGCGGACGCCGAGGTTCTGCTGCACACGGGGGCTGATCTCGACGCTACCGGCCGTCTCGCCGCCTTCCTCGACCGGCACCAGCGGCATATCCATGAAGGGAGACTTTCCGGGATGGTCGAATCGCTGGGCGGGCGCCATCGGATCGTGCCAGTACAGGATTCGCTTGCCGGTCTGCGGATCGATGTCGCCTGGCCGTTGCGCCGCCTGCCGCCCTGGCGCTGGCTGCTGCGCGCTCGACATCGACCCGCTTTGGCCTGCACGCATGCCGGCGCGATAGAGGCCGTAACCGAGCAGGGTCAGTACGATGGCCGCGCACAGTCCGGCGGCAAGAAATTTTCGGCTCATGGCAGCTCTCCGCGACCGGACCCGGCGGAAGTGGCGGTCGCAGCCTCGGCAGTCGCAGCCTCGGCGGTGCTCGGGGTGGGATTGAGAAAGGCGAGCTGCGCCCACAGGCGCGCCGCGCTGGCTTCGAGCTGCAGCGCCTTCAGGCGCGCATCGATCTCGGCGCGCTGCGCGAGCAGCAGATCGCTCAAGCTGGCCTTGCCGCCATCGTACGCTGCGCGCGCCGCTACCGAGCGATCCGCGGCGAGCGGAATGATGGAGCTGCGATAGCGCTCGCGGCGCTCGCGGGCGCTGTCCCACGCATCGATCATCGCGCCGATCTGCGCTGCGTGCGCGCGCAGCATGTCCTCACGCTCGGCCTTCGCCTGGGAGGCCTGCGCCAGCTTTGCGGCCAGCCTGGGGTCTTGTCGGTTGGCGCGACGGATCGGCAGCGGCACGGTGAGCTCCAGTGTCACCATGTTGGAGTAGCCGCTGCCCCGTTGGCTGTACGTGAGCTCCACCGACCAGTCGGGGTGACGATCGGCGCGCGCAACTTCGGCCTCGGCGCGAGCCAGTTCTTCGCGCCGCTCGAGTGCGAGGATTTCGGGATGCTCGGCCAGTTGCGAGTCGAGCGCGTGTTTGTGCAGGGGGATGGTGTCGATCGCCGGCTGACCCGCGAGCGGCCGATCCGCGGCATCGCCAACCCACCGAACGAGCGCGATCCTGGAACTGCTGACCCCGCGTGAAGCGTCCGCGGCCAGGTCCTCGAGCTCCGCGAGGGTTCCGCGAGCGGCCAGAACGTCCGCCGCCGTACCACGACCTCCGCGATAGGCTGCATCGGCGGCGGTCACTTCGAGCCGCGCTGCCTGGAGCTGTTGAAGGACGGTTTGCTCGGTGGCCTGCGCGTAGTAGCGGTCGAGCCAGGCGAGCGCGCTGTCGCGTTGAACGACGACCAGGGCCTGCGCCTTTTGCGCCTCCGCGAGACGCACCGCCTGTTGAGACTCTGCGGCCCGCGCGCGCAGCTTCGCCGGGCGGGTGATTTCCTGCACGATCCCGACGCTGCGCATGGTCATGAAGTCCCGCTGGACGCTGAAGCGCTCCGCGCCGTCGATGGGCAGATTCTCGAGTCCGACTTTCGCGACCGGATCCGGCCGCTCGGCCGCAGCGACCGCCAGGTCTTGCGAGGCGGAAACCGCCAGGTCGCTCGCCTCGACCTGCTTGGAGCGCACGGCTGCGAGCCGCTGCGCTTCGGGGAGGCTGAGGGGCGGCTCGTCCGCGCGGACCGCGCTCGCCAGTGCGAGCGCGGGCAGCAGGGCGGCGCTGAGCGCAAGCGTTCGGGCGCGGTATCGCAACCGCGCACCGGGGAACAGGCACCACCGGCCAAGGCGGCGCAACGGCCCCGCGAGCAGGAGAGCAGATCGGTTCATGAGCCTCACCGAATCAGACTGGACGTCGAGTCAGTCAGCCCACGGCACGAGACCCGCTACCGAACAATGCGGCTGCGGATCGGTCGGCGATGGGAGTCACCGGCGGTCAGCCGGTGTCGACAGGGTGAGTTAAAGGCGCAGGCGCGCCGTGCGCAGGTAGGTGAGTGATCCGTCGAGGTGATCCGGCACCTGCAGCGCTGGCGTTCGCAGCGCCGGCACGTGTTGCCCGAGCGGGACCACGGTCGGCAGAGCGACCACGGCGGGTGATCCGGACGCATGCCCCTGGGCAGTACGGGTCCGTACGGCCGCGACTGAGGGCGAAATGGCGGCGCGCAGCGCACAACAGCCGTATGCCTCGATCGAGGCAGAAGCCGGGCGCATCTGCTCGCCGGCGCCTGCGGGCAAGCCCGCGGGGCAGCAGTCGGTCCGCGAGGTGCTGTTGGCGCAGGCGAGCGCCGGCTGGACGATGCCGAGCAGGCACGCCACGAGTACCAGGGAAGCGATCAGCCGACGAGCCATGCCACCTCCGGGCCTATCTACTGACCCGTGGAGACTAAGTTCCGCGATCCGGGGTCGGGAGTCAACCATTCACTGCGCCGTGGTTCACAAGTTGGCGGCATTGATTGCCATGCATGGCCCATGCAAGATCTGTGTATGGGAGGTTCCCTCACGCGCAGACTGCCGCGCCACAGTTTGAAATGAGCCGGCGCGCAGGAGAGCTCTCATGCCACAGATGATCGACGTACGAAGCGATACCGTCACCCGACCGACCCCGGCGATGCTGGAAGCGATGCTGCAGGCGCAAGTCGGTGACGACGTATTCGGTGAGGACGAGACCGTCAACGAGCTGCAGAGGAAGGCCGCGGATCTGTTTGGCAAGGAGGCCGCGCTGTTCTGTCCGACGGGCACGATGTCCAATCAGATCGGCATCAAGATCCATACGCAACCCGGGGATGAGGTGATCTGCGACGAGCTGGCGCACATCTATCTGTACGAGGGCGGCGGCATAGCGGCGAACTCCGGCTCCTCGGTGCGCCTGCTGCAAGGCCAGCACGGGCGGTTTACCGCCGCGCAGGTCCGCGAGAACATCAACCGGCGCGACGATTCCCACCTTCCGTGGACGCGTCTCGTGGCCATCGAGAACACCGTCAACAAAGGCGGAGGATGCTGCTGGGACCTGAGTGAGATCGAGCGCATCCGGGCTGTCTGCAAGGAGCACGACATTGCCATGCATCTGGACGGCGCGCGGCTCTTCAACGCACTCGTGGCTCGCAACGAGGCGCCACGCGACCATGGCCCTCTGTTCGAAACGATCTCGATCTGCCTCTCCAAGGGACTCGGCGCCCCGGCGGGTTCGCTCCTGCTCGGCTCGCGGGCACTCATTTCCAGGGCGCACCGACAGCGCAAACTGCTGGGCGGCGGCATGCGGCAGGCGGGGTATCTGGCGGCCGCGGGGCTGTTCGCCCTCGAGCACAACGTGCAGCGCCTGCAGGAGGATCATCGCAAAGCAAGAGCGCTGGAGGCCGAGCTGCGCTCGCTCCCCTACGTTTCGAGCGTTTTGCCCGTCGAGACGAATATCGTGATTTTCAAGCTGCACGAGCAACTTCCTGCCGAGCTCTTCCTGCAGCAGCTGCAGCATCAGCAGGTTCGCGCACTCAGCATGGGCCGCCAGACCATCCGTTTTGTGTTCCATCTGAATGTCAGCGACGCTCAACTCGAGGCTTTGCTCGCCGCCCTGCGTGGCATCCGGGTGCCGGCCTGACTGGCTGGCGCTGATGTCAGTTGGCGCTCCGCGGACTCATGCCGGTAGCGGCACCGCGCTCGGGCGGGCCGGGCGTTGGCGTCGCCGACAACGAGCTCTTCGCTCTGATTTCAAAGCGGTCCGGCTCGCTCCACGGATTGCCGCTTCGATCGGCGGCATCAAAGCGGACCATGGTTCCGGTCAGTCGCTCTGCGTCCAGGGTGAAGCGTAGGTAGTGAAAGTTCACCGCGGTGGTGAGCCTGGATCGTTCTCCAAACATCCGGGCGGCCGGAACGGGCTTGGCACCGCCGCCGCCGCTGACCAGGTAAGTGACGCCGTCTCTGTCGTAGCGCTCGTAGTTGTGCACGTGGCTGCCGACCACGACGACCTGCGCGCGCAGGGAGCCGGCGTTGCGCGACAGGTAGCGCACGATCTCCTTCTCGTCGCGCGCCCTCGGATAAAAGGGGTCCCGGACCGGGGGGTAGTGCAGCACGATCAAGATGAATTTGACGCGCGGGTCGGCGTTGCTGATTTGCCGTTCAAGCCATTCCCGCTGTTCGCTCCCCGGTTTCAGCGCCGCATCGGAATCCAGAACCACCGCCAGCAAAGCGGAGCCGATGCTCACCGAGTACCAGCGGTAGGGGCGCAAAGGCAAGGCGCCGAATGCTGTCCACCAGTTCTCGAGACAGGGAGCCGCGTCGCCGTTGCATCCATTGAACTCGTGATTGCCGAGCGCGGGAAACACCGGGATCTTCCGCCTGGCCCACTCTATCGTCTCGCTCTTGTACGTGTCATAGTCCTGTGGATTGCTGCCTTCGTAAACCAGGTCCCCGCCTATCAGGATCGCCGCCGGGTTTTCGCGCGCGATCCTGTCGACGAGCGCGCGCCGCGCGGGGGCGTTCGCGACGTCATCGCGCCTGCTGAAGCGCGTGTCGCCGTACACCACGAAAACCAGCGCAGCTCCCGCCCCCGGCGCCGGCACCTCGAATCGCGGCGGCTGATCGCCGCGTGCCGCGCCCAGAGTCAGCCACACGCACAGGAGCGTCAATGCCGTCCGGTGCATCGCCTGACCCTGGGGACCGTTGTGCCCACTCGCAACGATTATCGAGCCTTTCCCGGCAAGTCAACCGCAGGTACCTCATGCCAACCAGGATGATCGCCCTCCTTGCGCTGGCGCTCCTTACGCCCCTCGCCACCGCCGCGGATCTCTTCACGAACCCGCCCAAGGGACGCGCGCGCGCCCGCGACCTGGGTGTGCCCTTCGACGGCGCGCCAGGGCCGCTGAATGCGATCACCGACATCGAGGGCGTGCTGGTGGGCCACACGACCCTGATCTCGGGCAGCGGCAAGCTCATCGTCGGCAAGGGCCCGGTCCGCACCGGCGTCACGGCGGTGCTGCCCCGTGGACTGGCTTCCATGCAGCGCTTCTCCTTCGCCGGCTGGTACTCGCAGAACGGCAACGGCGAGATGACCGGCACCACCTGGGTCGAGGAATCGGGCTTTCTCGAAGGCCCGGTGATGATCACCAACACCCACAGCGTCGGCGTGGTGCGGGATGCGGTCATCGCCTGGCGTGTGGCGCACGCGGCGGCGGACGCCACCGGCGCCTGGTGGTCGCTCCCGGTCGTGGCCGAGACCTGGGACGGCTGGCTCAACGACATCAACGGCTTTCACGTCAGGCCGGAGCACGCCTTTCACGCGCTCGACACGGCGCACTCGGGGCCGGTCGAGGAGGGGTCGGTCGGTGGCGGAACCGGCATGATCTGCAACGGTTTCAAGGGCGGCATCGGCACCTCCTCCCGCAGGCTCTCCGAAAAGGACGGCGGCTACCTGATCGGCGTGCTGGTGCAGTGCAATTACGGGAGGCGGCAGAACCTGCGCATCGCGGGCATCCCGGTCGGGCGGGAGATCGAGAGCGAGGATCCCTATGCCTGGGTACCGTCCGAGGCGGCCGAGCACGGATCGATCATCGTGGTCGTGGCCACCAACGCGCCGCTCCTGCCTCATCAGCTCAAGCGCATGGCGCGACGGGTATCGCTCGGCATCGGACGCACCGGCAGCATCGCCGGCAACGGATCGGGCGACATCTTCATCGCGTTCTCGACGGCGAACGCCGCCGCCAGCGACGTCGACCATGTGGTCGAGCTGAAGATGCTGCCAAACAATTCCATGGACCCGCTGTTTGCCGCGACCGTGCAGGCGACCGAGGAAGCCATCGTCAACGCCATGGTGGCCGCCCAGGACATGACGGGCGTCGACGGGCATCACGTGAACGCACTGCCGCACGAGAAGCTGCGCGCGGTTCTGGCCAGATACAACCGGCTCACGCACTGACGTGACCCGATCTGGCGGGTCTGCTGTGGTGCGCGCGCGCGGCGCGGCCCAGCAGCAGGCCCAGCGTCGCGGCGAGCACTGATGCGACCAACACCGCGAACTTCGCCGCGGCGAGCAGCGGCAGACTCTCGAAGGCGAGGTTCGCGATGAAGATCGACATCGTGAATCCGATTCCCCCGAGCAGGCCCACCAGCACCACGTGACGCCAGTGCACCCCCGCGGGAAGAACGCACAGCTTCAGGCGCACCGCGGCGATCGAGGCCAGCACGATTCCGATCGGCTTGCCGAGCACCAGCCCTGACACGATCCCTGCGCCCACCGCCAAAGGCGCCGCGCCGCTCAGGTCCAGACCCTGCAAGCTCACGCCCGCATTCGCCAGCGCGAACAGCGGCATGATGCCGAAGGCCACCCAGGGGTGCAGCCGCGCCTCCACACTCTCCACCGGCGGCGCGCCCGCGCGCCGCGCGCCGGGCTCGCGCGGCAGCCGTCCGAATGCGTTCGTGGCGGGTGTCAGAAGGCCGAGCAGCACGCCGGCGAGCGCCGGATGCACGCCGGCGCGCAGCATTCCGAACCACACCACGGCTGCCGGCAGCACGTAGGCCGGCGCCGCTTGCACACCCAGCCACTGCAGCAGCAGCACCCCGAGCACGCCCGCCGCCGCGATCAAGAGCCCCCCGGCCGCGATGCCGCTCGAGTAGAAGAACGCGATCACCACGATGGCTGCGATGTCATCGATGATGGCGAGCGTCAGCAACAACAGGCGCAGCGCCGGCGGGATGCCCCTGCCGATGAGGGACAGGACCCCGACCGCGAAGGCGATGTCGGTCGCCGTGGGTATGGCCCAGCCGCGACGCGCGGCCGGGTCGGAGTTGATGAGGACGTAGAGCAGCGCCGGAACCAGTACGCCGCCGGTCGCGGCAACGATGGGCAGGGTGGCGACCCGCGGGTCCGACAGTGCGCCATCGTGCATTTCACGGCGGATCTCCAGGCCGACGACCAGGAAGAAGACGCTCATGAGCCCGTCGTTGATCCAGAAGCGCAGGTCGTGCGCCGGCAGGTATTGCGCGACACCGAGGCCGAGCTGCAGATGCCACAGCGCCTCATAGGCCCCCGCCCAGGGGCAATTCGCCCACGCGAGGGCCAGGGCGGTGGCGGCCAGCAGCGCCACGCCGCTCAGCGCCTCGACGCCGATGAAGCGCAGCGGCCAGAGCGCCGGGTGAGGGGGTGCCTGTGGGGACAATCCCAAGACTTTCAGTTACTTGGCGTCGGTGCAAAAAATCCCGTCGAGCGTGTCGATTCTCACCGGTCTCGCTCGTCGTACTCACACATACGAGCTCACCGGCCAATCTAACCGATGGAGGAGACAAACATGCGAGTCATGGTGATCGTGAAGGCGAACCAGGAGTCCGAATCCGGCGTGCTGCCCAGCCGGGAGATTCTCACCGAGATGGGCAAGTTCAACGAGGAGCTGGTGAAGGCGGGCGTGATGCTCGCGGGCGAAGGGCTGCACTCGAGCGCGAAGGGCGTGCGGGTCAAGTTCGGCGGGGGCAAGAGCACGGTGACGGATGGGCCGTTCACCGAGACCAAGGAGCTGATCGCGGGTTTCTGGCTGTGGCAGGTGAAGTCCATCGAGGAGGCCATCGAGTGGATCCGGCGCTCCCCGTTCCAGAAGGGCAACGAGGAGATCGAGATCCGCCGCGTGTTCGAGGCCGAAGACTTCGGCGCGAATCTGACGCCGGAACTGCGGGCGCAGGAGGCGCAGCAGCGCGAGCGCGTTGGCGCCAAACACTGACGCCGACCCGACACTCGCAGCGCACCCGACTCTTCACACTCACCGGAGCGAAGACCATGCAAACCAGCACCCATCTGCATTTCAACGGCAACTGCCGTGAGGCGTTCGACTTCTACGCCAGGACCTTCGGCGGCAAGATCGTGTTCTCGATGACCTACGGCGAATCGCCTGGCGCGGAGAAGACCGCGCCGGAATCGCGCAACAAGATCATCCACGCGCGGATCGATTTCGGAGGCCAGTTCCTCCTCGGCTGCGACACGCCGGCAGAGCGCTACCGCACGCCCGAGGGCTTCAACGTGATGGCGGCGGTCGAGCAGCCGGCCGAGGCGGAGCGGATCTTCGCGACGCTGGCGGACGGCGGCCAGGTCACCATGCCGGTCCAGGAGACCTTCTGGGCCCATCGCTTCGGCATGGTCACCGACCGCTTCGGGACTCCGTGGATGGTCAACTGCGCGAAGCCCCTGGGCGCCGTGACCGCTGCGGCCCGCAAGAGCGCGTGAGGATCTCGGCTTGCGCCGCGCGCGCGACGGTGGTGTCATCCGTGGCCATGACGGCCACGGACACCCATCGCACCATCGACGCGCTCTGGAGGATCGAGTCCGCGCGCCTCATCGCGGGCCTCGCACGCCTGGTGCGCGACGTGGGCCTGGCGGAGGAGCTCGCGCAGGACGCGCTCGTCACGGCGCTCGAGCAGTGGCCGCGCTCAGGGATCCCCGACAATCCCGGCGCCTGGCTCATGGCCACCGCCAAGCACCGTGCCATCGATCACCTGCGGCGCGAGCGCATGCTCACACGCAAGCATGAGGCGCTCGGTCACGAGCTTGAGATGGAACAGCAGTTGAACGGTGGGAAGCTCGAGGCGAGCGCGGACGACGAGATCGGCGATGATCTGCTGCGGCTCATGTTCATCGCCTGCCATCCGCTGCTGTCCACCGAGGCTCGCACCGCGCTCACGCTGCGCCTCCTGGCCGGACTGACCACCGGGGAGATCGCGCGCGCCTTCCTGGTCCCGGAAGCCACCATCGCGCAGCGCATCGTGCGGGCCAAGCGCACGCTCAGCGACGCGCACGTGCCTTTCGAGATCCCGCGGCGCGGCGAGCTCGCCGGGCGGCTGTCCTCGGTGCTCGAAGTCATCTACCTGGTGTTCAACGAGGGCTACTCCGCCACCGCGGGCGAGGACTGGATGCGCCCCGGGCTGTGCGAGGAGGCGCTGCGCATCGGGCGCATCCTGGCCGAGCTCGCGCCGCGGGAGCCGGAGGTTCACGGCCTCGTGGCGCTGATGGAGATCCAGGCGTCACGCATCCGCGCGCGCACGGGCCCGAACGGCGAGCCGGTGCTGCTCATGGAGCAGAACCGCGCACTCTGGGACCGGCTGCTCATTCACCGCGGCTTGCTGGCGCTGGCGCGCGGCGAGGCGCTCGGTGAGGCGCGCGGCCCGTACCTGCTGCAGGGGGCGATCGCCGCCTGTCATGCGCGCGCGGCGACCGCCGCGGACACGGACTGGGTGTACATCACCGCGCTCTACGATGAGCTGGCGCGCCTCACGCCCTCGCCGGTCGTGGAGTTGAACCGGGCGGTCGCCGTGGCCATGGCCTACGGGCCGGCGGCGGGACTGGAGCTCGCCGACCGGCTTGCGGCGCAAGGCTCGCTCGAGTCCTATCACCTGCTGCCGAGCGTGCGCGGGGATCTGCTCGCCAGGCTCGGCCGCTACGAGGAGGCGGGCGTCGAGTTCGAGCGCGCGGCGACGCTGACGCACAACAGGCGCGAGAGTCGCCTGCTGCTGGATCGCGCCGCCGTCTGCAGGCGCGGCGCAAGCTGAACCTTTATCGGAGAGATCATGCCGTACATGCTGTTGATCGTGGAACCGCAGGGGCAGCGGCGCCTGCGTTCGCCGGAGGAGGGCCGTGCGGTCTACGAGCAGATGCTCGCCTACAGCGCGGGCCTGAAGGCGCGCGGTGTCCTGCTGGAGAGCAACTCGTTGCGTGCCGAGTCGGTGCGGCTCGACATGCGCGCCGGCAGGCGCAGCGTGACCGATGGTCCGTTCACCGAATCCAAGGAGCTGATCGGCGGGTTTTTCCTGCTCGACTGCGCGACCCGCGAGCAGGCGCTCAGCTTCGCGGCGGAGTGTCCGGCCGCTCAATGGGCCACGATCGAGGTGCGCGAGCTCGGTCCCTGTTACGACTGAGGCGGGGGCCTCGGTAGCGGGGCCGCCGCCCCGCGCGGGGTGGCTTCAGCGAAGCTGCGCGGGGGCCGCCGCTCCCGGCGCCTCGCAGGCGAGTAGTTTGCGCGTGAGATATGCGCGCTCGGCGCCGTTCACCGGGCACTCGAGCGCGCGCCTGAGCGAGTCGCCGGCGTGCGCAGCGCGCCCGAGTTTCAGCAGCAGATCCCCGCGCGCCGCGTGGTACAGGGCATAGTGCGTCAGCCGCGCGCTGCCCGCGAGCGCATCCAGCTGCGTGAGTCCGGTGGCAGGACCGTTGGCATACGCGCAGGCGATGGCGGCGTTGAGTTGCACCACCGCCGTGGGCTTGAGCTCGAGGAGCGTGTCGTAATAGCGTGACAGCGCCGCCCAGTCGGTGTCCTGGAAGCGGCGCGCCCCGGCGTGCACCGAGGCGATACCCGCCTCGAGGTGCAGCGGCGTGAGGGCGCTCGAGGACATCGCACCGCGCAGATGCACGAACCCCTGCGCAATCAACGCGTGATCCCAACGCGAACGGTCCTGCTCGGCCAGCAGCACCAGGTCGCCGCGCTCACCGGTGCGCGCCGCCGCGCGCGCATGATGGAAACACATGAGCGCGGCGAGCGCGTGTGTCTCGCCGGTGGCGGTGGCCGCGTGTTGGGTGAGTAGCGTGGCGAGCCGCAGCGCCTCCGCGCACAGCTCCTGCGCCATGAGCGGCTCGCCTTCGGCGGCCGTGTAACCGCCGTTGAACAGCAGATAGATCGCGTTCAGGAGCCCCGGCAGGCGCTCAGCGAGCCGCGCGCCTTCCGGAATCTCGAACTCCAGCCCGAGTCCCCTGATCTTGCGTTTGGCGCGCACCAGCCGCTGGGTCACGGCCTCGGGGGTCGAGAGAAAGCTGCGCGCGATCTCGCGCGCACTGAAGCCGCACACGGTCTGCAGCGTCAGCATGGCCTGCTCCTCGGGCGGCAGCGCCGGGTGGCACGCCACGAACATGAGCGCCAGGGTGTCGTCGGGCTTACCGCTGTCGTCCGGGTTCGAGAAACCGAGCCGCCAGGCGGCGGCTTCGTTCTGGGTGTCGAGGGAATCGAGCCTCATGTCGCGCCTGAGGCGATCGAGGGCCTTGTTGCGCGCCGCGATCGCCAGCCACGCCGCCGGACGTTGCGGAGTGCCCTCGAGCGGCCACTGCACGAGCGCGGCGCTGAACGCGTCCTGGACCGCGTCCTCGATCAGGTCAAGCCGCGCCGGCCCGAGCAGACGCACCAGCCAGGCGCAGATGCTGCCGGCTTCGCGCCGGAACAGCGCGGCGAGCTGGAGGTCTGCTGCGGGCATGCGCCTCTACAGCTCCTGCACCTGGCGCACTTCGATGTAGCTGCCGTACTTCAGGTGCGGGCAGCTCTCGGCGATGCGGCAGGCCTCGGCGTAGTCGCCGGCGGAGATGACGAAGAAGCCGCCGACGATCTCCTTGCTCTCGGCATACGGTCCGTCGGTCGTGGAGAGGCGGCCGCCCTGGGTACGCAGGATCTTGCCGGCGTCGTCGGTGAGCTTGTTGCCCCCTTTGAGTTGGCCCTGTGCGCGCATGCGATCCGCCCACTCCATGTATTCGCGCGTCATGCGCGTGAATTCCTGCGGGTTCGAGGCGCTCTGACGGGGCCGGTCGGCCGGACCGTGAAGCAGCATCATGAAACTCGGCATGGGAGACTCCTTGTAGGGTTGCGGCGCCCGGCGTCACGCCAGCCGCCTGTCCCAATGTCGATTCAGGCAACGCCTGACCGACATCGTCTGCTGAGCCTTCATAGCTGCGGCGCCCACGCCGTGCACCACCCGGCGGCCTTCACCTGCCTGCCGGGGAACAGCTGGCACGGCCCCTGCGCGGAACCCGCCGCGCCCTGGTACAGGCCGCAGTTGGCGCAATTGCTGCCTGCCGTGGCACCACTCGCCTGCCGCGCGTCCTCGACGTATTTCACCGCCTGCGCTTCGGGCGCGCCGACCGCGAGCAGGGGCGCATCGGCTGCAAACGCCAAGCGCGCGCTGCCCGCCGCCACCGGTGCGAATCCTGCGGTGAACGCGAGCCTGAGCAGGCGTCGCCGGGACAGAGCGTAGTGTGGGTTCATGAAATCGGGCCGCCGGCACCCGCGATGAGGGTAGCAGACGGCGAGTCGGATCGGGCTGACGCCGGCGGGCAGCGGCCCGGTGAGGATCGCGACGCAGGATCAGCCCGAGGCCTGGGCGAAGGTCTCCATCAGCAGCCCGGTGCCGCCGCGCGAGACGTGCGCGACCACGGCCGTGCGCCGGTGCAGCTTGGTGATCGCGCCGAGATTGATGGCGAAGGACAGCACCACCTGCTGCCCCTTGCGCAGCCCGAGGTTTGTCGTCTCGATGAAAACGCCGGTGGCGCTCAGGTTGACCGCCTTGCAGAGCTTGCGGCGGCCGCCCGGAGCGGTGATGTAGACGATGGTGCGCGCCCGGTGTCTGGTGTGCAGTCTGCGTTCCACTGCTGATCTCGATGATTGTGTTGTTATAGTCCCGGCCCGCGCATTATGCCTTTCCCGGCGCGGTTTGCCGCAGCCAGTGAACTTATTTCGCGACGACCTTGGTCTTGACCGCGAGCATCACATAAGCCAGGGCAGCACCGACCGGGCGCCGCCGCTGCTCATCCGCCGCGCAGAAAGGCGCCGATCTCGCGCCCGAAGGTGTCGAGGTCCACCAGAAAGGCGTCGTGCCCCTCGATGCACGGGAGCGGGGCGAAGCGCGTGGCGACGCCCGCGGCCGCCAGCGCGCTTGCGATGCCCTGCTGCTCGGTCACCGAGAACAGCAGGTCCGTCTGCACCCCGATCACGAGCGCGGCGCTCAGGCCGGCGCGCCGGAACAGGCTCACCGGCTCGCCGTGCGCGCTGAGATCGAAACGGTCCATGGAGCGCGAGATGTACAGGTAGCAGTTGGGGTCGAAGACGCTGACGAAGCGCTGCGCCAGAGCTTCCAGGTAGCCCTGAATCGCGAACTCGGAGGCGAACGGATCGCCGTGCTTCACCTCCTGGCGGATCGGCTGCCGTCCGAAGCGCTGCGCCCATTCTGCGGCGGAACGGTAGGTCACGGTGCCGAGCTTGCGCGCCAGGCGCTGGCCCGTGACCGGCGCTCGCTCGGAGGTGTAGTTGCCGCCCTGCCAGTCCGGATCATGGGTGATCGCCTCGCGCTGGATCGAGCGCAGTGCGATCGCGAAAGGCGCCGCCGCGGCGGTCCCCGAGATACACGCCAGCCGCCGCGCCGCGCCGGGGAACTGCGCGGCATACGCGAGCACCACCATGCCCCCGAGCGAGGGCCCCATGACAGTGTCGAGCCGCTCGATCCCGAGCGCGCGCACGGTCTCGAAGCCCGCGCGCGCGATGTCCTCGACCGAGAGGTCCGGAAACGTCAGGCGATAGGGCTTGCCGGTTGCCGGGTCGAGGGAAGCCGGTCCGGTCGATCCGAAGCAGCTGCCGAGCGAGTTGACGCAGATGACGAAGAAGCGCTCGGAGTCGATGGCCAGTCCCGGTCCCACCATCCCCTGCCACCACCCGTCGCTCGGGTCGGCGGGGGAAGAGGCGGCGTGGGCCGGTGGCGAGAGCCCGGTGAACAGCAGCAGCGCATTGTCGCGCGCCGCATTGAGTGCGCCCCAGGTCTCATAGGCGATGCGCGCGCCGTGCAGCACCCCGCCGCGCCACATGGGGAAAGGGTCGGGCAACGATGCGTACTGGCGCGCATCCATGGGATCGGCAGCTGCGGCGGACCTGGATGGCCCGACCGTATGCGCTAGGGCTCCGGATCGCCGCCCTCGGCGATCCCCTCGAACAGCACCGTGGACAGGTAGCGCTCGGCGGTGTCCGGGAGCATGGCGAGGATCACCGCGCCCTGGGGAGCTTCGCCGGCGACCTTGAGAGCGGCGGCGAACGTCGCGCCCGAGGAAATGCCGCAGAAGATGCCTTCGCTTCTGGCGAGGGCGCGCGCGCTTTCCACCGCTTCCGTGTCCGTCACCGTCACGATCCGGTGGGGCACCTCACGCTTCAGGACCGCGGGCACGAAGTCCGGCGTCCAGCCCTGGATCTTGTGCGGCGTGAAGGGCTTGCCCGACAGCAGCGCCGCACCCGCCGGCTCCGAGGCGATGATCTGCACTTCCGGCCGCGCGAGGCGCACCATCTCCCCCGCCCCGGTGAGCGTGCCTCCGGTGCCCCAGCCGGTGACGAAGTAATCAAGCCGCCTGCCGGCGAAGTCCTGCAGGATCTCAGGCCCGGTGGTGTTGCGGTGGTAGGCCGGGTTGGCCTCGTTCTCGAACTGCCGCGCGAGGAACCAGCCGTGCTTCCTGGCGAGTTCCGCGGCCTTGCGCACCATGCCGCTGCCGCGCTCGGCGGCGGGCGTGAGAATCACCTTCGCGCCCATCAGGCGCATGATCTTGCGGCGCTCGACCGAGAAGCTCTCGGCCATGGTGGCGACGAACGGATAACCCTTGGCCGCGCACACCATGGCGAGCGCGATACCGGTGTTGCCCGAGGTGGCCTCGACCACCGTCTGGCCGGGCTTGAGCGCACCGCTGCGCTCGGCGTCCTCGATGATGGCGATCGCGAGGCGGTCCTTGACGGAGCCCAGCGGATTGAAGAACTCGCACTTCACGTACATGGTGACGTGCCGGGGCGCGAGGCGCTGGATTCCGACGATCGGGGTCCTGCCGATGGTGCCGAGTATGTTGTCGTAGATCATGATGTTCCTTCTACGCTGCCTTGGATCGCACCCACAAGGATCGCGCCGGCATCTGCTTAAGAGCGCCGGTTATGATCGCATGATCAGATTGCAGAAGCTGCTGGCGCAGGCGGGCCTGGGGTCGCGCCGCACCATCGAGGAGTGGATCCGCGCCGGCCGCGTGAGCGTCGGCGGCCACATCGCCCGGCTCGGAGATCGTGCCGCGAGCGCCGACGACGTGCGCCTCGACGGGGTGAAGCTCGACCTCGATCGCACTGCAGCCGCCTCCCCGGAGCTACTCCTTTATTACAAGCCGGTCGGCGAGGTGACCACCCGCAGCGACCCGCAGCGCCGGCCCACCGTATTCGGACGGCTGCCGCCAGCGCGCGCAGGCCGCTGGATTGCCGTGGGACGGCTGGACGTGAACACCGCAGGGCTCCTGCTGCTGACGACGGATGGGGAGCTCGCGCACCGCCTCATGCACCCTTCGAGCGAAGTCGAGCGCGAGTACCTGGTGCGCCTGCGCGGCCGGCCCGGGCCGCAGGTCCTGCGCCAGCTCCTCGCCGGAGTGCCCCTGGAGGACGGTCCGGCGCGCTTCGATCGGATCAGCGCGCAAGGCCCGGACGAGGACGGTACGGGGGGCCACAGCGCTTTCCGGGTCGTGCTGCACGAGGGGCGCAACCGCGAGGTGCGCCGGCTGTGGAGCGCAGTGGGTTTCGAGGTGAGCCGACTGCTACGCATCCGCTACGGCTCGGTTGAATTGCCCCGCGACCTGCGTCCCGGCGAGGCACGCAGCGCCGACCCCGCCCTGATCGGGGGCCTGGAACGCTCAATCCGCACCGCCGGACGGCCTCGGCCGCGGCCCGGGCCCCGGGGCGGGCTCACCAGGCAGGCCCCGGTTGGGGGCCCGCGGCGGGGGGCACCCGCGCAGCGCCGCCGGGCCGATCGGCCTCCCGGCGGCCGACCCCCAAGCAAATAACGGGCCAGCACGCATTGACACGCCAGGACCCCGAAATCAAAATACGCGGCTCGTTTTGCGGAGGGGTACCCAAGCGGCCAACGGGAGCAGACTGTAAATCTGCCGGCTTACGCCTTCGAAGGTTCGAATCCTTCCCCCTCCACATTTCGGTGCGGGGAGCGATGCGGGCCTGTGAGGTTCGGCCGGCAGATTGGGCGTCCATCAGCGCGGGTGTAGTTCAATGGTAGAACCTCAGCCTTCCAAGCTGATGACGTGGGTTCGATCCCCATCACCCGCTCCAGCTTCGGTCGGCTTTTTTCGGGATCTGAAGCCGACGTAGAGCCCATGTAGCTCAGTTGGTAGAGCACGTCCTTGGTAAGGACGAGGTCACCGGTTCAATCCCGGTCGTGGGCTCCAGTCGACC
Organism: Gammaproteobacteria bacterium; assembly: GCA_005878835.1. Classification (GTDB taxonomy): domain Bacteria; phylum Pseudomonadota; class Gammaproteobacteria; order Steroidobacterales; family Steroidobacteraceae; genus 13-2-20CM-66-19. The sequence goes on along the minus strand of VBMV01000069.1, from coordinate 277 downwards.
GGGCAACCGGGGTTGAGTTGAGAGTTGGTTCGTATTTTCAGCGCCGCGCTTGGAGCGCGTCGAGCCTTTCGAGGGAACTTCCATGTCCAAAGAGAAATTCGAGCGCAACAAGCCGCACGTAAACGTGGGGACGATTGGTCACGTGGACCATGGGAAGACGACCTTGACGGCGGCGCTGACGAAGGTGATGGCCGAGACCTACGGTGGGACCTTCATGGCGTACGACCAGATTGACAAGGCGCCCGAGGAGAAGGCGCGCGGGATCACGATCTCGACC
>VBMV01000185.1:567-2852 GCA_005878835.1 Gammaproteobacteria bacterium | reverse complement strand
CGCGCGGGCGGCGAGGAATTCGCGGGTGCAGAGGGTTGCCTGCAGGCGGAGATTGCGCTCCATGGCGCCGAGATCGAAGCGGCTCTCGGATTTCTTGAACGCGTTGCCCCGCTCGTAGTAGCGGAAGGACTCCTCGTATTCGCCGCGGTCCTCGAGCGCCTTGCCGAGCGCGAAACAGAGGTGGTACCGATCGACGAGCTTCGTGGCGTCGGCGCCCTCGATCTGGCGCATGCGCGCGAGCTCGTCGTCCGTGAAGCGGTAGGTCTTCAGGTTAGCGAGGCTCCAGTAGGCATCGCCGAAGTCCGCCCGCGCCGCCGCCGCGGCCCGGTACGCCTCGATCGACTCCGGCTGGTCTCCCTGCGTCTTGAGTGCGTGCGCAATCGAGAGGTGGAGCTCCGGATTCTGCGGGCTCTCGGTGAGGAGCTCCCGATACACGCGGAGCGCTTCCTCGTGGTCTCCGAGCCCGACGCACGCCGTCGCATACACCGTGCGGAAGGCACGATTGCGGGGATCGATCTTGAGGAGCTTGCGCGCTTCCTCGAGCGCGGTGGCGTGCTTGTGGCGCTTGCCGAGCACCACCGCGTAGTCGTAGCGCGCGATGTGATAGTTCGGGTCGAAGGTGAGCACGCTCTCGAGGAGAAATTCCGCATCGTCCAGCACGTCGAGCTGCACGCCGATCTGCGCGAGGAGCCGCATCGCCTCGAGATGATTGCCGTGCTTCAGGAGAAACTGGCGCAGGATCCGCTCGGCGCCGTAGATATCGCCCTCGGCGAGCATCCCGGAAGCCGAAAGCACGGGTGCGGGCAGTCGCTCGAGCTGCAGTGCCTGCTCGGTCGCTGCGGTCGCCTCGTGCATCTCTCCGCCCGCCCGGCAAAGCACAGCGAGGGCCTTCCAGGAGGCGAGGAGCGAGGGATTGAGGGTGACCGCGCGGCGGTAAGCCTCGATCGCGTGAGCGCCCTCCCCCGCGGTGCGATAGCAGTGCCCGCGCTCCTGAAAAAGGCGGCCAAAGTCGGGGTGCAGCTCCTCGAAGCGCCTGAGAGTCCCGAGCGCCTCGTCGATGCGGCCGAGGTATCGCTGGCTCACGGCGACGAGATAGAGCACGTCGCGGTTCTCGGGGACCTCCCCGAGCAGGCGGTTGGCCTCGGCGAGCGCGCGCGCGAAGTCGCGCTTCTCGACGAGCGCGCGGATCCGCCGCACCTCCGCCTCGATGCGGGAGCCTGCGCTGATCGGCTCGGCGGCTGCCATCAGCCGATCATTGCATGAACGAGCGGCGGGCGCGCGTGCTCGCTATTTCTCCGAGAACCGGTAGGTCATCCGCAGGCCGACCGTGCGCGGCGGCGCGACCGTCTCGGACTTCACGAACTCACGGTAATTAGCCCAGGTGACCGCCCGCTCGTCGTTGAAGTTCTGGATGAAGAGCTGCGCCTCCCAGTTGCTCTTGCCAACGCCGGCCGCTACGTCGTAGATCGTGAAGGCCGGGTCGTCGTAAGCCGTGGTGCAGGCCGGATTCAAGGCAGCCGGGGGCCGCGGACACTGCTGGGCCCCGCCGGGCGCCACGAGCTCCTGCGTGACGCGGTCCGTCGAGGCGTAGGAGTGGGCCTGATGCACGGCCCCGAGCTGTACGAATCCCTGATAGTCCGCGAGCGGGAACGAGTAGCGGACGCGGACGTTGCCCGAGAAGGGCGGCGATTGCGCGAGCGGCGAGCCGAGATCTCCGAAGGGATTGGGCGTGAGATTGATGGGCTGTCCGTTTGTCCCGATGAAGTTGACCGTCCGCGTGACCTCGCTGCTGTTCCACGCAGCAGCACCGGCGATCTGCAGCCCCTGCACCGGCAAGGCGATGAACTGCAGCTCGAGGCCTTTCACGCGGTAGTCCGGCCCGTTGGTGGTGAAGGTCAGGTTGCCCGTGAAACCCGGATCGAAGATCTCGATCTGCGTGTCCTTCCAGTCCTCACGGTATATGGCGCCATTGATCTGCAGGTGACGATCGAGCCACTCGGTCTTCCACCCGAGCTCGTAGTTGGTGAGATTGTCGGGCGAGTAAAAGAGCGGCGGAGTGAACACACCCGCCAGCGGACCGCTGACATGCGCCTGCGCGCGGTTAAATCCGCCGGGACGGAAGCCCTGCGACCAGGTGACGTAGCTCAGGATCTCGGGCGTGATGTGCCAGGTGAGATTGGCCCGGCTCTTGGCGCCGCTCCAGGTGTGCTCGAGGTGCTTGGCGTCCAGGTTGTTCTGATTGCTCAGGACGCCGTTCGCTACCGTGCTTACGCAGGGGTTCGGGG
>VBMV01000185.1:0-423 GCA_005878835.1 Gammaproteobacteria bacterium | reverse complement strand
TGTCGTCGAAAAACGCGTCGCCTAGGGGACGCACATTGGGATTCTGTACCGTGACCGGGTATGGAACGACCTGGCCCGCACCGTTCTTGTACACCTGCGGCGGACCGATGGGATAGAAGTTCGGGCTGGTCCCGTAGAACCAGTCAGTGCCTTCGTAAATGAGGTACTTCTCGTAGAAGCCGCCGGCGAGCACGCGGAAGCGCCAATCGGTCGGCGTGCTGAGGCGTATCTCGTGGCTTTGGTGCGTGTCCTGCTGGTGGTCGGTCCAGAACGCGCTCGGGCTGTAGCAGAAGCCGGGGGAGCCAGCCGTCGGTGTGATCGTTCCCGCGACAGTGGTGAACGGATATCCCGGATAGTCGCACTGGTAGTAGCCGGCGTACGTGCCGCGCGCGTAGTTCGTGTAGTCCTGCTGCTGAGTGATGC
>VBMV01000068.1:11510-53869 GCA_005878835.1 Gammaproteobacteria bacterium | reverse complement strand
CGGAGGCCCGGGCACCCCAGCCCGGCGAGCCGCTACTGGTGCGCGACAAGAACGGCCACACCGCCAAGGTCATCCGGATGCACGAGCGGCTCGAGCGCCCGGAGGTCCTCATCGGCTCCACCTACAAGATCAAGACGCCGATCTCGGATCACGCCATGTACGTGACCATCAACGACATCGTGCTGAACGAGGGCACCGAGTACGAGCAGCGCCGCCCCTTCGAGGTCTTCATCAACTCCAAGAACCTCGATCACTTCCAGTGGATCGTGGCGCTCACGCGCATCATATCGGCGGTGTTCCGCAAGGGGGGCGACGTCACCTTCCTGGTGGATGAGCTGAAGGCGGTGTTCGACCCGCGCGGCGGTTACTGGCAGCCCGGCGGGAAATTCATGCCCTCGATCATCGCCGAGCTCGGCTATGTCATCGAGAAGCACCTGCAGACCATCGGTCTCATCCGCAAGACGCAGCTCGATCCGCACCAGCAGAAGCTGGTCGACGAGAAGCGCGCGGAGTTCCAGGCGCGTGCCCGCCAGGCCGATGCCTTCGCCAAGTCGCACTTCCCGGAGGGCGCGCAGCTGTGTGGGCGGTGCAGCACCGCCGCGGTCGTCATGATGGACGGCTGCATGACCTGCCTGAACTGCGGCGACTCGAAATGCGGGTGAACCCTCGAGGCTTTCTGCGAACGACCAACCTCGACTGACAGACCCCACGCGATCTCACGAGGCAGCCGGCCGGCTGCCTCGCCTCTTTGTGCGCCCCGTCACAAAACCACGGCGCGCACAGGCAAAAAAAACCCCGCTTTCGCGGGGTCGGTCGCTTGCTTGTGTGTGGAGGAGTCTCTATTCGTTATTATTATCTGGTCGAAGGCACAGTATCCGACGAGCCATCCAGGCTGCATTCCGTATCTGTGCTTTCTTGTTCGTTTAAACCGTGGCCCTACTTCTTTCCCTTGCCGATGCTGTGATTAAAGCAACACTCATGCCAACGCTGAGGCTTGGCGCCGCGGTTCGACATGTTGTCGCCCGGGGCTCTCGCAACTGTGACGCGGTGCTCGTTGTGAGGAGCGCCCGCGCTTGATCGTCCAGCGGTGGCGCGCGTCCTGAGGCCCCGAATCGGCGCGCGACGCCCGGGAGTGTCAAAATACCCGACGCATTCGAGGGGCTGCTGCGGCGCGCTGCGGGGGGCAGATGTACCACAAGCCCTTGAACTCGCATGAGAACCTCGCGTTTACAGGAGTGTAAATGAACTCGACAGGGGGCCTGGCGGGCCCGCGCGGCTCGATCCGATGGCCGCTCACCAGGCGGTGGGTTTTCGCGGCCCTGAGCTGGCTCGCGCTCGCGCCGGCCCTGGCGCAGGACAACCCGATGCCACGCCCGCCGCTGCTGGAGCGCGACGTGCAGTTCTGGATCCGCGTCTACACGCAGATCGACACCAACGCGGGGTTCCTGCACGACCAGTACAACCTTGGCGTGGTCTACGACACGCTGCACTTCGCTCCCAACACGACGCCGGCGGAACGCGAGCGCCAGGTGGACCAGGCGCGCGAGCACTACGGCGGGGCGCTACGCCGCATCGCGGATGCCGCAGACGCCCCGCTGTCGGCCGAAGATCAGCGCATCAAGGAGCTGTGGGGCGCCGAGGCCACACCGGCGCGCCTGCGCTCGGCGATCGAGGATATCCGCTTCCAGCTGGGCCAGGCGGACCGTTTCCGCGCGGGGCTGATCCGCTCCGGCGCCTGGGAGACGCACATCGCCGAGACGCTGGCGAACCTGGGGCTGCCGGCGGAGCTGGCGGTTTTGCCGCACGTGGAGTCGTCGTTCAACCCGGCCGCCTACTCGAAGGTCGGCGCCGCCGGCCTGTGGCAGTTCATGCGCTCGACGGGACGGCGCTACATGCGCATCGACAGCGCGGTGGATGATCGCCTCGACCCGTTCCGCTCCACCGAGGCGGCGGCGCAGCTGCTCGCCTACAACCATCGGGTGCTCGGCACCTGGCCGCTGGCGCTGACGGCGTACAACCACGGCACCGCCGGCGTGCGCCGCGCCAAGGAGACGCTCGGCACCGACGACATCGCCAGGATCGTGCGCAGCTACAGCAGCCGCACCTTCGGGTTCGCCTCGCGCAATTTCTACGTCTCGTTCCTCGCCGCGCTCGACATCGATCGCAATCCCGAGAAGTACTTCGGTGCGCTGCAGAAGCAGACCGAGGCCCGGTTCCAGGAGGTGCAGGTGCCGGCCTACGTGCCTATGGCGACCCTCGAGCGCGCTCTGAAGATCGACGCCGACAAGCTGCGCGCGCTGAACCCGGCGCTGCTGCGCTCGGTGTGGGACGGCCAGCAGCGCGTGCCCAAGGCTTATCACCTGCGGCTGCCCCTCGACGGCTCGGGCTGGACCCGCGAGCTGCTCGCGCAGCGTCTGAGTCCCGCCGAGATGTTCGCCGGCCAGAGCAGCCCGCCGCGCTACCGGGTGCAACGCGGCGACACGCTCACCAGCGTGGCGGTGCGCTACGGCGTCTCCGCCGAGACGCTCGCCCGGCTGAACCACCTGCGCACCGGTGCGCGGCTGCACGCCGGCCGCAGCATCACCGTGCCCGAGACGGCGCCGGTCACGGTCGCCGCGGCCGTGGCGCCCGCTCCCGCAGCCCCCGCGCCGGCCGCGGGCAGCCCGCCCGTGGCGCTCGCTCCCGCAGCCCCCGCGCCGGCCGCGGCCAGCCCGCCCGTCGCGCTCGCTCCCGCAGCCCCCGCGCCGGCCGCGGCCACCCCGCCCGTGGCGCTCGCACGCCCGTCTCCCGGCGGCGCGGTGTCGGCCGACGTGGCGCAGCGCGAGAGCGCCGAGGACGCGGCCGTCGCCGCCGCGAAGGCGCGCACCGCCGCGACCAGCCCGCAACCGGTGTCGGCGGCACAGGCGGAGGCGCTCAGCCCGGCGCTCGGTCCAGCGGCGGAGGCCGAGCAGAACCCCGATCCGAACGACTACAGCGTCGCGCACGACGACACGATCCGGGTGGCCGGGGACGAGACCCTGGGGCATTACGCCGACTGGCTCGGCGTGAGCACGCAGCACGTGCGCGAGCTCAATCGCTTCAAGTTTCACCGCGCGGTGCTGATCGGCCAGCGCATCAAGCTGGATTTCAGGAAGGTGTCGCGCGAGGCTTTCGAAGCGAACCGTCGCGAGTATCACCGCCAGCTCCAGGCGGCCTATTTCGCCGCGCACCGCATCGTGGGCACCGAGGTCTACATTGCGCGGCCCGGTGACTCTGTGTGGACCCTCACCCAGCGCACGGCGCAGATGCCCATGTGGCTGGTGCAGCAGTACAACCCGGATGTGGATCTCGCCGACCTGCGCGCCGGCACCCAGATCGTGATGCCGCGTGTGCAGGAGGTGGGGAGCGGGGGCTGATCGCCTGCGAGGCCCTCGAGCAGGGGGGCCTGAGGCGCTGTGACGGGCGCACATGCCGGCAGATGGGCGTGTGCCTATAATCACCCGAACTGGCGCGCGTGTCGAAGCGGAACATGATGACTTTCAAGACCTTGATGCCGATCCTGGTGCTCGCCTTGGTGGCGGGCGCGGCGCACTCGGACGCGCTGCCGGAGGCCCGGCCGGTCATGCTGCGTCCAGCCGCGGAGACGTTGCCGGTGGTGGACCGCGTGCTGGTGCGTAAGGCCGAGCGGCGACTGCTTCTGATGCAGGGTGGCAACGTCGTGCGCTCGTACCACGTCGCGCTCGGTTTGAGCCCGGTGGGACAGAAGGAGCGCTCCGGAGACTTCCGTACGCCCGAGGGGAGCTACCGCCTCGAGCGGCGCAATCCGCGCAGCGACTACTTTCTCTCGATCAAGGTCTCGTACCCGAACCAGGAGGACCTGAAGCGCGCGCGCGCACGGCACTGGGACAGCGGCGGCTCGATCATGATCCACGGTCTGCCGAATCAGCTGAAGCACGACCCGGACTACTACCGCAACCACGACTGGACCGATGGCTGTATCGCCGTGTCGAATGCCGACATGGTGGAGATCTGGATGCTCACACCCGACGACGCGCCGATCGACATCCTTCCTTAAGCAGTGAGCAGCGACTTTTCAGCATTCGTCGACGCCCGCGTCGGTCCGCGTGGCAGTCTCGAGAACCTCTCGCAGAGTGAAATCGACAAGCTCCTGGACACCGGACAGGGGGGCCTGTACCCGCTGTTCCGCCGCTGCGCGCTGGCGGTGCTCAACAGCGGTGCACCCACCGACAACGCCAAGGAGATTTTCGACCGTTACCGCGACTTCGACATCCGCATCGTGCGCCAGGCCTGGGGGGTGAAGCTCGAGGTGCAGAACGCCCCGGCGGCCGCCTTCGTCGACGGCGAGATGATCCGCGGCATCAAGGAGCACCTGTTCGCGGTGCTGCGCGACGTGGTGTTCATCTCCAACGAGATCCTCGCCAGCGACCGCTTCGATCTGACCGACTCCGCCTCGACCACCAACGCCGTGTTCCATGTGCTGCGCAACGCGCGGCTGCTGGACTACAAGGCGCGGCCGAACCTGGTGGTGTGCTGGGGCGGACACTCGATCGACGCGCAGGAATACCAGTACACCAAGAACGTCGGCTACGAGCTCGGTCTGCGCGGGCTCGACGTGTGCACCGGCTGCGGTCCGGGCGCCATGAAGGGCCCGATGAAGGGCGCGACCATCGGGCACGCCAAGCAGCGCATCGAGCACGGGCGCTACATCGGCATCAGCGAGCCGGGGATCATCGCCGCCGAGCCGCCCAACCCCATCGTCAGCCAGCTGGCGATCATGCCGGACATCGAAAAGCGCCTCGAGGCCTTCGTGCGCCTGGCGCACGGCATCGTGGTGTTCCCCGGCGGGGCCGGTACCGCGGAAGAGATCCTGTACCTGACCGGGATCCTGCTGGATCCCGCCAACCGCGAGCAGCCGTTTCCCGTCGTGCTGACCGGGCCGCGCGCTACGGCCGCGTATTTCGAGCAGATCACCCGCTTCATCTCCAGCACCTTGGGGAGCGAGGCGCTGCGCCGGCTCACCACCATCATCGATGACCCGCCGGAAGTGGCCCGGCGCCTGGTGCGCGGCATGGACACGGTGCGCGAGTTCCGCCGCCAGCACAGCGACTCGTACAACTTCAACTGGCTGCTGTCGATTCAGCCGCAGTTCCAGCAGCCCTTCGAGGTCACGCACGCGGCGATGCGCGCGCTCGCGCTGAAGCGCGAGCAGCCCGTCCATGAGCTCGCCGCCAACCTGCGGCGCGCGTTCTCGGGCATCGTCACCGGCAACGTCAAGGAGTGCGGCATCCAGGCGATCGAGCGCGAGGGCCCGTACGAGCTCGCCGGCGATCCCTCGATCATGCTGCCGCTCGATGAGCTGCTGGCGGCCTTCGTCGCGCAGCGGCGCATGCGCCTGCCGGGCAGCACCTACCGTCCGGTCTATCGGCTGGTTGCGTGACGTTCGCGCGCGACGCGCGTCACCACCGCGGCACGCACGCGAACCTCGCCGGCACGCGCGCGGTTACATAACGCTGCGCGCGCAGCACACTTTGTGCGGGCGGCACGAGAGCCGTGTCCCAGCGTAGGTAGCGACCGATATGCCTGTGAACCAGTTCCTGCGGCGCGCACAGCCAACGCCGTACGCTGCAAGGCGAATCAATCAGGAGCTTTACATGAGCTCGAGCGACAGGGGGCGAGACGACGCGACCGGGACGCAGCGCGACCCGGCGGCCCCCGCGGACAGCCCCGCGCCAGGGACCGACGCGTATGCAAACTGGCTGGATCGCATGCAGCGCGCGCGTGCGCGCCAGGCCGCCATCACCCGCAACCTGTACACCTGGTCGAACTACAAGAGCTGGGCGGATCAAGTGCGGGATTCGTGGGCTGCGACCGACGGCACCGGCGCAAGCGGCGCCACCAAACCCAAGAAATAGCCGTTCCCGGGCTCACCACGATCCGCGCCCGCCGCGCGAGTCGAGCCCACCACTCTCGATCCGAAGCCTCAGGCGCTGACGAGCGCCCGGGACGCCGTAGGCACCGCCACCGGCTGCGCGCCACCCCCGCCTTCGACCGGTTCCCCGTCCCCGACCGCCCGCCCGGCATCCTGCGATGAAGCCTCCGCTGTGGTCGGCGCCGCGCCGGCGGGCCGTGCCAGCCATTCCACCAGCGGTACCCATTGCGCGACGTCTTCCTGCGCCACATAGCTCTTCATCTCGTGCACGCCGATGCCAAGCTCGGCGCCGCGCACGTAGTTCTGGGAGTCCCGGATGGTCGCGACGATCGGTATCCCCAGGGTGTGGAGGAAGCGGATCAGCGCCTGGTAGGTGAGCGTATTGCGGCGGATGCGGTTGGCGATGACGCCGATGCGGTTCTCCTCGCGAGGGATCCTGGCCACCAGCAGCAGGTCGCGGATACAGCGCGAGCAGGCGTGGATGTCGATGTCCGAGGGCAGGACCGGTACGAGGATCTTGTCGGCACCCCGCGTCATCTCGGGCAGCTGGCGCGGGTCCAGCGCCGCGGGCGTGTCCACGATGACGTGCGTGGCCGCATCCGGCACGCGTAACTGGAACGCGCGCGTGGTTCGCGTGTCTTTCTCAAAGGCGGCGATGACTTGAATCGGCGCCTGTGCGGGCCGGCGCTTCCTGACCCAGCGCAGCGTCGAACCCTGGGGATCGAAATCCATGAGGACCGGCGTGTGCCTGCGAGACGCCAGATAGCTCGCCAGATTGATAGCGATGGTCGTCTTGCCGGACCCACCCTTGGGGTTCAGGACGACGATGCGCTGCATGACGACCTTGTTTTGTCACATCCGCGTGGTGACGCGGTTCGCAACCAAGCCTACGCACGCCCCCGGGCTCCTGCAAGCCGCTACGTAGTATCCCCGATTGTGAGCGCGCGCACGCCGGCACGCGCGGCGGGTCCGTAAAGTCACGCTCGATGGAACTGTTTCTGCACCTGTGGGACGAGCTCGATGATGTCGCCGGCGCCTGTCGCCACGTGGCGACGTCGACGGCGCTCGAGATCGCCGCCGCGGCCGCGCCGTTCATTGCCGCCGCCTCCGAGATGCTGCTGGCCGGCGCGGCGACGCTGCTGCTCGCCCAGCGGCACCTGCTGAACTTCCCCGCCTAGCCCGTACCCGAGGGCGCGATGCCGGCGTCGCCCGCACCGTAAGTGCCCCTGGCGGCACGCGGTGCTTGAAAATCCCGCCGCCGCTCCCAAGATGGCCCGTTTGCGGAAGCGCCCCGGTGCGGCGTGTCCGCGGATGGCGAGCCATGGAATCCGAGCACAAACCGCGACCGAACCCCGAACCCGCGAGCGCACGGCAGACGCACGGCTTCCAGGCCGAGGTGCGCGAGCTGCTGAAGCTCATGATCCACTCCCTGTACAGCCACCGGGAGATCTTCCTGCGCGAGCTCCTCTCCAATGCCTCCGACGCCTGCGATCGGCTGCGCTTCGCAGCGATCGCAGACGCAGCGCTGCTTGCGGAAGAGCCGGAGCTTGCCATCCGCATCGATGCCGACCCAAGCGCCGGCACGCTCACCATCACCGACAACGGCATCGGCATGACGCGCGAGGAGGCCATCGCCAACCTCGGCACCATCGCGCGCTCGGGCACGGCGGAATTCTTCCGCTCGCTGTCGGGGGATGAGCAGAAAGCCTCGCAGCTCATCGGGCAGTTCGGGGTCGGCTTCTATTCGGCGTTCATCGTCGCCGAGCGCGTCGAGGTGCGCTCGCGCAAGGCCGGAGTGCCAGCGCAGGCGGGTGTGCGCTGGGAGTCGGGCGCCGACGGGGAATTCACGGTGGAGACCGTGACGCAGCCGGCCCGCGGTACCGCGGTCACGCTGCACCTCAAAGCCGACGCCCGCGAGTTCGCCGACGCCCTGCGCGTGCGCGGCCTCATCCGGCGCTATTCGGATCACATCGGCTTTGCGGTGCGCATGCGCAAAGAGGGCGAGGCGTCGCTCGAGTACGAAGTGGTCAACCAGGCCAAGGCGCTGTGGACGCTGCCGCGCACGCAGATCTCGGACGAGGAATACCGGCAGTTCTACCAGTACCTGGCGCACGATTTCGCCGATCCGCTCGCCTGGAGCCACAACAAGGTGGAGGGCAAGCGCGAATACATCAGCCTCCTGTACCTGCCGGCGCGCGCCCCGTTCGACCTGTGGCAGCGCGAGGCGGCGCGGGGCCTGAAGCTGTACGTGCGCCGCGTGTTCATCATGGACGACGCCGAGCAGTTCCTGCCGCTGTACCTGCGGTTCGTCAAGGGCGTGGTGGACTGCAGCGACCTGCCGCTGAACATCTCGCGCGAGCTGCTGCAGCAGGACCCGGAGGTCGAGGCCATCCGCGGCGGCCTCGCCAAGCGGGTGCTGGATCTGCTCGCGCGCCTTGCGAAGGACGAGCCGCAGAAGTACGCGACCTTCTGGAAGGAGTTCGGCGCGGTGCTGAAAGAGGGCATCGCACAGGACCTCCCCAACCAGGGCGCCCTCCTGCCGCTGCTGCGCTTCGCCAGTACGCACGCGAGCGACAACGACCCGTCGGTGAGCCTCGGCGACTACCTCGCGCGCATGCAGAGCGGACAGGAGCGGATCTATTACGTGATCGCCGAGACCCTGGAGGCGGCCCGCGCCAGTCCCGCCATCGAGCGCCTCAAGGAGCGCGGCCTCGAGGTGCTGTTGCTCGCCGAGCGCATCGACGAATGGGTGATGGGCCAGCTCGAGACCTACGAGGGCAAGCGCTTCAAGGATGCCGCGCGCGGGGACCTGGAGCTCGGCGCACTGGCGAGCGATGCCGATCGCCAGCAGCACGATGCCCAGCTCAAGGAGAGCAAGGGATTGCTCAAGCGCATCAAGGACGCGCTCGGGGAGCGCATCAGCGAAGCTCGCCTCAGCGAGCGCCTGCGCGAATCGCCCGCCTGCCTGGTGCTCGGCGAGCATGATCTGCCGGAGCGCATGCGGCGCATCCTCGCCGCCGCCGGTCAGAAGACCCCGCAAGCTCGCCCGCTGCTCGAGGTCAATGTGGGGCACCCGCTGATCAGGTACCTCGACGGGCTCACCGATCCGGCGCAGTTCTCCGAGCTCGCGCAACTGTTGTACGAGCAGGCCCTGCTCACCGAAGGCGGTCAGCTCGCCAACGCCCCCGAGTACGTGCAGCGCCTGAACCGCCTGCTGGTGCGCCTCGCGGCGCCGCAGGGCGCGGTCTGCTGAGGATGCGGGTGCTGCGGCCCCCGCACGCCGAGCGCACGCGCCTCGAGGGTCCGGCGGGGCCTCTGCAGGCGCTCATCGAGACCCCGGCAACCGAGGTGCAGGGGCCGCAGCCCGTCAGCGCCTTCGCCGTGGTCTGCCACCCGCATCCGCTCCACGGCGGGACCCTGGACAACAAGGTCGTGTACACGGTGGCGCGCGCGCTCGAGCAGCTGGGAGCGCCCGCCATCCGCTTCAATTTCCGCGGTGTCGGCGCGAGCGCGGGCAGTTACGACGAGGGTCGCGGTGAGACTGCGGACGCACTGGCGGTGATCGCCTACGGGCGGCGGCGCTGGCCGCAGGCGGCCCTGTGGCTGGCGGGATTCTCCTTCGGCGGCGCGGTGGCCGTGCGCGCGGCGGCAGCAGCGCGCCCCCAGCGCCTCATCGCCGTGGCGCCGGGCATCACGACCCTTGCGCTCACGGATGCCGCGCCACCGGCCTGTCCGTGGCTCATCGTGCAGGGCGACGCCGATGAGGTGGTGCCGCCGCAGGCCGTGCGCGCCTGGGTCGACACACTGTCACCGCCGCCCGAGTTGCAGGTGCTGCACGGCGCCGGCCACTTCTTCCACGGCCGCCTCAACGAGCTGCGCGACGTGGTGCTGGCGTTCATGGCCAGCTGCGCGTGAGGGCGGCCGCCGCGGCGAAGGTGAGCGCCTGACAACAAAAAGCCCGGCAGGAGCGCGCTCCTCCCGGGCTCTTGCCCGCGGTGGCGGAAAAAGTCCCAGTTACTGGTTGACCATTCCCTTCAGGCTCTTCAGGGGCATGACGCGAACCTTCTTGCTCGCCGGCTTGGCCTTGAACATCATCTTCTGGCCGGTGAACGGGTTGATGCCTTCGCGGGCCTTGGTCGCCGGCTTCTTGACGACCTTCATTTTCAGCAGCCCCGGCATGGTGAACAGACCGTTTCCGCGCAGGCTCTTCTTGATCACACCGCCGAGCGAATCGAAGACGCTTCCGACCTGCTTGCGGGAGAGCCCGGTGTCTTTGGAGATGTGTGTCAGAACTTCCGACTTCGTCGGTGCGCCACCCTTTTTCGCCATGTTGCGCTACTCCTCGAGGATTTGCCGTTGCGAAACGCGGCGCCGAACAGCCGCGCGATGAGAATCGGCGCGGAAAATAGCACATGCGCACGCTTTCGCAAGCGCTTTTTTCCGTTGGGTGTTGCGAAAGTGCCTTTTTTCTCAGGGTTTGCGTTGCGTGATAGCTGCAGCGCGCGCGGGCGTGAGCGACGCCGCCCCCGCGCGCACCGCGGCGGTGCGCGCCAATGCTGCGATTCTCGTTGCGATGTCGGCGCTAAGCGTGTGTTCCGTCAGCGCAACGTGCGCGTGCGGTGAGCGATGCGCGCACCCGCACTTCAGCGCATCAGGATCAGGACCGCCTGGATGGCGATGATGGCCCACAGCGGCGACAGATCGAGCCCCGCGACCGCCGGGATCAGCCGCCGGATCGGCCGCAGCACCGGCTCGCACAGCGTCGCGAGCACCGACTGCAGCGGCGAGTAGCCGCCCGGGGCGATGAGACTGAGCAGCGCGTACAGGAAGATCGCCGACAGATAGGTCCACAGCAGCGTGCGCGCGATCTCGGTGAGCACCGGCCGCACCCACAGCAGCGGTGGCGGGAAGCCCAGGGCGTGCAGAGCGAAAATGCAGGCGACGTCGACCGTGGCGATCAGCAGCACCGCGACCACGGAGGCGGTGTCGAGCTTGCCGATGGGGGGCAGCACCCGGCGCAGCGGCAGGATCAGCGGATTCGTGATCCGCACCACCGCCTGACACAGCGGATTGCGGAAGTCGGCGCGCGTCCACTGCAGCAGCAGGCGCGCCAGGACCACGAACAGCGCGAGCGACAGCAGCGTTTCGACAATGAAGATGATCGCGCTCATGAGTCACCGGCGGTTTGGGATCGGGTCTGGGTGCGCCGCGGCCAGCTCGCGCCCGCGCAGCGCCGCGGCTTCGAGCGCCCGCGCCACGGTGGCGCGCAGGCCCGCGTCCTCGAATACGCGCAGCGCCGCCTCGGTCGTGCCTCCCCGGGAGGTGACCTCGGCCCGCAGGCGCGCGAGGTCAGCATCCCCACCGTGAGCGAGCAGGCCCGCTCCGTGGAGCGTGGCGGCGGCCAGGCGCCGCGCGGCCGCGGCCTCCAGTCCCAGCCCCGCGGCGGCCTCGGCCATGAGCTGCGCGAGCAGGAAGAAGTAAGCCGGGCCGCTGCCCGAGAGCGCCGTCACGACATCGAGCGCCGCTTCCGTGGGAACCCACACGATTTCGCCCACCGAGCCGAGAACCTGCTCGGCGGTGGCGCGCTGCGGCCCCGTTACGCCGGGCGGGGCAAACAGGCCCGTGGCCGCGGCGCCCACCAGCGCCGGCCGATTGGGCATGGCGCGCACCACCGCGACGCCCGGCCCGCACCAGGCCTGCAGGGCGGCGACGCGCAGGCCGGCGGCCACGGAGATGAGCAATGGCCCCTGCGCACCCCACTCCCCCGCCAGCGCGGTGAGCACGGAGGCGGCATCCTGCGGTTTCACCGCGAGCACCACCACGGCGGCGCCGCGAACCGCCGCGGCGTTGTCGGCGCCGGCCGTGATGCCCAGGTCCCGCGCCAGCGCCTCGCGCGCGCCGGCGACGGGCTCGCCGACACTGAGGTGCTCGGGCCGCGTACCCGAGCGCAGCAGCCCGCCGATGAGGGCGCGGCCCATGTTGCCGGCTCCGAGTATGGCGAGGCGCCTGTTGGTCATGCGGGCGCTATTGTACTGGTTGGATTGGGCGAAAGCGCCCGTGGCGCTTTCGCCGGGCCAACCCATCGATGACAGCAAACACGCCGGCGAAAGGCGTGACTTTCGCCGGCGAAAAGATGGCCGCTCGTGTCTAGGGAGGGCGGGGGCCAAACAGCGCCGTCCCGAGGCGCACGATGGTCGACCCTTCGGCAATCGCCGCTTCGAAGTCCCCGCTCATGCCCATCGACAGGGTGTCGAGCCGCGCGCCGGCGGCGTTGAGCCGCTCCAGCAGCTCGCGCAGCCTCGCGAACCAGGCGCGCTGGCGCGCCGGCTCGCTCTCTTCGGGCGGAATGCACATCAGGCCACGCAGCGAGAGCCGCGGAAGCCCCGCCACCGCGGCGGCGAGGGCGGGCAGCTCGGCCGCCATCACGCCGCCCTTGGTGTGCTCCTCGGCGAGCTTCACCTGCAGGCACACGTTCAGCGGCGGTGCGTGGAACGGGCGCTGCGCGGCGAGGCGCTCGGCGATCCTGAGCCGGTCGAGTGCGTGCACCCAGGCGAAGCCTTCCGCGATCGGGCGGGTCTTGTTGGCCTGCACCCGCCCGACGAAGTGCCAGGTGAGCTGCCGATCAGGCAGCGCGGCCATCTTGGCCAGCGCCTCCTGCAGGTAACTCTCGCCGAAGTGCTCGAGCCCGCAGGCGGCGGCGGCGGCGAGCGCTTCCGGGGGTTGCGCCTTGCCGACGGCAAGGAGTGTGACCGACTGCGCACTCCGCCCGGCCCCGGCGGCGGCGCGCGCCACTCTTTCGCGCACGGCGGCGATGCGCTCGGGCAAATTCTGCGGACCCATTAACATATTGGACGTGTGACCCCTCCGTTATACTGCCGGCGCGCTCAAGGCGCAGACTCGCACGTCCCCTTACTGCACCTTAGGCCGCGCCGTTCCCGGGAGCATCAATGGCCGTCGATATCGCGCAACTCCTCGCCTTCGCCGTCAAGAACAACGCCTCGGATCTGCATCTGTCCTCGGGCGTGCCGCCGATGATCCGCGTCGACGGCGACATGAAGCGCATCAATATGCCGCCGCTGTCGCACAAGGAAGTGCACTCCATGGTGTACGACATCATGAACGACAAGCAGCGCAAGGCCTACGAGGAGTTCTTCGAAACCGACTTCTCGTTCGAGATTCCAAAGCTGGCGCGCTTCCGCGTCAATGCCTTCAACCAGAACCGCGGCGCGGGCGCCGTGTTCCGCAACATCCCGTCGCTGATTCTGTCGCTCGATGAGCTGAACTCGCCGAAGATCTTCCGCGACCTGTGCATGCTGCCGCGGGGACTGGTGCTGGTGACCGGTCCGACCGGCTCGGGCAAGTCCACCACGCTGGCCGCCATGGTCAATCACTGCAACGACAATCGCCCCGACCACATCATCACCATCGAGGATCCGATCGAGTTCGTGCACGATTCCAAGCGCTGTCTCGTCAACCAGCGCGAGGTGCACCGCGACACGCTCGGCTTCAGCGAGGCGCTGCGCTCGGCGCTGCGCGAGGATCCGGACGTCATCCTGGTGGGTGAAATGCGCGACCTGGAGACCATCCGCCTGGCGCTCACCGCCGCCGAGACCGGTCACCTGGTGTTCGGCACGCTGCACACCAGCTCCGCCGCCAAGACCATCGACCGTATCGTCGACGTGTTCCCGGGCGAGGAGAAGGACATGGTGCGCTCGATGCTGTCGGAGTCGCTGCGCGCGGTGATCTCGCAGACGCTGATGAAGAAGAACAGCGGCGGTCGGGTGGCGGCCCACGAGATCATGATCGGGACGCCTGCGATCCGCAACCTGATCCGCGAGGGTAAGATCGCGCAGATGTACTCCTCCATTCAGACCGGCGGCGCGCAGGGCATGCAGACTCTCGACCAGTGCCTCGCGGAGCTGGTCGCCAAGGGCATGGTCAGCAAGGAAGAGGCGCGCTACAAGGCGCAGAACAAGGACTCTTTGTGATGCGCTGCGCGCAGGATTCAACGGGGTTCGCCGGAGAACGCCATGGACCGTGACCAGGCCATCAAGCTGATGCAGGACCTGCTGCGGCGGGTGACGGAGAAGAAGGCCTCCGACCTGTTCATTACCGCGGGCTTCCCGCCGGCGATCAAGCTCGACGGCGAGATCCGGCCCCAGAGCGAGCGCGCGCTCACCGTGGAGCAGTCCGCGACGCTGGTGCGCGCCATCATGAACGACCGGCAGACCCGGGAATTCGACGCCACCAAGGAATGCAACTTCGCGATCGCCCCGCCGGGCATCGGGCGCTTCCGGGTGAGCGCCTTCGTGCAGCAGGCGGCGGTCGGCTGCGTCATCCGGCTGATCAACGCCAAGATCCCGACCTTCGAGGAGCTCGACCTGCCCCCGATCCTCAAGGAGGTGGTCTTGAGCAAGCGCGGCCTGGTGATCGTCGTCGGCGGCACCGGTTCGGGCAAATCCACCACGCTCGCCACCATGGTCGGGTACCGCAACGACAAGACGCGCGGGCATATCGTCACCATCGAGGACCCGGTCGAATACGTGCACACCCACAAGGGCTGCGTGATCACGCACCGCGAGGTCGGCGTCGACACCGACTCCTGGCACTCCGCGCTCAAGAACACCCTGCGTCAGGCGCCCGATGTGATCCTGATCGGGGAGATCCGCGACCGCGAGACCATGGAGTACGGCATCCAGTTCTCCGAGACCGGGCACCTGGTGCTGGCCACGCTGCACGCCAACAGCGCCAATCAGGCGCTCGACCGCGTCGTCAACTTCTTCCCCGACGAGCGCCGCGACCAGCTGCTCATGGACCTGTCGCTGAACATCCGCGCGCTGGTGTCGCAGCGGCTGATCCCGCGCGAGTCGGGCGCCGGGCGCATCGCGGCGATGGAGATCATGCTCAACTCGCCGCTCATCCAGGACCTGATCTTCAAGGGCGAAGTCGCCAAGATCAAGGAAGTGATGTCGCGCTCGACGCGCCTCGGCATGAAGACCTTCGACCAGGCGCTGTACGAGCTGTACGAGACCGGCCTCATCTCCTACGAGGACGCGCTGCGCAACGCGGACTCGAAGAACGAGCTGCGCCTGCGCATCAAGCTCGAGAGCAAGCGCGAGCACAAGGTGGTCGACGACGGCGGCAATCTGCGCATCGTCGAGGAAGAGCAGGGCCACAAGCTGTGAAGGCGGCCAAGGAAGCGAAGCCGCTCGATACCACGCTCGGCGCCGAGAACGGCGCGCAGCCTGCGCCGGAGGCGGAAGCGGTGAGCGCGCTGCCGAGCGCGCGTCACCCCACCCTCAACACCAAGCCGCTGTTCAAGCTGATGGTGGAGAAGAAGGCCTCGGACCTGTTCTTCACCTCCAACGCGCCCATCAAGATCAAGATCGAGGGCCAGATCCTGCCGGTGAACAAGCAGGTGCTGGCCCCGGACACCGTGCGCCAGACCGCCTTCGCGCTCATGTCCCCCGAGCAGCGCGACCACTTCCTGCAGGAATGGGAGCTCGACTTCGCCATCTCGGAGCCCGGGCTGGGGCGCTTCCGCGTCAACGTATTCATGCAGCGCGGCAGTCCCGCGATGGTGCTGCGCTACATCACCGCCGACATGCCGCGGCTGGAGTCACTCGGGCTTCCCGAGGTGGTCAGCGAGCTGGTGCTGCTGCGGCGCGGCCTGGTGCTCATGGTGGGCGCCACGGGGTCGGGCAAATCCACCACGCTCGCGGCGATGATCAACCACCGCAACGAGAACGCCTCGGATCACATCGTCACCATCGAGGATCCGATCGAGTTCCTGCACACCAACAAGCGCTCGCTCGTCAACCAGCGCGAGGTGGGCCTCGACACCCGGACCTACTCGCGCGCGCTGCGCGGGGTGGTGCGTGCCGCCCCCGACGTGATCCTGATCGGCGAGATCCGTGACCGCGAGAGCATGGAGGCGGCCATCAGCCTGGCCGGCACCGGGCACCTGGTGCTGTCCACCATGCACGCCAACAACGCGGCCGAGTCGCTCGACCGCATCATCAACATGTTCCCGCGCGAGCAGCACAACCAGATCTTCCTCGACCTGTCGCAGTACCTGCGCGCCATCATGGCGCAGCGCCTGGTGATGGGTAAGGAGAACCGGCGCGTCGCCGCAGTGGAGGTCATGATCAACACCCCGCATATCTCGACCCTGATCAAGAAGGGCGACGTGGTGTCGATCAAGGAAGCCATCACCACCAGCACCGAGCGCGGCACCCAGAGCTTCGACGGGGCGCTGTATGCGCTCTACAAGGGCGGAAGAGTGATGCTGGAGGAGGCGCTGTCCAACGCCGACTCGCGCGCCAACCTGGAAGCCAAGATCAACTTCGGTTAGCGCTGCCGATCAGGCCCCGCGCGCGCGCTGCCGCTCAAAGTGCGATGTTTCACCGCAGGTCCCGCGCTCGTGGGCGGCGCGGTTGACATGGCATCCTCGCCGGCTGGATATTTTCCTATCGGCCGTAGCTTTGCGGCCCTCACGGACCCCCCCACCATGATCACGATATCCGCCTTTCGCTGGGTTCCCCCCTTTGCACAGGGCCAGGTGCGGGACTTGCGCGTGCGCTGGGCGCTCGAGGAAGCAGGGCTGCCTTACAGGACGCGTCTGCTGGAGCAGGGCGACCAGGACAAGCCCGACTACCGTGCGCTGCAACCCTTCGGCCAGGTGCCGATCCTCGAGGAGGACGGCCGTGTGCTGTTCGAGAGCGGCGCGATCGTTCTGCACATCGGCGAGCGGACCGAGAACCTCCTGCCGAAGGACGCCGGCGCGCGCGCCCGCGCGATGCAGTGGCTGATCGCGGCGCTCAATTCCATCGAGCCGCACATCATGAACGTCGCGGTGCTCGGCCTGTTCTACGCCGATCAGGAGTGGGCAAAGCTGCGCCGCCCGAGCGCAGTGGAATTCGCGCGCCATCGCCTGAGCTGTCTGGCCAAGGCGCTGGGCGACAAGCCCCATCTCGACGGCGAGCGCTTCACGGCGGGCGACCTGATGATGACCACCGTGCTGCGCATCCTTCCCGAGCTCGTGGTCGAGCCGCGTCTGGTCGCTTACGTCGAGCGGTGCACGGCCCGGCCGGCTTTCAAGCGCGCGCTCGATGCGCAGCTGAGCGACTTCCGCGCCGCCGCGTAGCTCGGGCCGCGGCCCGTACCCGGCGCGCTCTTGCGCGCGCAGCCGGCGGCGTCGAGGACGAGGACACAGACCGCGAGTGCTGCGAGCCCGATCGTCCGCGCCCGCTCAGAAGACGCTGTACGCATCGAACACCGGCCCGTCCACGCACACCCGCTTCATCGCCGGCCCCGCGCTGGTGCGCACCAGCACCGTGCAGCCGGCGCAGCCGCCGACCGCGCACGCCATGAACTCCTCCAGCGACACCTGACACGGCACGCCATGCCGGCGCGCCAGCTTCGCGCTGGCCTCGAGCATCCGCGTCGGCCCGCACGAGAAGACCTCGACCTCGCGAAGCTCCGCGGCGCCGAGGGAGCCGAGCCACGCATCGGCCAGCTCGGTGACGAAGCCCGGGAAGCACCCCGGCAGGTCCGCGCCACTCGCCAGACGGCTCGGGACACCCCAGTCCTCCAGCAGCGGCATGCACGCGATGGCGCCCGCCGGGATACCGGGCACGATGAGCCTCGAGGGCCGGGTGGGAAACGGGAACGGCACCTCCGATCCCATGAGCACGAGCGGCTTCCACGCCGCGCCGCCGCCCGCGCGCAGAGACTCGGCGAGGAACACCATGGGCGGGATGCCGACACCGCCCCCGAGCAGCAGGGTCCGCGGCCGCTCGGGATGGGCCACGAAGGGGCGCCCGATCGGACCGAGCACGCTCAGCTCCTCGCCTGGCCTGCGGCTGGCGAGGGCGTGCAGCCCGGGACCGAGCGCCTTGTAGAGCATCTCGATCCAGCCGCCGCGCGCATCCGAGCGCATGATGGACAGCGGCCGGCGCATCGGGATGGCGTTGTCGCAGGTGATGTGCACGAAGCTCCCCGGAAGGGCATGGGCCGCGCACCTGGACGCCGCGACGCGCAGCACGAACTGCTTCGCCTCATGGGCCTGCTGTGAGATGACGCGCGCCCTCTCGAGGAAGATGGTGCCGCGGACGCTGGCAGTCATCGCCGGCCCGTCACGCCCCACCGGGGCGCGAGGTGAGCACTTCCGTCAGCACCGCCATGCGCACCGCGACGCCGTTGCGGACCTGGTCGCGGATCACCGACTGCGGTCCGTCGGCCACGTCGGAGGCGATCTCGATGCCGCGGTTCATCGGCTGGGGATGCATCACGATGGCGTCCGGGCGCGCCAGGGCGAGGCGCTCGCGCGTCAGTCCCCAGGCCGCGAAGTAGGCTGCGCCTTGCGGCAGGTCCCCCTGGCCCATGCGCTCCTTCTGGATGCGCAGCATCATGATCACGTCCGCGTCCTCGAGTCCGGTTGCGAGCTGCGTGTGGCGCGTACAGCCTGCGAACTCTTCCCGCTCCGGCATCAGCACCGGCGGGGCCACGATACGCAGGTCGCCGACGCCGAGGGTGTGCAGTGCATGCCAGGCGGAGCGCGCCACGCGCGAATGGCGGATGTCGCCCACCATCGCGACCGCGAGCCCCTCGAAGCGCTGCTTGCGCTGATACACGGTGAGGGCATCCAGCAGCCCCTGGGTCGGGTGCGACACGTGCGCTTCGCCCGCGGACAGCACGCTCACGTGGGGCGCCACGTTCGCGGCCACGAGTCCCGGCACGCCCGCTTCGGCGTCGCGGATCACGAAGGCGTCCACGTGCAGGGACTGCAGGGTGTACACCGTGTCGAGCATGCTCTCGCCCTTGACGCGCGAGGACAGCTGCACCTCGAGATTGACCACCTGCGCACCCAGGCGCTTGGCGGCCAGCTCGAAACTCACCCGCGTGCGGGTGGAGGGCTCGGTGAACAGGTTCGCCACCGTCGCGCCGGCGAGCGCCCGGCTCATGGCGGGTGTCGCCCCCAGCGGGCGCACGAAGCCCTGGGAGCGCTCGAGGAGGCGCTCGATCTGTGTCCGCGCCAGGCCCTCGAGCGTCAGCAGGTGACGCAGCGAGCCGTCGCTGCGCAGCTGGTCAGTCATCACACTCCCCGACATCGCGTCCCCTTCGAGGCGCCCCGCCCGCAGCGGCCGCCGCACTCAGCCGCGCTCGCCGGCAAACCAGCGCGCCAGGATCACCGCCGCGGCGGCGCTGTCGATGTCCGCGCGCTGCACGCGCCGCCGGCGCTGCCCGCTCGCGCGCCGCGCCGTAAGCTCCGCACTCGCCTCCAGGGACGAGAAGCGCTCATCGACCAGGTGAACGGGTAGCGCGAAGCGGCGTTCGAGCTCGGCCGCGAAGGTGCGCGCCGCGGCGCTCAAGCCGCCCTCGCTGCCGTCGACATTATACGGGGCCCCCACCACCAGAAACCCCGGCGTGAGCGCGCGCACTTCACGTGCGATGGCCTGCCAGTCGGGGTTCCCCCGCACGGCGGCGGCTGCGGGCCGCGGTGCGGCGCTGCGCGTCAGTGTGTCGCCGCAGGCGATGCCAATGCGTTTGAGTCCGAAGTCGAAGGCGAGGACGGTCTGGGCGCGGGTCATGCCTTACGCATGGCCGGCTTCCGGGCTGAGCCGATCGACGTCGATCCCGAGCAGCCGCCAGGCACCGGCCCAGCGCTCCTCGAACGGCAACTCGAACACCACGCGCGGATCCACCGGCATGGACGCCCAGGCGTTGTCGCGCAACTCGCGCTCGAGCTGGCCGGACTCCCAGCCTGCGTAGCCCAGAGCGATGAAGGCATCCGACGGGCCCTCACCGCGCGCCATGGCCGCCAGCACATCCCGCGAGGTGGTCACCTGGATGCTGTCCGACACTTTATGGGTGTGGTCCCACTGCCCGCCCGGCCGGTGCAGCACGAAGCCGCGGTCGGTGTGCACGGGCCCGCCACGCAGCACGGGCTGGGCGGCGATGTGCTCACTGGAGGGCTCGAGTTTCATCTGCGAGAGCACGTCCGAGAGCTTCATCGGCAGCGGCTTGTTGAGCACGATGCCGAGCGCGCCCTTGTCGGTGTGCTCGCAGATGAGCGCCACGGTCTGCGCGAAGTTCGGGTCGGCGAGCGTCGGCATGGCGATCAGCAGATGGTTCGTGAGGCTGCCGCCTTCGGCCTCGGCAAGAGGAGCCGCCTCGCCCGCAGCGCTTTCCTCCGCAGGGGCGCTGCTGCCCGTGGAGCTGTGCTTGCCGCCCATATCCACAGTATGGGCATGGTGCCTGCGACTCTCAAGGAACGCTTGACAGGGTGCCGCTGGCGACGCGCCCGCCGACGAACTGCCATTCGTAGGCAAAGCGCAACACGCGATATCGAGCGGCCAGCTCGGGCGGGAACGGGTCGAAAGGACTCGCCAGCCTCAGGATGGCCAGCGCCGCCTGGTCGAGCCGCGGGTTGCCGCTGGTACGGCGGATGACCACCCGGTCGAGGGTGCCGTCGGCCGTTATGCCCACCTCGACGACCGGACTCGCCCGGCCGGCGCCCCGGGCAGCGGTCGGATAGTTGAGGGTGCCGATGCGCTCGACCTTGCGCCGCCAGGCATCCAGGTAGGGTGCCAGGGTTGCCGCACGCGTGTCCGGCGTGATCCACAGCTCCTCGCGCTCCGGTCCGCGCAGCTGCGCGGGCCCGTCCTCATCCTGCGGTCCGGGCTGCGCCACCGGGGGCTCGTCAATGAGCAGCGGCCGCTCGCGGACCGCCTCGCTGCTGCCCGCCTCGGTGAGGTAGCGCACGTCGGTGTTCCAGGCGACGGTGGTGAGGATGCGCTCATCCTGGCCGCCGGAGGTCGCGCCGCTCGAGGTGAGGGAGTCGCCCTGGGGGCTGCCTTCGTGTCTGAGCTTGGGGACGGAGGTGGAGCGGTTGTGGGGCGCCACCGGGTCGCGCGTGTTGCCCGAGCCCAGCTGCGTGCGCTGCGCCAGGTAGGTCGCGGAAGGGTTCTTGTCAGCCTCCGGAAGCTCGTCCGACACCAGCAGCACTTCCAGTCCCGGAGCGCTGCCCCGGTCGCCCGCGCTGGCGCTGAAGGTGAGCCCGAGGATGACGAGTCCGTGCAGCAGGCCGGCCAGGAACAGCATGGTCAGCAACCGGTCCCAGACCGGGGCCTTGCCCTCCCGCAGCATGAGCGCGCGGCGTGCCATGTCGCTTCAGCCGCCGGCGGCCGCGGCGGCGCTCGCGGGCGCGCGGCGCGGCGCGCCGCTGAGGCGCCGCTCGATGGCCGTCATCAGCAGCTCCCCGATGCGGGTGCCGAACTGCTTGTCCAGCTCGCGCACGCCGGTGGGGCTGGTGACGTTGATCTCGGTGACGAACCCCCCGATTACATCGAGGCCGACGAACAGCATGCCCTGCGCGGCCAGCGCCGGCCCGATCTCGCCGGCGAGCCAGCGGTCGCGCTCGTTCAGCGGCCGGCCGACGCCGCGGGCGCCGGCGGCCAGGTTGCCGCGATGATCGTGCGCGGAGGGGATGCGGGCGAGCGCGTACGGCACCGGTTCCCCATCGATCAGCAGCACGCGCGCGTCGCCCGATTCCACGATGTCGGGAATGTAGCGCTGCGCGATCGCGAAGCGCTGGCCGTAGTCGGTGAGGGTCTCGAACACCACCCGTGCGTTGAGATCGTCCTCGCCGAGCACGAAGACCGAGCGGCCGCCCATGCCGTCGAGGGGCTTGCAGACGATCTTGCGCTGCTCGCGCAGGAAGCCCGCCATCTCCCCCATGTCGCGCGTGATCAGGGTCGGCGCGCAGCACTGCGGGAACCAGGCCGTGTAGACCTTCTCGTTCATGTCGCGCAGCCCGCGCGGGCGGTTGACGATGAGCACACCCTCACTCTCGGCGCGCTCGAGGATGTAGGTGCTGTAGACGTACTCGGTATCGAACGGCGGATCCTTGCGCATCAGGATGCACCCCAGGGCGCTCAGGGGCTCGATGGCCGGCTCCCCCAGGGTGAACCAGCTGGCGGGGTCGGCCCGCACGGTGAGCGCCCGCATGCGCCCGAACGCGACGCCGTCGCGCAGCAGCAGGTCGCGCTGCTCGAGGTAGGCGAGCGCAAAGCCGCGGGCCTGCGCCGCGAGCAGCATGGCCAGCGTCGAATCCTTCGCGTAGCTGATGGCGCCGATGGGATCCATCACCACGCCCAGTCGCCTGACAGCGGTCATCCGGTCCTGCCCGCCTCCTTGAGCCGTGAGCGTCGATTATGCTCAGTGCAGCGCGAATATGTCTGCCCCGGCGATGGAACGCGTTGAAAACCCGGGCGACCTTCGAAAAACGTGACGCGCATGGCATAGCAGGGGGTATACCGATATGTTAAAACCCCGTGGCGCTTGCCCCCATGGGGGGGGCCCGTGAAACTACACGGCTGGTGTGGTCGCTGGCGCAAAGCCCACGTTTCGGGGGGGTCAAAACCCGCCACGCGCGCGCGTGGTTTCCCAGGTCCGTGGGCCGTTAAACCGTTATGGAAGGAATCGCCTGACCGTGAGCGGCAACAACTCGAAGCTACAGGGGCTCAAGGTGCTCGTCATCGACGACAGCAAGACCATCCGCCGCACGGCCGAGACGCTGCTGGCGAAGGAGGGCTGCGAGGTGTTCACGGCGGTCGATGGCTTCGATGCGCTCGCCAAGATCGCCGATCATCAGCCCGACATCGTGTTCGTCGACATCATGATGCCGCGGCTGGACGGCTACCAGACCTGCTCGCTCATCAAACACAACAAGGTGTTCCGCTCCATACCCGTGATCATGTTGTCCTCCAAGGATGGTCTGTTCGACCGGGCGCGCGGTCGCATCGTAGGGTCCGAGCATTACCTCACCAAGCCCTTCACCAAGGACGAGCTGCTCTCCGCGATCGAGACGCATATCGGGAGATGATCGCAGTGGCCCCGATCCTGATCGTTGACGACTCGCCCCCTGCGCAGGCCTTCCTCGGGAGATGGTGGTCATGGCTTTGATCCTGATCGTGGACGACTCCCCCACCGAGCTGCACGTCATGCAGAAGGCGCTCGAGAAGCACGGCTTTCGCACCGCGGCCGCCGCCGACGGCGCCGAGGGCGTGCGCCTGGCACGCGAGATGAGTCCGGACCTGATTTTCATGGACATCGTCATGCCCGGCATGAACGGCTACCAGGCCACGCGCGCCCTGGCGAACGATCCGCGCACCCGCACGATTCCGGTCATCATGGTCACCTCCAAGGGTCAGGAGACCGATCGCATCTGGGGGCTGCGCCAGGGAGCGGTCGATTACATGATCAAGCCCGTATCGCCCGATCAGCTGGTCGCCAAGGCGCAGGCGACCCTGTCGGGGTGACGGCCAGCTCCAACCCATGACCGAGCCGTCCGCGCCACCTGAAGTTGAGCTCAAGTCCTTGCGGGACCGGCCGTTCGAGCTGCTCGCGGAGCTCGAGCGGCGCGGCCGCGCGACCTCCGCGCAGGCGAATCCGGAGGCCGGCGCGGGGCGCGAATGGGTCGGGGTGGCACTGCGCATGGCGGGCGACCTGTACCTGGTGGCCCGCGAGGAGACGCGCGAGGTGCTGGGCGTGCCGGCGAGCACCACGCGGGTGCCCGGAGCCAAGCCCTGGGTCAAGGGTCTCGCCAACGTGCGCGGCCAGCTGCTGCCGATCATCGACCTGCGCCACTTCCTCGGCAGCGGCATGACGCCCATCACGCGCAACACCCGCGTGGTGGTGGTGAATCATCGCGAGATTCCCGCCGGGCTCCTGGTGGACGAGGTGCTGGGTTTCCGCCGCTTCGCGGAAAACGAATTCTCCGGGGACGCTCCCCCCACGGTGGCGCGCTGCGAGCGCTATCTCGCGGGCGCGTTTCGCCGCGCCCACGAGCAATGGCCGGTGCTGAGCCTGCGCTCGGTGCTCGAGAGCCCGGCGTTCACGGAGGCTGCGGCATGAGCGCTGCGGTTGTCACGGTGCGCCCGCCGACCGCCCTCGCCCTGCTGCTGACGGTTGCGGCGGTGCTGCTCATCGGCAGCGGCGCTTCCTACACCCTGCTGCAGGCGCGCTCGGCCGCCGGCGCTCGCGTGCTGCCGGTCGATGCGCTCTACGACCTGGCGCTGGATGCCGGCGCCGCGGTGGCCGGCGATGCGGCGGCGCTCACGCGTTTCCAGCAGCGCCAGAAGGCTCTCGAGGATGCGGCCGCGCGCGATCCGGCCGCGCCGTTCATGAGCGATGCGCGCGTCATGCGCCTGATGAGCAACGCCGCCACGGTGCTGAGCGCGCGGGGTGCCCTGGCGGAGGCGGGCAGTGCGGCGCGCGCGACCGCCGCTCTCGTGCCGCGGCTGCTCACCGAATCCGGCGCACTCGGCGCGAGCCTGCCCGCGCCGCTCGCCCCCGCAGTCACGGCGACCCTGGAGCGCTTCGAGGCGCGCGCCCAGCGGCTGGAGCTGGATGTGACCGCCCTCACCCGGGGCGCGGCCGATCCCGGGCAGGCGGCGCAGCGCATCGCCGAGAGCAGCGACTACCTGGGGCAGGTCATCGCCGGCTTCGCGGGCGCCGGCTCGGGTCTGGCGCTGCCGCGCGTGACCCAACCTGAGGCCGTGAAGCGCCTGAAGGCCCTCGACGCCATATTCACCGACCTGAGCGCCAGCGTGCGCCGCGCCGTGGCCGCCGCGCCCGCGCTGCCGGCGGCGCAGAGCGCGGCGCGCGCGATCGCCATGGATGCACGCGACATTGCGGCCGCCGCCGCGCCGTCCGCCACCCCCGCCGCCGCCGTGCTGGTGTGGGCGCCGCTGCTGCTGCTGGCCGCGGGACTTGCGCTGTTGATCGCGGCGCTCGTCGCGACGCTGCGCATGCGCCGCGTGGTCGAGCGCCAGCGCGTCTCGGCGGATGCCCAGCGCCGCGAGAGCGACCGCAACCAGCAGGCGATCCTGCGCCTGCTCGATGAGCTCTCGAGTCTCGCCGACGGCGATCTCACCGTGCAGGCCACGGTCACCGAGGACATCACCGGCGCCATCGCCGATTCCATCAACTACGCGGTGGACGCGCTGCGGGGCCTGGTGACCACCATCAACGGCTCGGCCATCCAGCTGGAGAGCGCGACGCGCCAGACGCAGGCGCTGTCGCAGCACCTCGCCAGGGCGAGCGGCGCGCAATCCAAGCAGATCGCCTCGGCCACCGAGTCCGCGGCCAGCATGGCGGGCTCCGTGGAGGAGGTGTCCGGCAACGCCGAGCGCGCCGCCGACGTGGCGCGTCATTCGGTCGAGGTGGCGCACAAGGGGGGCGACGCCGTGCGCCGCACCATCGACGGCATGAACACCATCCGCGAGACCATCCAGGAGACCTCCAAGCGCATCAAGCGCCTCGGCGAGAGCTCGCAGGAGATCGGCAACATCGTCGAGCTCATCAACGACATCGCCGAGCAGACCAACATCCTGGCGTTGAACGCCTCGATTCAGTCCTCCATGGCGGGCGAGGCGGGCCGCGGCTTCGCGGTGGTGGCCGACGAGGTCCAGCGGCTCGCCGAGCGCGCTGCCAACTCCACCAAGCAGATCGAGGTGCTGGTGCGCACCATCCAGACCGATACCAACGAGGCGGTCGTCTCCATGGAGCGCAGCACCACCGACGTGGTCGGCGGTGCGCTGCTGGCGGAAAACGCCGGCGCGGCACTGGAGGAGATCGAGCAGGTTTCCAACCAGATCGCGAGCCTGGTGCAGAATATCTCCGGCAGCGCGCGCCAGCAGACCCACGCGGCACAGAACATCGCGCGCAACATGCAGGCTCTCAAGGAGATCAGCGCCCAGACCGCCGAATCGACCAACGCGACCTCGACCGCCATCGCCAAGCTGGCCGAGCTGTCCGCCGGCCTGCGCAAGTCCGCCACGGGCTTCCGTCTGCCCGCCAGTCCCGACGAGCGCCTCGTCTCGAGCAGCGCCGTCAGGCGCGTGGAGGACGCCACGCTGAATACGGCGAAGGTGCGGCAGATCTCCGCGCTGGGCGGCTCCTAGACTCTGTTGGGAAAGCCACCGCATGCCTGAAGTCGCCTCCCAGACATTCGATATCGTGGGTCGTGAAGTGAACGCGACGCTGGCGGAGGCCCGCGGCGCCCTCGAGACCTACGTCGAACAGCCTGACAACGTCACACTGCTCGAGCGCTGCGCACAGGACCTGCACCAGGTGCAGGGTGTGCTGCGGGTGCTGGAGATCTACGGCGCGGCGCTGCTCGCCGAGGAGATGGAGCACGTCGCGCAGTACCTGCTCGCGACCCACAGTGAGCGCAAGAGCCAGGCCGAGAGCCTCGATGCGCTGATGCGCGCCATGGTGCAGCTGCCGAGCTATCTGGAGCGGGTGCTGGCGGGGGGGCGCGATCTGGCGCTGGTGCTGCTGCCGCTGCTGAACGACCTGCGCGCCGTGCGCGGCAACGCGCTGCTGTCCGAGGGCACGCTGCTGCTGCTGAACCTCAAGTCCGACCAGCAGGCGCAACCGCAGCCGAGCGCCCCGGGCGAGGCGCCGCTGACCATCGAGCACTGGGCGCGGCGCGTGCGTGCCCGTTACCAGGTGGGCCTCATCGGCTGGATCCGCGGCGAGCGCGTGGAGCAGAACCTGGCGATCCTCGGCGCGGTGGCCCACAAGCTCGAGCAGATCGCAACCCGCCAGCCGGTGTTCCAGCTGTGGTGGGTGATCGGCGCGGTGATCGAAGCGCTGCAGGAGAAAGGCCTGGAGGGCGGGCAGTCCATAAAGCGGCTGCTGGGGCTCGGCGATCGCGAGATCCGCCGCCTCTACGAGCAGGGCGAGGCGCGCTATGCGCAGTCACCGCCGGTCGAGCTGCTCAACAATCTGCTGTATTACATCGGACGCTCCGAATCCGCAGGCAGCCGGGTAACCGCGGTGCGCGCCTCGTTCCGTCTCGCGGAGCTGCTGCCGGTCGACGAGAGCATCGAGCAGGAGCGCGAGAACCTGTCGGCGCCGAGCGTGAAGCTCATGCAGACGGTGGCCGCGGCCATCCGCGAGGATCTCGGCAAGGTCAAGGACGTCCTCGACATCTTCGTGCGCCGCGGCGCCGGCCAGCCGCAGGAGCTCAGCTCGCAGGTCGAAATGCTGCGCAAGATCGGCGACACCCTCGGGGTCCTGGGCCTGGGCGAGCTGCGCGCCAACGTGCAACGCGAGACCGAGCGACTGCACAAGATCGTCGCCGGCGCGCTCCAGGCCGATGAAGCCACGCTGGTCGAGATCGCCGCGACCCTGATCGGTGTCGAGGACAAGCTCGACAGCCAGCTGGTCGGCATGATCCTGCCGCGGGACGCGCAGCTGCCGCGGCCCGCCGAGGACGGCGAATTTCAGCAGGTGCAGGCGGCGGTGCTGCGCGAGTGCATCGTCAATCTCGCGCGTATCAAGGAAGCCGTCACCCAGAGCGTCGGTGGCACGCTGGATGCGGCGGGCCTCGACAGCTGGCAGGACCTGATGCGCGGCATCAAGGCGGGCCTGCTGCTGCTCGGCAAGCCGCGCGCGGTGGAGATCATCGACGCGATCACCGCGCAATTGCGGCGCGTCATGCAACCGGGCGTTCACGTGCTGCCGCCGGGCTTCGTGGACCGGCTCGCGGACGCGATCGTGAGCGTCGAGTACTACATGGAGACGGTGCAGGCGGGACGCTCGGACCCCTGGTACATGCTCGACAACGCCCAGGCGTGTGTGCAGGCGCTCGAGCAGCAGCCGACCCCGTCGGTCCCCACGGTGGCGCCGTTCGAAGCCGGCGCCTATGCGCCCACGGTGCAGATTCCGAGCCTCGGGGCGGCGCAGACGCCGCGCCCGGACCTGGCGGCGGTGGGCGCCGCGGCGCCGACGCTCTCGCCCTCCGGCGCCGCCAGGCATGCCGCGCCCGCCGAGCCTGCCGACCCCGAGCTGCTCAAGCTCTTCATCGAGGAGGCGCAGGAGGAGCTCACCCGCATCCAGCACTGTTTCCCCGCCTGGGATCACAATCCGCTCGAGCGCGATTCACTGGTCACCGTGCGCCGCTCGTTCCACACGCTCAAGGGAAGCGGCCGCATGGTCGGCGCACGCGAGCTGAGCGAGTTCGCATGGGCGATCGAGAACCTGCTCAACCGCCTGCTCGACCACACCCTGAGCCGTACCCCGCCGATACTCGAGGCCCTGCGAGCGGCGGTCGGCGCCTTGCCCGAGCTGATCACGCAGCTGCAGACCCGCGAGCCCTTGCGCACCGACGTCAGCGCCATCGCCGCGCGCGCCCATGCACTCGCCGCGGGCCGCCCGGCCGCTGCCCGCAGCCCCGAGCAGGCCGAGGAGGAGGCGCTCGAGCCGCAACCGGCGCTCGGCGCCCCCGCCGGCCCGGGCGCGGCGGGCCCGTCCCCGCCCGCGCGCGCGCCCAGCCTCGCGCCGGCCGCACACCCCGCCCCCGCCATGACGGCGGCACGAGAGACGGTGCCGGACGACACGCTGCGCGATATCTATGCGCGCGAGACCGCCGCACATGTGGCGACGGTGCGCGGTTACCTCGCGCGCGAGTCGCAGCTTCCCGAGCCGCATACCCTGCCCGAGGACGTCTATCGCGCCTGCCACACGCTCTCGGGCAGCTCGAAAATGGCTCAGGCCCGCCACGGGATTCGACTGGCCGAGCCGCTGGATCACTGGCTGCGCCGCGCCTACGGCAGCGGGCTGGGGCTCGGGAGCGACGATCTCACCCTGCTGACGGACTGCATGGCCGCGATGGAATCCGTCGCGACCCACCTGGATGAGCCGACCGGTTACTTCGTCAATCACTGGCAGCTGCTCGAGCGGATCGAGCGCGCCGAGCGGGGCCTGGACGAGCGCATGGCCGCCGCCGGCGCGCACACCGGCATCCATGCGGCGCTCGGCGCGGCCCATGCGGCCGGCCAGGAGGCGCAGCCGCGCGACGAGGCGGTCGAGTTCGACCCCGAGGTGGCGGCCATTTTCACCGACGAGGCGACCGAGCTCATCGACGCCTCCGAGCGGGCGCTGTCGGAGTGGCGCTCGCAGCCCGACAGCGCGGACTTTCGCCTGGGACTGAAGCGCCCGCTGCACACCCTCAAGGGCGGAGCGCGCGTGGCGGGCATCACGCCCATGGGCGACCTCAGCCACGAGCTCGAGACCCTCGTCATGGCGGTCGACAACGGCACGGTCGCAGCCGACGTCGCGGTGTTCGATGTGATCCAGGCGAGCCTGGACGAGCTCGCGCGCATGCGCGAGCAGGTCGTGAACGGCCGGCCCGTGGCAGCTGCGCGCGCCATCATCACGCGCCTGCAGAGCCTGTCGGGCTCCGCCGCGGCCACCGCCGCCGCGATCCCGACGCCTCCCGAGACCCCGCCCCCTGCGGCAGTGGCGCCGCCAGCCGCCGCGCCGCGGATGGCGGCGCTGTCACCGGCCGAGGCGCCTGCAACCGGGTCGGACACCACGATGCTCGTGAGGCTGAACGCGGAGCTCGCGTCGAGCCGCGACGCGGAGCGGACCGGGCAGGGGGACTCGGTGTACGAGCCCGTGCCCGCGGAAATCGCGGATGCAGGACCGGTGAGCGATACCGGGCTGGGGCCGGCGCTCACGCGCGAGCGCGCACCCGAGCTGCACGCCGAGGAGGGCCTGCTCGCGCCGCAGCCGGTGCCGCCCGGCCGCGAGCCCGTGGCGGGGGGCGAGCGCCAGGAGATGGCGCGCGTGGACGCGGATCTGCTCGACCAGATGCTGAACATCTCGGGCGAGGCGAGCATTGCGCGCGCGCGCCTCGAGCAGCAGCTCGGCTCGTTCGATTTCAACCTCGGGGAGCTGTCGCGTACGGTGACGCGCCTGAAGGAGCAGCTGCGCAGTCTCGAGATCGAGACCGAGGCGCAGATCCTGCACAAGCACGAGGACGAAGGCGCGCACCGCAGCGAGTTCGATCCGCTCGAGCTCGACCGCTATTCCTCCATCCAGCAGTACTCGCGGGCGCTGGCCGAGACGGCCAACGACGTGGCGAGCATCCAGCAGCTGCTCGAGAGCCTCGCCAAGGACACGCAGACGGTGCTGCAGCAGCAGGCGCGCACCATCACCGAGCTGCAGAACGGGCTCATGCGCACACGCATGGTGCCGTTCCAGCGTCACGTGCAGCGCCTGGCCCGCATCGTGCGCCAGGCGGCCGCCGAGACCGGCAAGCGCGCCGAGCTCGTGGTCGAGGGCGCCTCCGGCGAGCTCGACCGGCAGGTGCTCGAGCGCATGCTGCCGCCGTTCGAGCACATGCTGCGCAACGCCGTGGTGCACGGCATCGAGATGCCCGAGGAGCGCGTGCACCGCGGCAAGCCCGACACCGGACGCATTCTCCTCGAGCTGCATCGCGAAGGCGCCGAGGTCATGGTGCGCCTCAGCGACGACGGCGGCGGCATGAATCTCGGCGCGATCCGCCAGAAGGCCGAGGCCATGGGGCTCATCGGCGCGGGACAGAGCCTGAGTGACGAGGATGCGATCCAGCTGATTCTCGAGCCGGGCTTCTCGACCGCCGGCGCGATCACCCAGCAGGCGGGGCGCGGGGTCGGCATGGACGTCGTGGCCACCGAGATCAAGCGCCTGGGCGGCGCGCTGCAAATGGAGACCAAGCCGGGCGAGGGCACGACGTTCACCATCCGCCTGCCCCTCACGCTCGCGATCAGCCACGCGCTGGTGGTGCGCACCGACGAGGAGTTTTACGCGCTGCCGCTGCCCACGGTGGAGGGGGTGCTGCGCCTGTCCAAGGCGGTGGTCAGTGCGCACCTGGGGCGCGATGCGGCCGTCTTCGAGTACGGCGGACAGAAGTACCGCTTTCAGTACCTGGCGACGTTCGTGGGATTGCCGCCCGCGGAGCTGCCGGGGCAGGACGTGACCATTCCGGTGGTGCTGGTGCGCGCCGGCGAGCACTCCACGGGCCTGGTGGCGGATGAGCTGGTCGGCAGCCGCGAGATCGTCGTCAAATCCGTGGGTCCGCAGATCTCGGGCATCCGCGGCATATCCGGCGCCACCATCCTCGGCGACGGCCGCATCGTCATCATTCTCGACATCGGCGCGCTGGTGCGCGCGGAGTGGCGCGCGCGGGTCCAGGCGCCGGTGCCGCCGAAGGAGCGTGGCGACCGGCGCACGTTTGCGATGGTGGTGGATGATTCCATCACCGTGCGCCGCGTGACCCAGCGGCTGCTGGAGCGCAACGGCATGCGGGTGCTGACCGCGCGCGACGGCATGGACGCGGTGGCGCTGCTGCAGGACAACGTGCCGGACGTGATCCTGCTCGACATCGAGATGCCGCGCATGGACGGCTACGAAGTCGCCGCGCACGTGCGCAACGATCCGCGCCTCAAGGACGTGCCCATCATCATGGTGACCTCGCGAGTGGGTGAGAAACACCGCGCGCGCGCCATCGAGCTCGGCGTCGATGACTATCTGGGCAAGCCTTACCAGGAGGCGCAGCTGCTGGATGCCATCGCGCCGCTGGTGGAGCGGCGGCGCGCCGCGGCGCAGGGTCGCGCTTACGCCGGCGCCGCCGGGAACTGACCCGCGGGTCAGCCGATGGCCGAGCGCGTCACCGAAGTCTACAGCCTGCTGGTGCCGCTCATCGACGCGCGGCTGATCATTCCGCGCTCCTGTGTCGCGGAGGTCATCGGCTTCCAGACCCCCAGCGAGATGACCGGGGCGCCGCCGTGGTACATCGGCACCGTGCCCTGGAACGGCAAGGCGGTGCCCCTGGTGTCCTTCGAAGGCGCCTGCGGCCAGATGATTCCGCCGGCCAGCGGCCGCACGCGCATCGTGATCCTGCACGCGCTCGGCACACGGGTCGAAGGCGGCAACTTCGCGCTGATCAGCCAGGGCTTCCCGCAGCTGGTGCGCGTGAGCTCGGACGTCGTGCGCCCCGACAACTCGCGCGTGTTCCCCGAGCGCACACCGATCATCTGTCAGATCCGCATGGTCAACGAGACTCCGCTGGTACCGGACCTCGAGCGCCTCGAAGAGATGATCGCGGACGAGACCAGCATCAGCGCCTAGAGATCCCCGAACTCCCGCTGCAACAGGGTGAGCGCGGCGATGGCCGCGGTCTCGGTACGCAGCACGCGCGGACCCAGACGCACGGGCGTGAAACCTGCCGCGACGGCGGCTTCCTGCTCCGCTTCCGCCAGCCCGCCCTCCGGGCCGATGAGCACCGTGACCGCGGTCACCAGGCGCGGCACGTCCGCGAGCGTGGCCGTGGCCCCCGGGGACAGGAGCAGGCGCATGCTGCCGTCGCTGTTGCCGCGCAGGAAGTCCTTGAGCGGCACGGGGGCTGCGATCGCAGGCAGCCGGTTGCGTCCGCTCTGCTCGCAGGCGGCGATCGCGATGGCACGCCAGTGATTGAGTCGGCGTTCGACCTGCTGGGCCGTGAGCCGCACGACGCTGCGCTCGGCGAGCAGCGGCAGCAGGCCGGACGCCCCGAGCTCGGTCGCCTTCTGCACCACCAGGTCCATGCGCTCCCCACGTGACACGCCCTGCGCGAGGGTGAGGGTGAGGGGCGACTCGCGCTCGATCGCGCGAGCCTCGCCGATCGCGACCGCAACCGTGCCGCCCCGCGCATGCTCGATGCTGGCGGCGTACTCCCCGCCCGAGCCATTGAACACGGTGAGCGCCTCGCCCACCCGCAGGCGCAGCACGCGCGTGACGTGGCTCGCCGCAGCGCCTTGCAGAGTGACGCGGCTGCCGGTGGTGAGCGGCGCATCCACATACACACGGCTCACTCGCATGTCGCGCGCTCGATGCCCTCACGCGCCACCTCGACCATCAGGTCGATCTCCGCGGGCGTGATCACGTAGGGCGGCATGAAGTACACGACGTCGTCGATGGGCCGCAGCAGCACGCCGCGGCTCAGAGCGTGCCGGTAGATGCGAAGTCCCCGACGCTCCTGCCAGGGATAGGGCTCGCGGCTCACCTTGTTCGCGGTGAGCTCGATCGCCACGATCATGCCCCGCTGGCGCACTTCCGCCACGTGCGGGTGATCTGCGAGCGGGCGGGCGCGCTCGCCCAGGTGCGCGGCGAGCGCCCGGTTGCCCTCGAGCACGTGATCGTCGCGGAAGATGGCGAGACTGGCGCGCGCCGCAGCGCACGCCAGCGGATTGCCGGTGAAGCTGTGCGAGTGCAGGAAGGCATTGAGCTTGACGTACTCGTCGTAGAACGCCTCGTACACCGCCTCCGTCGTCATCACGGCCGACAGCGGCAGGTAGCCGCCGGTCAGTCCCTTGGACAGGCACATGAAGTCGGGGCGGATGCCGGCCTGCTCGCAGGCGAACATGGTGCCGGTGCGCCCGAAGCCCACCGCGATCTCATCGGCGATGAGATGCACCTGGTGTCGATCGCAGGCCTCGCGCAGCAGCGTGAGGTACACCGGATCGTACATGCGCATGCCGCCTGCCGCCTGCACCAGCGGCTCCACGATCACCGCGCAGGCCTCGTGCGCGTGCCGCGCGAGCGCGGCCTCCATGTGCGCGAACTTGCGGCGCGAGTGCTGCGCCCAGCTCTCGCCGGGCTCGCGCGCGTAGCAATCCGGCGAAGGCACGGTGATGACCTCCATGAGCAGCGGGCGGTAGATCTCCTTGTAGAGATCGACGTTGCCCACGGCGAGCGCCCCGAGCGTCTCGCCGTGATAGCTGTTCGACAGGGTGAGGAAGCGGCGCTTCGCGCTGCGCCCCACGTTGCGCCAGTAGTGGAAGCTCATTTTCACCGCCACCTCGACGGCCGAGGAGCCGTTGTCGGCGTAGAAGCAGCGGGTGAGTCCGGCGGGCGCGATCGCGCTCAGCGCCTCCGAGAGCGCAATCACCGGCTCGTGGGTGAAGCCGGCGAGGATCACCTGCTCGAGCTGCTCCAGCTGCGCGCGCACCGCGGCGTTGATGCGCGCATTGGCGTGACCGAACAGATTCACCCACCAGGAGCTGATGGCATCGAGATAACGCTGGCCCGAGTAGTCCTCGAGCCACGCGCCCCGCCCGCAGCGGATGGGGATCGGGGGCAGCTGCTCGTGATCCTTCATCTGGGTGCACGGATGCCACACGTGAGCGAGGTCGCGCGCGACGTAGGCGCTGTTGGGGGAGTTCATGAGGCGGATTGTGGCAGAATCAGGCCGGCCTGGAGCCGCGAGGCCGCCTGCAGGATATATGAAGCCATGCCAAGCGCGCCGGCAACCGCGCCCCTGAGAATCGACGCCGCCACGGGACTGCTGGCCGGCGCTCGCCAGGTGTTGTCACCCAACTTCGACGCGCGCCCGGCCGGGACGCCGCCAACGCTCCTCGTGGTGCACGGCATCAGCCTGCCGCCGGGAGAATTTGGCGGACCGTGGATCGATCGCCTGTTCACCAATGCCCTGCCGTCCGATGTCCATCCGTACTTCAAGGAGATCGAAGGCCTGGTCGCCTCCGCCCACGCGCTCATCCGGCGCGACGGACAGATCGTGCAGTACGTGCCGTTCGGAGAGCGCGCCTGGCACGCGGGCAAGTCCGACTACCAGGGCCGCTCGGGGTGCAATGATTTCTCGATCGGCATCGAGCTCGAAGGGGCCGACGGCACCCCGTACACCGAGCCGCAGTACGACGCGCTCGTCGCGCTCGTCGCAACACTCCTCGCGGCCTATCCCTCGCTGTCTTCCGCGGCCATCACCGGCCACAGCGACATTGCGCCCGGACGCAAGACCGACCCCTGGCAGGTGTTCGACTGGCCCCGCTTCCGGACGCTTCTGAAGGAGCGCCTCGTCTCGGGGCAGGGGTCCTCGCGGAGTTGATCGAGCGCAGCGCCCGCGATGGGTCGGGTCAGCGGCCTGCTGCATCGTGCGGGTGGTTACGCCCCCTTGCCGCGCTCATGCCGCCACAGCACTTCGGCGCCGCGCTCGTGCCGTGCCAGCACCCGCGCCAGCACGAAAAGCAGATCCGACAGGCGATTGAGATACTGCGTGACCTCGGGGCGCACCGCCTCCACGCGGGCGAGCGCCCACACGCGCCGCTCGGCGCGCCGCGCGATGGCGCGGGCGAGATGGCAGGCGGCGGCGGCCGGCCCGCCCCCGGGGAGAATGAACTCCTTGAGCGATGGCAGCGCGTCATTGAACCCGTCGAGCGCCTGCTCCAGCTGCGTCACGTGCGCGGCGGTGATGGCGCTGTGGCCTGGAATGCACAGCTCGCCACCCAGGTCGAACAGCTGGTGCTGCACCTCGGTGAGGCAGGCAGTGATCGCCGGCGGCAGGCCGGGCACGGCGAGCAGCACGCCGACGGCGCTGTTGAGCTCGTCCACCGTGCCGTAAGCTTCGACGCGCACGCTGTCCTTGGGAACCCGGCTGCCGTCGCCGAGGCCGGTCGTGCCGTCATCGCCGGTGCGCGTGTAGATCTTGCTCAGCCGGTTCCCCATGGCCGTATCCTATTCGAATATGCCATCGAAGGAACTCACCGCGGCACTGAAGGCCGCGCGGGCCGCGGCGGATGTGATTGGCGCGCACTACCGCAAGAACCCCAGCGTGCGCACCAAGCCGGACGACTCGCCGGTCACCGAGGCGGACGTGCGGGCCGAGGAAGTGATCCGCGCCACGCTGAGCCGACACTTCCCCGGCTACGGTTTCTATGGGGAGGAGACCGGACGGCACGCCATGGAGGCGGAGAGCATCTGGCTGGTCGATCCGATCGACGGCACCAGGTCGTTCGTGCGCGAGAGTCCTTTCTTCTCCACGCAGATCGCGCTCATGCGCGGCGGGAGGTTCGTGCTCGGGGTCTCGAACGCGCCCGCTTACGGCGAGCTCGCGTGGGCCGAGCAGGGAGCGGGGGCCTGGCTCAACGAGCGCGCCGTGCGCGTGAGCGCGGTCGCCGATCTCGCCGCGGCCGCCATCTCCAGCGGCAATCTCAAGAGCATGGCACGCTCGCCACGCTGGCGGCGCTACGGGGAGCTCATCGCCCGCGTCAGCTACAGCCGCGGCTACGGGGATTTCGCGCACTACCACATGCTCTCGCGCGGCGCGCTCGATGTGGTCATCGAATCCGATGTCAACATCCTGGACATCGCCGCGCTCACCGTGATCGTGCGCGAGGCCGGAGGCACGTTCACCGACCTCGAGGGCGCCGCGGTGGGCCTCGGCACGACCAGCGTGCTCGCCAGCAACGGTGCGCTGCACGCGCCGGTGCTCGAGGCCCTCGCGCGCTGACGAGCCTCGCGCGCTGACGAACACTCACGCGCTGACGAACACCCGCCGGCCGTCGGCACCGAGCTCCACCATCGGCGCCAGGTACAGCTCGCTCAAGGTGACCGCCGTGAGCGCCGCGCCGACCGGACCGGCCGACCAGCGCCCATCGCCAAAGAGCAGCAGCGCGCGATCGGCGAAGCGCGCCGCGAGCGTCGGATCGTGCAGCGTGGTGATCACGGTGCGGCCCTGATCGGCGAGCGCGCGGAACAGGCCGAGCACCGCGAGCTGGTGGTGCGGATCGAGATGGTTGGTCGGCTCATCCAGCAGAAAAATGCCCGGTTGCTGGGCGAGCAATGCGGCCACGGCCACCCGGCGCTGCTCCCCGCCGGAGAGGGTGTCGGTGCGCCGTGCGGCGAAATCCCGCATGTCCACCGCCGCGAGCGCCTCGCGCGCCAGGCGCTCATCCTCGGACGTCTCCCACTGCCACAGCGCCAGGTGTGGGTGGCGGCCGATCAGCACCGTCTCCAGCGCGGTGGTGACGAAGGCATCCTCCAGGTCCTGCGGCAGCAGCCCCAGCCGCAGCGCCACGGACCGGCGCTTGAGCTGCAGGAGCGGTGCGCCATCGAGCAGTACCTCGCCGCCGGCGGCCGTGCGCAGCCCGGCCAGCGTGTGCAGCGTGAGGGTCTTGCCCGAGCCGTTGCGGCCGAGAATCGCCACGATCTCCCCGGCCGTGAATTGCATCGACAGGTCGCGCACCAGCTCGCGCGCGCCGGCCCGCACCCTCAGGCTCACCGCGGCGAGTCCCTGCTGAGCGGCGCGCTGCGGCGCGCGGTTCACGGGCGCGTCCAGCGGATCTCCAGCGCCGTCGCGGGACCCACGACGACATCGCGCAGGCCCTGCGGCATCTCGAAGTCCTGCCTCGACAGCGCGCGGCGGCCCGCCATGATCTCCGCCCGCCCCTGCGGGTACAGCGGCTCACGGTCCGGCTCGGCAAAACCGATCGGATAGAGCGGCGCCCCCGAGCCCAGGTCGTACTTGTCGCTGGCGCCCAGGGTGTGCATCAGCTCGTGGGCGATGACGATGTTGTTGCTGCCCGCCATGGGGGCCTGCGCAAACGCATGCACCACGCCGATCAGTCCTTTCTGCAGACCGTGCGAGTCCGGCACGCGATCGAGCGTCGCCGGGTCGTGGTAGAGCACGAAGATGCGTATGCGCGGCGGCGCGCGTCCCGGCACTTCAGTGGCGTGGGTGGCGAACCAGCGCAGCTTCAGGCTCCACCAGGCGATGCCGAGCGGCCCGGCATCGTGCGCCAGCGCCGGCGGCAGCTCCGAGCCTTGCGGATACAGCTCCGCATGCACCGGCTGCTCGATGGCCACCCCGTAGCGGTGCGCCTCGCGCGCGAAGAACTCCTCGATGCCCGAGAAGTCCTGCACGGTGAGGCCCTCGACGTAGCGCTGCGCCATGGGGGTGCCGTCGGCGTTGAGCGGGAAGATGCCCACCCACAGCGTCTCCTTCCAGCCCTGAGTCGCGATGCGATCGAGCCAGCTGTGCACCGCGACCCCCAGCAGCACGAACAGCAGGACCGCAATGCGAATGCTCTTCCACATACTCAGGGGGCGGTGCGCGTCGGCCGCCGACGTCTAAGGCTGCAGCCGGGTGACCGACCAGGCGCCGGTGCTGAAGGAGCCGCCGCGCGTGGCTTTCAGGCTGCGCGTCCACAGGGCACGGTCGTGGATGCGCGCCTCGCCTTCCACCCACAGCTCCACCGCGTCCGCCCACAGGCGGTAGCCGCCCCAGTGAGGCGGGCGCGGGATCTTGACCTGCATGCTGTCGTCGGCGCCGGGACTGCCGGGCGTGGGCGCACCGTATCGTCTCGCCACCGCGGTGACGGCCCCCAGCAGCGCCGCGCGCGAGTCGATCGGTTCGCTCTGCTCACTCGCCCAGGCGCCCAGCCGGCTCTGCCAGGGGCGCGCGGCGAAGTAGGCGTCGCTGTCGGCCGCGGGTGCCGGCACGATCTCCCCTTCGATGCGCACCTGCCGGTGCAGGGCGTCCCAGTGCATGACCGCCGCCGCGCGCGGGTTGTCCTTGAGCTGCCGGCCCTTGCTCGAGAGGTAGTTGGTGTAGAAGACAACATAACCCGGCTGCGGCACGATGTCCTTGCACAGCACCACCCGCGCGGCAGGGCGGCCCTCGCGGCTGCTGGTGGCGAGCACCATCGAATTCGCGTTCGGCTGCGTTCGTGCCGCCCAGGCCTCGTCGAGCCAGGCGGCCACGACCGCGAGC
Source organism: Gammaproteobacteria bacterium (assembly GCA_005878835.1). Lineage (GTDB taxonomy): Bacteria > Pseudomonadota > Gammaproteobacteria > Steroidobacterales > Steroidobacteraceae > 13-2-20CM-66-19. The sequence continues at coordinate 15,554 of VBMV01000068.1, read as the reverse complement.
GGCTCGGCGGGCAGGGGATCCGGGAGCAGTTCGCGGTGCTCGGTCATGGCGGGCCATGTTAGAGGGTTTTGCGCGCCCCTGCCCCGCGGCACCTGATGCCGCCCTCACCGTCACTGTGTCGCCGCCCTCACCGGCACTCTGCGCTTGCAGCCAGCGGCGCGCCCCGATAGAAAGGAGTCGAATCCTTCAGGGAGCACCGGCTGCCATGACGCCCGAAGCCGAGACCGTGACGCTGGACGATCTGCGCCGGCGCCTGAGCGAGCTCGACCGCCAGTTGATCGCACTGGTGGCCGAGCGCAAGGCCATGAGCGAGGAGGTCGCGCGCGTCAAGCGCGCCACCGGGCGGCCGACGCGCGACTACGAGCGCGAGCGCGAGGTGATCCTCGGCGTGCGCGCCGCGGCGAGCGAGCGGGGCGTGTCGCCGGCGCTGGCCGAGCAGCTGCTGCGGCTGCTCATCCGCTCCTCGCTCACCACGCAGGAACAGGCGAGCGTGATCGCGCGCGGCGCCGGCACCGGACGGCGGGCGCTCGTCATCGGGGGCGCCGGCAAGATGGGCGGCTGGTTCGTGAGCTTTCTCGCCTCCCAGGGGTTCACGGTCGAGGTCGCGGATCCGGCGCCGGGGGCCGCGGGGACACACGTGGCGGACTGGCGCAGCACCGACCTCAAGCACGACTACATCGTGCTCGCGACACCGCTCGGCATGACCGACGCGATCTTGAGGGATCTCGCGCTGCGACGCCCGCCAGGCGTGATTTTCGATGTGGGATCGCTCAAGTCGCCGCTGCGGGCGGGCCTCTTGGCGCTGAAATCCCACGGCTGCCAGGTGACCTCGGTGCACCCGATGTTCGGGCCCGACACCGAGCTGCTCTCGGGCCGCCACGTGCTGTTCGTCGACCTGGGGAACGCGGCTGCGCTCGCCGCGGCGCGCGAGCTGTTCGCCTCCACCATGGCCGAGCAGGTGGTGTTGAGCCTCGACGACCACGACCGCCTGATCGCCTACGTGCTGGGCCTCTCGCACGCCCTCAACATCGCATTCTTCACCGCGCTCGCGGACAGCGGTGAGGCGGCGCCACGGCTGGCGCGCATGTCGAGCACGACTTTCGACGCCCAGCTGGATGTGGCCAGCCAGGTCGCCGGGGAAAGTCCCGAGCTGTATTATGAAATACAGAGCCTCAATGACTACGGCGCGGAGTCGCTCGAGGCCCTGTCCAAGGCGGTCGAGCGCCTGCGCGCCTCGGTGTTGTCGCAGGACCACACCGCCTTCGTTGCTTTGATGCGCCGCGGGCGCGATTATCTCGCCGATCGGCGCAGCCTGGCGGAGCGCCGCACCTGAGGATCGGAGGATTCTCGCGCCATGCTTCGATCGCACCCCGGGCCGCGGGGCGGTGACGCGCCGGCTGCCACGGATCGCAGCGAGCTGGTGGGCGAAATTCGCGCGCTGCAAGCCCGCCTCGCTGCGCTCACCGAGCAGGTCGGCCGCAACGACTCGCTGCTGCGCAAGACGCAGGAGCGCGAGCTGGAGCTGCTGCGCGCCGGCTCGCTGTCGCAGCTGTTCGAGCGGCTCATCGCGGGCTTGCGCAGCTCCTACCAGCTCGATGACGTCGGGCTGATCCTGCACGATCCGCAGCACGAGATCCGGCATCTGCTCTCCGGGGACGGTCTGGCGCTCGAGCAGCCGCCGCGAGTGTGCTTCGTGGATGCGCTGACGACGGTGGCGCCGCAGCTCGCCAACCTCGAGCGCCCCTGGCTCGGGCCCTTCCACAAGGCCGACCACGAGCTGCTGCTGCCGGGGGTCGCGCGTGCCGAGAGCCTCGCGCTCATCCCGCTGCGCCGTCACGAGCAGCTCGACGGCGTGCTGGTGTTCTCCAGCGTCGACCCGTTGCGCTTCACCCAGGAGCTGGCGAGTGATTTCCTGGCGCATCTGGGGCTGGTGGCGGCGATCTGCATCGAGAACGCCGTCAATCGCGCACGGCTGCTGCGCAGCGGGTTCACCGATTTCCTCACCGGTTTCCACAACCGCCGCTACCTGCACGCACGTCTGCGCGAAGAGCTGGCGCGGGCGCAGCGCGCCCGGCACTCGATCGTGTGCCTGATGATCGACCTCGATCACTTCAAGCGCATCAACGACCAGTACGGACATCTGGCAGGGGACGCCGTGCTGCGCGAGGTGGCGAGCCGCATCGACGCCGAGATGCGCATCAGCGACACCGGCGCGCGCTTCGGCGGGGACGAGTTCGCACTGGTGTTGTCGGAGGCGACGATCACCGACGGTGAGAGGGTGGCGGCGCGCGTGCTGCACGCGGTGCGCCACCAGCCGGTGGCGATCGGTAGCACCGTCGCCGAGACGGTGACATTGTCGATCGGGGTGGCGGCCGCCACACCCGGGCCCGGGATGCGCGACTACAAAGCGCTGGCGGAGCGGCTGATGGCGGAGGCCGACGCGGCGCTCTATCGGGCCAAGAGCGCGGGTCGCAACCGGATCGCGGCCTCGCCGAATCTTGTCAGCTGAGTGACCGCCCGATAGGAGCGCCGTTCCTGCACCCTCCCGCCTGCCCGCGTGCGTATTACCAGATACGTATGCACATTCCCCGCAGGCACCCCCTTATGCACATCCGAACACTCGCGGCCGCCGCCGTCCTGCTGCCGCTGCTCGCGTGCTCCCAGAGCCCGGAGCTCAAGCTCCCCTCGCTCGGGGACCTCAAGGAGCACGCCACCGAGTCGGTCGATATCACCCTCGGCGCCTTTCCGCTGCACTTCGCGGCCTCGCTGATGGATGATCGCGACGGCGACAGCGCCGAGGTCAAGAAGGCGCTCAAGGCCGTGAAGTCGGTGCAGATACGGAGCTTCCGGTTCGACACCGGTTTCGCCTGTTCACAGGCGGGCCTCGGGGCGCTGCGCTCGCAGCTCTCGCAGCCCGGCTGGAGCCGCCTGGTGGAGGCGCACAAGCGTAACCAGGAGGATGTCGGTGTGTACGTGGCGCTCGAGGATCAGGTCATCAGAGGAATCGCCATCGTGGCGTGCCAGCCCCGTGAATTCACGATCATCAACATCGTCGGCACGGTCGACCTCGATCAGCTGGCGCGGCTGCGGCGCGCACTCACCCCGGGACCCACGGGCACCATGTGAGCGGAGACGAGGCGTGTACAAGTCGCGCGCTGCTGGCCCGGGCCACCGCCGGCGACACGGCAGCCTTTGGCACGCTGGTTCGGATGCATCAACGCCCGGTGTACAGCCTGGCGCTGCGCATGCTGTCTGACCGACACCAGGCCGAGGATCTGGCGCAGGAAGTGTTCCTGCAGCTGTATCGCAGCCTCGCCGCCCTGGAGTCGGAGGACCATCTGTCGTTCTGGCTGCGCCGGGTGACGATGCATCGCGCCATCGACCGTTTGCGCCGCGAGCGCAAGTACGCGGCCATGCCGCTCGCCGACGCCGAGAGCGTGGCGAGCGATTCGGCCGATGCGGACCCGATCCTCGAGCGCCGCCTGCGTGCCCTGCTCGAGGAGCTCGCCCCGGCCGCGCGCGCCGTGATCGTCCTCAGGTACCAGGAGGACCTGGATCCCGTGGAGATTGGACGGACATTGAAGATGCCGGTGAACACCGTGAAGAGTCATCTCAAGCGCTCGCTGGCTCTGCTGCGCGAGCGCATCGCAGTCCCGGGCCCGGGCGCCGGCGATGGCAGCCCGACTCCGCCGCGTCCACTGCCGAGCGGGCACCGGTCGCTGATATGAGTCAGGACATGAACCGCGACGACAACTACGACGTGGAGCAAAGGCTCCGTGCGGCGCTGCGGCCGGTGGACCCGGGCGCGGGATTCGTCGGCGGGGTGATGGCACGCATCGCGGCCGAGCGGCCGCGCAGTGCGCGCCTGCCACGCACGCGGGCGGCCGCGAGCTGGCTGACCTTCGCCCTCGCCGCCTCCATCGTGCTGGCGCTGCTCGTGGCCCATCAGCAGCAGGCGCGACGCACGGAGCAGGGGCTCGAGGCGCGCCGGCAGCTCATCCAGGCGCTGCGCGTCGCGGGAGACAAGCTGGACCTCGCCTCCCG
>VBMV01000068.1:0-11397 GCA_005878835.1 Gammaproteobacteria bacterium | reverse complement strand
CTCCCCTGAAGCTGCCGGAGTTCGAGTCGCTGGCCGCGAAGGCCAGTGAATCCGTCAACGTCTCGCTCGACTCATCGCTCCTCGGTTTGGCGGCGGGCTTTCTCGACCCCAAAGATCCGGAGGATGCCGCGGCGAAGCAGCTCATCGCCGCAGTGCTGCGCGAGGTGGCGAGCCGCATCGACTCCGAGATGCGCATCAGCGACACCGGCGCGCGCTTCGGCGGCGATGAGTTCGCACTGGTGTTGTCGGAGGCGGCGATCACCGACGGTGAGAAGGTGGCGGCGCGCGTGCTGCACGCGGTGCGCAACCAGCCGGTGGCGATCGGCAAGGCCGTCGCCGAGACGTTAACGTTGTCGATCGGGGTGGCGGCCGCCACACCCGGGCCCGGCATGCGCGACTACAAAGCGCTGGCGGAGCGGCTGATGGCGGAGGCCGACGCGGCGCTCTATCGGGCCAAGAGCGCGGGTCGCAACCGGATCGCGGCCTCGCCGAACCTGGTCGCGTAGCGCGAAGGCTCAGCGTCCCCGTCCGCGCAGCAACGCCACGAACAAGGGCGCCCCCACCAGGGCCATGATCGCCCCCACCGGCAGCTGCCGGGGGCTCGCCACGGTTCTTGCCACCAGATCGGCGGCGGCCAGCACCATCCCGCCGGCCAGCGCCGCCGCGGGCGCCACGACGCGGTGATCGCTGCTGCGGAACAGGAGGCGCACGGCGTGCGGGGTGATGAGGCCCACGAAGCCGACCGTCCCGGCGCTCACCACGGCGATGGCGGTGAGTGTGGCGCAGGCGATGAACAGCAGCGTTCGCCAGGCCTCCAGCGCCAGCCCCACGGTGCGCGCGCGCAGCTCGCCCGCGGCCAGCACGTTCAGCGGCCGGGCGATGAGTATCGCCACCGTCACGGCGAGCGCGGCGGCGCCGGCGCTGAGGGTGGGACTCACCGCCCACTCGAGGTCCCCCGCAAGCCAGAAGACCATGCCGCGCACCCGCGAGGAGTCCGCGAGCGCGAGCAGCACGCTCACCAGCGCCCCACAGGCGCTCGCCAGCACCACCCCCGTCAGCAGCAGGCGCGGCGTACCGCCGCCGCGCGACAGCAGATAGACCGTGCCCACGGCGCCCAGGGCGCCTGCGACCGCGGCCGATTGCACCACCAGCGCCGCGGCGCCGGCGATCATGGCGAGCAGGGCGCCGACGGCGGCGCCGCCCGAGACCCCGAGAACGTAAGGGTCGGCGAGCGAATTGCGGAACAGCGCCTGCAGCAGCACGCCGGAGAGCGCCAGGAGGCTGCCGACGCCGAATGCCGCCAGCACCCGCGGCAGCCGCACGGCAATGAGCACGCTGCGCGTGGTCGGGTCGCCGGAGCCAAGCAGGGCGGCGAGCGCGCGGCCGACACCGATCCCGGAGCTGCCGATGAGCAGCGCCGCCACGAACACGGCGGCGGCCAGCGCGGCGAGCAGCAGCAAGCCGCGCAGGGGTGCCCGTTCCGCGCTCGGCGAGCTCATGCGGTTGCGCCCACACCTCTGACGAGGGCTGTTAGCGTAGCTCACGGCGGGCGCGCTCTGTGGCAGACTTGCCCCGCGACATGAGCGACGTCATCGATTCGGACGGTTTTCGCAGCAACGTCGGCATCGTGCTGATGCACCGCGATGAGGTGTTCCTCGGCCGCCGCACCGGCGGGCGCGGCTGGCAGTTTCCCCAGGGCGGGGTGCGCGCCGGAGAGGCGCCCGAGCAGGCCCTGTACCGCGAGCTCGATGAAGAGATCGGCCTCGAGGAGTCGCACGTGGAGCTCCTCGGCCACACCGGCGATTGGTTGCGCTACCGCCTGCCGTCGCGCTACATCCGCCGCAACCAGCATCCGGTGTGCATCGGCCAGAAGCAGCGCTGGTTCCTGCTGCGACTGAAGAGCACCGCGGCGCCGTTCGATTTCGGCCGCACGGCTGAGCCGGAGTTCGACCGGTGGCGCTGGGTTCCGTACTGGGAACCGGTGCGCGAAGTCATCTACTTCAAGCGCCCGGTGTACGCGCGCGCGCTCGAGGAGCTCAGCTCCCTCGCCTTCCCGCAGGGGCGGCCGGCCTTGCCAGCGTGGTGGGACAAAGTGACCGCGCGCGGCGGCCACCGTGTCGCATCGGCGCCGGCGCACTGAAGCGGCGCCGTGGGTCCGTTAGCGAGCATGCTCGGCAAGCACGGCGGCCCGCCGCTCATCGTGCGCCAGCACACCTCGGGGCTGCGCACGGCACTGCTGATCGCCGGCGTGCTCATCGGCGTGCTGGCGCTCTACGTGACGTACGAGCTCGGCCGCTACAACGCAGGTTACGACCGCCAGGCCGTGGCGCAGCAGCGCACCGAGCTCGAGGTGCAGATCGAGCACCTGGAGAAGGCCAATCGCGAGATGCGCACCCGGCTCGCCGAGCTCGACACCTTCCGCGTGGGCCGCTCGCGCGAGCAGGCGGAGGTGGCGCGCACCATGGGCGACCTGCAGGCGCAGGTGGCGCGCCAGTCGCAGGAGCTGGCGTTCTACCGCGGCGTGGTGGCGCAGGGAGCCGCGAGCGTCGGCGTCAAGATCGAGCAGCTGCGCATCACCGCCGGAGCGCACCCGGCGAGTTATGTCGTCCACATGTCGCTGGTGCGCTCGGGACGGGCCGATACGCCGGTCACCGGCAACGTGCAGATGAGCCTCGACGGCACGGCGGCCCAAGGCGCGCGCACGCTCGATCTCGCGACCCTCACCGCCGGCCGACAACGCGAGCTGCGTTACAACTTCCGCTACCTGGAGAGCTTCGACCAGGAGCTCAGCCTGCCGCCGAGCTTCAAGCCCGAACGGCTCAACGTCGAGGTGAGCTCGGGCCGCCGTGACGTGGCGCCGCTCTCGCAGACGTTCCTGTGGAACGTCGAGGCCGCTCCCTGAAGCCGGAAAATTCCCAAGGCGCCATCGGAGGAAGCATGTTCACCCGCGAATCCAGGCCGGCCCGCATCGACACGCTGATCGGCAAGGCGGCACGCGTGCACGGCGATGTCGAGTTCCAGGGCGGGCTGCACCTGGACGGGCACATCGCCGGTGGCGTGCGCTCTGGCGGAGCGCCGGACGCGACCCTGTCGGTGAGCGCCAGCGGCTCCATCGAAGGGCCGGTGGAGGTGCCGAACGTGAGGCTCGAGGGTACGGTCAAGGGGGATATCCATGCCCGCGGACGCGTGATTCTGGGGGCGACCGCCCGCGTCGAGGGAAACGTGTACTACGGCGTCATTGAAATGACCCTGGGCGCCCAGATCATGGGTAAGCTGGTGCGCCTCGGGCCGCAGGCCCCGCCGGCGGGGCAGGGGCAGGTGGGCTGAGCGGGGATGTGAAGTGCGGCTTTGACCGCGTCGCGGGCGGCTTCTAGACTGGCCTCATGAGTATCGAGACAATGAGTACGACCGAAGCACTGCAGGAGGCGCCTGCGCTCCTGTTCACCGATGCCGCGGCCCGCAAGGTCGGGGACCTGATCCGTGGCGAGGGCAACCCGAAGCTCATGCTGCGCGTGTTCGTGCAGGGTGGCGGCTGCTCGGGGCTGCAGTACGGCTTCGAGTTCGACGAGCAGATCCAGGACGGCGACACCTGTATCGAGAACCTGGGCGTGAAGCTGCTGGTGGATCCGATGAGCGTGCAATACCTCAGCGGTGCCGAGATCGACTACCGCGAGGGGCTCGATGGTGCGCAGTTCGTGATCCGCAACCCGAACGCGACCACCACCTGTGGCTGCGGCTCGTCCTTCGCCGCCTGAGCCTGCGGCATCGCGCGTGGGTCCGGCCGTCACCGCCCGACTGGCCGAGTTCCTCTCCAACGTCCGCATCGCTCCCCGCCCCGTCCCCGACGTTCTCGCGGCGGTGGACCTCGGCAGCAACAGCTTCCACATGGTGGTCGCGCGCCATTCGCACGGCCAGCTCATCATCATCGATCGCCTGCGCGAGATGGTGCGCCTCGCCGCCGGCGTGGCCGAGAACGGCCGCATCGACAAGGACGTGGCGGCCCGGGCGCTCGCCTGCCTGGAGCGCTTCGGCCAGCGGCTGCGTGACATGCGCGCCGACAGCGTGCGCGTGGTGGGCACCAACGCGCTGCGCCTGGCGCACCGCAAGCAGGCGTTCCTCGAACGCGCGCGCGAGGCGCTCGGGCATCCGATCGAGATCATCGCCGGCATGGAGGAGGCGCGGCTGATCTACTCCGGCGTGGCGAACACCATGCCGAGCGAGCCGGGACGGCGCCTGGTGGTCGACATCGGCGGCGGCAGCACCGAGCTCATCATCGGCGAGGGCCTCACACCGCTCGAGCTGGAGAGCCTGCAGATGGGCTGCGTCGCGCTCAGCGAGCGGTTTTTCCGCGACGGCAAGATCTCCGCCAAGCGCCTGGAGCGGGCGCGCCTGGCGGTGCGCCTGGAGCTCGAGCCGGTGCAGGCGACCTTCCGCCGCCGTGGCTGGGACACCTGCGCGGGCAGCTCCGGCACGGTGCGCGCCATCGGGGAGGCGATCCGGCTGCTCGATCCCCAGGCGCCCGCCATCACCCCCGCAGGACTTGCCCGCGCGATCGAGTACTGCGTGGATGCCGGGCACACGCGCGAGCTGAAGCTCGAGCCGATCACCGAGGATCGCCGCCCGGTGTTTCCCGGCGGGCTCGCCATTCTCGCCGAAGTGTTCAACGTGCTCGACATCAAGGACATGCGCATGGCCGAGGGGGCGATGCGCGAGGGCCTGCTGTACGACATGCTCGGCCGCTACCGGCGCGAGGATGCGCGCGAGCGCAGCGTGCGCGCCATGCAGCAGCGCTATCACGTCGACATCGAGCAGGCCGAGCGCGTCGAATCGACCGCGGGCAACTTTCTCGAGCAGACGCGCGCGACCTGGCACCTGGAGGAGCCGCTGGCGCACCTGGCCCTGCAGTGGGCCGCGCGCCTGCACGAGATCGGGCTCGACGTCTCCCACAGCGGCTATCACCGCCACGGCGCCTACCTGCTCGAGAACGCCGACATGCCCGGCTTTCCGCGCGAGGAGCAGCGGCTGCTGGCGCGCCTGGTCGGCGCTCACCGCCGCAAGCTCTCCCTCGAGGGCGTGGAGGAGCTCGTGCCGCCCTGGGATCGCGGCGCGCTGTACCTGATCGTGCTGCTGCGGCTGGCGGTGCTGCTGCACCGCGGCCGCAGCACCACCGCGCTCCCCCCGCTGGATCTGTCGGCGACGCCGCGCTCGCTGGAAGTGCGCTTTCCGGCGCGCTGGCTCAAGGAGCATCCGCTCACTTCGGCGGATCTGCAGCAGGAAGTGGATTATCTGCGCGCCGTGGACTTCCGGCTGCGGGTGTTCAGCGCGCGGGCCGCAGGCCAAGGGGTTCCCGGCCCCTCCAAATGAGAAGCCGTTCGTGGCGTAGGCCCCCGCAGCGGCGCGACAGTGCCCGAGCTGATCGCGCGCAAGGAGGCGGCGGCGATGCCGGCCTCACCGGTCGTTCGTGTGGAGGACATGGCTGCTCTGCCGGAGAACCGCGCCCGTCAGGCGGCGCAGCGCGCCACCTTGCGGCGCCTGGCGCCGTTGCTCCTGCTCGCAGGTCTCGGCTGTCTCGCCCTCGGGGTCCACCAGAGCAAGGCGCTGCTGCGTCTTCAGTCCTCCGGCATGCGTGCGCCGGGCGTCGTCAGCTCGGTCAGTACCTCACGCAGCAGCAACAGCGTCACGTACTATCCCGTCGTTGCCTACACCGATGGCGCGGGTCAGCGCGTCGTGTTCAAGGACCACACCGGCACGAATCCGCCGCTCTACGGGGTCGGCGAGGCGATCACGGTGCTCTATCTGCCGCAGGTATCCGGTAGCGCGATCATCGACCGGGGCCTGTGGAACTGGCTGCCGTCGGTCATTCTGTATCTGCTGGGTGCCGGGCTCAGCGCGCTCGCGCTCGCGCTCTTGCGCGGGCGCAGCGAGGCACTCGCTGCGGCAGCGTGATCCCTAGACCACCACGGTCGGCCCGGCGGCGTACACCGCCAGCAGCTCCGACTGCGCGCTCACGGCTCGCTCGCCGCCGCGGCCGATCCGTACGTAGCACCCGTCGGGCTGCAGCTTCCAGGCCTGGCAGTTGTCCTGGAGACAGAAATCGAGGTCGCGCAGGATGCGCTCGGCATGGCGCTCGCGGCGGACGGGGAAGGCCACTTCCACGCGGCGGAAGAAGTTGCGCTCCATCCAGTCGGCGCTGGCGCAGAACATGTCGGGAGCGCCGCCGTTCTCGAAATAGAACACCCGGGAGTGCTCGAGGAACCGACCGACGATGGAGCGCACGCAGATATTCTCCGACACGCCCGGCACGCCCGGACGCAGGCAGCACACGCCGCGCACGATCAGATCGATCTTGACCCCGGCGCACGAGGCGCGGTAGAGGGCCTCGATCGCCTGCGGGTCCACCAGCGCATTCATCTTGACGATGATGCGCGCCGCTCGTCCGGCACGCGCGTGCTCGGCTTCGCGCGCGAGCTTGCTCAACACCATCTCGTGCATGCCGAACGGGGATTGCGTGAGACGGTTGAGCTTCGGGGTCTGGGTGAGGCTGGTGAGCTGCAGAAACACCTCGTGCACGTCCTGGCCGATCTCGTCGTCGCAGGTGAACAGGCCGTAGTCGGTGTAATGGCGCGCGGTGCGCGGGTGGTAGTTGCCGGTGCCGAGATGACAGTAGCGGCGGATGCCGCCGGCTTCGCGGCGCACGATGAGTGTCAGCTTGGCGTGGGTCTTGTAGCCCACGACGCCGTACATGACGTGCGCACCCGCCTCCTGCAGGCGGTTGGACAGCTCGATGTTCGCCTCCTCATCGAAGCGGGCGCGCAGCTCCACGATCACCGTGACGTCCTTGCCGGCGTGCGCGGCCGCGACCAGCGCATCGACCAGCGGGGAGTCATGGCCGGCGCGGTAGAGGGTCTGCTTGATCGCCAGCACCTGGCTGTCGGCGGCCGCCTGGCGCAGCAAGTCCATCACCGGCGCGAAGCTCTGATACGGGTGGTGCAGCAGCACGTCCTCGTGGCGGATGCAGGCGAACAGGTCGGTGGCGCCCACCAGGCGCTTAGGGGTGCCGGGCGTGAATATCGGGTACTTGAGATCCGGCCGTTGCACGAGCTCGTACACGGCCGACAGGCGGTTCAGATTGACGGGGCCCGCCACGGGGTAGGTGTCGAGGCCGTTGGAGGCGAACTGCCCCTGCAGGAACATCACCATGTCCTGCGGGCAGTCGCTGGAGGTCTCGAGCCGCACGGCTGCGCCGTAGCGGCGCTGCGCCAGCTCGCCCTCGAGCGCGCGCCGCAGGTCGTCGATCTCTTCCTCGTCGACGAACAGGTCGCTGTTGCGCGTGACGCGGAACTGGTAGCAGCCGATCACCTTGATGCCGGTGAACAGCTTGTGCACGAAGGCCTGTACGATGCTGGACAGCAACACGCAGGCGCGGTGCGCGCCTTCGCCGGGCAGCGGCACCACGCGCGGCAGCGAGCGCGGCGCCTGCACGATGGCCAGCTCGCTGTCGCGGTCGAACGCATCCTTGCCCTCGAGCCGCACGATGAAGTTGAGGCTCTTGTTCTGGATGCGCGGGAAGGGGCGCGCGGGATCGAGTCCCAGCGGGGAGAGGACCGGTTCGATCTCGCGCTCGAAGTACTGCTCGAGCCACTCGCTCTGCCGGGCGCTCCACTCGGCGGGACCCAGGAGCGGCACGCCTTCCGCCGCCAGCGCCGGCAGCAGCAGACTGTTGAGGCAGCGGTACTGGTCGGCCACCAGACGGGTGGCGCGATCGTGGATCGCGGCCAGCTGCTCCGGGATCGACAGGCCATCGGCCGCCAGCTGCGCGCCGCCGAGCTCCTGCAGCTGCTTCAGGCCCGCGACCCGGATCTCGAAGAACTCATCGAGATTGCTGCAGGAGATGCACAGGAACTTCAGCCGCTCGAGCAGCGGCACCGACTCATCGAAGGCCTGGTCGAGCACCCGCTGGTTGAACTCGAGGAACGACAGTTCCCGGTTGATGTAATGCTGGGGCGCCCTGAGGTCCGGCGAATCCATCGGCTCAGGATACCAGCGGCGGACGACGCGACGGTGAAGAAGGCTGAAGCCTCGAGGGCGGGAGCTGCATCGCCCGCGACCGAAGCCTCAGCGCGAGACGAGCATCGTCCCGGCGGGGTTGAGCGAGGCGAGAAGCGGCGCCGAGCGGGTGAGGAAGTCCGCCTGCCAGCGGGCATCGATGGGCGCTGCCGTGGGCAGGGCCACGGTCTGCGGGTTCTTGAACACCCCGTCGACGCGGTATTCGTAGTGCAGGTGCGGGCCGGTGGCGAGCCCGGTCATGCCGACGTAGGCGATGACCGTGCCCTGCGTCACGTGCGTCCCGACGCGGGTCCCCGGTGCGAAGCGAGACAGGTGTCCGTAGACGGTCACGATGCTGCGGGTGTGCTCGATTTCGACCAGGTTGCCGTAGCCGCTCTTGCGGCCGGCGAAGCGGATGCGCCCGTCGCCTGCGGCGCGCACCGGAGTGCCCATGGGGGCGGCGTAGTCGACGCCCTGGTGGGCGCGGATGCGGTTCAGGATCGGGTGCCGGCGCGCCGAGTTGAAGTGCGAGCTCACCCGCGTGAAGTCCACCGGCGCGCGCAGGAACGCCCGGTGCAGGCTCCTGCCATCGGGCGTGTAGTAGTTCGAGCCGCCTTCGGGGTCGGTGTAGCGCACGGCCCTGAACTCGCGCCCCTGGTTGACGAAGGCGGCCGCCTCGACCGGGCCATCCTTCAGGTAGGCGCCGTCGCGCCAGATCTCGTCGTAGGTCACGACGAAGGCATCCCCCGGCCGCACGTCCAGCACGAAGTCGATGTCCCAGCCGAAAATATCCGCCAGCTCCACGGCGGTCTGGTCGTTCGCGCCGGCGGCTGCGACGGCCTCGAAGAGCGAGTGCTCGATACGTCCGCGCACCGTGCGGCTGCGCAGCTCGAGCGGGTTCTGCAGCACGTCGGCCTTGAGGCCGGAGGGCTCGCGCGACACCTTGAGCGTCTGGCTCTCGCTGAGCCGGCGCTCGAGCCCGAAGAGCAGCCCGTCCTTGTGGGTGAAACGCAGCGCCTCCCCCGGGCGCAGGCTGTCGAGGCGCGCTTGCAGGCCGGGCAGACTGCGGAGCGAGGCGAGGTCCGCGAGGTTGAGCTTCAGGCGTCTGAAGATGCGGTCCAGGGTGTCGTTACGGGTGACGATCACGTCGATGGTCGAGAGCGCGAGGCGCGCTTCGGCGAGCCCGGGGGCCGCGGCCAGCTGCGGGGAAGAAGAATAGGGCGATGCGCCGGCGGCGCGCACGGGCGTCCCCGTGCCCGAGGCGGCGGCGGCCATCGGCCCGGCGGCGCCCATCGGCCCCGCGGGGGTCATCGCCCCGGCGGTGCCGTCGGTGCGGTCGGCGGGCGGGATCGTGATGCCGCCGTGCAGCACGGACCAGGCGACCACGGCACAGGCGCCCGACTGCAACAGGAAGGCCGCGGAGACCATGCGGCGCAGCCGCGAGAGTGGCTTCAGAGTCCGCTGGAGAGTGAGTGCCATCGACTACACTTGGTTTTGTTCGGTCGGACAGACCAACCGTACCGGAGCCATGACCCCGGGGTCAATGTATGTTAAATGCCGAAGGAGGCTCACGGGTTACGTTACAGCCGGGCGCGGACCCTTTGCACGACCGGTTTCACGGGAATGAGATGAATTTCGAGGATCAGATGGCAGAGCTCGAGCGCGGCGCGCACGAGGTGCTCATCGGCGCCGAGCTGGTGCGCAAGCTCAAGCGTGGCGTGCCCCTGCGCGTGAAGGCGGGCTTCGATCCCACGGCGCCCGACCTGCATCTCGGGCACACGGTGCTGCTCAACAAAATGCGCCAGTTCCAGCAGCTGGGGCACGAGGTGACCTTCCTCATCGGCGATTTCACGGGGCTCATCGGCGATCCGAGCGGGCGCGACGTCACCCGTCCGCCGCTCACGCCCGAGGAAATACAGGCGAATGCGGGCAGCTACCAGGCCCAGGTCTTCAAGATCCTCGATCGCGGGCGCACCCGTATCGAATTCAACTCGCGCTGGCTGTCGGCCCTCACGGCCGCCGACGTGGTCAAGCTCGCCGCGCACTACACCGTGGCGCGCATGCTCGAGCGCGATGACTTTTCCAAGCGCTACAAGAGCGGCCAGCCCATCTCGATCCATGAGTTTCTCTATCCGCTCGCGCAGGGCTACGACTCGGTCGCCATGCGCGCGGACGTGGAGCTGGGCGGCACCGATCAGAAGTTCAATCTGCTGGTCGGGCGGACTCTGCAGGAGGCCTACGGCCAGGAGCCGCAGGTCGTCATGACCATGCCCCTCCTGGAAGGGACCGATGGCCTCAAGAAGATGTCCAAGTCCCTGGGCAACTACATCGGCATCACCGAGGAGGCGGACGGCATGTTCGGCAAGCTGATGTCGATCTCGGATGAGCTCATGTGGCGCTACTTCGAGCTGCTGTCCTTCCGCCCGCTCGCCGAGATTGCGGCGCTGAGAGGCGAGGCCGCCGGCGGACGTAATCCGCGCGACATCAAGCTCGAGCTGGCTCGCGAGCTGGTGGCGCGCTTCCACGATGCCGCGGCCGCCGCTCGCGCGCAGCGCAATTTCACCGCCCGGGTGAGCGACAGGACGGTGCCGGATGACCTGCCGGTCAGGGTGATTCAGGTGGACGGGGCGGGTGTGCGGGTGACGAACCTCCTCAAGGAGGCGGGCCTCACCGCCAGCACCTCCGAGGCCAACCGCAAGATCGAGGAGGGGGCGGTGAAGATCGACGGCGCGCGGGTCACGGACCGCGCCCTCACCCTGGGGGCCGGGGCGGAACACGTCTTCCAGGTGGGGTCCCGGCGTTTTGCCAGGCTCAAACTCGAGCTAAAACCCTGAACGGCGCGCCCCGGCGCGAAACCGCTGCGGCGCCCGCGGATCGAGACACCCGTTCGAGCCCCTGCGAGCCTCGGTTGAGCGCCCGAAACTCCCCAGACCCGTGCGTTGACAACCCCCCGATCGGGGCTATACTGCGCGCCCCTTGCAGCCCCGGCCGCGACGCGGCGGGGGCCGCCAGGCTGTGGGCCAAGCATTCGGTCAAGCATCGGTTGACGTATACTTTCGGGCCCTTTCCCAGGCCAAGCGCTCTGGGGTGCTCTTTAAAAGTTTGGCAGGTAATTTGTGTGGGGACTCGCGTCTCAAAGCCTTTGGCGAAAAGACCGAGTGACCAAAATGTCCAGCAGTAAGTTGGGGCCATTTTGGATCCACTCTTTTTGATGATTCTCGAAATCTTCAAGTGAAGAGTTTGATCCTGGCTCAGATTGAACGCTGGCGGCGTGCCTAACACATGCAAGTCGAGCGGTAACAGGTGTAGCAATACATGCTGACGAGCGGCGAACGGGTGAGTAATGCTTCG
>VBMV01000004.1 GCA_005878835.1 Gammaproteobacteria bacterium | reverse complement strand
GGCGACGGCGCGTTCGCCGCGGCTCTGCGCGAGGTGAGCGGGGTTGCGTTGCCCGAGGTTCTGCGCGCCACTTCCGCCCGCAGTGGAGAGATCATCCTGGCATGGCGCAGCCCCACGGAAACGCTGTTGCTTGCGGGCGAGCTGGCACTGTCGGAGCTCGAAGCCCGGGTGGCGCAGGCCGCAGACGGGTGCCTCGTGAACCTCACCGGCGGCCTCAAGGTGTTGCGGGTCACCGGTGAGGGGATCCCGGATCTCCTGTGCCGCCTGGGTGGCACCGGATCGATCCCGCAGCTTGGGGAGGCGCGGCGCAGCCGCCTCGCCGACGTGCCGGTGCTCGCGCTCTCGGTGCGCCCTGGCGAGGTGCTGCTCCTCGTCGACCGCGCCTACGCCGAGCACCTCATGGGATGGATCCGCGAGACGCTGCTGGATTTTGCAGGGGCCTGACGTCCGTCGGGCAGACACGCAAGCGAGAGCCCTGGCGCAAATCAGCTCGATAAGGGCTCTTTTGCAGTATGTGGCGTCGTGCGCTGCTCTGAGATCCTGCCTCGCGAACTTCGGAGCTATGATGGATGCCTGTGCAAGCCGCATCGCTCGAGATCCTGGAGAAGGCCGACGTGCCCGCGCCGCAGGCACGGGCGATCGTGCAGGCCATAGAGATCGAGATCGCCGGCGCCAAGGAAACCCTTGCCACCAAGCAGGACATCCTGATCCTGCGGCACGAGATGGCGGAGATGCGCGCGGAGTTGCGGCATGAGCTGAAGACCGAGATTGCGACCCTGCGAGGCGACCTGCGAAGCGAGATGCATGCAATGCGCGGCGACTTGCGGAGTGAAATGCATGCCATTGCGAGCGGCAGCCTCCGGCAGATGTACGGCGCGATGCTGGGACAACTGGCTGTGCTCTTGGGGGTCGCCTACTTTTTTGTGAGTCACGTCCCGCACTAGCGGCGCACGGACGGCGTGCGCAGGGCGCGCTCGAGAGCCTGCCGCCAGCCCGCAATGAGAGTCGCGCGGCGTCCCGCGGTCATCCTCGGAACGAACACGGCCGCGGTGGAGTAAGTGCGCGCGAGCCCAGCGAGATCGCTCCACACTCCCGTGGCGAGTCCCGCGAGAAACGCGGCGCCGAGCGCGGTGGTCTCGAGCTCCACCGGCCGCTCGACCCTTGCCTCCAGCACGTCCGCGAGGAACTGGCAGAACCAGTCATTCGCCGCCATGCCCCCGTCGACGCGGATGGCGTCGGCGCGGCGCGCACCGTCGCGCTGCATCGCTTGCGTCAAATCAAGGGTCTGATAGGCGACCGACTCGAGCGCCGCGCGCGCAAGATGGGCGCCCGAGGCATCCAGCGTCAGGCCACAGATCAGCCCGCGGGCGTTCGGCTCCCAGTGCGGCGCCCCGAGCCCCACGAACGCCGGCACCAGGTACACACCGTGATCATCCGGCACGCGCGCCGCGGCGGCGGCGGTTTCGGCCGCGTCGCGGATGACCTTGAGCCCGTCCCGCAGCCATTTGATCGCGGCACCCGCGACGAAAATGGATCCTTCCATGGCGTAGGTCATACGTCCGCCGATGCGGTACGCCGGCGTCGTGAGCATGCGGTTCCTGGAGCTGACCGCCACCTCGCCGGTGTTGAGCAGCAGGAAGCAGCCGGTGCCGTACGTGGACTTCGCCATGCCGGCCCCGAAGCAGGCCTGCCCGATGAGGGCCGCCTGCTGGTCGCCGGCGATACCCGCGACTGGCAAGGCAGCCCCCAAGAGAGCGGGATCCGTGGTGCCGAAGACCCCGCTGCTGTCGCGAACCTCAGGCAGCAACGCACGCGGCACGCGCAGGAGGGAGAGCAGCTCGTCGTCCCAGCGCTGGGCGTGAATGTCGAACAGCAGGGTGCGCGAGGCATTGGTGGCGTCGGTGGCGTGCACGCGCCCGCCCGTCAGCCGCCATAGCAGAAAGCTGTCGATGGTGCCGAAGGCCAGCTCACCGCGCTCGGCGCGTGCGCGCGTGCCCGCCACATGGTCGAGCAGCCAGGCGACCTTGGTGCCGGAGAAGTACGGGTCGAGCAGCAGCCCCGTCTTGCTGCGAACCAGGGGCTCGGCGCCCGCGGCCTTGAGGGCCGCACACGCCTCCGCCGTGCGCCGGTCCTGCCACACGATGGCGCGATGGATCGGCTTGCCGCTGGCGCGCTCCCAGATGACCGCCGTCTCGCGCTGGTTGGTGATGCCGAGCGCCGCGATGCCGGCGACGCCGCCGGCGGTGCGCTCGATGACCTCGCGAGCCGCCGCGAGCGTGTCGCGCCAGATGTCCTCCGCATCGTGCTCGACCCATCCGGAAGCGGGATAGTGCTGCTCGAGCTCGCGACGCGCGATGGCGACCGCACGTGCCTGTGCGTCAAATACGATGGCCCGCGTCGAGGTGGTCCCCTGATCGATCGCCAGCACGTAGGAGGGGTGGCTCATGGAACGAAGCCTAAGGCGAGAGGGCCTGGCGGCACGAGTCCAAGACTGATGCTTCCCGGCTACAACATTGACCGGGCAAGCGGTTGCAGGGGCCCGTACAGCCGTTTCCAGCTCACGCCCGGGCGGGCTGCGGCGGCAGCGACTGCGGTCCGATGCCTTTATTCACATGGGATTATTCAATTTCTAGACTTTCAGCGCTGCCGCAAATGTGAAAAGCTATGAATCTGGGCGCAATTTCCACTCCCGTGGCGGCTTTGAAGCTGCCGCGCGGAGTGGCTGCGTCCTGTCCGGATGACGCATTTATTCAAGCGCCACCGGGGCGAGTGGTATAGAAGGTCGACAGGGCGCCGTCTGGACCGGGCGGCATGCGTGCGGTGGGAAAACCACAATCAACTCGGGGGATGCGCGATGAAGCCTAATCCGAAGATCTCTGCGACGGTGGCCGCAATCCTGAGTGCCCCGGCCACTGCGGTCGTCCTTGCAGCGGCAGAAACGGCGACCGCGACCGGCACGCCAACCGAGCTGCAGGAAGTGATCGTCACGGCGGAGCGCCGCGCCGAGAGCGTGCAGGACGTCCCGATCACCATCCAGGCGCTGACCGCGGAGACGCTCACCCAGCTGAACGTCAAGACCTTCGACGACTTCGTCAAGTACCTGCCCAACGTGACCGCCGCCGGGTACGGTCCCGGGCAGAGCAACGTCTTCATCCGGGGACTGGCCACCAGCATCGGCGGCACCCAGGGCGTGGGCGCGACCGGCAGCTTCCCGAACGTCGCGACTTATCTCGACGATCAATCGGGGCAGGTTCCGGGCCGCAACCTCGACATCTACGCCGCCGACCTCGAGCGCATCGAGATTCTCGAGGGCCCGCAGGGGACGCTCTTCGGCGCCGGCGCGCAGGCAGGGGTGATTCGCTACATCACCAACAAGCCGAGGCTGGATCGTGTCGAGGCGAACGTCAGCGCCTCCTATGCGACCACCGCCCACGGCGATCCGAGCACCTCGATAGAGGGCGTTCTGAACGTCCCGGTGATCCCCGATAAGTTCGGCGTCCGCGTGGTCGCATACAACGACCGTCGGGGCGGCTACATCAACAACATCCCCGGCACCTTCATCCGCGCCGCGACCGACCAGGTGGTGGTGAATTACTTCGGCGGAGTCGTGCCGCCGAACAGCGGCCCGCTCAACAACAATTTCCAGGTGGGGCGCGCGACCAACCCTCTCACCTACAAGGGTGTGCGTGGCGAGCTCCTCTACCAGTTCAACGACGACTGGAACTTGCTGGTCTCGCAGGCCTATCAGAACCTGGAGGCTGAAGGTGTGTTCTGGCAGGAAGCCTACGACGGGGTGCACAACGTGCTGCCGGAGCTGTCGGTGCAGCTGTACAACCCGTCCTACAACAAGGACAAGTTCACCGACACCGCGTGGACGCTGAACGGGAAGCTCGGCTTCCTGCAGGCGGTCTATACCGGCGCGTATCTCGACCGCACCATCACGCAGCAGCAGGACTACACCAACTACGCGCGCGGCACGTACGCCGGCTACTACCAGTGCGACTATCCGGGCTACCCGTTCTTTCCGGCAGGGACCGACGCGAACGGTAATACCATAAGGGGGACGACCCCCGGGTCGGCCGGGTTCTGCTACTCCCCGGGTGCCTTCTGGACCGACCATCAGCAGGACACGCACCAGAGCCACGAGATACGCCTCAGCACCCCGACCGACTGGCGCATCCGCGTGCTCGCTGGCGGCTTCTACGAGAAGTACCTCATTTACGAGGGGACCGACTGGTTCTATGGGACGAGCCCGCACTTCTATCCCATCGGCCCGCCGCAGGTGTACATGAACAGTGCGGGCCAAGTCGTTCCGTACCCGGTCACGGTACAGAATCCCAATGTGCGTCCCCTAGGCGACGCGTTTTTCGACGACATCAAGCGCGGCTATACGCAGTGGGCAGGGTTCCTATCCCTCGACTTCGACATCATCCCGAAGACGCTCACCCTGACCGGCGGCACGCGCTACTACAGCATGGACACCATCGAGCAGGGAACCAATGTTGGCAGCTTCGGCTGCGAAATCCAGGGATTCTATGATTTCGGCACTGGCACGACGCCGTCCACGCCTCCCAACCCCTGCGTCAGCACCGTCGCGAACGGCATCCCGAGCAATCAGAACAACCTCGATGCCAAGCACCTCGAGCACACCTGGAGCGGAGCCAAGAGTCGGGCCAATCTCACCTGGCACGTCACGCCCGAGATCCTGAGCTATGTCACTTGGTCGCAGGGATTCCGTCCCGGCGGGTTCAACCGTGCCCAGGCGCATGTCACCGGACCGCTGGCCGGAGTATTCGTGCCCCCGGTCTCGTACGCGCCCGACAATCTCATCAATTACGAGCTCGGGTGGAAGACGGAGTGGCTCGATCGCCACCTGCAGATCAATGGCGCCGTGTACCGGGAGGACTGGAAGGACACGCAGATCGAGATCTTCGACCCGGGCTTCACCGGCAACCTGACCTTCACGACCAACGGGCCGGACTACCGCGTGAAGGGCCTCGAGCTGCAGTTCATCGCGCTGCCGGTACAGGGACTGCAGATCGCCGGAGCCGCGGCCTGGAACAGCAGCGAGGTGACC
>VBMV01000003.1 GCA_005878835.1 Gammaproteobacteria bacterium | reverse complement strand
GCCGCGCAGCACGATATTCGGTCGAAAGCGCTCGATGGGTACAGGGCGCGGCAGGCGCCGGTCGAGATCCTCGAGCGAGGCCTGGCTGCACACCAGGAGCGGGTATCCGTCGGCAAATCCCAGCGGCGCCGGGGTGGTTCCCGCGAACCTGGCGTTGGCCGCACGCGCCATGTCCGGCGCCACCCGCACCAGCCGCACCGCTTCCCCCGTCACCCGGCTCGCCCATGCATGTGCGGCCTCGCCCTGATCCACGCCCATGCAGGCGTCCTTCCACACCTGCACGGGCACCTGCTCACCCCGGTTGTCCAGCGGCACGCGCAGCGCGGGCACGTCCGGGGCGTGCAGCACCAGGGCATCGGCGCCGATCTCGGGCACGATGCGCGCGAGCTGCGGATGGGTTCGCTGGCTCAGGAACGTGCCCCTGGCATCGATGAGCATCCACTGGCGGTCCCACTCGAAGCCGCTCGCTGTGACGCGCACGCGCGAGCGGGCGATGCCGCGCGCCGATTTCACCGGATACACGAACAGTGCGCTCACCGAAACCTGCGTTTCCAACCCGCCTCCCTCGAACCGCGCCTCCCTCGAAGGCCGCTGTGGCGCACGCCTCGAGGCGTGCGTCGCCGCAAAGTCTGCCATATGCTCTTCCAGCCGGCCGAGGAGGAGGCTCGCATGCGAACCCGAAAGAAGGCGAAGAAGAGCCGCCCCGGGGTGAGCGGCTTCGCGCGCACGGCGATGACCGCGATGGTGAGCGCGAGTGTGATATTCGGCGGGCCGCAGGCGCAGGGGCGCACCCACAAGCCCCCGCTCTACGGCCAGCACTGGATGGCGGTCACCGGCAAGCCGATCGCCGCCGCCGTGGGCGCGAAGATCTTCGAGCGGGGCGGCAACGCGGTGGACGCCGCCTGCGCCATGATCGCCGCGACCGCGACCGCGTGGACCACGCTCTCCTGGGGCGGGGAGACCCAGGCCCTCATCTACAACCCGAACACCGGCAAGGTAATCGGCATCAACGGCCTGGGGGTCGCGCCCACGGGCGCAACGCCCGAGTACTTCCACAAGCTCGGCCTGCGCTATCCGCCCGAGTACGGTCCGCTCGCCGCCGTCACCCCCGGCACCCCCGGGGGCCTCATGACCATGCTCGCGGAGTACGGGACGATGAGCCTGGGCCAGGTGCTCGAGCCTGCCATCGAGATGGCGGATGGCTTTCCGATCGACTCACCGCTCGTCAACACCATCGAGCACTACAAGGAGCTGATCAAACAGTGGCCGGACTCGCGCCGCGTGATGCTGCCGCACCTGGGTGCGGCGCACGAGGCGCCCGAGCCCGGGGAGATCTTCCGCCAGCCCGACCTCGCCGCCAGCTTGCGCAAGCTGGTGGAGGCCGAGCGCCAGGCGCTGCGCTCGGGCAAGGACCGCAAGGCCGCGATCCACGCGGCCTACGAGCGCTTCTACAAGGGCGACATCGCAAGGGATCTCGTGGGCGCGGTGCGCGAGCTCGGCGGTCTCTTCACGCTCGAGGATCTCGCCGGCTGGAAAGTGAAAATCGAGGAGCCGGTGCACACCAGCTACAAGGGGATCGAGGTCTACAAGCTCACCACCTGGGTGCAGGGCCCGGTGATGCTGCAGGCGCTCAACATCCTCGAGAGCTTCGATCTCAAAGCCATGGGGTACGACAGCGCCCGCTACATCCACACCCTCTACCAGGCGATGAACCTCGCCTACGCCGATCGCGACTTCTACTACGGCGACCCGAGCTTCTCGCCGGCGCCGCCGATCGAGGGCCTGCTGTCGAAGGACTACGCGCGCGAGCGCGCAAAACTCATCCGCGCGGACCGCAACGACCCGGACATCCGGCCCGGGGACCCCTATCCGTTCCAGGGCGCGAAGAACCCGTACCTCAGGTATCTGGAAGCCTGGCACTCGAAGATGCCGGCGCAGCCTCCCATCGCGCTCGCCGAGCTCGAGCGCACGTTCCGCCTGGGCACGACCAGCGTCGAGGCGGCGGATGACAAGGGCTGGGCCGTGTCGGTGACGCCGAGCGGCGGCTGGACTCCGGCGGTGATCGCCGGCCACACCGGCATCGGCTTGAGCCAGCGCATGCAGAGTTTCGTGCTGGACCCGAGCGAGGACCCCTACAACGTCCTGCAGCCCGGCAAGCGGCCGCGCGCGACGCTCACCCCCTCACTCGCGCTCAAGGACGGCAAGCCGTACCTCGTCTTCTCGGTGCAAGGCGGCGACACCCAGGACCAGAACCTGCTGCAGTTCTTCCTCAACGTCGTCGAGTTCGGCATGACGGTGCAGGAGGCGACCGAGGCCGCCAACATCACCAGCTACCAGATGCGCGATTCCTTCGCCGACCACCAGTCATTCCCGGGCCGCCTCACGCTGAACACGCAGACCCCGCCCTGGGTGCGGGAGGAGCTCAGCCGCATGGGCTACACGCTCGAGTTCGAGGAGCGCACCTCGGGCCCGATCAACGCAATTTTCGTCGATCGCAAGCACGGCACCCTGTGGGGCGGCTCGAGCAATTACGGGCAGGACTACGGGATCGGGTGGTGAGCGGGCCGGCAGTCGCCGCGCGCTCAGTTGAGGCGGCCGGTGCCGCCGAAGATCACGCGCAACTTCTGGGTGTCCCCGGTCGGCTTGCGAATCTGCACCTCGCGCCAGTCCTCCGCCGGCATCTGCGGCATCTCGAGGATCGCCTGGCGCGCCTGCGCCAGCTGGTGCTTGAGCAGCGGCCGCAGCGCGTCCATGGGAGCGATCGCCTGCTTCTCTTCCTCGGTTTGCGCCAGCGCCACGTCGCAGTAGGCGCGGAAGTACTCCGAGTACCACTGCTCGTACAGTTGCAGCGGCTCATCAAAGGCCGCGTCCTGCATCAGATGCTCGGCGAGATGATAGGTACACAGGTAGCTCGAGCTGCAGCGCACGTAGTTGCCGTGCTCGGCGAGCACGGCGTTGCCGTAGTCGCGGATTCCATAGAAGAGCGCAAACACGCGGTGCCGCCTCGCCCCGGTGATCTGTCGATCGCGCAGGTATTCGAATATCGCCTTGCGATGCACCAATGCGAACGCGGTGGAGCGCAAAGCGACCACCTGGCGAGGCAGGCGCACCTGTTCGGAGACCGCCCGCATGAGGCGATCGTGCTCCGCTTCCCAGCGGCGATAGGCGTCCGGGTTCTTGAGTATGCGGCTGGCAACAAGCATGTCGGCCGGTGAGTCGAAATGCGCCGCCATCTCGACCCGCGCCTCGGACTCTTCCATCAGCCGGGAGTGCAAATATGCATGGACGGGCATCCGTTTCCCCCATCAGCTGCGACCAATTATAGGTGTTATGTCTAAGTCTTGGCCGTTCCGCAATGGGTGCATTCGAGACCCGAGATAAGTAAAAGCCCCCAGCACCCACGATTATTGGAACATGTTGCACGCAGGCGACGCGTCAGACCCACCCGCTCAGCTGCTGGAACGTGTGGAACGCAGGCCGTGCGGCAGACCCGGCCCTTCAGCTGTAGCTTGGCGGCAGAGCTGCGAGGGGCGCCGCCCGGTGCGCGCCCCGAGCGCTCTCGATCTCGATGCGTGCTCGCGCGTGTGCGGCTGCAGCATCCGCGCCGGTAAATCCAATTGTCGCCAGCGGAGCGGATCGCGGCATCGGCCTATCGGAATGTGCGGATAGGCGTGCACAGCCAGTCCCGCAAGGCGTAGTGTGACTCTGTCAGTCGCTCAACAGGCTTTGGCGGCGCATCGAAATTGCGGTGCAAGACGAAGCCCATCGGGCGCCGCACAACGAACTACAACCGACCGTGGGGAATGTATGACTGGCCGCAGTTTCAGCGCGCCGCCGTGCAGGCGGAGATTGCGGCTGCCCGTTGATGCGTTTTTTGTCCTGCTCAGTCGTCCACTGAAACAACACCTAAGGGGAGATGATTCAATGAACAATCTCGGAAAGCTGACACTCATCATGGCGGGCTTCGCTGCGCTGGCGGCTTGTGCCAGGACGTCGCCACCGGATACGGCCGCGGACCAGGCCGCAATCCGCGCCGTCCAAAACTCCTGGTACAAGGCCTATAACAGCGGCGACGGCGCGGCTGTCGCTGCGCTCTACGCCGAGGATGCCGTGCTCAGCGCACCGCATGTGCCAGCAGCTCGGGGCGGGGCTTTGATCCGCGAGTACTTCCTGAAAGACGCCGCGACGTTCACCGCTGCGGGACTCAAGGGCGTGGAAGGACCGACGAGCGATGTCGGGGTGTCGGGCGATCTCGCATGGCAGGGAGACACATACAAGGTCATCGACAAGTCGGGTGCGACGGTAGACACCGGGAAGACCCTCACCGTGTTTCAGCGAAGGGACGCGAAATGGATGATCATCCGCGATACTTGGAATTCGGATGTCGCCAGCCCGTCGCCTGAGATGGCTGCATCGACGTCGGCGCCTCGCGCGCAATAGCGCGCAATAGAAAGAAGCCCCGAGGTCCGAAGACCTCGGGGCTTCTTTGTTTGAAGCCTGGCAGTGACCTACTCTGGCATGCCTGAAAGGCACACTACCATCGGCGCAGAGCGTTTTCACTTCCGAGTTCGGAATGGGATCGGGTGGTTCCCGCTCGCTATGGCCGCCAGGCAGACTGTTCGAGGTTCATGAAGCCGCTACCAAACGCGGTAGCGGCTTCACGCGCCTCCAATCCGGTCAAGTTTCTGTTTCGACGCCTGTCGCGTTCACGATGGAATCGCTCCATCGGCATCGTCCTCGCGTGGACCAAACCACTTGAGGTTATATGGTCAAGCCTCACGGGCAATTAGTACTGGTTAGCTGAAGCCATTACTGGCCGTACACACCCAGCCTATCAACCACGTAGTCTTCGTGGGCCCTTCAGGGGAGTCGAGCTCCCAGGGAGATCTAATCTTGGGGGGGGCTTCCCGCTTAGATGCTTTCAGCGGTTATCCCGTCCGCACATAGCTACCCGGCAGTGCCACTGGCGTGACAACCGGAACACCAGAGGTGCGTCCATCCCGGTCCTCTCGTACTAAGGACAGCTCACCCTCAAATCTCCAACGGCTACGGAAGATAGGGACCAAACTGTCTCACGCATGCTTGTCCACCATTTCTGGTGGCATGGACTATACCTTCACCCTCGACTTGCAACCGAGGGGACTGGCGTCTTAGCCGCTGTTCATCCCAGCGACTCTCTCCTGATTGGATCAGTCTCTACAGGGGCAAGGTAACCATGTGATTTCAGGTGTGCTTCAACACTCTCAGAAGTGACCGTTCTCTTCTTTGAGTAGTTGAGATCCCGAAACCGATCGACCAGCTGACACAACGCCATCAATCGTGTTGCATCGCCAGCCAAGGGAAGCTTGTCGAGAATTTCGAGGCCGAGTCTCACGTGCTCCTGCTTGAGTCGCACGTAAGGTTGCACCAGCTCCAAAATCCTGCGGACTTCCTGAGGCTCTACAATCGTGTAATCACTGATGCCTGTCTTCCGGCGTCGGATGTACCCGGATAAGAACTGCGCTTTCAGCCAGAGGAGAATCTGTTCATTCTCAGTCTTCTGATAGAAAGCGACTGACGTCCTGATCTGGAATCCGAGGCAGTAGTCCTTCTTTCGGATCAGTTGAAAGAAGATGCTGCCATCACCGTCCAGGAATCCTGCGATATAAGCAAGGATTGTAGGATCCATCGTTACCAGCCTTCCCTCGGTATTACCCTTTGGAGTCAGTTTGCAACTCCAGGAGGGCTCCACCGATATGAGCCAGTTAAATTGTTCCAGGAATTACTTCCTGGCAACGCAGTGTTGTCTACGTTTTGAACCCAGCTCGCGTACCACTTTAATCGGCGAACAGCCGAACCCTTGGGACCTGCTACAGCCCCAGGATGTGATGAGCCGACATCGAGGTGCCAAACTCCTCCGTCGATGTGGACTCTTGGGAGGAATAAGCCTGTTATCCCCGG
>VBMV01000067.1 GCA_005878835.1 Gammaproteobacteria bacterium | reverse complement strand
GCTGCCGAGGTAGCGCTGCATGGCCGCCGAGGCGTCCGGCGGCACGATGTGATCCTCGAGCGCGTAGAGATTGAGCACCGGCTGGCGGATCTCTCCCAGGTCCACCCTGCGGCCACCGATTCGCAGCGTCCCGCGGGTGAGGCGGTTCTCCTGATAGAACCACCTGACGAACTGCGCCAGCGCGAGCGCCGCCTGCGGCGGGCTGTCGAAGATCCATCTCTCCATGCGCACGAAGTCCTCGAGCGCGCGCTGATCGCTGTTGCCGGTGAGCAGCCGCACGTACTTGTGTTGCGTCAGGCGAAACGGCATGAGCGACAGGAACAGTCCGTTGAGCACCTCGCCCGGCACGTTGCCACTTTGCATGAGCAGCTCGGTGTCGAGCCCCCGTACCCACTTCGACAGCAGGTCGTCGGGCGTGTGAAAATCCACCGGGGTGGTGAGCGTCACGAGATTCGCCACCTGCTTGCCGTGCAGCGCCGTGTAGCACAGGCTCAGCACGCCGCCCTGGCAGACCCCGAGCAGGTCGAGCGCCTTGGCGCCGTGGTTGTCGAGGAGGTGGCGCACGCTGCCCCCGAGATGGCGCTCGATGTAGTCCTCGAGATCGACGCAGCGGTCGGCATCGTCCGGATCGCCCCAGTCGATCAGATACACCGACAGGCCCGCCTCGAGCAGCCGCCGCACCAGCGACCGGTCCGGCTGCAGGTCGAGCACGTACGGGCGGTTCACCAGCGCAAAGCAGATGAGCACCGGCCTGCCTGCGGCGCGCGGCGGCGCCTCCGCCAGCGGCAGGTACTGATACAGAGTCGTCCTGCCGCAGCTCCACACGGCGCGCTTCACCGAGCAGCCCACGGTGACGCCCTGCACCTCGCGCAGCCGCGTCAGGGTCTGCGCGATCCGCAGCGTGAGTTCCGCAAACACCGCCTCGGCGTCGGGGGCGAACGGCCTCAAGCGCGCGCCTTGCGCGGGCGCTTGCGACGCCCTGTGCCCGCCGGCCGCGCGGGGCGCGGCGCGCCCGCCCCCCTGGAGCGCGCCGCCTCGGCGAGCTCGGCGAGCTGCCGGCGCAGATCCTTCAGCTGCGCGTAGAGCGCGTCCACTTCGTTGCGGCTCGGCAGTCCGAAGGCGCGTACCAGCGTCTCGGCGTGCCGGCGCTGCTCCACCAGCAGCGCCGCCGAAGTGTTCGCAAGCTCCGCCTGCAGGCGGCAGAAGTCATCCTTGCGGACCGTCGCGGCGTAGCTCTCCTCGGCGCAACTCACCCACAGCTCATAGAGCTTGAGCGCGTTGTCGAGCGACGGCGCGCCGCCCGCCATCGCACCGAGGCGCGCGACGAAGCGCCGCGCGGCGGTGCCGGCGATCTCGCTCCAGTGCGAGGCGAGCTGTCCCTGCAACTGCGCAAGCCGCGCGACCAGGTCCCAGGTGCGTTGCGCGTCCTGTTGCGGGGCGGCCCCCGCGCCGAGCGGCAACGGGCCGAAGAACCCCGCCTGGGCGGCACCGACTCCCGCGCCAGGACCCGACGCTGCGGCGTTGGCGGCGGCGAACCAGGGACCGGCCGACTGGGAGGTCTTGAGCCATTGCTCGAACTGCCCGGCGAGCGGAGCTGCGAGCGAGGACCAGTCCCGGCCCGCGCCCGCCGCGCCTGCCCCGGGCATGCCAAAGCTCCTCAGGAGCTCAAGGAAGCGCTCCGCGGCGCCGGCAAAGGCCGCGTCGGGCTTGAAGGCGGCATAGGTGAAGGGTGTTTCCATGTTGTATGCGCTGCCGAAAACCAGGTCGCAGGGACGATGACGCCCTCAGGCGGTAGGCAGGGGCGAGCAGTGAAAAGCCGCTTTTTTACCAGGGCACTCGGGGACTAGAACCGTGAAGACCGTCATTGTGCGCTGCATACAGCGGGACTACCATCCCCGGCGTCGAGACTGCCGCCCGCGCCCTGGGGCTCGCGCCCGCGCGGCCGGCTGAAAGACCGCAAACATGGCCGAAGAGCGCCTGATACGCAAATACGCCAACCGGCGTCTGTACGACGCGCAGGACAGCCGCCACGTCACCCTCGATGACCTGCGCAAGCTGATCGCGGGCGGCCAGCGGATCAAGGTGGTGGACGACAAGAGCGGCGCCGACATCACGCGCAGCGTCCTGCTGCAGATCATCGCCAGCCAGGAGCAGTTCGGAACCCCGGTGCTGAGCCTGCAGCTGCTCGAGGCCATCATTCGCTTCTACGGCAATCCGATCCAGCAGATGCTGACGTCGTACCTGGAGCAGAGCATCGGCGGGCTGCTGCGCCAACAGAATCTCATGCAGGCCGAGATGGCCAAGGCGCTCGAGACACCCATGGCGCCGATCGCGGAGATGGCGCGCCAGAACATGGAAATGTGGGCCAAGATGCAGGCATCGATGCTGTCGGCCTTCACCCCGAGCGCCACGCCCGCCGGCGGCGCCGCGCCCGCCGGCGGCCCCGCGCCATCCAAACCCGATTCCGGCAAGCGTCGCGGCTGAAGCGCGCATCGCGCACGAGCACTTGGCGCCCGCAGTCTCCCCCTCGTATCCCAGCAGGAGTGACCCGCCCGTGGATGTTCGCGGCAAAACCATTCTCGTCACCGGAGCCGGGCGCGGCATCGGCCGCTCGCTCGCCCTGCACTTCGCCCGCAAGGGCGCCAGTCTTGCCCTGCTGGACACCAACGCCGAAGACCTGGCCGAGAGCTGCGCCCGCTGTAGCGAGGTGGGCGTGGTGGCACGCAGCTACCTCGCCGATGTCGCCAACGAGGACAGCGTGGTGGGCGCGCTCGATCAGGTGACGGCGGATTTCGGGCGCCTCGACGGCCTCATCAACAATGCCGGCATCGTGCGCGATGC
Source organism: Gammaproteobacteria bacterium (assembly GCA_005878835.1). Taxonomy (GTDB): domain Bacteria; phylum Pseudomonadota; class Gammaproteobacteria; order Steroidobacterales; family Steroidobacteraceae; genus 13-2-20CM-66-19. The sequence goes on along the minus strand of VBMV01000067.1, from coordinate 39,804 downwards.
ACTGCTGGTCAAGGTGAAGGACGGTCAGGTGGTCGGCAAGATGACGCTCGCGCAGTGGCAGGCGGTCATCGACGTGAATCTCACCGGGGTGTTCCTGTGCGCGCGCGAAGCGGCGCAGCGCATGATCCAACGCGCGGTCGGCGGCGTGATCGTGAACCTCTCGAGTATCTCGCGGGCCGGCAATGTCGGGCAGACCAACTACACCGCCGCCAAGGCGGGCGTCGCGGCGATGACCGTGGTGTGGGCGAAGGAGCTGGCGCGCTACGGCATCCGCGTCGGCGCGGTCGCCCCGGGCTTCATTCGCACCCCCATGGTCGAGAGCATGAAGCCCGAGGCGCTGGCGAAGATGACCTCACCCATACCGCTCGGGCGCCTGGGCGAGCCGCAGGAGATCGCCCACGCGGTCGGCTTCATATTCGAGAACGAGCTGTTCACCGGGCGCTGCCTCGAGGTCGACGCCGGGCTGCGCATGTGATCATCCTCGTGTGTATGTGCATCGCAAAAATACTACCCCATAAACGGAAACTTTGATCATCGCTTTATTGCTATATTATATGTAGATATTAATAGCTTAAGTGCGCAGTAGTCGAATCGATCCGAGAGGACAATATTTCTCTTGCAGTGCATACAAACTGTGGTACGATGCTCCCCATTGGAGACCCACCCGCACAGGAGAGACGACCATGATCGACCGGACTTTCGACCCCAACACGATGATTGCCGCGGCCCGTGAGGCGTTCGCGCCCGTTCTGAAGGCGCAGCAGGAAGGCTTCAAGACCCTCGAGCGCCTGGCGCGGCTGCAGTACGCCGTCGCCGGCGATGTGCTGGAGAGCGGCCTGGCGCGTGTGAACGTTGCGTTCAGCGCGACCAACCCCACCGAGCTGATGAACAAGCACGCCGAGCTCACCACCCAGTTCGTGGACAAGCTGCGTGCGCGTGCCGAGGAGTTCGCGACGGTCACGTCCGAGATCCAGAGCCGCTTCACCCAGCTGGGCAGCGAAATCGCCGCGAAGGCAGTGCCGGCGCGCAAAGCGGCCTGATATCTTGCGGTATCCCACACCCGGGGGCGCACGCTCCCGGGTGTGACTTTCCGGGGAGACCGCCTTGAGTGTCCATGCGAAGAAGAAAGCCCGGGCGCGCAGACGCCGGGCAGCGCCGCAGGCGCGCACCCGCGCCGACGCACGCGAGGCTCCCCGGCCTGCCGAGGGCGTGAAAGCGCCCCTGAAGGCGCAGATCGAGCGCCACCTGCGCGCCCAGCTCGCCGCGCTCACCGGAGGGCTCGCTCCGGATGACTACCTCAACGCCTGGTGGGAGTGGTACCTGAAGCTCGCCACTCAGCCGCCGCGCCAGGTGCAGCTGGCGCGCAGCGCCTACGAGAAAATCCTCGACAGCTGGCAGTTCATGGCGAGCGCCGCCGGCGGCACGCCACTGGCCCCGGGGCATGAAGAGCTGGGGTTCAGCGACGCCGCCTGGAACGTGTGGCCCTTCAACGCCTACGCGCGCACGTACGCCAACTGGGCCTCCTGGTGGCAACAGGCACTGGCCCCGCCGGCGGCCGCCGACGCGCAGCAGTCGCGCCTGAACTTCGCCGGACGGCTGCTGCTGGAAGCCGCCTCGCCGGCGAATTTCCTGCAAACCAATCCCGAGCTGCTCAACAGGACCGCCGCGGAATCGGGCCACAATCTCATCCGTGGACTGAAGCACTGGCTCGAGGACGCGCAGCGTGCGGTGAGCGGCGCTCGAGCGGCCGGAACCGAGCAGTTCGAGGTGGGCAAGGAGGTGGCGGTGACGCCCGGCAAGGTGGTCTTCCGCAACCGGCTCATCGAGCTGCTGCAGTACGCGCCGCAGACGCCCGAGGTGTACGCCGAGCCCATCCTGATCACCCCGGCCTGGATCATGAAGTACTACATCCTCGACCTGTCGCCGCGCAATTCTCTGGTGCGCTACCTGGTCGAGAAAGGTCACACGGTATTCATGATCTCCTGGAAGAACCCGGGTGCCGCCGACCGCGAGCTGGGCATGGACGACTATCTGCAGCTCGGGTTTCTCGATGCGCTGGCGCAGGTGCGCCGCCTCATCCCGCAGCACCCGGTGCACGCGGTCGGCTACTGCATCGGCGGCACGCTGCTGGCGATCGCCGCGGCGGCGCTCACCCAGGCGGGCGAGGCGCCGTTCGCCTCGTTGACCCTGCTCGCCGCCCAGACCGACTTCAGCGCACCCGGAGAGCTGTCGGTGTTCATCACGCCCAGCCAGATCGCCATGCTCGAGGCGATGATGCAGAAATCCGGCGTGCTGGAGAGCGAACGCATGGGCGCGGCATTCGCCCTGCTGCGCTCGCGCGACCTGCTGTGGAAGCCGGCGGTCGATCAGTACATGCGTGGCGAGCGCCCCAAGCTCAACGACCTCATGGCCTGGAATGCCGACGGCACGCGCATGCCCTGGCGCATGCACAGCGAGTATCTGGAGCGGCTGTACCTGAAGAACGAGCTGGCGCGCGGTGAGTTCACCGTGAGGGGCGAGAGGATCGATCTGTCCTGCCTGCGTGCGCCCATGTTCGTGGTCGGAACCGAGACCGACCATGTGGCGCCATGGCGCTCGGTGTACAAGGTGCGCGATCTGACGCGCAGCGCCGACTACACCTTTCTCCTGACGAGCGGCGGCCACAACGCCGGCATCGTCAGCGGGCCGGTGCACCCGCGGCGCCGGCACCGCATGCTCACCTGGTCCAACGCCACCGCCAGGCTGTCGCCGGATGAGTGGTTGAAGAGCGCGCCGCCGCTGGAGGGCTCGTGGTGGCCCGCCTGGCAGCACTGGCTCATCGAGCATTCCACCGCGAAGCGACAACCCGCCGGCACCCTGCGCGCCGCTGCCGGCGCCCAGCACCGTGCGCTCGAGGATGCGCCCGGGAGTTACGTGCGCGGATGAGCGCCCGCCGCAGGCGCTGCCGGGCGGCCCCCGGGTCAGATGCGTTGGCCTCATTTCCGATCCGCGTAGACCCTCACCAGGCGGTACAGGAAGTCGCGACACTCCAGCAGCGACTTGACGCCGACGTACTCGTTGAGGCCATGGATGTGGCCGAAATCCGGGCCCAGGAATAGCGGCTCGATGCCGTAGGTCGGGATGCCGGCCGCGTTCAGGAATTGGCCGTCGGTCGCGCCGGGCTGCAGGATCGGCAGCACCGGCACGCCCGGCCAGAACTGTGCCGCGAGCTTCTCGATGGGTGCCAGGATCTCGCGCGTCAGCGGCGGGGGCGGGGAGCTCGGCCCTCGCGTCTCGAGCGTCGTCACCTTGACCGCCGGGTCGGCCACCAGCTCTTCGAGCCTCGCACGCACCGTCTCCTGCGTGACGCCAGGGAAGATGCGGCAGTTGATGTTCGCCCGCGCCCGCTGCGGCAGGGCGTTGGTCGCGTGTCCGGCCTCCAGCATGGTGGCGACGCAGGTCGTGCGCAAGGTCGCATTCCAGCCCGGGTCCTTCGCGGACACCAGCCCGATCGCCTGCGCATCGGCCGGATCGCGCACCAATGCCTGCATGGCGCTGGCAAGGGCCGCTTGGCCCTGGGCCGCTTGTATCTTCGCCATGCCAGTGAAGTACGCGCGGTTGCCGTCGGTGAACTGCGGCGGGAAAGTGTAGGCCTCGATCTTCTTCAGGGCGCCCGCGAGTCGATAGATGGCGTTGTCTTTCACCGGCAGCGAGCTGTGCCCTCCGGAATTGGTGACCTCGAGACGGTAGTTCTGCGAGGTCTTCTCGCCCGCCTGGACTTCCAGGGCAACCCGGTGTCCCCCGGCGTCGAGCTCGCCCCGCGCTCCCTCGTTGATTGCAAACGCCGCGTCGATGAGGTCGCGGCGGTTCTGGGTGAGCCACTGGGCGCCGTTCAGGGCGCCCGAGGTCTCTTCACCGCAGGTGAGCGCGAGTTTCAGCGTGCGCAACGGTCGGTAGTTCTGTTCGCGGAAGCGAACCAGCGTGTCGACCCATATTGCGCCCTCGGCCTTGTCGTCCACGGCCCCGCGCGCGTAGAAATTGCCGTTCTCTTCCACGAGCGTGAACGGATCGCGCGTCCAGTCTTCGCGCTTCGCCTCGACCACATCGAGGTGCGCCAGCAGCAGAATCGCCTTGAGCTTCGCGTTGCGCCCAGGATAAACCGCGACCAGGCCGCCTTCCTTCGGATGCCCGGGTGCGGTGAACAAGTGCAGCTCGTCGTCGGTGTACCCGGCGGCCTTGAGGCGCGCCGCCATGCGCTCGGCGGCCAGCGTGCAACTGCCGGCGGACAGACTGGTGTTCGTCTCGACCAGCTCCTTGTACAGCTCGCGGAAGCGCTGCTCTGCGGAGGGCGGCTGCGCTCGCGCGCTCGCGCCTGCGATGAGCAGCACAGTTGCGGCGGCGACAGCTGGCGCCTTGTGCATCGAGGTCTCCCCGGTTTGCCGCCGCAATTAGACGTGCGCCCGGCGGGCCGGCGCAAGTGGGCGCGGCAATGCTTTGCGAATACCCTGCCGGCAGGCATCATGGGGCCACTCCAAAGCGGGCCCGCTGCCGGAAGCGGCCACTCCAGGATGAGGGGAGTCTCCAGATGCGTCCCATGGGTTGCCTCGGCGCCATCGCCTTATGCCTCGCACGCCTGTGCATCGCGCATGATCCCACCGCGACGCCAGCCGCCAACATAGCGACACCCACGGTGATTGTCCGAGCCGGATCGCTCATAGATGGCACCAGTACACGGCCGCTGCGAAATGCGGAGATCGTGATCCGCGGCAACCGTATCCTCGACGTGTACACGGCGGGGACGCATCCGCCGCCGTCAGGGGCACAGGTGATCGAGCTGGGCGCCGCCACCGTTCTTCCGGGTCTCATCGATTGTCACACTCATATCTTCCTGCAGGGCGAGGTACCTGCGGCCGGCGGCTACGATGTGCAATTGCTGAAGTTCCCTGCCTCCTACCGCGCAGCGCGCGCGATCGTGGCAGCGCGGCGTGCGCTGGAACAGGGGTTCACGACGATTCGCGATGTCGAGACCGAGGGCGCGGGATATGGCGACGTCGGCATCAAACAGGCGATCAACGAGGGCTACATTCCGGGCCCGCGAATGTTCGTAGCGACGCGCTCGATCTCGACGACCGGTGGCTACGTGCTGGAAGGGTATGCGCCCGAGCTCGTGGTGCCGAAAGGAGCGCAGCTGATCGACGGCCCCGTCGAGGCGCGCAAGGCCGCGCGCGAGCAGCTGGATCACGGCGCGGACTGGATCAAGGTGTACATGACGCACCGCTCCTGGGTCGATGAGCAGGGTGCGCTCGTTTCACAACCCACCCTGACGGTCGAGGAGCTCAAGGCCATCGTGGACGAGGCGCACGGATGGCGCCGCAAGGTCGCCTGCCACGCCTATAACGGGCCGGGCCTGCAGCGAGCCCTGGATGGCGGTTGCGACTCCATCGAGCATGGTCTGGAGCTCACCGACGCGCAGATCGCGCAGATGATCAAACAAGGCACGTGGTACGTACCCACGCTGGCTGTCTACTATTACGATCACGATCCGCCGGACACGCCGACCGGAATCCGCGACCGCAAGCGCGTCGCCGTCCATGGCGTCTCGTTCCAGAAGGCGTTACGGGCCGGCGTCAGGATAGCCTTCGGAACCGACGTCGGCGGCTTCGTGTGGTCCGATCCGATCGCCCAGGAATTTGCCCGCGAGGTCGAGTTCGGGATGACACCGATGCAGGCGATTCAGTCCGCCACGTCGCGGGCCGCGGAGCTGCTCGGCAAGCGCGCCGAGCTGGGCGTGGTGGCGCCCGGAGCGTACGCGGACCTGATCGCGGTGGCGAGCGATCCGCTCGAGGATGTCAATGTACTGAAGAACGTGGGATTCGTGATGAAGGACGGGGTGGTGTTCAGGTCGACGCTGAGCTCTGCAGGCAAATGAACGCGCTTCAGCACCGGTCCAACGGGGTGTTGCCGCCGGTGAACTGCGCGCGCGCCTGCGCCAGCCGATAGGCGTGCCCGGCGCGCCACCTCCTCCAGTCCCGCAGGCCGTTGATGGCATAGACCAGCTTGAACAGTCGCAGGCGCCTCAGCACCTTCGGCGTATCGAACAGGTCGCCAGCGAGCATGGAGATCACGCTCTGCTCCAACTGCCAGGTATTGTTCGGATGACTGAACATCTGGCGCATGATGGGCCCATTGAAGCGGTAGATAAAGAACGAGAATCGCTCCATGCCCGTGCGCTGGCGCTTTTCCAGCTTGCGCAACAGCCGCAATTCGGTGGCTGGCTCGCGCAACGCGGCATCCACCACTGCCGCCGCCCGTTCCGCGCCGCTCATCGCCAGATAAACGCCGGAGGAGAACACCGGATCGATGAATGCGAACGCGTCACCGACCAGTACCCAGCCCGGCCCGCCCATCTGCTTCGAGTCATAGGAGTAGTTGCCGGTGACGCGCACCTCGTTGCCGATCAGCTCGGCCCCTCTGACACGCTGCCACAGTGCGGGGTTGCGCTTGAGAGTGTCGAGCAGGAACTCGAGCGTGCGACCTTTGCGCTGCTTGAGGTAGTCCGGCCAGCACACCGCGCCCACGCTCATCACACCCGCGGGCAGCGGAATCATCCACATCCAGCCATGCTCGAACCTGTACATGCTGATGTTGCCCGCGTCCTCGCCCGCTCGCGCATCCGCGCCGCGGAAGTGGCCGAAGATCGCCGCGCTCTGATGCCGGTTGTTCTTGCGGCGCAGCTTTTTTTTCGCTGCCAGGAAGGTATCGCGGCCGCTGGCATCGACCAGGTAGCGCGCCTGCAGCCGATAACTGCCGCCGTCATCGGTGCGCACATCGAGTCGAGTGTCACGCGGACCCCGCTGCTCGATGTTCAGCGCCTCATGACCCTCGCGCGCGCTCGCACCGCACTCGCGCGCGTGCGCGAACAGCATCCTGTCGAAGTCCTGCCGCCACACCTGATAGGCGTGCGGCGGACTGTTGCCGATCGCACGATCGAAGGCGAAGGTGTTGTAGCCCTGCTCGTTGTCGGCCTCGAAATCCGCGCCGCGCTTGTACACGCCCAGCGCGCGTACCTTCTCCAGCACGCCGAGCCGCTCGAATATGGGCAGATTCATCGGCAGCAGCGACTCGCCGATGTGGAAGCGCGGATGATGCGCCTTCTCCAGCGCTATCACGCGATAGCCCCGGCGGGCCAGAAGGGCGGCGGCGGTGCTGCCGGCCGGGCCGCCGCCGATCACTGCCACGTCGCATTGCTCGGCCGCCGTCTCCATCGACGCGCATTATGATCCAAGCCGGACGGCACGTGGGGGGGCGCGTATCGTGTCGCGTGGGCCGCTGTCGCGATGGCTCGTGCCGGCCTCGCGGTTCCGCAACCGGCTGATCCGGCTGGGAGATTGCGGGGTCGATGGACCTAGAACTTCACGCTGAGCGCCAGGTAGAGCTGACGACCGAGCGCCTCGTAACTGCCGTAGGTGTTCGGTGCGCCTCCGGGTTGAATGGTAAGCGGAACGAGCGGCGGATTCCGGTCGAACAGATTGTTCACCCCACCGCGTATGTCGACGCCCTTCCAGCCCTGGTAGCCGAAGGACAGATCGATATAGCTGATGTTGGGGATCTGCTGCAGGTCCTGGTCGAACAACCCCTGGTACGCCACGAGGTGCAGCTGCGTCTGCGGATCGTTGTTATCGTTGCCCACCTTGCCGATGAAGCGCCAGTTGAGCGAAGCATCCACGTTCCACGGCATCTCCCAGGTGGCGCGCAGATTGTGCCGCCAGCGCGGGTTGACCGTCTGGCAGGTGAGTCCGAACAGACCGGCGCAATCGTACTGAGGCCCGCCGGCGATCGGCTGAGTCGTGGCATGCAGCAGGTACACGCCGTTGATAGCCCAAACCAGCGAGCCCACGTGCCCCAGCCCGACCTTGTAACTCGACTGCAGATCGATGCCGCTGGTGAGACCGGAACCGATGTTCTGACTTGTCTGGACGAAGTAGCCGCCGCCGGCGATCGTGGCCCCCGACAGTCCGAAGAACCGGTCCCGGACAATCAGCGCGCAGTAGGTCGGGTTACCCGTCGCCAGACACTGCGCCAAGGCCACCGAAGCCGGGAGGGGGCCGACGGCCTGGTCGAGACGGATCTGCCAGAAGTCGACGCTGCCCGTCAGACTCGGAACGGCCTGCGGCGCAAACAGCAGCCCGAACGAGTACGACTTCGCCTTCTCAGGCTGCAGCAGCGGATTTCCGCCCTGCACCTGGCCCAGCTGCCCGGCGACGGCTTGCGGAATGGTGCCGTTGTTGAAAGCCGTGGTGAAGGCTGCCGCCTGGGATGCCGGCACCGTGTGCAGGCACTGCGCCAGGGTGACCCCCGCCTGCACCGGCGGAGCGCACGGATCGTTGCCGAACTGGATCAAGCCCAGCAGCTGCGGGTTATACAGCTCGATGATGCTCGGAGCGCGGATCGCTCGCTGGTACGAGCCGCGGAAGCGCAGATCCTGGAGCGGCGCCCACTGCAGGTCGAATTTGTAGGTGTTCACCCCGCCGCTCACCGAGTAGTTCGAATGGCGGAATCCGGTGCCGAACACCAGGTCCTTGGAAAAGGGCTTGTCCTGCAGCAGCGGTGCGCGCAGCTCGATGAATTCCTCATCCACGGCGAGGCTGTTGTTGATCGCCACGGCCGCGCCGCCGAATCCCGCCAGCTGTCCGGTCTGCTCGATGGAATCGGGTGTGAACTGCACATTCTCGTTGCGATGCTCGAACCCGACGTTCATCCCGAAGCCTTCGTTCGCTGTGGGCAGCTTGACCCCGTACTCACCGAGCTCGCCGGTGATGTCCGCGTGGGCGGTGCGCAACGTGGTGCTGCCCGCCCCGGTGCCGTTTGAGTAGAGGTAGGCAAGCGCGGCGGGAGTCACGCCGCCGTCCTGGAAGATATTCCACGGTACACAGGGCGCGCCCACGACGCACTGCGGGTTAGCCCTGGTGCCGGTGACCACGAGGGAGTTGTCGATGTTCGCGTAGTTGAAGTACTGGTCGTTGGAATTGAAGAACGTCGTGTAGTAGTACTGCCCCCAGGCGTCGTAGCGCCACGCCTTAGTCAGGTCGCCCTTCACGCCGATGACGGCCCGGTAGTTGGTGTGCTCGTAGTCCGAGGTGCGCGCGCCGCCCTCTATATTGCGTCGCCCGAGTTGGATCGCGACCTGGTTTGCCGGATCGGCCTGGTTTGCCGCGCTGATCTGCGCCGCCGTGCAGCCGAGGATGCCCCGCTGTTGCGCGCTGAGGAACGGATTGCCGCAGTTGACGAAGTAGGGGTTGCCGGTGTTCGGGTTGCCGCTGGTGAAGGCTGCCGTCGGTGCAATCGCCTGATGCGATTTATCGTTCATGAACATGAATTCGAAGTACGGCGTCGCATAGTCGTTGAGGCTGTTGTGCGCCATCAGGCCGCCCTGGTAGCGGTCGTCCTGGCGTGCCAGGTAGATGTATTTCTGCGAGTTGAAGAACGGGGGAGGCGTCGTCGCGGGACCCCAGGTAACGAAACTGTTGCCGGAAACGGCGTACTGAGTGCCCGCGTGCGGCCCGCTCAAGGGGGTAAAGCGGTTCGAGTTGGTCGAACCACCACAAGAAGGCGCGATCACGTTTCCGGTGACGGCATCGAAGTTCTCATCGAGCTGGCACTGGCCGAAATCTCGATCGCCGCTCGATACCGGGTCGGCGTGCAAGTAGGTGAGCCAGCCCGTGAGGTTGCCGTTACCCTCGCCGAAGTTGGTGCCGGCGATTATGCTAAAGGTCCGGTTGCGCCCGTCCTGGACGTTGCCCGAGAGCGGCGTCAGGCCTGCCTGGATCGCCGCGTTGGTCATGAAGGTACTTTTCTGATTGTGCCAGTTCTCGCCGAACTGGGTGTCGAACTGCAGGCCCTGAAAGTTCTTCTTCAGGATAAAGTTCACCACACCCGCGATCGCGTCGGACCCGTACACCGACGAGGCACCACCGGTGAGAACCTCGATGCGGTCGACCAGGAAGATGGGAACCTGATCAAGATCCGGCGCCGGCGACGCAATGGCTGTATACGGAGAACCCTGACCGAGCCGGCGTCCGTCGATCAGCACCAGGGTGCGGTTGGGACCCAAACCACGCAGGTCGGCGGTCGAGACACCGCCCGCCGTGGTGAGCCCGCTAGTGCGGTTACCCAGGTCCTGACCCAAGTCGTTGTTAAAAATCTGGGGTAGCTGATTGAGAATGTCGGTAATGTCGTTCTTGCCGGTGGCCAGAATGTCCTTGTTGGTCACCACCTGGATCGGGCTCGCGCTCGTGGCATTCGGCGAAGCGATGCGCGACCCGGTGATGACGATTTCCTCGACCTCGGGCGCAGTCGCGCTCGCCGGCGGCGGTGCCTGCGCGCTCGCGGCGCCGGCGAGACACACGGCGGCGGCGCTGATCGTGGCGCGCGCCCGCGAGCTCATGCCGCGCACCGGCGGCCGCGGTGCGCTAGCGCGCGCGCTGCACACCACGACTGTGCCCAACCAGCGCAGGGACGCAAGAGCTGCTGTCATTGACGTGTCTCCCTCGTTTGATTCGCCGTCGCCGGCAGTACTGTCGCCAGCGCAGGGTGCGGCGAAAACGTAACGACTGTCAGGTCGTGTCAGCAACCCAACAGGCGCGAGCGGAGCGCTTCGCGGCGCAGGCGGAGCAACGGCTGCACAGACCGCACGCGGCACGCACGGCGACGGCGGACGTGGGTTCTTCGCAACGTGTGGCGCGCGCTACCCAGGCGCGCCGACCTGCATTTCCTTTGAAACAGCGCCTGGCGCCGCTTACACCGCAGGGCCCAGCCGTTCGCGCCCGCGCCATTGCGGCGCGCGCCTGCGGTTACCTACGCTACCTGCGCTCGCCTGGCACAGCCCGGAGATGTGCGTCTTGCGACTGTTGGACCATATCGCGCAATCCACGCAGCCCTTCGTCGTGCGCCAGGACGACGGCGGCCTCTGGCGGCTCACTGGGGCCGGTGACTTCGCGCTGTCGCTGGCTCGCTGTCCGCTGCGCTACGTTCTCGCCGATGACCTGGTGCGCATCTGCACGGCGCTCGCCTATTCGGGGGGCGATGAGCTCTCCGGCTGCCTCGACCTGCTGCACATTCCCGCCGAGCAGCTGTGGATCGAGTGGGGCGAGGGGGCGCTGCGCGAGGAGCTGTTGCCCGCCCTGCCGCAGTGTGCCCCCGGGGGCGTCCCGGACATCGTGCGCGCCGGAACCCTGATATCCGCGCAACCGCGCGGCCGCTCGGGAAGCCTGCGCACTTTCTGGCTGACACGCGCGCAGCCGCAGGAGCCGCTGCTGGCATCGGTCGAGACGCTGCTCGATCTCGATGGCGGCTTGTCCGGTGCCCCGACCAGCGCGCTGCTGGATGGACAGACGGTGGCGGTGCGCGATCCCAGCAACCAGCAGCGCGACGATCTGCTGCAATGTGCGGGCTTCCGCCTCGACCCGTCCTGGCAGCGCTACTACCAGAGCGCGGCATGCAGCGCGGCGAGTCGCGCCCAGGTCATCCAGCACTCGCTCGCGGCGGTGGCCTTCGACGTGCCGATACTGCTGGCGCTGTTCCTGCTGATGGCCATTCGCGCCGATCTGGTGCAGATGCCGGTGCGGCCGGTGCGACTGAACGCCAAGCGGGTGCGGCTCGGCAAGCGCCCGCTGCTCGAGCACATCGAGGTGTCCTCGCCGGTGTTCGCGAGCGCAGCGCCGGGCCGCGCCGACGGTCCGGCCGCGGCCCGCCGCGCCCCGCGCTTCCACCACGTGCGCGGCCACATCGTCCGGCGGCGTAACACGGTCTACTGGCGCGGCCCGCACTGGCGCGGCCACGTGCGCCTGGGGAGCGTACGCAGCCGCACCGTCGAGCTGCGGATTCCCGGCTGAGCCTCAGCCGAGCAGAAACGGCGCCAGGCGCTCCCGATAGCGGCGGCTGAGAGTGAGGCGGGTACCCCGGCGCAGTATCAACTCGTAGTCGCCATGAAACAGCGGGTGCATCTCGGCGATGTGCTCGACGTTGACGAGGGTTGAGCGGTGCACGCGCACGAACAACGCTGGATCCAGCCGACCCTCGAGCGAGCCGAGTGACTGGCGAAGCGAGTGGCAACGTCCACCGGCGTAGATCTTCACGTACTTCGCCGCCGCCTGCACGAATTCGATGTCGCGCATCGCCAGCACCACGACCTTGCCGCGCTCCGAGAGCAGCAGCCGCGTGCGGCCGGCGGCCAGCGACGGGGGCGGCGCGGCGGCCGCGGCGCCCGGCTCCTGGGCGGCAATCAGCGACTTGGCGCGCGCCAGGGCCCGCGCGAAGCGCTCGTCGTCGAAGGGCTTGAGAAGATAGTCGATCGCGCCGACCCCGAAAGCGTCCATGGAGCGATCCGAATAGGCGGTCACGAAGATGATATACGGATTCAGCCCCTGTTCGGCGCACGCTGCCACCAGCTCGAAGCCATCGAGCTCCGGCATGCGGATGTCGAGCAGCATCAGTTGCGGCGCGAGCTCGCGCGCCTGCGCCGCGGCCTCGGTCGCCGAGCTGAACGTGCCCACGATGTTGATGTCGGGGTCGTGGCGCAGCAGCCGCACCACGCGCTTGCGCGCCAGCGGCTCGTCATCCACCACCAGTGTCGGGATCGCGCCGCTCATGCGGACCCCGCCCCGGGCAAACCCGGACCGGCCTCCCGGCGCAGCGGCAGGTCGAGGAAGGCGCTGGTACCGCCCTGGCGGTCGGGCCCGATGGTGAGCCGCGCATCGCCGTCGTAGGCCGCGCGCAGCCGCAGGTCGACATTGGTCAGCCCGTGACCATAGTCGGCCGGTTGCAGATCGCGCGGCAGTTGCGGGCTGCTGTTGTTCACCACGATGCACAGCCGCTCGGCCACCACCGACGCCGCGACCCGCACGCGCAGAGCCGGTCCGGCGTCCCTGCGGCCGTGCTCGATGGCGTTTTCCGCCAGCGGCTGCAGCAGCAGCGAAGGCAGGTACATGCCCAGCGACTCGGAGCTCGCGTCGATGGAGATGCTCAGTCGATCGGAAAAGCGCGTCTGCTGCACGGCCAGGTAAGCCTCCAGTCCGGTCAGCTCGGTGGCCACATCCACCCACGGCCAGTGGCTGCTCTCCAGGGCGTGGCGCAGAAAATCACCGAGGCGCGCGAGCATGGTGGCCGCCTGCCTGGGACTGTCGTCGATCAGCACGCTGATGGCATGCAGTGAATTGAACAGGAAGTGCGGTTGCAGCTGGGCCGACAGCATCGCCATGCGCGCCGCCGCATAAGCGCTCGCCAGTTCCGCGGCGCGCACCGCTTCGCCGTGATGGCGGCGCGCCACCCGTACCAGCGCGATCGCACACAGGCCGAGCACGTACGGTGGCAGGAAGAACCGCAACGATGTGGTCCAGAAATCCCACTCCGCCGACGGCGATGCCCAGGCGTCGAGCGTGTCGTGCATGTCGACCCAATGCCCGTCCACGAAACCGGCCACGAGCGCCAGCGCGACCGGCGCCACGGCGACGACTGCCAGCGCCAGCAGCGAGTTGGCCATCGCGACCCGCGTGCGCGCCCATGCACTCGCCGGCCAGCCCATGGCGATGGCGATGCGGTAAGCGAGCGCCGCGGCGAGAAACACCAGCAGGTGCTGCGCTGCGCGTGCGCGGCTGGTGACGACGTACATGTCGCCCATCCTCGTGCCGCTGGCCGGCAGCATCCACAGCAGCGCCGTCCCGGTAACGACCAGCCAGCACAGTCCCCCGACGCTCCAGATCACGGTCCACGGGCCGGGTTCTGCGGGCATCCGGCGCACCTCAGCGCGCTGCGGCGTCCCGGCATATGACGAGGGGCGTCGGCGCGCGGGGTGCGGCAACTCCATGCCGGAAAGTCTAGGAGGGAATCAACCCAGGAGGTCGGCTGACTGGCGCGAGCGGGACTCGCCACGGCGCAAACGGCGCCGATGCGGGTGTCGCGCGAGCCGGTCCTTCGATAGACCCAGCCCGGCTTGCCGCCCGCAACCGGCTGATCCGGCTGGTAGATTGCAGGGGCGGTGGGAGAGCCAGACCCTGCTGGGCTCATGGCGCGAAGCTTCTTCGACGGTGCGCGCCCTGAAGGCGGTGTTTTCGCGTACTTGCGCCGTTTTCGCAACGCGACTACAAATCAGGGCTGTTGATCTGCGCATTGACCTGCGCATTGATGGCAAGGAACACGGGGGGCAGCCATGGGATCACAGCCGACGCGCATCGCATACGTCACCGGGGGCATGGGGGGCATCGGTACGGCCATCTGCCGGCGCCTGTGCAGGGAGGGTCACACCGTCATCGCGGGCTGCGGCCCGGGCTCGGCGCGCAAGGATCGCTGGCTGAGCGAGATGCGCGCCGAGGGCTGTAACATCCACGCCTCCGAGGGCAACGTCTCGGATTGGGACTCGACCAAGCGCGCCTTCGATGCCGCGCGCGCCGAAGTGGGCGAAATCGACATTCTGGTGAATAACGCCGGCATCACCCGCGATGGCATGTTCCAGAAGATGACCAACGAGGCCTGGCACGCGGTCATCGAGACCAATCTCAACTCGTTGTTCCACGTCACCAAGCAGGTGATCGACGGCATGCTCTCGCGCGGCTGGGGCCGCATCGTCAACATCTCCTCGGTAAACGGCCAGCGCGGCCAGTTCGGTCAGACCAATTACTCGACCGCCAAGGCGGGCATCCATGGTTTCACCATGGCGCTGGCGCAGGAGGTCGCAGCGCGCGGCGTCACCGTCAACACCGTGTCGCCCGGGTATATCGGCACCGACATGGTACGGGCCATCAAACCCGACCGGCTCGAGAGAATCGTGAGCGGCATCCCGGTCAAGCGGCTGGGGGAACCGGAAGAGATCGCCTCGATCGTCGCCTGGCTGGTGAGCGAGGAGTCCGCGTTCGCCACCGGCGCCGACTTCTCGTTGAACGGCGGTCTGCACATGGGCTGACGGCCCGGGACCGCAAATTGCCAGCGCCGCGAGCCTGAGTGTTGAAGGTCTGTGTAGTCGGGGCAGGCGCCATCGGTGGCTTCCTCGGCACGCGTCTCGCGGCAGCCGGCGAGGCCGGCGTTGCGGCGCTGGCGCGCGGCGCGACGCTGGTGGCGCTGCGCGATCACGGCTGGAGGCTGCAGGAGGGCGCCACGGTGCTGCAGGCGCCCGCGGCCGCGGCGAGCGACGACCCGCGTACTCTCGGACCCCAGGACCTCGTCATCATCACGGTCAAGGGCCAGGCACTGCCGGCCCTCGCCCCCAGCCTTGCGCCCCTGATCGCGGCGGACACTCTGGTGCTGCCGGCGATGAACGGCGTGCCCTGGTGGTTCAGCGACGGCATCACGCCTCTCGGGGCAGGCCCGCTCGAGAGCGTCGATCCCGGCGGTGGCATCGCGGCGGCGATCCCCGCCCGGCAGGTCATCGGCTGCGTGGTGCACGCGAGCGCCGCTACCGCCGCACCGGGCATCGCGCTGCACCGCATGGGACGGGGTCTGATCATCGGCGAACCCGGCGGCGGGACTTCCGCGCGTGTGCGCACGCTCGGCGAGCTGCTCACGCGCGCCGGTTTCGAGGTGACCTGCTCGCAGCGCATCCGCTACGACGTCTGGTACAAGCTGTGGGGCAACATGACCATGAATCCGGTCTCGGCGCTCACCGGCGCGACCATGGACCGGGTGCTCGACGATGAGCTGGTGCGCGCCTTCTGCTCCCGCGCCATGGCCGAGGCCGCCGCCATCGGCGCCCGCATCGGCTGCGAGGTACGCGAGTCACCGCAGGACCGGCACGCCGTGACGCGCAAACTCGGCGCTTTCAGGAGCTCCATGCTGCAGGACGCCGAAGCGCTGCGGCCGCTCGAGCTCGACGCACTCGTGGGCGCGGTGCGCGAGATCGGTCAGCGCGTGGGCGTCGCGACGCCCAATTGCGACGCCTTGTTCGGGCTCACGCGCCTGTTCGGACGGGTGCGCGGGCTGTATCCGGCCCCCTGAGGGCCCGCCGAGGGGCCGCCCGATGCCAGCCGGGCTCACGTCGCGCGCGCTTCGTCCGCGCGGATGGTGGCGCCGCTGGTCCACAGGTGCCACGCGGCCCAGAAGCCGGTGGGCGCGAGCAGCAGCAGCGCCCAGCGCAACGACTCCGAGCCGGCGCCGAAGGACGCCGCGAACCAATCGCTCAGCCAGCCGATGATCTGCGGCGCCAGGACCAGGTTGGCGAAGTTGGCGATAAAGAGCAGGACGGCGCATGCGGTAGCGCGCATGTTGGCGGGGATCACGTTCTGCAGCAGTCCCAGGATCGGCCCGATGTAGAAGTACACCGACGGCACGAAGATCCACAGCAACGCGGTCGCCGCCTTCGCCGACAGCACCCAGTAGAGGAATATCGAGGGCACGGTGGTCAACGCCGTGACCCAACCGAGCAGGCGCGTCACGTAGCGCGGGTCCGCGGCGGCCCGCCGCGCCATGAGCCACGCGGCGAGCAAGGTACCGGCCGTGCCCGCAATCAGATGCATGGGGCCGAGCAGCTGGCCGGCCTCACCCACCGTCATGTGATGCGAGCGCTGCAGGAAGGTGGGGGTCCACCACATCAAGCCCCAGCTCCAGAACGTCGCTACCGAGCCACCGAGCAGCAGATGAATCGCCGACCGTTGCGTGGCAATGAAGCGCAAGGTCGCCGGCAGCGTGCTCGGCCGCCGGCCGACGGCGCTGGTATCGAGCTGGCCGCGACGCGGCTCGCGCACCGTGAGCCACACGAGCAGCGCGACCAGCATGCCGGGAATGCCGAGCACGAGAAACGCCGCTCGCCAGCCGCCGCGCTCGGCCACCTCGCCGGCCACCTGCGAACCGAGCCACGCACCGAGGCACGCACCCAGCGCGAAGATGGTGTTGGCCATGGGCCGCCGCGCCGGAGGAAACTTGTCGGCGAGCATGGAGGTGGAGGGAGGAGTCCCCCCGGCCTCACCGATTCCGACTCCGAATCGCGCCAGCAGCAGCTGCCAGTAGTTCTGAGCGAGACCACACAGGGCCGTCATCCCGGACCAGATGGCGAGGGCGAGCGCGAGAATGTCGCGGCGACTCTTGCGATCGGCGAGCGCGGCGATGGGAATCCCGACCGTCACGTAGAACAGCGCCAGCGCCACCCCGGTGAGGAAGGCGATGCCGCTGTCGGAGAGCCGCAGCTCCTGTCGGATCGGCTCGATCAGGGTCGAGATCGAGAAGCGATCCGCGATGTTGAGCGCGTACACCACGGTCAGGACCGCCAGCACGTACCAGCGGTCGCTCGGGGCGGCGGCCGGCCCGGGCGCGGTGTCGATCATCGGCTGCGGCGGCTGGATACGCGAGGCATTCACGGACTCCAGGTCCAATCGCGCGCGGCGGCGCGACAGCCGCCGCCCGCCGCGCCAGTCCACGCGCGTCCGCGCACCGCCCGGCCGCTGGGAGCGCCGGTGGCCTCGCCCTTGCGCAGCGCCCGCACCCCGTTCACCCACACCTCATCGACACCGGTCGCCAGTTGCTGTGGATGCTCGTAGGTCGAGTGGTCCTGGATGGTCTGCGGATCAAACACCACGACGTCCGCGAAATCGCCCACCTGCAAGCGGCCGCGATCCGTGAGCGACAGCGTCGCCGCCGGCAGCGCGGCGAGCTTGCGAATCGCTTCCTGGAGCGTGAGCACCCGTTCCTCGCGCACGTACTTCGCGAGCACCCGGGCGAAGTTGCCGTAGGTGCGCGGGTGACGACTGGATTTCAGGAACACGCCTTCGGGCGCGGGGGCGTCCGCATCCGAATCGAAGCTCACCCACGGCAGCGCGACTTCGCGGCGCACGTTCTCGTCCGACATGAGGAAGTACGCCACCGCGACGCGCGAACCGTCCTCCACCACCAGGTCGATCACCGCCTCTTCGGGGCTCACGCCGCGCTGCTGCGCCACGTCAGCCAGCGTCCTGCCGGTGAGCGGCTTGAGCGCCGGGTTCTTGAAGCCGAGCAGCAGCGTTCCGGCCGCGCCGGCCGCGCCATAGAGGTTCTCCCAGGCGGGCGCGGGATCGCGCATCTCGGCCAACACGCGGCTGCGAACCGCCGGGTCCCTGAGGCGCGTGATCCACGCTTCCAGGCCTCCGTCCTGCACCCACGGGGGCATGGCGGCGTCAAAACCCGTCGCGCCCGCGGTGTACACGTACATGTCGGCGGTGATGCGGATTCCCGCTGCGCGCGCCCTCTCCACCTCATGGATGAGCGCGTCGAGCTTGTTCCAGTTGCGCTTACCGGCGGCTTTCAGGTGGTAGATTTCCGCCGGTGCTCCGGAGGCCGTGGCGATGGCGATCGTCTCCTGCACCGCCTCGATCAGCCGATCTCCTTCGCTGCGCATGTGCACGCTGTAGATGCCCCCGCAGCGCGCGGACTCGCTCGCCAGCGCGATCAGCTCGGGTGTCCTGGCGTAGTCATTGGGGCTGTAGATGAGCGCGGTGGTCACGCCGAGCGCCCCCTCCTCCATGGCCTGGCGCACCAGCGTGCGCATCTGCGCCAGTTGCGCCGGCGTCGGCTGCACGTCCCGCTCGCCGAGCACGTTGGTGCGCACCGTGGCGGCCCCGACGAAGGACGCGACGTTCGGTGCGATGCCGCCCCGCTCGAGCCTGTGCAGATACTCCCCGAGCGTCGTCCAGTCGATGGTGTAGCGGATGTCCGCCTGTCGCTGGGTTGCGAGGCGCTTCATTTCCGGGGTCAGCGGTCCCATGGAGTCTTCGCCCAGCACTTCGAGCGTCACGCCCTGGCGCAGATCGCTGAGCGCACGCCCGTCGGCGAGCAGCGACTCCTCCGGGTGCGCCAGCATGTTGACGAAGCCCGGCGCCACCGCCTTGCCGTGCGCATCGATCCGTTCACGCGCCGCTCCGCTCGCGTGCGGTCCGACGTACGCCAGCCGGTCGCCTGTGATGGCCACATCGCCGACGAAGGGGGCGCCGCCTGAGCCGTCATAGACGGTCCCGCCGCTGATGAGAACATCGTAGTGTCCCGGCTCGCCGCCGGCAGCGGGCGGCTGCGCGAACGCGGCCGAGCATGCCAACAAGACCCATTCTCGTGCGCCACGGATCATCATGAGCGTTGTCCCCTCTTTATCTCTTGCCCGTGCCAGGGTTCTGCGATCTTAATGGAGCCGCCGCGCCCAGATGGCGGGTCGTGCATGGCGTCCGCCGGCCCGGATCTGCGTCGCCCGGCGTACGGCCTGCCGGCCCGCACTTGACTTCGGCCCCTCTTGACCTATCATGACGAGTCAAGATAGATCATGACGAGGCAATAGTGGGCACCTTGCGGAAGTTTTCCTCGCAGGCCGAGCCCGAGGTTCTCGAGGAG
This sequence comes from Gammaproteobacteria bacterium, assembly GCA_005878835.1. GTDB lineage: Bacteria > Pseudomonadota > Gammaproteobacteria > Steroidobacterales > Steroidobacteraceae > 13-2-20CM-66-19. The sequence continues at coordinate 20,496 of VBMV01000067.1, read as the reverse complement.
CTGCAGCAGCTTGCGGCTCGCGAGGGGCGCCGGTTGCAGGCGGTACTCGGGGATGCGATGCGGGAGTATTTGGCTCGCAAACGCCAGCAGGCTCCGCGCCGAAATGTGCTCGAGGCTTTTCAGGACAGCCTCAAGGAGCGCGATGAGCTGTACCGCTCGCTGGCGAAATGACGGAATACGTCACGACGGCCGACGCGCTCTTTTTCCATAAAGAACTGATCGCGCGCTACGGCGGCGCAAGTGGCATTCGCGACGCCGGAGCGCTCGAGTCGGCGCTGCATCGACCGCAGACCGGCTATTACGACACGATCGTTCACGAAGCCGCGGCCCTGCTGGAAAGTCTCGTTCAAAACCACCCATTCGTCGACGGTAACAAACGAGTGGCGTTCGCCGTGGTCGATGTGTTCCTGCGAATCAATGGTCACGCGATCACCGTCCACTCAAAAGCGATCTACGCCTCGTTGATCAAGCTGCTCAATAATGGGACTTTCGACATGGAGCACCTGGTGCCCTGGCTGCAGACGATCGCCGTGGAAGTGAAGCCCGACAAAGGCCCAAGGACGCCGAGGAGGTAGCGGCGTGGCGGGCCGATGGCTCCCCCCGCACCCGTCCGGAGCGGCAGCAGGTGATCACCTCGAAGACACAGCCCTGCGCCGCGCAAGTCATCCGCTCCACCCGCGGCAGGTCCGCCTGTCCCGAGCTCGACAAGCCCTGGGTGCTGGCCGCGGCGGTGTTGGGATCGACCATGGCGTTCGTCGACGAATCCGTGGTCAACGTTGCGCTGCCGACGATCGAAGCCGATCTCGGTACCACGCTGGCGGCGATGCAATGGGTCATCAACGCGTATACGCTGTGCATGTCAGCGCTGCTGTTGATCGGCGGCGCGGCCGCGGACCGCTTCGGGCGGCGCGTGCTCTTCCTGACCGGCGTCATCACCTTCACGCTGGCTTCGATCGGCTGTGGCTGCGCGCCGGAGATCGCGACACTGATCGGAGCGCGCGCCGTCCAGGGCGTGGGGGCGGCGCTGCTCATTCCCTGCTCGCTGGCGATCATCGGCGCCGCGTTCGACGAGCAGGAGCGCGGCGCGGCGATCGGGATCTGGTCGGGCGCCTCCGCACTCGCCGCCGGCGCAGGTCCGCTGCTCGGGGGCTGGCTGGTCGATCATCTGTCCTGGCGCGCGATATTCCTGATCAATCCGCTGATCGCCATTCCAACGCTATGGATTGCCGTGCGCCGTCTGCCGGAAAGCGCCGATCCCGCCGCGCACGCCGGTCTCGACTGGCGCGGCGCCGCGCTGGCGTTCGGCGGGCTGGGCAGCGTGGTATACGGGCTGATCGCCGCCGCCGGTGTGGGCTGGCTGGCTGTGCGCGTGATCGGGCCGCTCGCGGCAGGTGCGCTGCTGCTGCTGGGGTTGGTGCTGGAAGAACGGCGCAGCCGTGCGCCGATGATGCCCCTCAGACTGTTTGGGTCGCGCAGCTTCGGCGGCGTCAACCTGCTCACGCTGTTTCTTTACGGCGCGCTCGGCGGCGCGTTCTTTCTGCTGCCATTCGTTCTGATCCAGGCACACGGGTTTTCAGCGACCGCGGCCGGCGCCGTGTACCTGCCGTTCACGCTGGTTCTGGCAGTGCTGTCGCGCTGGTCCGGAGGACTGGCCGACCGCTATGGCGCGCGGCGCCCGCTCATCATCGGGCCGCTCATCGCGGCCGGCGGTTTTGCGCTGCTCGCCGTGGTCAGCGGCGAGCAGCGCTACTGGGTTTACCTCGTGCCCATGATCGTGCTGGGCTTCGGCATGGCCATCACCGTCGCGCCGCTCACGACTACCGTCATCAACTCCGTGACGCAGCGAGAGACCGGCGTGGCCTCCGGCATCAACAATGTCGTGGCTGCGGTGGCCAGCCTGCTGGTGATTGCGGTGCTCGGCACGCTGGCCGCGGATTCGCTCATTGCGACGGCGCGGGTGGTGATGGCGGCCGCGGCGGCGCTGGCCCTCGCGAGCGCTGCGGCCGCGGCGCTCACGATTCGCATCTGAGTCAAGGCAGATACCCCTGCTCGCGAAACCACCGCACGGCATCCGCGAACGCCGCCGTCGGCGCTCGCCACCGGTAGCCGAGCTCGCGCACCGCCTTGGCGCTCGAGAAGAACATGTGCTTGCGCGCCATGCGCGCGCCTTCGAGCGTAATTCGAGTGGTGCGCCCGGTGATTCTCGCCCAGACCTCGGCGGCACAGGCGAGCGGCAGTACCGCGGCATGCGGCAGACGAATGCGCGGCGCCTTGCGACCCACCAGCGGCGCGATCGCCGCGAGAATATCGCGCAGCATCATGTCCTGCCCACCCAGAATGTAGCGCTCACCGGCCCGCCCGCGATGAAACGCCAGCAGGTGCCCGGCGGCGACGTCATCGACGTGCACGATGTTGAGCCCCGTGTCGACGTAGGCGGGCATCCGCCCGCGCGCCGCGTCCAGGACGATCCGTCCCGTCGGCGTGGGCCTCAGGTCGCCGGGCCCGATCGGCGTCGACGGATTGACGATGACCACGGAAGTGCCGGTCTGCGGCGAGCCGCAGGCGAGCTCTTCGGCCAGGTACTTCGAGCGCTTGTAGTGGCCGATCATGTCCGCGAGCCTCACCGGTGTCTCCTCCGTGCCGGGTGAGCCGTCGGCAGGCAAGCCGATCGTGGCGACACTGCTCGTATAGACGACGCGCGCGACTGCGGCCCGGCGGGCGGCAGCGAGGACACTGCGGGTTCCTTCCACATTGGTCCGATAGAGCTGCTCGGGCTCGCGCGCCCCGAGGCGGTAGTCTGCAGCCAGGTGAAACAGCGCCTGGCAATCCGCAAGGGCGCGATCGAGTGAGGCGCCGTCGGCGAGGTCTCCCGCGACCATGTCCACGGGCAGGTGTTGCAGATTGCGCCGATCGGAGCCGGCGCGGACCAGGCCACGGACCTGCCAGCCCGCTGCCACAAGGGCCCTGGCGACCGCCGAGCCGACGAAGCCGGTGGCGCCCGTGACCAGCGCCCTCATGAGTCGGCGGCGTCCGGCACGATCGGGAACGCATGCCGGGCCGGTGCGCCGGCGCGCGCCACGGCGAGCAGAGAGCGCCGTGCGGCGCGATAGCGCTGCACCAGGCGGATGAGCGCCGCCAGATCACCAGGCGAGCGCGCGAGTGAGGCGAGCAGGCCCCCGAGCGGCAAATGCCCCGAGCCGCGGGCGGCGGCCGTCACGGCCCGAGGCAGTGTGTCCGCGGCGGTGTCCACGATGACTCGCACGGCAATGAACGGCAGCTCATGAGAGCCGGCAACCTCCGCGACCGCGAGACTCTCCATGTCCACCGCTGCGGCACCGGTGTCGCGAAAGGCCGCGGCTTTCGCAGCGATGGATTCGATCGCCCGTGGGCTCGTCAGGAGCTTCCCGCCTGCCAGGGGGCGGTGCGCGGCCAGCGCCGCGCCGAGGCGCTCCCGCCAGTAACGCGCCGTCATGCGGGCCGTGCCCTCGCGGGAGATCACTTCGCTCGGCAGGAATATTGTCCCGGCGGCGAGCGCCGGGTCCAGTCCCCCGGCCATACCCCAGCTGATGAGCGCCGTGGCGCCAGCGTCGATGAGCGCGCGCGCGCCACGCGCCGCGGCGCTGCCGCCGATCCCGCTCACCGCCAGGAGTGTTCCGTCGGCGAGGGATGCGAGCGGCTCGCGCCGCTGCGCCGCGGGACCAAGATGGCGTGCCTCGGCCGCGAGAGCCGAGACGATGCCGACGACATTCAATGGGTGGTTCCGCGCCGTATCAGGGTGCGGTATGCCGCCAGGGCCCAAAGAGGAAAGTAGGCGCAATAGCCGTGATATCTGAGGTAGAACACGCGCGGAAACCCCGGCGCGGTGAAGCTCGGATCACTCCATAAACCGTCGTCCTGCTGGGTTCGCAACAGGTATTCGACACCGCGCCGCACCGCATCGGTGCCGGCCTCCCCGGCCGCCAGCAGCCCCAGCAGGGCCCAGGCACTCTGGTGGGGCACGCTCGGCGATTTTCCGGCCGCCAGCTGCCCGTACGCGTAGGTGTCATTGCTCTCGCCCCAGCCGCCGTCGGCATTCTGCCGGGCTGTAAGCCAACTCACGGCGCGGCGCGTGGCGGGATCATCCGGGCCGATGCCCGCCTGCGCGAACGCAGTCAGTACCGACCAGGTACCGTAGATGTAGTTCGTGCCCCAGCGGCCGAACCACGAGCCGTCCGCTTCCTGCTCCTGGCGCAGGAAGGCGATTGCGCGAGCGAGCACCGCCTGGTCCTGGGGACGCCCGACCCGCGCCAGCACCGTCACCACGCGGGCGGTGACATCGCTCGTGGGCGGATCCAGCAGCGCGCCATGATCCGCGAATGGAATTTCGTTGAGGTAGTAATGGGTGTTGTCGACGTCGAACGATGCGAATCCGCCGTTGTGGCTCTGCATACCGACGAGCCAATCCAGTGCGCATTGCACGTTGTGCGCGTAGCGTGCCGGATCGCCCGCCTGATGCATCGACCAGGCGACGACCGCCGTGTCGTCAAGGTCGGGGTAATGAGCGTTCGAGAACTGGAAGGCCCAACCCCCGCCCGCCAGTTGCGGACGGCGCACGCGCCAGTCTCCGGGGTTGTCCAGCAGCTGCAGCGGCTGCAGCCAGTCGAGCGCGCGCACGGAAGCGGCGAGCGCTGCAGCGCCGCCCGTCTCCTGCAGCGCGAGGCTCGCCAGAGCGCTATCCCAAACCGGTGACACACAGGGTTGGCAATAGGCGCTGGACGCGTTGACCACCAGGAGCTTCTCGAGTGCGCGCTTGGCGGCGACCCGAGGAGCATCGCTGGTCGCATACCCGAGGACCGCCAGCGCTTCGAGCGCATTGACCATGGCAGGGAAGATGGCGCCGAGGCCGTGCTCGCCGTTCAGCCGTTCGAGCATCCAGCCTTGCGCGCGCCGCGTGGCGTACGCGCGCAGCGCCTTGGGAATCAGCGGATCGATCATGCGGCCCAGCCGGTCGAGCGCCAGAAAGGCCCGGCTCAAAACGCCTTCGCGCCCGCCGGGGCGTCGAAAATAGTGACGCTCCTCCTCGGGCGGTGTCGTGAACAACTCGCGAATCTGCACCTTGCGTGGGTTGCTGGCGGCGGGCTGGCGCGTGCACAGAATGAGCAGCGGCACCATCACCGTGCGCGACCAGTAAGAGACCTTGTCGAGATGGAAAGGAAACCAGCGCGGCAGGAGCACGATCTCGACCGGAATATAGGGCACGCCGCGCCACGGAATCTGCCCGAACAGCGCGAGTGTGATGCGCGTGAACACGTTGCAGCGAGCCGCGCCGCCGCGCTGCAGAATCGCCGCACGCGCGCGCACCATGTGGGGGGCCTGGGGGCTGTCGCCGGCGAGCTTCAGGGCAAAGTAGGCCTTGACGCTGCAGCTCATGTCGAAGTCGCCGCCGTGGTACAGAGGCCAGCCGCCATGCTCGGCCTGACGAGCGCGCAGATAAGCCGCGAGCTTTGGCTCCAGAGAAGCGTCAATCTCGTCCAGGAAGTGCGTCATCAGGACGTACTCGGCGGGAATGGTGCAGTCCGCCTCCAGCTCGAACAGCCAATAGCCCTGCGAGCTCTGCAGACTGATCAGCGCGTCGCGCGCCGCGGCGATCGAGCGATCGAGCGGCGAGAATTCCGTGAGCCGGTGAATCTTGTGCGCCGGTGCGTCGGCGCGCGCAGCATTCGGCGCGACCGCGGACGAACCCCGCGTGGGCGAGCCGCGATTCACGGTGGCGAGCTCCCGTCGGACCGGCCACTCGAGCCTTCCAGAGGCGAGCGCAGGCGCAGAGGGCTGCATTGCGCCGCCGGATCCGGTGTCTGAGCGGCACGCACGGCCGCCCGGGCCGGCCCTCGCACCGCCGACGGGGCCGCCAACGGCAGACCTGTCGCGGCGCCCTGGAAGAGGCGCAGCAGCATCCGGTCATTGCGCACCGCGAGGCTCGTCAGTATTCGTGTCAGGGCGACCGTCGAGCGTGACACCTTCACCTGCGAGCCGGCCGTGAATCGCGGAGTGCGCGCGATGTTGCGCAGCGTGAGCACGGCGAGGCCGATGGCCCACAGACAGAAACGCCGGATACCCGGCTCCCCGGCCGGAATCAGCAAGGTGTAGGACAGGGCGTTGCGCAGGTGGGCATGCGCCACACCGATCAGCTCGCGCACGCCGGCATGGAAGCGGGCGTCGTAACGCTCGGGCGACAGCTGCGCGAGGTCGACGCCGTGCCGGGTGAAGAGCTCCTGCGGCAGCCAGCAGGCCCCGCGGCGGCGGTCCTCCCAGAGGTCCTTCAGGATGTTCGTCATCTGCAGCCCCTGCGCGAAGGAGACCGCGAGCTCCTGCAGCGCCGCCCGCCGCTGCGCGATGCGCGCCGAGTGACCGCAGAACAGCTCGGTGAGCATCTCACCCACGACGCCGGCGACATAGTAGCAGTAGCTGTCCAGGTCACTTGACAGCGGCAGACCGCGCGGGCTGGCGGTGGACTGGAAGCGATGCATGCCGTAGCACATCACCTCGATGCAGCGGTGGATGGCGGCGCGCTGCTGCTCATGAAGACGCGCCGTCATTCTGACGACCCGCTCCATGTTGCGCACCAGATCGCGCTCGGCCGGCAGCGTGCGGTCCGAGAGCCGCTGCTCGAGCTCCCGCGCCAGCAACGCCGCGTCCTCCCGGCTGCACACCACTGCCGTGAAGCGCTGCAGGAAAGCGAAGGTTTCGGCAGCCGACAGCGCCGGCTCGTCCTCGATGGTGTCGGCGATCCGGCACAACAGATAAGCGCTGGTCACCGCTGTCCTCAGGCCCGGCGGCAACTGGGGAATCGTGAGCGCAAACGTGCGCGACACGTGGAGGAGGATCCGCTCCTGGTAGAGCCCGTCGCTCATGCCCGAATCGATTTGAGCCAAGTCTCGCGACATCGTGCGAATACCAGCGCGGCACGCTTAAAACTCATGAGAAGTCAGAAACGCCGCGTGAGCAGCCAGTCAGCCAGCGAGCGCAGTGGCTGCGCGCGCTCGCCGAAGGGCGACAGGGCATCAACAGCCTGGGCGTGCAGCAGGCGTACCCGCTCCTGTGACGCCGCGATTCCGATGACCGCCGGATGGGTGGGCTTCGAGCGCTCGCGGTCTGCGCCGGTCGCCTTGCCCAGGGTCGAAGGGTCCCCGAGCACGTCCAACAGGTCGTCCTGAATCTGGAAAGCCAGGCCGATTGGAGTCGCAAAACCGCTCAGTGCCTCGTGCAGACGAGCCTCGAGCGAGGGTACGCAGGCCGCCGCCATCAGCACGCTGGCGCGGATCAGCGCACCTGTCTTGCGGGCATGCATCTCCTCCACCTGCGCGATGCCGAGCTGCTTGCCCTGCACGGCGAGATCAATCGCCTGACCTCCGGCCATGCCAAAGGTGCCGCTCGCCTGCGCCAGTAATTCGATCAGTCGCAGCCGTATGCTCGGCGCGGCGGGCAGGGCGGGATCGCGGGCGAGCAATTGAAACGCGAGGGGCTGCAGGGCGTCGCCCACCAGCACCGCCGTCGCCTCGTCGTAGGCCTTGTGACAGGTGGGCCTGCCGCGGCGCAGATCGTCATCGTCCATCGCCGGCAGATCATCGTGTACCAGCGAGTACACGTGCACCAGCTCGACGGCGCAGGCCGCCGCCTCGACCTCTGCTTCCGCGAGGCCCAGGGTGCGCGCGCTGGCGAACAACAACATCGGACGCACCCGTTTGCCCCCGCCCAGGACGCTGTAGCGCATGGCCTGGTGCAAGCGCGTCGGCACCGCTGTGCTGTCCGGAAGCCGCGCCGCCAGCGCCGCTTCCATGCGCGCGCGCCAGGATTCGAGCTGGGCGGCGAATGCATCGCGGCGGGCCGGCTCGGCCTGCGGGGCGAGTCGAATATCGGCTGCCCTGTTCACTACGGCAGCCTCGCAGTGCGCCGGCCGTCGGGCGTGCGCGCCGGCCGCACCTCGGCAACCGGAACCGCGACCGCAAAGTGCTGCCGGCGATCGCCGTACAGGATCGGCAGCTCGGGCGCCATCGGGCCCGTCACCCGCGGACCCCGCAGGGCGGCCCGCAGCGCCTTGAGCGGGTGAGCGAACGCGTCATCCACCGCGGTGCCTTCGAAGCCGCAGTGGGCCATGCAGTTGTCGCACTTGGGGTTGCGCCCGACGCCGTACTGATCCCAGCGCGTATCCTGCAGCAGGGATCGGTAGCTGGGCGCGTAGCCTTCATCGGAGAGCAGGTAGCAGGGCCTCTGCCAACCGAAGATGTTATAGGTCGGGTTGCTCCAGGGCGTGCACTGATATGTCTGGTTGCCCGCGAGAAAATCCAGGAACAGCCCGGAATGATTGAAGGACCAGCGGCAGGCGCGGCCGCGGCGGCGTTTGAAGATCTCGCGGAACAGCCGCTTGCTCGCGCTGCGTCCCAGGAAAACATCCTGCCGCGGAGCATGCTGATAGCTGTAGCCGGGCGAGACCGTGATTCCTTCGATGCCGAGCGCCATCGCCGTATCGAAGAAGTCCGCCACCTCGTCCGGGTCGGCGCCGCTGAAGAGCGTGCAATTGATGGTCACGCGAAAGCCCCTGCGGCGCGCGAGGCGGATTGCCGCGACCGCCTTGTCGAATACCCCCTCCTGGCACACCGACTCATCGTGACGTTGCCGATCGCCGTCCAGATGGATCGAGAAGGTGAGGTAGCGCGACGGCCGGTATTCATCGATATGCCTGGACAGCAGGATGGCGTTCGTGCACAGGTACACGAATTTCTTGCGCGCGACGATTGCGGCGACGATCTGCGGCATCTCGCGATGAATCAGCGGCTCGCCGCCGGGAATGGACACCACCGGAGCGCCGCACTCGTCAACGGCGCGCAACGCGTCCGCTACGCTCATGCGCTTCTGCAGGATCTCCTTCGGATAGTCGATCTTGCCGCAGCCGGCGCAGGCGAGATTGCACTGGAACAGCGGTTCCAGCATGAGCACCAGCGGATAGCGCTTCTCGCCGCGCAGCTTGCGGCCGGCGAGGTAGCGAGCGACACGATACGTCTGGATCAGAGGGATGCCCAACTCTTGACTCCCAGCATTGCGAGCACGGCGGCGCGGTGATCGCGCCAGATACGGCCCCACTGCAGTATGAACCATGGAGTAAAGCTCCCGGCGCCGCTGCCGGACACCTCGGCCTGCAGCGCCCGGCGGCCGATCCAGCGCCAGGCGAGGATCTCGTCCGGATCGATCCTCGGCCGCTCGGTGCAGCGCCCGATGAAGACCGAGCACAGCTCGTGCTCGACGCCAGCCGTATCGAATTGCGCTTGATACTTGAACTTGAACAGGTGAGCCTTGCTCATGTGGCCGACCTCGCGGTCGGCTTCATCCACCAGAATCAGCGGTTCGCAGTCCGGCGAGATATCGTCGGCATCGATCTGGAAGCTGCGAACCTGATCCATGTACGAGGCACTCCGCACTGCGGCAAACACCGCTACAGTCACTCACGCCGGGCGGGATGCGCCCGCACCGCGACCGCAGGCTGCGGCATCGGCATCCCGGTGCATAATAGCTGCCTGCCACGTTACGGCAATCTTTCTTCCGGGCGAGGGCGGCCCTGGCGGCGTCCGCTCCGTCCCGCTGCGCTAACCTGTCGGGCCCTCGAGTGAGTGTGACTGTTCAGCCGTGGCTCAACTGGGGCGGCACTGCTCTGGCCGCACTCGCCATGGCCTATACCGTCACGGCATGGCTGGCCGTGCGGTTGCGGCGCCACAGCTCGCAATCCGGCGCTGCGACTCTGCCCCCGGTGACGGTCCTGAAGCCCTGCACCCTCACCGACAACCTGCCTTCGGCGTTCATCAACGACTGGTTCATGCCCTCGGTGCTGCGCAGGATCGAGCCATGGACCCCCTGGGCGCCGGCGCAATGCGCTGGGGGTGCAGGAAGCCGCTTACGCGGTGCTCGCGCCGCTGTTCGGTGGAAAATCCGGCGCAGTCAGTGACGCGGATTGAGAACAACGTTGCAGATCGCTCGCGCACGAAGCCAGTGGGGTGGGGCGTACTTCGCCTTCAGCATAGTGCGCTGCCGTCGGGCACTGCGCGCTCAGGCTTCGCGAGCACGATGGCGCCATCCTCGCGCGCAAATCCGGTGATCAGGATCTCGGACTTGAATCCGGCGACCCGTTTCGACCCGAGTCCGGTGGCGCAGATGACCTGCCGTCCAATGAGCTCCTCCGGGCTGTAGAGCACGCCGATCTGCGCGCTCGACTGTCTGACGCCGAGAGGCCCGAAATCAACCCACACCTTGTAGGCCGGTTTGTGAGCCTCGGGAAACGACTCCACCTTGCGGATGGTCCCGGCTCGCAGTCCGACCCGCTCGAACTCCTCCCAGGTCGCGGCTGCCGTCTGTTCTGCCATGGGTCACCCGTCCCGAGCTTGCGACGCTGCCGCTACATGCTCGCAGGGTCAATGACGCCGATCCAGTGCGCGCGCTCAAGCGGCCGACTCCGGTCGCTCGGCTCGCGGTGGCGCAGCCACGAGGACTGCAATCCGCTCAAGCGCGGCCTCGACAGGAACCACCACGTCAGCGCCGCAGCTTGGCCAGCCGCGAAGGTTTACCGAAATCGCGCGAGGCGTATAGTCTGTGCGGTGTGGAGACTCTGGCCATGGCGCTTGTCCTGACATCGCCTGCGTTTGCCAACAACGGTGCCATCCCGAAACAATACACTTGCGAGGGTGCCGATATCTCACCTCCGCTGAGTTGGTCAGCAGCCCCGCAAGGCACGAAGACTTTCGCGCTCATCGTCGATGACCCCGATGCGCCGGATCCGCGTGCACCGAAGATGACGTGGGTGCACTGGGTCATCCAGAACATACCAGCGGATGCACAGAGTCTGCCGGAAGGCGCGGCAGAGCGTGGCATGCCCGCGGGAGCGTTGCAGGGGCTCAATGACTGGAAACGCACCGGCTACGGCGGCCCGTGCCCACCGATCGGCACGCATCGATATTTTCACAAGCTCTATGCAGTCGACACCGTATTGTCCGGTCTCGACCATCCGACCAAAGCCCAGCTTCTGAATGCTCTGAAAGGGCACGTGCTTGCGGAGGCGCAGCTCGTGGGGACCTATCAGAAGGGAGGGTAAGCTGCGAACCGCCCTCCTCTGCCGTCCTTGACGCACGAGTCGACCATCACCCATCGGCCGCAGCTACCTCGACTTCAGTGCGTACTCGGACTCCCTGGGAGACGCAGCGACGCTTGGCCGATGGGTGCCGCCGCGTTTCGGGATTTGAGGAGGAGACTGTGCCGCTGGACTGGCGTTCCAGACTGATCCACTCGCAAGCGAGGGCGCCTGAGGGCTTTCGGTCACTGACTACGCCAACCTACCGGGGCTCGACGACGCTGTTTACGAGCGCCGCAGACGTCACGGACCATTGGGATCAGGAGCATGTCCGGTATTCCTACGGTCTTTACGGTACTCCAACTTCGTTCGAGCTGGCCGCGCGAATCGCTGCCCTCGAGGGCGCTCATCACTGTTTCATAACGCCCGGTGGGCAAGCTGCGATCGCCCTGATTTATCTGACCTTTGCCCGCGCAGGGGGGCACGTCCTTGTGGCCGACAGTGTATATGGCCCCAGCCGCGAGCTTGCCGAGCGTTTGCTGTCACGACTTGGGGTCGAGACCGAGTATTACGATCCGTTGATCGGAGCCGATATTCGCCACTTGTTGCGGCCGACAACGCAACTGATCTGGTGTGAGAGCCCAGGATCGGTCACGATGGAAGTGCAGGATGTCGGCGCCATATCGAACGCCGCACATGAGGCTGGCGTTGCGACGGCGCTGGACAACACCTATGCGGCAGGGGTTCTGTTCGACGCTTTTGCCGCCGGGATTGACGTGGCCATGCAGGCGCTCACCAAATACGTAGGCGGCCACAGTGACGTACTGCTCGGGTCCGTTACCACCAGAGATCATCGTCACTATCAAGCGCTGGGGGATGCCCGTCAATTGCTCGGAATGGGCGCCTCGCCAGACGATTGCAGTCTGGCGATACGAGGATTGCAAACGCTTGCCGTCAGGCTGGAGCAACTCGAGAAGAGCACGCTCGCGGTTGCCCGGTGGCTGGAGCAGCAACCGGAGACAGCGAGACTGCGTCACCCCGCTTTCGCCAGCTGCCCGGGACATGCAATCTGGAAGAGGGATTTTGCCGGCTCGGCGAGCATCTTTTCCGTTGAATTTGTCCCCTCGATACCCCGCGACGTCATCGTAGGTCTGCTCGACGAGCTCAAGCTCTTCAAGATCGGCTACAGTTGGGGCGGAGTGATCAGCCTGGTAATGCCGCACTTCGATCTGCGGCGGCGCTTCCCGAACCACAGCCCGTCGATCGTGCGCTTCAATATCGGCCTGGAGGCGGTGGGCGATCTCATTGCCGACCTGGAGGCGGCGTTTTCCGCTATTCGCTGAAGAGCATCGTCGCCTTGCGTAGTGAGCAGAGCTGTGAGGGGATTCGAACCCCTGTTACCGCCGTGAAAGCACGACGACGCGATCGCATCACCCGGGCGTCGCTCTCCAGCGGTCAACCCTTCTTGGACAAGAGCTCCTCGAGCGCGTACAGCGTCTTTTTGGGAAAGCGCTCAAGCGGATAATACTTCGTGAGAATCTCGAGCGCCTGCTCTAGTGAGCGGATATCCAGATGCCGCAAGAGATAGCGGACGTCTTCCTCGTCGTGAAACTCCGCGCCGATTCGCATAGCCAGGCACTTCATCGCAAACAGGTACTCCGGCTGCGCCACCATGATGCGCAGATGATCCAGTTCGATGAAGGGCGCGAATTCTCCTTGCGAGCTGATGAAGCCCTTCACGGCGTCATTGAGCCAGTCGGGATTGACGTGCGCCCGGGTGGCCACCCGGGTCGCGGCTTCGCGCACCTTATCAACCGGGCGAAACCACGCAGCCACGTCCCGGGTCGACGGACGCACGGCGTACGCGAGACACATGACGGCCCCGCCGACCAGGAACAATTCGCCTTCGGTTCCGCAAGAGCGCAGTTCCTCATTCAAGAGATCGAACAGTCGGCGCAGATCCGTCTGGGTCAACAGAGCCATGTCTCAGATCTGCTTGTCGAGTGATGAGTCGATGAAAATGTTGCGACGCCTGAAGGGCGGGGGCGAGTGCGTCAGCAGGTGCAGGCGCAGACTCTGCAAGGCAGATCCGAAGGCGGGCTCCAAGAGCGGCACGATAGCGCGCGTCCAACCAGGCACCGGTATGCCGCGTTTCTCACATGCAGACTCGATCATCGCCGCGACGTAGTTAGCCATGAACGGCGTCAGTGTCACCGTCGGCGGCGCCGCGATCGCATCGGTGAGTTCCGACGCCGTGAGGCACGAGAGCAGTGAATTGAGCTCGGCCAGCGCAAAAGCCGGCGCTGCGGCGCCGCGGCAGGCCTCAATGCACTTTCGAAACTCCGCGGCTGGAACCGACAGTACGCGACTCAACACGTAGGCAGACATGTCCATGCCCGCCCGCTTTGCGGCGGTGCGGATCGCGGCCTTTTGCCGGGCTGATACCCGGATCTGCATCTGGCAGGTCTTCGCCGCAGTGCTCACACCGAAAAGCATGCGCGGCTCGCGAGTCAAGTGTCAATACAAGCGTATTGACTCTTTGGTCGACCGCCAGGACGATGGCCAGGCGGAAAACGGCTGGCGGCCTCGGGCGCGCACTTTGGATACTTCCCGGCCACGAACCTCGCCACTCACCGAGAACTTACCGACCGCCGTGGACTGACGGTGATGCAATCATAAGCTATTGTTTTAATTGGCGTCCCCAAGGGGATTCGAACCCCTGTTACCGCCGTGAAAGGGCGATGTCCTGGGCCTCTAGACGATGGGGACGCGGTCAGGCCGCCGGGCGGGCGCGGAAGATTACACGGCTCGCGCCCGAGGAACAATGCGCCAGGCCCATCCGCGCAAGGCCGCCCGCCGTGGTGGCGCGGCGGGCGGCTCGTGAGCCTCAGAACTTATACGTCGCCCTGACGTTCCAGAATGCGCCCGGCAGATCGTAGGTGCCGGCGTCGTAGCCGTTCAGCGTGCACGTGTAGCAGATTGGCGCATTCTGGCCAAACACGTTGTTGACGCCGAGGTCCAACTTGAGTCCCTTGACCGTCAGGGCGTCGTTCCACCCGACCTGGACGTCGTTGTAAAGGACCGAGTCGAGCGTGTGGTAGACCTCACCGTTCGAGCAGCCCGGTACGTCAGTGATGACCGCGTTGGCGCACGCCTCCTTCACCGAGTCGAGGTAGCGCAGGATCCAGCTGACCGACCAGTTGCCCGAGGCCCAGCCCAGCTGGGCATTGGCCCGCAGCTTGGGAATTGCGCTGTCGGTCACCTCGATGCCGACCTGGCGCTGCGACACGATGCCGAGGGAGTCCACTGCCTTGTACTGGGTGACGTCGGTGGCTTGCAGCGAAGCGGTCAACCGACCCCAGCCGTAGCGCTTGCCGGTCCAGTCGACCTTGGCGTCAATGCCGCCCGTTTGGATCTCACCGAAGTTCTGCAGCAGATTCCTCGGGGGGTTCAGATTGCCGTCCGGCTGGTGGCGTGAGAAGGGCGCGCAGATCGGTCCGCCGACGCCCCCCTGCGCGATGCACCGCTCGAGGAGCGCCTGCAGGTCGGCCGCCTGGATCGCGCCCGTGATCTTGTGGTGGTAGTAGGTCGCTTCGAGCGCGAGTCGGTCGGTCGCCGCGGACTCCGCCCAGCTGGCGAGGTACTGCAGACCGCCGGTGTAGCTGTCGGACTTCTCCGGATTCAGCGCCGCGTTGCCGCCGGTGAAGACGGTGATCTGGGTGTTGGCCTGCACGAACCCGGGCCTGACACCCTGTGCCACGCAACCAGGTGGTAGCACCAGCAGCGCACCGGTGGTGGGGCCGCAGGGGTCGGCCAGGGTGGGCGCGAACGTCGTCAGGCCGTAGAGCTCGCCGAGGTTCGGCGCCCGGAAGCCCTTCGAGTAAGTGCCGCGGAACGCGAGGGCGTTGACGGGCTGCCAGCGGAACCCGACTTTCCCGGTGGTGTCGCCGCCGAAGGTCGAGTAGTCGGAGTAACGCACCGCTGCGCTGGTGCCGAGGCTTGCGAGCAGCGGGAAGTGGAACTCCGCGTACGCCTCGTTGACGTGATAGCTGGCGCTCACCGGAAAGGCGGGCGAGTCCTGCGATTCACCGGTCTGGCGCAACGGATCGGGATTGAACGCACCGTCGTACTTGCGATGCTCTGCGCCGACCGCGAAGCCCGCGTCGCGATCACCGATCTTGAACATGTCGCCCGTGATGTTGGCGGAGAACAGCTGCAGCTTCTGGTCACTGGAATCGTTCTGGGTCGCGCGGATGTAGTTGATCATCGCCGGCGTCATCGGCCGGCCCTGGCCACCGAACAGGTCGAGCGGCACGCACCCGGGGGTCGCGTTGCAGACGTTGACGTCGCCGAGCGCGATCTTCATTTTCCCCACGTTGTAGCCGTTCAGGAAGGTCTGGGTCGCCTTGTTGTCGGAGTTCGCGTAGTTGATGTCCCACAGGAAGCCGTTACCGACGTGCAGCGTGCCCTTGAATCCGGTGCTGAAGTAGTAGGTGTTGACGTCCTGGGTAAAGATGCGCGGCCCGACCTCTATTGGGCGGCGTCCGATGCGGAAGTTTGTGGCTGCATCGAGAGCGAAGCCGAACGGGTTGTAAGGGTTGTTGGCCGCGACGGAGATCGTATCGGCGAGACCGCCAGTTCCCGCCGAGGGGCCGACGAAGATCGGCTCCGGCGCCGCCTGGTTGGCGGACTGACGGTTGTTGAACAGCCCCTTGAAGTACAGCTCCACGTCCTCGCTGGCGTTGTACGTCAGGTTCATGAAGATCGACTTGCGCTCCGAAGGCGTCGACAGCAGGTTGAACGGTGCATAGTTGAACCGGTCGCTGTTGGCGAAGTGGTGGTACGTGTTGGTCACCGGATTGTTCGGATTCCAGTTCGGCGTCGTCGTGCCGTTGTTGAGGGTCACGCTGTAATTGCCGCCCGCCGCGCAGGATTCCGGCACGGTCGCCGGCGCATTCGGGTCGCAGAATACAAAGCGTCCCTGCGGCGTTCCCGAGCTGCCGGCCAGCACTCCCGCGACCGGCTCCGGAAAGGACGACTGCGCCCATTTAGCTGAACTGATCGCATCCTGGTTGAAGTAACTCACGACGAACATCGCCGAAAACTTGTCGCTCGACCCGCCCGCGGTGAAGCTGGCTTCAGTCTGGCGGCCGCCCTTGTCGAGCGCGCCGGTGTAGCCGTTCACCTCGACGCCGTCGACCTTCTTGCGGGTGATGATGTTGACGACGCCCGCGATCGCATCCGACCCATAGATTGCGGACGCGCCGTCTTCCAGGACCTCGATGTGATCGACGATCGACATCGGGATCGTGTTGAGGTCGGCGCTGCCGCTGACACCCGAGGCGGAGGACTCGTTGACCCAGCGTATGCCGTCGACGAGCACCAGCACGCGCTTCGAATCGAGACTCCGCAGGTCGATCTGCGTGGAACCCGCCCCGATGCCGCCACCATCCGGCGGGTAGCCGAAGTTTCCGGAGGAGTTGAACTTGGTGTTGAGCGCCTTGCCGCCGGTCGTCAGCTGCTGCAGCAGATCCCCGACGCTCGCCAGCCCGGTCTTCTCGATCGCCTCCGCGCTGATGACCGAGAGCGGCTGCTCCGCCTGCGCACCGACCCGCGCGATGCGCGAGCCGGTGACCACGACTTCCTGGACACAGCCGGCTTGCCCCGGCTTGCACTCCTGCCCCGCCTCGCCGGCCTGCTGAGCGAGCGCCGGCATCGCCACACCGCACGCCGCGAGTGCCGCCTGCACCGCCAGCAGGATCTGATTCGAACGGGCCGATGGACCTGATCGCATGATGATCTCCCCTTGATTTGTCTTGTCTGGGTCGGCGCCAACCAACGCGACGACTGATTGCCCTGGCGCACCTTGCCCTGGCGCACCGCAGTGCTGTCCTCGGAAGCAATGCGCCAAGGTTGGTTAGCTTTACTTAAAGTTCAGGCTAGCACCGGAGGAACGCGGCAGGCAAATGCTGTATCAATTACGCAGCAAAACGAGTCGCCTTTGCCTGCGGCAGCCGGCGCATCTGTTGTAAATTGTCAACAAAGGGCCTACGCGCATCGCCGGCTACCCGGCCCCGCGCGAGCCTCAGCGTGGGTGCGCGGGGTTGCGGGCCCCGAGTGGCGGGTATCTTGGGGTTGGTGGAGCCAGGCGGGATCGAACCGCCGACCTCTTGCATGCCATGCAAGCGCTCTCCCAGCTGAGCTATGGCCCCACGCGAAGCGGCGGGACGCTACGCACGGCCTCCGGGCTTGTCAAGCGTCGCGGGAACCGGAGCGATCACCCCGCCGCGGTATGCACCCGCTGCGCGCGTGCTTGCCTTCGAAGGAGGCCGCCCGGGCTAGAATCGCAAACCACGAGGCTGAAAGTTGCGGGGAATCTCTGAGCAACGCCAGTACCGCGGCCCCTGACCAGGCCGCCATCCTGCGGATGATCCAGGCGGCCAAGGCAGCGGCAGCCGCCGGCCGCGGCAGCGAGGCCGACGAGCTGCTCGCGCGCGCGGCGCAGGCCGTGCCGGGACACCCGGCGCTGCTGAATGAGCAGGGGCTGCGCATGATGCAGCGTGGGGAGGCCGCCAAGGCCCGGGAGCTGTTCCAGCGCGCGACCGCCGCGGACCCGAACCATCCGGCATTGTGGACAAACCTGGCCTCGAGCCTGCACGCGCTGCGCCTCCCGCACGAGGAGATGGTGGCCATCGAGCGGGCGCTCGCGCTCGAGCCCCGGCATCTCACTGCGATCCTGCAGAAGGGCGCCCTGATCGAGGGTCGCGGCGATGCGCGTGGCGCGGCGCGGATCTATCGCAACGCCCTGGCGATCGTGCCACCCGAGGTGACGCCGCCGGAAAGCGTGCGGGCGGCGCTGGAGCTCGCACGCGCCGCGGTGCGCCGGGACGATGCCGCGCTCGCTGGCACGATCGAGGAGCGGCTCGCCACCATCCGCGCACAGCGCGGTGGCGGCCCCTACCGGCGTGTCGAGAAGTGCATTGAGCTCTTGACCGGCAAGCGCAGCCGCTACGTGCCGCAGCCGACGTTCCTGTACTTTCCGGACCTGCCGACGCCGGAGTACTTCGACGGTGTGGAATTCCCCTGGCTGGGTGCGATCGAGGCCGCAACGGATGAGATCCGCGGCGAGCTCACCACGGTGCTGAGCTCCGACCAGGCGGGGCTCCAGCCCTACGTGTCCTATCCCGAGGGCGTGCCGCTCGACCAATGGCGGGAGCTCAACAAGTCGCGCCGCTGGAGCGCGTACTTCCTGTGGAACGAAGGCGTGGCGCAGCCGGAGCATCTGGCGCGATGTCCGCGCACCGCGCAAGTGCTGCAAAGCGCACCTCAGTGCGACGTGGCCGAGCACGGGCCGAACGCGTTTTTTTCGATACTCGAGGCGCGCACGCACATACCGCCGCACACCGGGGTCACGAACGCGCGCCTGACCGTGCACCTGCCGCTGATCGTGCCTCGGGACTGCGGTTTTCGCGTCGGCAGCGAGACCCGCGAGTGGATTCCCGGCAAGGCGTGGGTGTTCGACGACACCATCGAGCACGAAGCCTGGAACGGCTCCGACACGCCGCGGGCGATCCTGATCTTCGATATCTGGAACCCTTACCTGAGCGAAGACGAGCGCGAGCTGGTGCGAGCCGCGATCGAAACCGTCGGCAGCTACTACAACGGGACGGCCGGGCGCGTCACGTAAGCCCCGCTCACGCGAGCGCCAGGGCTGGCCGCCCTGGCGGTGGTGGCGGTTTCATTCAAGCCGAACCAGGCGGTAGTTTGCCCAGCACCGCATCCAGGCGCGCGAGCGTGCGCTCGCGCCCGAGTAACGCCAGTGTCGCATCGATCGGCGGCGACACCGCCGTGCCGGTCACCGCGACGCGCACCGGCTGAGCGATCCTGCCGAGTCCGCTGTTCAGCTGCGTCGCCAGCTCGTTGAGTGCGGCATGAATCGTCGCGGCGCTCCAGTCGGGCAAGCCGGCGAGCCGCTCGCGGACTCTCGCCACCGTGGCCATAGCATCGCCGCCGAGATGCTTGGCGGCCGCCTTGGGATCCAGCTCGATGCGGTCGACGAAGAAGAAGCGGCTGTTCTGCGCCATCTCCTTGAGGGTCTTGGCGCGCTCGCGCTGCGCTAGGATCACGCCCTCGAGCAGGCGCTGATCGGCGCTGTCCAACCCCAGGCGGCGCAGCTGCGCGCGCAGGTGCGGCACGAGCGCCGCGGGTTCCCCGCGCACCATGTGCTGCTGATTCAGCCACAACAGCTTCTCGGGGTTGAAGGCCGATGCCGCCTTGTTGACGTCATGGATGTCGAAGGCGGCGATCATCTCCGCGCGCGTGAACACCTCCTGGTCGCCGTGCGACCAGCCCAGGCGCACGAGATAATTAAGGAGTGCATCCGGGAGGTAGCCCTCCTCCTCGTACTGCAGCACGCTCACCGCGCCGTGGCGCTTGGAGAGCTTGGTGCCATCGGGCCCGAGGATCATGGGGACGTGCGCGTAGAGCGGCAGGGTGGCGCCGAGCGCCTGCAGCATGTTCATCTGCCGCGGCGTATTGTTGAGGTGATCATCGCCGCGGATGACGTGCGTGACCTGCATGTCCATGTCGTCGACCACCACGCAGAAGTTGTAGGTCGGCGTGCCGTCCGAGCGCGCGATGATCAGGTCATCGAGCTCCGCGTTCTGGAACGCCACCGGCCCGTGCACCAGGTCCTGCACCACCACCATGCCATCCACGGGATTGCGAAAACGCACGACCGGATCGATTCCCGGGCGCGGCTCGCGCCGCTCGCGGCAGATTCCGGGGTAGCGCGGCTTTTCCTTGCGCGCGATCTGCTGCTCGCGCAGGGCATCCAGCTCCTGCTTCGTGCAGTAACAGTGATAGGCGGTGCCCGCCTGCAGCATGCCCCGGATGATCTCGCCGTAACGATCGAAACGCTGCGTTTGATAGTAAGGGCCCTCGTCCGCGTCGAGCCCGAGCCAGGCCATGCCCTCGAGGATCACCCGCACCGCCTCCGCTGTGGAGCGCTCCCGGTCCGTGTCCTCGATACGCAGAATGAACCTGCCGCCGGTGCGCCGCGCGTACAGCCAGCAGAACAGCGCCGTGCGCGCGCCGCCGACGTGCAGCAGCCCGGTGGGACTAGGTGCAAAGCGCGTGACGACTGTCATGTGGACCTGCCGACCTGTCCGCCATTGTGAGGGGCGCGCATGTTACCAAGGGCTGTCCCGGTACGCCCGCCGGGAGGGCCCGCAGCCGCCGCGAACGCCGGCGGTGCAGACACCCACGTGGTGCTGAGTGGTGATTTGCCTCGGATTCCGACGGTCGCTAGACTTCCCGCTCCCCAAAATGGGCGGTTAGCTCAGCGGTAGAGCACTGCTTTCACACGGCAGGGGCCACTGGTTCGATCCCAGTACCGCCCACCATTC
>VBMV01000002.1:7977-13738 GCA_005878835.1 Gammaproteobacteria bacterium | reverse complement strand
GTGTCAGCAGGTGCTGCGGTGCCGGCTGCCAGTCGGCCTGCAGGGTGCCTTGGGAATGAAGGGTGTCGAACCTGCTCTGCGGGACGGAATTGAGGTCATCCCTCGCCTCGTCCCGCGACTGGCCGGCGCGCATCGTCAAGTGCAGTGAGGGCAGGGGCGACCATCGCCCCGTCACGCCCGCAGTCTGCTGGACGAAGCTCTCGTGATTGACGAACGTCCCGGCGAAGCGGGTCCCTCCCTGGGCACGCAGCGCTGTGACCTCGACGTTCGCCGTGTCGCTGAAGTCGTATCCGATCCGAGCGGACTGCGAGGCGCTGTGAAAGCCGTCGGGCGTGAAATCGAATGTAAAGCAACCCCCACCCGGCGCAACGGGTGTGCCGCGGCACGACGCATAGCCATCGCTGCCGAGGTAGGAACTCGAGGCGCTGTAGGAAAGGCCGCTCGTGCTCCCGGAGAAACCGGCGCTGGCATTTTTCGTGTTATGGCTGCCGCCGCCTGCGCTGGCCGTCAGCTGTGGCTCGCCTCGTCCGCGGCGAGTGAAGATCTGGATAACCCCGCCGACCGCCTCTGAGCCATAGAGGCTCGAGCGGGGACCCCGGACAATTTCGATCCGGTCAATCTCCTCGACCGGCAGGTACTCGAAGGCCGTCGTGCCGAGCGTAGCCGACGTGAGTTTGACGCCGTCGATCAGAACCAGCACCTGGTCCGCGTCGGTGCCGCGCAGGAAGAGCGCGGTCGCCTTGCCGAGGCCCCCATTGTTTGAAATTTGCACGCCTGCCTCGCCGGTCAGCAGCTCCTGTACCGACGTCGCCTGGCGCGCCTCGATCTCTGCTCGGGTGATGATCGTCACCGCGCTGAGCGCATCGTCGATCGACTGATTTGTGCGTGTGGCCGTGACGACGACGGTGGCCGCGTCGCTCTGCGCCTGTGCACCGGCGCTGGCTGGTGGGAATGTCGCGAGAGCGTCAAGAACGCAGACCCGCACGGCACCGCGGAGCGTACGCAAGAATGCCATCCCACCCTCCATGCACCCGCCGTGCATGTGTCGGACCGATCGACGTGGAGGATGGGAAGTGATGCAGAGTGTGCGCAGTGCAGGGACACCGGCCGCTCCACACCGATGCTGCCCACCGCAACACGTGCCTCTGCGCCGCAGGTCGGTCTACGGGCTCGTGAGTGGAACTATCCTGCCGGGTCGCCTTCCCACGCCGAAGCGCAGTGGCATCGTGACTCGGCTTTTACTCACTTACCGTTGCGGGGGCAGCGCCGGATTGGCCTTCGTCGGCTTCACCGGCTTCCCGTTTCACTCGTGCGACCATGAGGTCTACGAGCACCTGAACGCAACGCCAGTCTGCCGCTCATCCAGCGCGGCGTCAACGGTCAAGGCCATCGATGCCGCGCATCGGCCCGATCCGGCGCAAGCCCGGCGTCGCGCGCAGTATCGAGTTGCTCGTCCCGCCCGAATCGCTCCCCGTGCTGCGCGCAGATGCTAAGGAGCGTCAACGGACTTGAGCAGACCGGTGGTTTGTGACCTGACTCGATTTGTAAGCCGTTGGTAGAGCACCAGACTGTCAGAGTCGGTACGCGTCCGCGGCTTTGGCAGAATGCTATTCGGGCACGGTCGGCACCGGCGCGTCGGGCTGGGACGCCCGGGCGGAGCGGAGCATGGCGATGGCCGCATACCCGATGACGCCCGTGACCACCCAGCGCATCAGCGTGAGGTGATCGCCGAGCATCTTCACGAGCGGGAACGCGGCGATCGTGCCGGCGATTCCGCCGAGCGTGAGCCCGACCGCGACCGCGGGTGCAAAGCGGCCGGAGCGCAGGAAGCCGAGACTCGCCACCGGGATCAACACGCCGTCGCTCGCCATCATGATCGGGTAGGCGGCGATCGGGTGCATTCCGAGGAATGCGAGCAGCGCCATCGAGGGCGCATAGTTGCCGATGCCGACGCACATGAGCGCGCCGAGGACGAAATTTGCCACCGCCGCCAAGGCGAACCGCCAGCCCGCGAGCCCCATCGCCGAACCGGTCGGCGGGATGACGCCGAGGTTGGTCATCGTGAAGAATCCGGCGGCGAGTAGCAGAGCCACGCCCATGAACACTTGGATCAAGCGGCGACGCATTCGGCTGACGATGCCGGCGCCGATCCAGGCGCCCGCCCCGGCACTTGTGACCATCGCCATCAGGAGCGTGGGTTCGACCTGGACCGCCGTGATGAAGAGCGCCGCGCTGAAGAGGATCCCCACGGCATTACCGACGTTCAGCGTCCCCGGGATCAGTTCGTCCGGCGGGTACCCGCGCAGCTTGAACAACGCCGTGATCTGCGCGTAGTTCCCGATGCCAAGCGTGTCGAGGAAGCTCGTCACGCCGCCGATCACGACGTCACCGGTCAAGGGGCGGACTGGCCAGTGGTGCTTGCGCGTCGCGACCACCCAGCCGACGACGACGGCGACCTCGACGGCCGCGAGGCAGGCATAGACGATCACCAGCGCCGCCGACATGGGTTCCCCCGGCGGCCGATGTCCCACCTTGCCAAAACACCGGCAGCCCCTGTTAGCTTAGCCGATTCCTGCCGCGAAGCTGCACGCCATGGCTGCGTTGGGCGAGGTCAACAGCCGCATGCGGGACTTCTTCGACGTCCATGCGCTTGCGGAGCACAATCGCATGCACGATACATGGGCCTGAAGGCCGGTGTGCCGGCGGAACGACGTTATCGTGCTGCGCTGAAGGAGCGGGACCGCGACCGTAACACCGCTTCAGGTCCGCCGTCGATTTCCGTGGCATTCTTTCGTCATACTTGGGACGGGTGCAGCGACCCCGAATGAGGAGCGACAGACGATGGCCAAGAACGTGATTTGCCTTTGGTACGACGGCACCGCAGAAGATGCCGCCGGGTTTTACGCCCGGACCTTTCCAAACAGCGCCGTCACCGCTGTCCATCACGCCCCCGGCGATTACCCGGCTGGCAAGCAGGGACAGGTGCTGACGGTCGAGTTCACGGTGCTGGGAATACCCTGTCTCGGCCTGAACGGCGGCCCCGCTTTCAAACACAGCGAAGCCTTCTCGTTCCAGGTCATCACCGAGGACCAGGCCGAGACCGATCGTTACTGGAATGCGATCGTCGGCAACGGCGGAGCCGAAAGCGCGTGCGGGTGGTGCAAGGACCGATGGGGCTTGTCCTGGCAGATCACCCCGCGTGCACTCCTGGAAGCGACGACCAGTCAGGATCGGGCAGCCGCCAAGCGTGCGTTCGAGGCGATGATGGGAATGAAGAAGATCGACATCGCCGCGATCGAGGCAGCGATGAAATCCGCGGGCCGCAGGGTCACCGCCGCCAATCTTTGACTCGCCAAATTTTGCCAAGTCGGCCTGTGCGTGCGACATGGGCACGATGAACATTTCTCTACCCGATGCGCTTAGGGACTTTGTTGACGAACAGGTCAAGCGCGGTTACGGCACGAGCAGCGAATACGTGCGCGAACTGATCCGTGAGGATCGGGAGCGGTTACACCTGCGTGAGCTTCTGCTCGCGGGCGCAGCTTCCAAGGCCGCCGCACCGGCTGATTCAGCCTACTTCAAGAGACTTCGTACGCGGGTGCGGGCGGCCCGCACAACGGGCGCCCGGCGGTGATCGGCAAGCCGATCGTCCCCGTGAGCGAGCCAACCACGACGTCGATGAAGCCCTCGAGTACTACCTCAAGGGGCCCGGGCGCGAATAGACCCGGATTTCGATTGCTAGCCTCGTTGCTGTCGCCATGGCGCCAGGATCACCCGCGGACCTGGCTCGAGATTCACCAGGGCGAGCGTCGGGCACTGGCGGCAGACTCCTATTGGGTGCGCTTGATGCGCGCGGACTTTTCACGCCGGTCGCGCTCGAGGAACCTCTCGCGCACCCGAGCGAAGAACCGGGGAGGCAACGGGCCGTAGGCGATCGTTGCGGCGTCGCCTGCGCGGACGGGCCGAAGATCGGGACCAGGCCACAGGAATTCGTTCGCTTCCGTGATCACGATCCAGGACCTGTCGACATCGAGTCCAAGGCGCTTGTTGGTCTCCGTTGGGATCTCGATGGCATCGGCTGGATCCGGCGGAGGGCTGTGTGTTATGGGCAGGACCAACACCTCCCATTCGCCGTCTTCGTCCGTCACGGCCATGATAATGGCGCAGGGCCGGTCCTTTGCTCCCTCTTCGCGCCCCCCTTCGTGCTCCCGCCTCCAGAGATAGGAATAGCGAATGACCAGACCGGGGTACGGTTCCGGAAACGTCACAGCTTTCAGTCTTTGATTTCTTTATCGAGATCAGCGTACCGATCCGGGACTCGGGCGTTGCGAATGGCGTCGACCTGGCGTTCAGACAGCTCACCGGCGGCAATTACTCGGCGGTCGCGGCGCTTCAGGCGCGCATACTCCTGCGCCGACAGAAGCACCGTGCGTTCGCGACCGTTCTTCGTAATGGTGACGGGCTTCGTCAACGCGATGTCCTGATATACACCGACGTTGCGGTGAAACTCCGCTGCGCTGACGGTGACTTTGTCGTCTGTGCTCATAATCCTGTACTCTTCGGAAGATGCGTATTATAAGCATAATACGTATTATGCACAACTATACGCTGCGCGTAGATACCAAGCAGCGTCGGGCCGGAGCCGCCGCTTTCCCGCAAGCGCATCGCAGGTTGCATGAGCGTTGAGCTGAATAAGCTAGTGATAGTACGACACAATAGGCTAGTTTTGAGACAGCCGAATAAGCTAGTAAAGGCACGGCATAATAAGCTAACGTAGATACGAACCGCCCGGCCTGGCGCCCGGCTTCGCATGGCGACCCCGCAACAAAAACTAGCTGACTCTCTTGAGGCCCTCCAGACGCTGCAAAAGCAAGGCGTCCTCGCTATACGCTCATCCGATCTGAGCCGCATCCACCGCGAGCGCCTCGTCAAAGGCGGCTTTCTGCAGGAAGTGATGAAGGGCTGGTACATCCCCTCACGACCTGATGAAGCGGGGGGTGAGAGCACCACTTGGTATGCCTCATTCTGGGATTTCTGCGCCGCGTACCTCACCGTGCGTTTCAAGGAGAACTGGTCACTCTCACCGGAGCAATCACTTTTCATCCACACGGGCAACCGGACTGTCCCGCGACAGCTGCTCGTGCGCTCACCGAGGGCGCGCAACAAGGTCACCGCCCTCGCTCACGATACCTCGCTCTTGGAAGTCCGCGCTCCCCTGCCATCCGAAGGGCGGGAAGCGATCGTCGACGGCCTGCGTCTCTTCTCGCTCCCGGCAGCGCTCGTGGCCGTCGGGGCTGGACTCTTCACGCGAAACGCCACGGAAGCCCGCACCGCACTTGCCATGGTGCGCGATGCTTCTGAGGTACTCACTATGCTGCTCTCGGGCGGCCACTCCGTCGTGGCCGGCCGTTTGGCGGGCGCCTTCCGCAACATCGGCCGCAAACGGATCGCTGATGAGATCATTCAGGCCATGCGCGCTGCGGGCTATGACGTCCGTGAAAGAGATCCTTTCGATTCTCCGGCGCCCTTCGCACATCCTCCACGCGCACTGTCTCCGTATGTGATTCGCGTGCGCCTGTCGTGGCAGCTGATGCGAGAGGTCGTGTTGGAGACATTCCCTGAGACGCCTGGAATTCCCAAGGGCACGGAGGCGTACCTGAAGGCCGTCGACGAGATCTACGTCGAAGACGCCTACCACTCATTGTCGATCGAGGGCTACCGGGTGAGCCGTGAGCTCATCGAACGCATTCGCAGCGGGGCC
>VBMV01000002.1:0-7903 GCA_005878835.1 Gammaproteobacteria bacterium | reverse complement strand
CGCCAACGCGGGGCGCGTCTTCGAACGAGACCATGCAGCCTGGTACCGGGCGTTGTTCGCTCCCGGCGTCAGCGCTGGCATCCTGTCAGCCGCCGATCTCGCCGGTTACCGCTCCGGACAGGTCTACATCCGCCGTTCCAAGCACGTGCCTCCGAAACCCGAAGCCGTGCGCGACACGATGCCCGAGCTGATCGAGTTGCTGAGAGCAGAGCCCGATGCAGGCGTTCGTGCCGTACTCGGGCACTTTATGTTCGTCTATATCCATCCCTACATGGACGGAAACGGTCGGATGGGCCGGTTTCTCATGAATCTGATGCTGGCGTCCGGGGGCTATCCCTGGACGGTCGTTCCTGTTGAGCGTCGCCACGATTACCTCAAGGCGCTCGAAGCCGCGAGCGTCGGTCAGAACGCACGACCGTTTAGTGAGTTCCTCGGCGGTTTGGTCAGGGACCGCCAAAAGGCAACCGGGACGAAGGCCAGGACGATAGCCAAGCAGCCCGCCAAGCGAACCGCGTAGAAGTGCAAACGTGCGAGGTATCTGAAACGATACGTACGTCGGTAAGCCAGGAGCAGGTCAATGCGCGCATTGGCAGCAGTACAGGTCGCCTTCGCAGCAGTCATGGGGCTGTCGATCTCCAACGCAAAATCTCTGGACCATGGTCAAGCCGGAGCTCAGGCGTTGGAACTGGCCAAACGAGCCATTGCACTACGCTCGGTTCGGGGGCCGGGAAACCAGACGCCAGAAGTGGCCTCCCTGTTCAAGTCCGCGCTCGTGGCCGGCGGTTTCGCCGACGAGGACGTGACGATTACGCCGGTCGATGACACCGCCTTTCTCATCGCACGCTGGAAGGGGTCCGATCCGAAGCTCAAGCCGATCGTAATCTCGGGACACATGGACGTCGTCGAAGCCAGGCCATCCGACTGGGAGCGCGATCCCTTTACGCCGATAGTCGAGAACGGCCTGCTGTTCGGCCGAGGCGCCAGCGACATGAAGTTGGACGACGCATTGGCCGTGGCTGCACTCATCGAATTGAAGCGGCAGGGGTACAGGCCGCGTCGCGAAATCGTCCTCGAGTTTTCGGGGGACGAAGAGACGACGATGAAGACGACGCAGATGATCGCCAGTGCGCTCTCGAACTCCGAGATGGTGCTGAACGTCGATGGCACTGGCGGGCAGCTGGACCCGCAGGGCAAGCCGCAGTACTTCACCTGGTCCGGAGCCGAGAAGACCTACGCGGACTTTGAGCTGACTGTGACCTCGCCAGGTGGCCATAGCTCGCGGCCGTACGAGCCGAATGCCATCAACGAGATGTCCGCCGGGCTCGTGCGCATTGGGGAATACAAGTTCAAGCCGGAGCTGAGCGAGTTGACCCGCGCCTACTTCACGGCGGCAGCGCGCTACGAGTCGTCCGGGGTCGCCGCCGCAATGCGCGCCTTCGCGGCGGACCCCTCCGATTCGCAAGCGATTGCGGTATTGAGAGCGAATCCTCAGACCGTGGGCAAGATCGGCACGACTTGCGTCGCTACCATGATCAAAGGCGGTCATGCGCTCAATGCGCTCCCGCAGCGGGTCACGGCCGATATCAACTGCCGCATATTCCCGGGTCATACGCGTGCCGAAATCATGGCCGAACTGCAACGCGCGGCAGGGGATGCGGCGATTCAATTCAAAGACATCTCAGAGGGCAGTGTGGCAACTGAGGCCTCGCCTGTGCGTGCCGACGTGGCGGCCGCGATCACCAGGGCGGTCCATATGAGCTATCCTGAAGTTGCTGTGTTCCCCACAATGTCAGCGGGTGCGAGCGACAGCATGTGGTTTCGCAACGAACACATACCCAGTTACGGGGTCAGCCCGCTTTTCATAAAGGACGCTGACCGGTTCAGCCACGGGCTTAACGAGCGCATACCGGTGGACGATATTCCGACCTCGCTGACTTATCTGCTGTCGCTGTTTCGTGATCTGTCGAAGTGACTCGCACCCTTCTGGGAACTTCCAGCCGGAAGTTCGGCGACCGCAGGGGGGTAGCTGGGACCGCCGGACGACGTCGCCAAGCAGGTCTAATGAGATCACGAAGCAGCTGATTGCGCTGCTGTAGGCGCGAGTGCGCCCGGCGGCGGCGGCAATTTCCCCAGTGCAGCCTCGAGGGCCAGCCCGAGTTCGAGCATTTTGCGGTCGGCGCCGGACGGGCCGTCGAATTCGAGCGCCACCGGCAGTCCACTCGTCGTCAGTCCGGCTGGCAACACGAGCCCCGGGAGTCCTGCAGTGCTGCCTGGAGCGATGTTGCGGGCCATGGCCTCATCGAGCGGCATCCGCCGTCCCCGCACCTCCACTTCCATGTCTTCCTCGCCGATTTTCGGGGCGGGAAGCATCGTTGCCGGGAACACGATCGCGGCAACGCCGCTGCGAGCGAAGTAGTCGCGGTACATCGTGCGCAGCGCCGGCAGGTGAACTCTCACTATTTCGTCGTACTGCGAATCGGGTACGAAGTCGTGGCTGCCGGGCGTCACCGCGGGCTCGATCATCTTCCGCACGTCGGGGCTCGACTGGGCGAGGAGCTGCTCGAAGGTCACGCCGCTGTGGAACTCGGCCAGATAGCGCGTCAATGACGGCTTGACGTCATGATTCTGCACGGGATCCGTCGTGAGTTCGATCAGGCGCTTGAGCTCCGGGAGCTCGCCTTCGACGAGCTCGACTCCGACGGCCGTAAGTCTCGCGAGGGCAGCGTTCGTCACCCGCTCGGTCTCGGCGTCCAGCCCCGAGAACCAGAAGGACCGGATGACTCCGAGGCGTACACCCTTCATAAGTTTCGTGGATGCGGTCGCTTGACCACCGCCGAGCGCCGCGTCGAACAGCAGCAGATCGGCGACCGACCGCGCGTGTGGCCCGACCTGGTCGAAGAGCGGCGAAATCGGCGCACAGGCGTGCGTCGGGTACCGGCCGGTGGTGGGGCGAAAGCCCGCGAGCCCACAGAGGGCCGCGGGCACCCGGATCGATCCTTCCGTGTCCTCGGCAACACCGAGCGGCGCCATGTGGTAGGCGATCGCTGCGGCCGTGCCACCGCTGCTGCCTCCGGGTATGCACGTCGTGTCGTAGGGATTGTGGATTGCGCCGAAGGCGTGGTTGTTGCTCGTGTAGCCGTAGGAGAGCTCATGCAGATTGGTCTTGCCGAGCACGATGGCGCCCGCTTCGCGCAACGCCCGTACCAGGGGCGCATCCTCGCTCGGCTGGAAGTTCCTGAGCGCCGGTGTTCCCGCAGTGGTCGGGAGGTCCTTCGTATTGACGCTGTCCTTGATCGGGATCGGCAGGCCGTGCAGGGGGCCGAGCTTGGCGCCGGCGGTCCGCTTGCGATCGCAGGCGCGCGCGGCCTCCAGCACGCGGTCCCGCCTCAGCGTAATGAAGGCGTTGAGGCTCGCACCCCGTTTACACTGGGCGAGTAGCGCACTCGCATAGCTCTCGGCGCTGATTTCGCCGCGCCTGAGTGCGCGCGCCGCCTGAGTCGCCGTGAGTGCGAGCAGGGTCTCTTTCAGCGGCGCGGCGTGGGCCTGCCCCGGTGCACCTGATCCGCTGAGGGCCACCGCCGCGGCCGTCTGAGCTACGAACTGACGGCGAGTCATGCTGTTGTCGTTTGTCATGCGATGCGCTCTGCGGGGCGATGCGCCGGGGTGCTTACGACCCCGGCTCGGCCGATCGACGCCGCGAGTCTCGACGGAACCGAGGCGGCTTGCAATTCCCGCTCGGATTTCACAGCGGGCCTCGAGGTGTGCCAGCATTCGGGCACCTCGATGCCGACGCTAAGGCGTACTCGCATGATCATCGGCTCCTCTTTCCGCGTACATTGCGCGCACGGCGCACCTCGCTAGTGGCCGCGGGACTTGAGGAAGCCCGGTCGGCTGCGAGTGCGCGCCCCTGGCATTTCCCACGCGGCGCACAACTGGTCATCGGGTTCGAGTTCTGCGAGCGCGTCGGCTTCTATTCGATGGTCTCGTTGCTGGCTCTGTTTCTCTCGGCCAGCCGCGCGGCGGGCGGGTTCGCCTGGGAGGACAAGCCGGCGCTGACCCTCTTGGGAATCTTCAGCGGCCTGATGTATGCGCTGCCGGTGGTGGGCGGCTGGATTGCCGACCGCTTGCTCGGCCATCGCCGGGCGCTCACCGTCGGGGGCACGCTCATGTTCGGTGCCTACCTGCTCCTGACGGCGGTGGTCTTCATGACGCGTGTGAGTCCGGTTGAGGCTCCGATGGGGCTCTGGAGCATCCCGGATGGCCTGCCCACCGCCCTGCGCAGCGCGTACGTGTCGGTTTCGGCGGGCTTCTGGATTTCGATCATCGCACTCATCGCGGGTAACTCGTTGATCAAGTCGACCCTGGTGGTCGCTCTCGGGGATACGTTCTCGGGAGCGGACACGCGTCGGGAACCCGCGTATGCCTACTACTACGCGGGTATCAATCTGGGCGGCCTCGTGGCGGGAGTGGCCGCCGGTTCCGTGGCGGCCGCCAATGGATGGGCACCGGCGTTCGGGGTGTCCGCGATCGCCATGGGGATCGCGCTCGTGGCCTATCTGAGCTTCGGTCACCGGTACCTGAATCCGCGCGCGCCGAGTGTGCAGGGCAAGTCTGCGGCAGCGGCGCCGGCGGACACCGCCGGGTCCGGAGTGCGTCTCTTCATCCTCGCGGTATTCGCTCTGCTGCTTCTGGTCTACTCGATCGGCTCATTTCAGCTCTGGGGAACGATGTCGCTGTTTCTCGAGCGCAGCGTCAACCGACACGTGAACGCTTTTGAAATTCCCACCCAGTGGTTCACGTCGATCGAATCGGCGGCTCTGATACTGGCCGCACCGGTCTTCGCCGCCTTGTGGGGAGCGCTGGCGCGCCGCCGCCGGGAGCCCGATAACCTGGTCAAGTACGCCCTGGCGTTGTTCCTGGGTGCGGCGGGGCTGCTGCTCTTCGCCATCGCCGCCTGGCCGCACGCCGGAGCAACAAAATCCGGTTGGTTTCTGCCGGCGCTCGGCATCTGGATCCAGGCCACGGGCGAAGTGGCGGCCTGGACCGTGACCTACGGCCTGGTGTATCGACTCGCGCCGCAGCGTATCGTCTCCGCAGTGATGGGCGCCTTCTATGCCATGACCTTAGGGTTAGGGGGTTATCTCGCCGGGCAGGTCGGTACCTTCGCGGAGTCCTTGGGGCAGGGCCGCTACTTCCTCGTGCTCGGCGTCGCGACCGCGGCGGCGGGGTTGGTGGCGCTCCTGGTCCGTCCGGGATTGCGAGCGCTTGCGGCGACCAGGTCCATCGACCTGTATTCACGAACAGCATGAACCGGAGGTTGGGTTTCGCCGCACTGGCGGCCATCGCCAGCGGGGCGCTCGGCGCGGCAAACCCCGCGCGGTTGACCGTGACACCCCACTCGGGGTTGATCGACGCGCCCTTCCACGTTGAGCTGCACAACGTGTTGCCCGGCGCGCGCGTCACACTCAGCGCCTCGCGGCCCGATGCGCGCGGGCGCACCTGGACGGCGGTCGGCGAGTACATCGCCGACGCCAGTGGCACCGTAGACGTCGATCTCTCACCTTCGCTGAGCGGCAGTTACGAGGGAGTGAGCCCGCACGGCCTCTGGTGCTCGGCGTTGCCGGTGGCCCCCGACAAACTGACTGCGTACATCGCCGGGCTCCCGAGTCATCCCGAGATGGGAACGGCGCCTGAGCTCGAGGTGACGGGCGAGTATCGCGTGGCGCTCAGCGCCAGCATCGACGGCAAGCTAGTCGCATCGGCGACTGCAGTGCGGAGCTTCGGGCCGCCCGCCGCGACGCAGGAGGTCACCGCTCCCGGAGGCGTTCGCGCCGTGCTCTATTCTCCGCCTGCCGGTGTTGCTGCGCAGGTGCCGGTGGTGGTGCTCGCGGGCTCGGGCGGTGGGCTGCCGCGTGCGCAGGCAGCGCTCCTCGCCGCTCACGGCCATCCCGCCCTGGCGCAGGGACTCTTCGCGTACCAGGACCTGCCGTCGACGCTGCGCGCCATACCTCTCGAGAGCATTCGCGCCGGGGCGCAGTGGCTTGAGCAACACACGGGCGCGAAGCGCGTGGCCGTCATGGGCACCTCGCGCGGATCGGAAGGCGCCGGTCTCGCGGCCAGTTATTTTCCCCAGGACTTCGCCGCCGCCGTCCTCTACGTCCCTTCGCACCTCAGCAACGGTGCCTTCGCGCCGGGTGTGACGCAGCTCGAGGCGGCGTGGACCCTCGGCGGCAAGCCGTTGGCGGCCGACCAGGGCGAGACGGACTCCAACAACGCCGCCGACGCCATGCACGCGCTCAAGCCGCCGGGCTTCATCGGGACACCGTACTACCTGAAGACCTGGAGCGATCCCAAGGTTGCCGCCGCGGTGGGTATCCCGTTTGAGAAGATGAGGGGCCCGGTGCTGGCGATCGGCGCGGGTGCCGATCAGATGTGGCCGTCGTTCATCGGTGCCGAGCGGATTCGCGAGCGTCTCGCCGCCCATGGCAGGCCGGAGTCGGCCGAGGTGCACGTATATCCCGGCGCCGGGCACATGATCACCCGAGTCGGCTACGGTGGACCCCTCTCGTCATTCGTGTTTCATCCGGTAGCCAAGGACTTCGAGGCGACCGGCGGTTTGCCGAACGCCAACTGCGAAGGCTCCTACGACGCGTGGGACCACGTGCTCACGTTCCTGTCCAGAATCAAGGACCGCTAGTCGCCGAAGCCGGAATCCGCATCTGGGTGCGACGCAATCGTAGCCGCTTCCCGGCCGATTTTCTCTTCGAGCTCAGCGCCGAGGAGTTCGCTAACTTGAAGTCGCATTTTGGGGATGGGTAAAGTAATTCTGTTGATCGTATAAGGCCTTAGAGGCGGATTTTTGGCCGCAGAACACACAGATTTCAGGGTAACTCGCATGCATGCAATCGAAGCATGCGAGATCCCCTTGCTGCGCAGCTCGGCTTCGGCGTTTCGGTTCGCGGCGCCGACAGTGCGTGCAATGTGGGCACACCTGGACGGTGCGGCCGAGAAGGCGAGGCCGTCCGATTCACCGAACCTCAGCGGCCGCTCTACACCGAGTACTGGTGCAGGGCTGCACGCTCGGCCAACTCTTCTCCAAGCGTCCGGGCGTGGCCTTGCCGGCGTATCGGTACCGATTTCGCCAGGCGCTGCGACGGTTTGTCGCGCGCCCCACGCCACAGAAGCTCCCGCGCGGACCGCTCGTGCTGCTGGCCGATGGCCTGTGGTTCGAGTTCGACGCAATACCGTGGGTCCTGTACTTGACCGCGCTCAAGCCTTGCCGAGGCGATTACGCCACCTTCCTGGATCCGCTGCTGTTGCCGGGGAGAGAAGGTGCTTCGCGCTGGCAACAGGCCGTGGCGGCCATCCCGCCGAGTGTCAGGCACCGTATACGGGCACTGGTGGTCGACAATCTGCCTGGGATGCGCAAGATCGCTCAGCAGAACCAGTGGGTGCTGCAGCTGTGCCATTTCCATTTGCTGCTCAAACTGCAGGCGCCTCGCCGCACAGTGCGCTACGCGCTGCGCGGCGGTCCGGTGCGCGGCGAGATTCACCGGCTCATGCGTGATGCACTGCAGCTGCCCGACGGGCAAAGCTTGTCTCGCACGCTCAAGCGCCTGAGGCAATTATCGCGGGGTGACTGTGGAACGCTGCGGATCCAAACAACGGTTCGCGAGTTCCTGGGTAACTGGCCACTCTACCGCTCGTACTTCACGCACCCGAATTTAGGCCTGCCACTCACTACCAACGCTGTCGAATCCATGTGCCGTCTCATTCGAGAGATGCTGCGCAGCAGCCGCGCTGGCTCCAACCCGGCATCCCTCCGGCTCTGGACAACAGCCTTCATTCGTCTGCGACCGACAATCAAATGCAACGGTCATTCCTTCAACAGAAATTCTTAACC
>VBMV01000001.1 GCA_005878835.1 Gammaproteobacteria bacterium | reverse complement strand
CCCTCCCGCAGGTGTTCGACGCCTTCGATGAGACCCCGCTCGCCGCCGCCTCCATCGCACAGGTGCATGCCGCGCGCCTGCCCGGCGGCGCGGAGGTCGTGGTCAAGGTGCTGCGGCCGGGCATGCGCGCGGTGATCGAGCGGGATCTGGAGGTGCTGCAGGCGCTCGCCGATCTTGCGCACCGCTACTGGGCGGAGGGCCGGCGGCTGCGGCCGCGCGAGCTGGTCGCGGAATACCACAAGACCATACTCGATGAGCTCGACCTGATGCGCGAGGCGGCCAACGCCTCGCAGCTGAAGCGCAACTTCGCCGCTTCCGAGCTGCTGTACGTGCCGGAGGTGCACTGGGATTACTGCCGCACCGACGTCATGGTCATGGAGCGCATCCACGGCGTGCCGATCAGCGAGCGCTCGCGCCTCCAGGCCGCCGGCGCCGACATTGCGCAGCTCGCCGAGAACGGCGTGCGCATCTTCTTCACGCAGGTGTTCCGCCACAACTTCTTCCACGCCGACATGCACCCCGGCAACATCTTCGTGCTGGTCGATGACCCGCAGCGGCCGCGCTACGCGGCCGTGGATTTCGGCATCGTCGGCACGCTCGATCCGGCCGATCAGCAGTACCTCGCGGAGAACTTCCTGGCGGTGTTCGATCGCGACTACCGGCGCGTCGCGCAGCTGCACCTGCAGTCCGGCTGGGTGCCGCCGGACACGCGCGTCGATGAGATGGAGTCCGCGGTGCGCACCGTGTGCGAACCGATCCTCGACCGCCCGCTCAAGGACATCTCCTTCGGGCGCATCCTGCTGCGCCTGTTCGAGATCTCGCGGCGCTTCAACATGCAGATCCAGCCGCAGCTCATGCTGCTGCAGAAGACGCTGCTCAACGTGGAGGGCCTGGGACGCGAGCTGTATCCGGAGCTCGACATCTGGAGCACCGCGAGCCCGATCCTGCGCGAGTGGATGCGTGAGCGCACCAGCGTGCGCGCCCTGGTGCGCGAGCTGCGCACCCGCGCCCCGGAGCTCATCGCGACGGCGCGGGCTCTCCCGGCGTTCATCGAGAGCCGGCTGCAGCGCGAGCGCGCCGCAACGGACAAGCACGCGGCCCCGCCCGCGCCCGGGATCGCGGAGCTCCTCGCGGAGCTCAGGGCCGTGCGTCGCCGCGACACCCTGGCCTTCGGGGCGTTGTGCCTCGCCTTCGCCGGGCTATGGCTCGCGCTCAGCCGCGCGGATCCCTGGCCGGGGTGGGCGCTGCTCGCTGCCGGGGCCGGTGTCATCGCCTGCGGCCTGAGGCGCTGAGGGCCTCTATCTTATGCGTATTCGCCCGGGCGCGCCGGCGGGCGCAGAATCCATCTTGCCCCGCGTCCTGTCAGGAGTGATCGGTATGCAAACCCGCACCCTCGGCCCCAAGGGTCCCAAGGTGTCCGCACTCGGCCTCGGCTGCATGGGCATGAGCGAGTTCTACGGTGCGCACGATGACGCCGAGTCGCTCGCCACGCTGAATCGCGCGCTCGAGCGGGGGGTCACGTTCTGGGACACCGCGGACGCTTACGGGCCCTATACCAACGAGGTACTCGTCGGCCATGCCCTGCACGGCAGGCGCGAGCGGGTGTTCCTCGCCACCAAGTTCGGCTTCCTGCGCGACAGCGGCAATCCCACCGCGCGCACCATCGACGGCAGCCCCAGGCACGTGCGCGAGGCGTGCGAGGCGAGCCTGAAGCGCCTTAACGTGACGCACATCGACCTGTATTACCTGCACCGCGTCGACCGCAGCGTGCCGATCGAGGATACCGTGGGCGCGATGGCGCAGCTGGTGCACGCCGGCAAGGTGCGCTACCTCGGGCTCTCGGAAGTTACCCCGCAGACGCTCGAGCGCGCGCATCGCGTGCATCCGATCACCGCGCTGCAAAGCGAGTACTCGCTGTGGACGCGCGATCCCGAGGACGGGGTACTGGAGAGCTGCGAGCGTCTCGGCATCGGTTTCGTGCCCTACAGCCCTCTCGGACGCGGCTTCCTCACCGGCGCCATCAAGAGTCCCGACGACTTCGCGCCCGATGACTATCGCCGCAGCACCCCGCGCTTTCAGGGCGAGAACTTCGGCCGCAATCTGGCCCTCGTCGATAGGGTGCGGGAGCTGGCGCGCGAGAAGGACTGCACGCCGGCGCAGCTGGCGCTTGCCTGGGTACTGGCGCAGGGAGAACACATCGTGCCGATTCCCGGCACACGGCGGGTGCGCAACCTCGAGGAGAACGTCGGCGCGCTCGAGGTGCAACTCGACGCCGAGGACCTCGCCGCCATCGAGGCGGTGTTTCCGGCCGGCGCCACCGCCGGTGAGCGCTACCCCGAGACGATGATGCGCCTGAGCCGCGGCTGAGTCGCGGGTGCGCCGCGCGCCCCGGCCCTCAGGCGCTCGCGGGGGGAGCGCGCGGCTCGATCCACAGCGCGCGCGCCTTGCCGCACAACTCGCCCTCGCCGTCGAAGATCGCCGTGCCGGCCTCGTGCTTGCGGCCGCTCGAGCCGATCGCCCAGGCCACCACCGTGCAAGCCTCGCCGATATGGACGCGGCCAGGCACGTGCGCGAGGCGTGCGAGGCGAGCCTGAAGCGCCTTAACGTGACGCACATCGACCTGTATTACCTGCACCGCGTCGACCGCAGCGTGCCGATCGAGGATACCGTGGGCGCGATGGCGCAGCTGGTGCACGCCGGCAAGGTGCGCTACCTCGGGCTCTCGGAAGTTACCCCGCAGACGCTCGAGCGCGCGCATCGCGTGCATCCGATCACCGCGCTGCAAAGCGAGTACTCGCTGTGGACGCGCGATCCCGAGGACGGGGTACTGGAGAGCTGCGAGCGTCTCGGCATCGGTTTCGTGCCCTACAGCCCTCTCGGACGCGGCTTCCTCACCGGCGCCATCAAGAGTCCCGACGACTTCGCGCCCGATGACTATCGCCGCAGCACCCCGCGCTTTCAGGGCGAGAACTTCGGCCGCAATCTGGCCCTCGTCGATAGGGTGCGGGAGCTGGCGCGCGAGAAGGACTGCACGCCGGCGCAGCTGGCGCTTGCCTGGGTACTGGCGCAGGGAGAACACATCGTGCCGATTCCCGGCACACGGCGGGTGCGCAACCTCGAGGAGAACGTCGGCGCGCTCGAGGTGCAACTCGACGCCGAGGACCTCGCCGCCATCGAGGCGGTGTTTCCGGCCGGCGCCACCGCCGGTGAGCGCTACCCCGAGACGATGATGCGCCTGAGCCGCGGCTGAGTCGCGGGTGCGCCGCGCGCCCCGGCCCTCAGGCGCTCGCGGGGGGAGCGCGCGGCTCGATCCACAGCGCGCGCGCCTTGCCGCACAACTCGCCCTCGCCGTCGAAGATCGCCGTGCCGGCCTCGTGCTTGCGGCCGCTCGAGCCGATCGCCCAGGCCACCACCGTGCAAGCCTCGCCGATATGGACGCGGCGGTGCACGTGCGCGGTGAGCTCCGCGAGCAGCATCATGCGGTCATCGGCGGCGACGGCGTAGTAACCGGGACAATCGAGCGCCGCCGACATGAACTCCGCGCGCACCTTGCCATCACCCAGATCGAGCGAGGCATCGGGAACCCAGGGCGCCGCGACCACCCCGCGCTCGGGCATGGGGCCCGCGAAAATGCGCAGGCCGTCCCCGCGCACCCGCCGCACGCCGCACACGAAGCAGCTGGGGAAGCGGTGATAGCGAAAGCCCGCGTAGCGACGCGAGGCTTCCACCGCCTGGAGATAGTCCGGGGCGGGCGGAACATCGAGCTCCAGCAGCGCGGGGTGCGCCTCGCCGATCGGCTCTTCGCCCTGCACGACCTGCAGCGCACCGTCCGCGAGCTCCCTGACGGCGAGCTCGGTGTCCAGCGGTGGCGGCTTCAGCAGCCGCACCGCCAGCGTCCGGGACGCGAGCGTCGCCACCAGCCCGGCGAAATAACCACCGTTCGAAGAGCTCGCAGGCCCGCAGAAACGTGCGGCGATGGTCAGGGTCTTCATCAGTCGCGTGAGGATCGGCGCTTTGGCAATGATAGGCAAATTTCCGCGAGTTGATTGACTTGACGCCAATGGAAGCAAAGCTCGCAGGCCTCCTGGTCCGTGGAATAGGCGAATCTGCTGCAGCATTCAGCGGGCAAGAGCGAAACCCGACTCTTCTGAGCCGTAACGTATATACTCCGCGTATCTATTAGAGGACTCTCATGAAGATCGCCAAGATATTCAAGCACGGGAACAGCCAGGCCGTGCGCTTACCCAAGGAATTTCGATTCGCCGGCAGTGAGGTGCAGATCAAGCGCTCGGGCAGCGGCGTCCTCTTGCTTCCGAGCAGGCTCACCTACGAGCAGGTCATGACCGCAGTCGGGCAGTTCAAAGGCAAGATCAAGCGGCAGCAGCCGAAAGATCAGAGCAGGCAGTGGCGATGATCTGGATGTTCGATACCGACATCCTCATCTACTTTATCAATCGCAAGCCCGGCTACGAGCGCATTGCGCGCCGTATGGCCGGCCGTTCCCCCGGAGAGCTACGCTTGTCGGCGATCACTTTGTCGGAAGTGCATTTTGGAGTAGAGAACGGGGAATTCCGGGACGAGAACAAACGCGCACTGACCGATGTCCTGAACTTGTTTCAAGCGGATGACTTTCCGTGCGACGCCTGTGAGGACTTCGGGGAGATCAAAGCAACCCTCTTGGCCAAGGGAAAGACGATCGGCGCTTACGATTTGCTGATTGCCGCACACGCACGTCGGACGGGCGCCACGCTCGTGACGAACAACGAACGTGAGTTTCGGCGCGTGCCCGGGCTGTCCGTGGAGAATTGGCTCTAGCCCTAGCCGGAGCGCAGCCTCCCCAGCCACGCCGCGGGGTCTTCCCCCCGCTCCAACACCTCCACCAGCGCCGAGCCGACCACCACCCCGTCGACGTGCCCACGCAGCCGCTCGACCTGCTCGCGACTGCGGATGCCGAACCCGGCGCACACCGGGATCGGGGAGCTCGCGCGCACGCGATCGAGATAGCCCAGCACCTCATCCGGGACGGCGACGTTCTTGCCGGTCGTGCCGGTCATGGTGACGGCGTACACGAATCCCTGGCTGCCCGCGCACAGCTGCGCGAGGCGCTGCGGCTCGGTGACCGGTGTCACCATCTGCACCAGCGCGATCTGCCGCGCATCGAGCGCGGCGCGCAGCTCGCTGCTTTCATCGAGCGGCAGGTCCGGCACGATGAATCCGCTGACGCCGGCGCGGGAGGCGGCCTCGGCCAGCCGCCCGACACCGAAGGCCAGCAGCGGATTCAGATAGCTCATGAGCAGCAGCGGGGCGCGCAGCGCGCCGATGGCGGCAAGCTCGGCGAGAATCCACCTCAGGGTCACGCCCTGGGCGAGCGCTGCGAGGCTCGCGCGCTGGATGGTGACGCCGTCGGCCATCGGATCGGTGAACGGCACGCCCACTTCGACCGCATCGGCCGCGGCCGCCAGCGCCCGCACCTGCTCGCGAAATTTCTCGCGCTGCGGAAAGCCTGCCGTGAGATAGGCGACCAGCGCCGGCTCACCGGAGGCGGCGGCCGATTTGATGGCGTGGGCGATGCGCTCGCGCGGGCTCATGAGGGCTGCGGCCCGAGAAGCGTCTGCTGCAGAGTCGACATGTCCTTGTCGCCGCGGCCGGAGAGGCAGACCAGCATCGAGCGGCCCGGGTGTGCCCGTGCCCAGCGCTCCGCGCCCGCCAGGGCGTGCGCGCTCTCGAGCGCCGGCAGGATCCCTTCGCATTCACTCAGGGCGCGCACTGCGGCGACTGCC
Source organism: Gammaproteobacteria bacterium (assembly GCA_005878835.1). GTDB lineage: Bacteria > Pseudomonadota > Gammaproteobacteria > Steroidobacterales > Steroidobacteraceae > 13-2-20CM-66-19. The sequence goes on along the minus strand of VBMV01000001.1, from coordinate 945 downwards.
TCCGCGTCGCCCGCGGTCTGGTAGTGAACGCGTCCGATGGCCGACAGCAGCGCGTGCTCCGGGCCGACACCGGGATAGTCGAGCCCCGCGGACACCGAATGCGTCTCGCGGATCTGGCCGTCTTCGTTCTGCAGCAGCATCGAGTACGCGCCGTGCAGTACGCCGGGCCGCCCGAAGGCGAGCGTCGCGGCGTTCTCGCCCAGGCCCGCGCCGCGCCCGCCCGCCTCGACGCCGATGATCTCGACCGTGGCGTCGGGAATGAAGGCGTGGAAGGTGCCCATGGAGTTGGAACCGCCGCCGACGCAGGCGATGAGGGCATCCGGCAGAGCACCCGTCGCGGCGAGCATCTGCGCGCGCGCCTCGCGCCCGATCACCGCCTGCAGCTCGCGCACCAGGTAGGGGTAGGGATGCGGGCCCACGACCGAGCCGAGCAGGTAATAGGTATCGCGCGGATCGGACACCCAGTCGCGCAGTGCCTCGTCGATGGCGGCGCGCAAGGTGCGATCGCCGCTGGTCACGGGCACGACCTCGGCGCCCAGCAAGCGCATGCGCCCCACGTTGGGGGCCTGGCGCTCCATGTCGATCGAGCCCATGTACACCGTGCACGGCAGCCCCAGCCGCGCGCACGCTGCGGCGCTGGCGACGCCGTGCTGTCCGGCGCCGGTCTCGGCAACGATGCGCCTGGCGCCGAGGCGCTGCGCGAGCAGCGCCTGGCCGATCGCGTTGTTGATCTTGTGCGCACCGGTGTGCGCCAGGTCCTCGCGCTTGAGCCACAGCCTTGCGCCCCAGCGCGCCGACAAGCGCGCCGCGAACGTGAGCGCCGTGGGGCGGCCTACCCAGCGGGTGAGCTGTTCGGTGAGCTGCGCCTGAAAGTCGCGCTCATGCAGGTGCTCGCGCACGCCCCGCTCGAGGCGCTCGAGCGCGGGGATCAGCGTTTCCGGAACG
>VBMV01000066.1 GCA_005878835.1 Gammaproteobacteria bacterium | reverse complement strand
TGAACCTCGCCCTGCGCCAGCTGCAGCTGGATGCGCGCCTGAGCGAGACCGGACTGGATTTCAACGGCGGGGCGCACGCCGGCGCGGGCAGCGTCACGGCCAGCGGCCACCTCGAATGGCGCGAGCTGCTGCCGTACGGGAAGTTTCATCTGCAGGGAACCAACCTGCGGGTCGCGGACGTTCCGGAGGCGCAGATCGACGCCTCCCCCGATCTGGACTTCAACGTCGCCGGGCGCAGGATCGAGGTGACCGGCAAGGTCACGGTGCCGTACGCGAAGATCCAGCCCAAGGACATCGCCGGCGCCGTGCGGGCCTCGCCGGACGAAGTGATCGTCGGCAGCGAGGAGGAGGATCCGACCAAGCGCCTGGAGACGATGAGCACCATCACGCTCGGCCTCGGCGAGCGCGTGAACATCGACACCTCGGGACTCACCGGCCGGCTCACCGGCAGCATCACCATCCGCAGCGGCTACGACGCCATCACGCGCGCGACCGGGGAGCTGTCGGTGGCCGAGGGCAAGTACATCGCCTATGCGCGCAAGCTCGACATCCAGCGCGGCCGCCTGATCTTCACCGGCGGGCCGATCGATGACCCGGGCATCGACCTGCGCGCCATCAAGGAATTCCCCGACGTCAAGGCCGGCGTCAACGTCCGCGGCACGCTGCTGCAGCCGCACATGACGTTCTTCTCCGATCCGCCGCTGCCGCAGTCGCAGGTGGTGTCCCTCATCCTCGCCGGCGGGTCGCTGGAGTCGGCGCAGAACCGCACCACCGGCAACAGCGGCGCGGGCACTGCGGCGCTGGCGCAGGGCGGCGCGATCCTGGCGCAGCAGCTCGGCTCGCACGTCGGCATCGAGGACGTGAGTCTCGAGTCCGACATCACCAACGAGACCTCACTGGTGCTCGGCCGCTACCTGTCGCCGCGCCTGTACGTGAGTTACGGCATCAGCCTCACCCAGCAGCTCAACACGCTCAAGCTGCGCTACACCCTCGGTGATCATTGGACCGTCAGGACCGAGGTGGGCCAGGCGCGCGGCGCCGACCTGGTGTACTCCATAGAGAAGTAGCGGCGCCGGCTGAGCGCTATTTCGCGCAGTCCCCGACGCGCCGCCCCGTCATGCTCGACCTGATCGTCTGCCCCTGGTCGGTCTTGGAATTGATGACCGCCTTGAACGAGTCGGAGGAGAAGGTCCCCTCGAAGTGCGAGGTGGCGCGCTGGCACTGCATGACGAACTTCACTTCTTTGCCCGTCACGGTGTGAGCGGTCATCCTGCAGCTCGCGTCGTTGCGCTCCTCCGACAGCTGCTTGCTCAGCTTGGCGAGGTCGGTGTCGGCGATGCATTGCTGGCGCGTGCGCGGCTTCTGCAGCCTCTCCAGGTAGCCGGGTGGCAGCCCCTTCACCATCGCCGGCGGCAGCGTCACCTGCGAGGTCGACACGAGCTCGTACTTGCCCGGCTTCAGGTTGACCGTCTGGGCGTACAGCGCGCCGCACGCGAGGCTGGCGGCCAGGGCTGCGGCGCGGGTGGCGCGCCGCCAACGTGGTGAGTGCATGATCATCCCCTTCGCCGGCAGCCCTGCGCGGCCGGCAGCCTGCGATCCGCTCGCCCCGAGAGCGACGGCGGCGCGTGAGCCCAGTGCGGCGCCATTCTAGCCCGGGGCGCGCCGCGCCCGCGCTTCTTGACTTTCATGCATTAAAATGCAGAATGTGCGCATGTTTATGCGCCTGCACGCGCGCCGGTGCTGAGCGACGCGCACCAGCTGCAGCGGCGCGGCGCCATCGTGCGCCTGCTGCGTGACGGCCTGGTGCGCAAGCAGGCCGATCTGGTGCGCCTGCTGAAGAAGGAAGGTCACGGCGCAACCCAGTCTTCCATCAGCCGCGACCTGCGCGACCTGGGGGTGCTCAAGGCGAGCGGCCGCTACGTGCTGCCGCCCGATGAGCTCACGCGCGCCAACGGCGACTTCGGCGCTCTCACGCAGTTCGTGCGCCAGCTGCGGCGCGCCGGCCCGTCGATCACCGTGCTGCGCACCACCATCGGCGCCGCGCAGAGCGTCGCCGTGGCGATCGACAAGGCCGAGTGGCCGGAAGTGGCCGGGACCCTCTCGGGCGACGACACCATATTCATCGCCACCGCCAACGCGCGGGCGCAGCAGCAGCTCCTCGGCCGCCTGCGCGCGCTGTTCCGGGTCTGATCATGTCCAACGCCGCTGCGCGCACGGGCATCCCCATCGTCCTCGCCTACTCCGGAGGCCTCGACACCTCGTTCCTGGTGCCGTGGCTCATCGAACATGAGCGCCGCCCGGTGATCACGGTCACCGTCGACACCGGCGGCATCGACGGTGAAGCCGCGCGCGCCCTGGCCGAGCGCGCCCGCGCGCTGGGGGCCGTGGCGCATCATCAGGTGGAGGCCCGCGCCGACTACTTCGAGCAGGTGCTGCGCTTCCTCATCATGGGCAACGTGCGGCGCGGGCAGCTGTATCCGCTGTGCGTCGGCGCGGAGCGCGTCATGCAGGCGCAGACCATCGCACGCCTGGCGCGCCAGCTCGGCTCCGACACCGTCGCCCACGGCTGCACCGCGGCCGGCAACGACCAGGTGCGCTTCGAGGTGGCGCTGCGCACCCTCGCCCCGGATCTGAAGGTGCTGGCGCCGGTGCGCGATGAGGCCTTCAAGCGCCAGGACGAGCTCGAGTACCTGCAGCAGCGCGCTCTGCCGGTGCCGCCCACGGCCGCCCGCTACTCGGTCAACCGCGGCCTGTGGGGCGTGACCATCGGCGGGCGCGAGACGCTCACCTCCGCCGGCAGCATCCCCGATGACGCCTGGCTCCTCACCCGCGATGCGTTCACGCGCCCGCGCCCCGCCGAGCGTCACCTGCTCGGCTTTCGGGCCGGCCGCCCGGTGGCGCTCGATGGCAGGGCCGGCTCCCCGGTCGGGATCATCGAAGCGCTCGAGGCTCTCGCGGCACCGTTCGGCATCGGCCGCGGAATCCACCTGGGCGACACCATCATCGGCACCAAGGGACGCGTGGCGTTCGAGGCGCCGGCGGCGGAGGTGCTGCTCAGCGCGCACCGCGAGCTCGAGAAACTGGTGCTCACCGGCCGGCAGCAGCGCATCAAGGAGCTGCTCGCGCAGCCCTACGGCGATCTGGTGCACGAGGGGCAGCTGCTCGATCCGGTGTGTCGCGACATCGAGGCGCTGCTCTCGAGCTCCCAGCAGCGGGTGACGGGCGAGGTGCACCTGCTGCTGCGCAGCGGCAGCGTGTTCGTCGAGGGGGTGGAGTCGCCGTTCTCGCTCATGGCGGCCTCGCGCGGTGTGTACGGCGAAGCCCCGGGGGAGTGGTCGGCGAGCGATGCGCTCGGGTTCTCGCGAATCGCAGCGCTCCCGGGGGTGTTCCATGCCCGCGCCGGCGAGCGCGCGGCGACGCTCGCCGAGGAGCGCTAGCCATGCTCGGCGGCATGCGCAGCGTGGTGGTCGACAAGCTGGCCTCCGTCACCCAGGCCTGCGGCCTGTCGCACGAGGTGCGCATCGCCGCCGATATTCCCGCCGAGGAAGGCGTCGTCATCGTGGTCGAGGTCCTCAACAACAAGTCGACCTACAACACCCTCGAGCTGACCAGCGGCCGCATGGCCAAGCTCGGCAAGGGCGACGTGGTCGCCGGTGCGCTCGGCCATCGCCAGGCGCTGTTCGGCTACTCCGGCCACGTGCCCGCGGCGCTGCAACCCGGGGATGTCATCCAGATGCTCAACATCGGCGGCGTGCTCGGGGTGTGCGACTCCATCAACCCGGAGAAAGGCAAGCCGTTCGAGTGCCGCGTGCTGGGCGTCGCGCTCCACTTCCCCTATCTGGGCGAGCGCATCGGCGTGCCCGCCCGTGTGGGCCACAACAGGCTCGACGCCCACGCCGCGCTCGACACGCGTGGGGTGCCGGTGGTGGCGCTCGCCGGCACCTGCATGGAGGCCGGCAAGACCGCCGCCGCCTGCGCGGTCATCACCCGCATGCGCCACCGCGGCCTCACGGTGGATGCCTTCAAGGCGACCGGCGTCTCACTGCGCCGCGACATCCTCGCCATGGAGGACGCGGGCGCGCGCCGCTGCGCGATCTTCACCGATCTGGGCGTCGTCACCACCACGCGCACCACCGGTCCGGCGCTCACCCGCACCATGCTCAGCGAGCTCGCCTCCGGCAAGCCCGACGTGGTGGTGTTCGAGCTCGGCGACGGCATCCTCGGCGGCTATGGGGTCGATGCGATCCTCGAGTGTCCCGATATCCGCACCGCACTGAGCGCCGTCATCCTGTCGGCGAACGATCCGGTCGCGGCCTGGGGCGGCGTGAAGCTGCTGCGCGAGCGCTTCCTCATCGAGCCGTGCGTGGTCACGGGCCCCGCCACCGACAACCAGGTGGGGGTCGACATCATCACCACCCAGATGGGGGTGCCGGCCTGCAACGCCATCGGCAACGGCGCGGCGCTCGGCGACCGCGTGATCGAGGCGCTCGGACTCGCCGCGGCGGGGGTGCAGTGAGCGAGCGTATCCCCGCCGTGGTGCTCGGCGGTACCGGCTACGTGGCCGGTGAGCTGCTGCGCCTGATCGCCGCGCATCCGCGCTTCGAGCTCGCGGCGGCGATGTCCGACAGCCAGCCGGGCGAGCCGCTGGCGGCGGCGTTCCCGCACCTTGGCAGCGCCTACCCGGACCAGCGCTTCACGTCGCAGGCCCAGGCGCAGGAGATCGTGAGTACGGCGCGCGCCTCCGCCGTGTTCTCGGCCGCCCCGCACGGCGCCTCCGCCGCGCTCATCGACGCGCTGCTCAGGACGGCGGAGCGCGCCGGAACACAGCCGCGCATAGTCGACATCTCGGCGGATTTCCGCTATGCAACGCCGCAGGCCTACGCCGCGGTCTACCGGCAGCCGCACGCGGCTCCCGCGCGCCTGGCGCAATTCAGCTGTGCACTGCCCGAGCACCTGCGCGAGCTGCCGACCGCGCACGTCGGCCATCCCGGCTGCTTCGCCACCGCGATCCTGCTCGCGAGCGTGCCGCTGCTCGCCGCGCGCCTCATTGCGCCGACGCTGTTCGTGAGCGGCGTCACCGGCAGCACCGGCTCGGGGCGCAAACCCGTGGAAGGCACGCACCATCCGCTGCGGCACGCGGACCTGTACAGTTACGGCGCGCTCAAGCACCGGCACGTGCCGGAAGTGACGGCGTGCGCGCGCGCGGCCTGCGGGGTGGAGGCGCACTTTGCCTTCGTGCCGCATTCCGGGCCGTTCGCGCGCGGCATACACGTGACGGTGCAGGCGCAGCTCGCCCGCGCGCTCGACAGTGCGGGACTGCTGGCGGCGCTGCGCGAGTTCTACGCGCTCGCACCCTTCGTGCGGGTCGAGAGCCAGGCGCCGCGCATCAAGGACGTGGCGGGCAGCAACTACGCGCACCTGTCGGGGGCGGTCGCGGGCGGCACGGTGGCGGTCCTGTGCGCCATCGACAATCTCAACAAGGGGGCCGCCGGCGGCGCGGTGCAATGGATGAACCGCATGTTCGACCTGCCGGAGACCACAGGTCTCACGGCGCCCGCGCCGGGCTGGACCTGAGGGCACGGGAATGCCGAAGCAGCAACCGGCGCGCACCACGACCGACGGCGGGATCCAGGCGGCGGCCCGGGCGCGCGATTTTCTCGCCCCGGTATTCTCGCAATACCCTCTGGAAGTCGCATCGGCGCAGGGCGTCTGGCTCACCAACAGCCGCGGGGAGCGGGTGCTCGATCTGTACGGCGGACATGCCGTCGCCGGCCTGGGCTACGCGCATCCGGCCTGGACCGCGGCGCTCGCGCGCCAGGCGGAGGCCTGTCAGTTCCAGAGCAACGCGGTCGCGATGCGGGTGCGCGCGCGAGCCGCGCGGCGCCTGGTGCGCTTCTCGCGGCTGCCCTTCGCCAGCGTGTTCCTGGTCAACAGCGGCGCCGAGGCGAACGAGAACGCGCTCAAGGTGGCGCTGCGCGCGACGGGCCGGCCGCACGTCGCGGCCATCGAAGGCGGCTTTCACGGCCGCACCGCCGCGGCGGGCGCGGTGACCTGGGGTGCGCAGGCGAACTGGTACGGGTTTCCGCGCACGCCCTTCGAGGTGAGTTTCATCCCGCGCGGCGACATGGCCGCCATCAGCGCCGAGGTCACGAGGCAGACCGCGGCCGTGATCGTCGAGCCGGTGCAGGGGCTCGCCGGGGCGGTGGCCCTCGGTGCGCCGTTCCTCGCCGCGCTGCGCGCACGCTGTGATGAGGTCGGGGCGCTGCTGATATTCGACGAGGTGCAGTGCGGCGTCGGCCGCACCGGGGAGCCCTTCGCCGCCAACCTCTACGGCGTGCGGCCCGACATGCTCACCACCGCCAAAGCGCTCGGCAACGGCTTTCCCTGCGCCGTGCTCATGCTGTCGCCGCTGGTGGCCGCCTCCGTCAAGCCGGGATCCCTCGGCACCACCTTCGGCGGCGGACCGATGGCGTGCGCGGCGATCGAGGCGGTCATCGCCGCCATCAGGAACGAGCGGCTGCTCGAGCGGGTGCGACGCGTGAGCGCGTATATCCGCAGGAGCTGTGTCCTGGGCCCGGTCACCGCGCACCAGGGCGCGGGCCTGCTCGTCGGGCTGCGCACGACGCGACCGGCGAAGGAAATCCAGGCCGAGCTGCTCGAATGCTGCATCCTCACCGGCACGGCCAACGACCCGCACGTGCTGCGCCTGCTGCCGCCGCTCATCCTCGAGGAGCAGCACGTCGACCTGCTGCGCGACGCGCTGCGCGAGCTGCCCGCATGAAGCGCTTTCTCGATCTCGCGGACTTCGGGCGCGACGAGGTGCTGTCGCTCCTGGAGCTCGCGCGGCGCCTGGAAAAGCAGCCCGAGCCGCGCGCGCTGGCCGGGCGGATCCTGGGGCTCCTGTTCTTCAATCCGTCGCTGCGCACGCTGGCATCCTTCCAGGCCGCCATGGCGCGCCTCGGCGGCAACTCGTTCGTCATCAGCTCGGGGCAGGGCAGCTGGCAACTCGAGACCCGTCCCGGGGTCGTGATGGATGGCGCGGCCGCCGAGCACGTGCGCGAGGGCATCCCGGCGCTCGGCGCCTATTGCGACGCGCTCGGCATCCGCGCCTTCGCCGCAGGCCGTGACCTGGCGAGCGATCTGGCGGACACCACCTTCAACGCCATGGCGAGCCTCACCGACAAGCCACTCATCAACCTCGAGTCCGCGGTCAACCATCCCTGCCAGGCGCTCGCGGACTGGAAGACGCTGGATGATCTCGCGGTGCCGCGCGCCGGGCGCTTCGTGCTCTCGTGGGCCTACCACCCGCGCGCCCTGCCGCTGGCGGTGCCGGCCGCCGCGCTGCACATGGCGGCGCTGCGCGGCATGGAAGTCATCGTGCTGCGTCCCGAGGGCTTCGCGCTTCCCGGTGCCATCATGGAACGCGCGCGGCGCGCGGCGGCCTCTTCCGGCGGCTCGGTGCGCGAGAGCGCCGAGCGCGCGGACGCGCTCGCCGGCGCCGAGGTCGTGTATGTAAAGGAGTGGGGCGCGACCGGGTGCTACGGCGATACGGAAGCCGATGCCCGCCTGCGCAGCACGCTCACCGGCTGGTGCGTGCGCAATGACTGGTTCAGCATCACGGCGCGCGAGTGCCGCGTGATGCACTGCCTGCCGGTGCGGCGCAATACCGCCATCGCCGATGAGGTGCTCGATTCCGCGCGCAGCGTGGTGCAGCGCGAGGCCTACAACCGCCTGCCGGTGCAGATGGCCGTGCTCCATCGGATGCTCAAGCCCTGAAGTAAGCGAAGAGTCCCTCATGATCATGCATCGAAGCGATCAGGCTCTCGCCATCCGCGCCCTCCGGAGCGCCGCGCCCTACATCCGCATGTACAAGGGCAAGACCTTCGTGGTGAAGGCGGGGGGCGGGGTGTTTGCCGACCCGCCGGCGACGCGGGTGCTGGTGGAGCAGATCGCGATCCTGCACCACTTCGGTGTGCGCGTCGTGCTGGTGCACGGCGGCGGGCCGCAGCTCACCGAGCTGTCGGCCGCGCTCGGGGTGCCGACGCGCATGGTGGACGGGCGGCGCGTCACCGACCAGCGCTCGATCGACGTGACCGCGATGGTGCTCAACGGCCTGATCAACACGCGCGTGCTCGGCCTGTGCCGCGACCTCAGCATCGAGGCGGTCGGCATCAGCGGCGTGGATGCCGGGCTGGTGCGGGCCCACAAGCGAGCGCCGGTGAGAGTCGGCGCGGACGGCGAGCTCATCGACTTCGGTTTCGTCGGCGACATCGACGCGGTCGACACCACCGTGCTCAGAAAGCTCCTCGACAACGGCCTCATGCCGGTGGTGAGCCCGTTGTCAGCGGATGAGTCCGGGACGCTGCTCAACATCAACGCCGACACCGTGGCGGCGGCCCTCGGGGCGGCCCTGCAGGCGGAGAAGCTGATCCTGTGCACCGGCGCGCCGGGGATCCTCGGCAGCGTCGCTGACCCGCGCTCGCTCATCTCCTACACCGACCTCAAGGGACTGAAGCGCCTGCGCGACGAAGGTCACATCGCCGCCGGCATGCTGCCCAAGGCGAAGGCCATCGAGGACGCCATCCGTGGCGGCGTACGCCGGGTGCACGTGGTGTCGTACCAGTCTCCGGAAGGGATCCTCGGCGAGGTATTCACCAACGAGGGCACCGGCACGCTGATCGTCGCCGATGTGAATGCGCTCACGCCCGCCGAGCAGCAGAGCACGCCATGACGCGGCTGTGGGACAAGGGCACGCCGCTCGATGAGCGGGTGCTGCATTACACCGCGGGCGAGGACTGCGCGCTCGATGAGCGCCTGGTGCCGTACGACGTGCGCGCCTCGATCGCGCACGCCGCGATGCTGCACGCCCAGGGTCTGCTCACGAGCGAGGATTTCATCGCCATCCGCGCGGGCCTCACCGCGCTGGCGGAGGAGCACGCGCGCGGCGCCTGGCGCATCGAGCCCGCCGACGAGGACGGCCAGACGGCGCTCGAGCGGCGCCTGACCGAGCGCATCGGCGCCGCCGGGGCGCGCATTCACCTCGGGCGCTCGCGCAACGACCAGGTGCTCACCGCAATCCGCCTGTACCTGCGCGAAGCCGTCGCGGCGCTCGCCAGCGGCGCGCTCGAGGTCGCCGAGGCGCTCGATGAGCTCGCCTCGCGCGAGCAGGACACCGCGCTCCCGGGCTACACCCACCAGCAGCAGGCCATGCCGAGCTCGGTGCCGCTGTGGGCCGGAGGTTTTGCGGCGGAGCTGCGCGACGACGCGGCCGGCCTCTCCGGGGTGCGCCGCCGCATCGACAAGAGCCCGCTGGGCTCGGCGGCGGGCTACGGCACGCCCGGGCTCCCCATCGACCGTGATGCCACCCGCAGCAGCCTGGGATTCGCCACCGTGCAGCAGCCCGTCACCGCGGTACAGCTCTCGCGCGGCAAGGCCGAAGCGCAGCTGTTGTTCGAGATCACGCTGCTGCTGCAGGATCTCGGGCGCTTCGCCGCCGACGTGCTGCTGTTCGCCACCTTCGAGTTCGGCTTCGTCACGCTCCCCGAGACCTTCACGACCGGCTCCTCGATCATGCCGCAGAAGCGCAACCCGGACGTGTTCGAGCTGATCCGCGGCCGCTCCGCCAGCGCGCAGGCGTGCCTCACCGAGGCCCTCGGCGTATGCGCCAAGCTCCCCTCCGGCTACCACCGCGACCTGCAGCTGCTGAAGTTCCCGCTGTTCCGCGGCATCGATCTGGCGCTCGCGACCCTCGCCATCCTGCCGCCGGCCATCGGGGCGCTGCAGTTCCGCCGCGAGGCCATCCGGCTCGATCCCGCGATCCACGCCGCCGAGGAGGCCAACCGCCTGGTGGTCACGGAGGGCATCCCGTTCCGTGAGGCCTACCGGCGCGTGGCCGCGAAACTGAAGCGTTAGGTTGGCCGGCGCCTGCCGCGACGGCCCCGCGGGGCGGGTTGCAAGCGCCCGCGGCGCAGCGCACGCTCGCGCCCAGGAAGATACGATGACCAAGGTGTTGGGAATCTCCGGTAGCCTGCGGCGCGGCTCCTACAACAGCGCGCTGCTGCGCGCCGCCGCGCGTCTCATGCCCGAGGACTCGACGCTCGACATCGCCAGCCTGCGCGGCATCCCGCTCTACGACGGCGATGTCGAGGCGCAGGGCATCCCCGCCGCGGTGAGCCAGCTGAAGGAGGCGATCATCGCCGCCGACGGCGTGCTGCTCGTGACCCCGGAATACAACAACAGCATCCCGGGGGTGTTCAAGAACGCGATCGACTGGCTGTCGCGCCCGTCGTCGGACATCAAGCGGGTGTTCGGCGGACGAGCGTTCGCCATCATGGGTGCCTCGCCGAGTGCCTTCGGCACCACGCTCAGCCAGGCCGCCTGGCTCCCGGTGCTGCGCACGCTCGGCACCCAGACTTGGTTCGGCGGGCGAGTGCTGGTCGCGCGCGCCGCCGGCGTGTTCGATGAGGCAGGCGCCCTCAAGGACGCCACCGTCGAGGAGCAGCTGAGGCAGTTTCTCGCCGGCTACGTGAGCTTCCTGCGGCGGCCGGGCGGATAGGCATTCCGCGCACGGCGAGGGATCCGCGCGCGGCGACGCTCAGGCGACCTGCATGGCGGTGGCCAGCCGGCCCGCCTGCTCGCCGACGATCAGGTGCAGCACCCCGGGTGCCGCGCGCATGACTGCGGCCACCCCGGCCCGCTTCGCCGCTGCCTCATCAAATCGGGTCGGGTCGACGAGGCTTACGCGCAGGCGCGTGTGGGCGAGCGCCTCCAGCTCGCGCACGTTGGCGCGCTCACCGAGCGCCGCCAGCAGCCGCGCCGCCGTCGCGCGCAGCGCGGGGTCGGGAGCGGCCGCGGCAGCGCTCGCCGGGCTGCGCACTGCGGGTGCCGGCGCGGGGACCGCGCCGGCGGCTGCGCCCGAGGCGCGCAGGTAATCCTCCATGTTGGTCTTCAGGTGCTCGGACAGCGGCCCGAACACCGCCTGCACGCCCTTGCCGACGCGCATCACTCCGCTCGCACCGAGCGCGGTGAGTGCGCGCTCGTCGATGAGCGCCGGATCCCGCACCGCCACCCGCAGCCGCGTGATGCAGGCATCCAGACTGGCGATGTTGTCGGCTCCGCCGAAGGCGAGCACCAGGTCACGGGCCCGCGCCGCGCTCCCCGCCAGCGCCGCGCTCCCCGCGGGGACCATGCCGCCCGCGGGGGCCATGCCGGGCGCGGCCGCGACCGCTTCCTCGCGACCGGGGGTCTTCAGGTCGAGCCAGCCGATGGCGAGGCGGAAGACGACGTAATAGATGACCGCGTAGACGGGGCCGAGAACCAGCACCAGCCACCACTGCTGTGCGAATTTGCCGAATACGTTGAAGACCAGGAAGTCGATGCCACCCTGCGAAAAGGTGAAGCCCATGTGCATGCCGAGGGTGTTGGCCACGAACTGCGTCGAGGCCGCAAGCAACGCGTGCACCACGTACAGCACCGGCGCGACGAACAGGAACGCGAACTCGATCGGCTCGGTGATCCCGGTGAGGAACGAGGTCAGCGCCGCCGAGATCATGATGCCGCCGACCGCGACCCGGTTCTGCGGGCTGGCGGCGTGCCACATGGCGATGGCGGCCGCGGGCAGGCCGAACATCTTGAAGAGGAAGGCCCCGGCCAGGATCCCCGCCGTGGGATCGCCGGCGAAGAAGCGGTTGATGTCGCCGTGCACCACCGTGCCGCCCGCGTCCGTGTAAGCACCCATCTCGAAGAAGAACGGCACGTTCCAGATATGGTGCAGACCGAAGGGGATCAGCAGCCGCTCGACGAAGCCGTAGACGGTCGCGGCCGTGCGCGGGTTGGAGACCGCCGCCCAGTGCGAGAAGGTGTCGATGCCGTGCTGTATGGGCGGCCAGATCGCCGACAGCACCACGCCGGCCAGCCCCGCGGCGAGCGCCGTGACGATCGGCACGGAGCGCTTGCCGGAGAAGAACGCCAGGTACGGCGGCAGGGTCGTGCGGTAGAAGCGCTTGAACATCGTCGCGGCGATGGCGCCGGCGAGGATGCCGCCGAAGACGCCGGTCTGCATCGACTTGATGCCCATGATGGTCACCGGCTCCATGCCCCACACACCGGCCATCACGCCGAGAATCGCCAGCAGCACCACATAGCCGACCACCGCCGAGATCGCCGCGATGCCGTCATTCTCGGTGAGGCCCACCGCGACGCCGACCGCGAAGATCAGCGGCAGGTTGCCGAACACCACGTCGCCGGAGGCCTTCATGAGCGAGGACACGAGCGGCGGGATCCAGTCGAAGTGCGCCGCGCCGATGCCGAGCAGGAGGCCTGCGACCGGCAGCACCGCCACCGGAATCATCAGCGACCGGCCGATCTTCTGCAGAACTACGAACGCGTCTTTGAACACAACTCCCCCTCGAGCCGCCTCAGCCGCCAACTCCCGCGGCCGCCGGGCGCGCCTCCCGACCGAACTGCGCGAGCCGGGCGCGAACCTCGCCCGCGGTGCTCAAGCCAGCCACCTCGCGCGCCAGATCCCGGCAGTGCCGCAGCGACAGCCGGCGCACGAGCGCCTTGACGGCGGCGATCGCCGGCACCGGCACGGACAGCTCGTCGACTCCGATTCCGAGCAGCACCGGCACCGCGAGCGGCTCGGCGGCCATCCCGCCGCACACGCCGACCCATTTGCCGTGGCGGTGCGCGGCCTCCACGGTGAGACTGATCAGCTTCAGGACCGCCGGGTGCAGCGCGTCGGCGAGCGCGGCGAGCCGCGGGTGGCCGCGGTCCATCGCCAGCGTGTACTGGGTCAGATCGTTCGTGCCGATCGAGAAGAAATCCACCTCGCGCGCCAGGTGCTCCGCGGTGAGTGCCGCGGACGGCACCTCGATCATCACGCCCACGCGCACCGAGGCGCCACCGGCTTGCTCCTCGGCGAGGATGCGGCGCGCCGCGCGCAGCTCATCGAGCGTCGCGATCATCGGAAACATCACATGGACGTCACTGAGCGCGGCGGCGGCGAGAATCGCGCGCAGCTGGCTGCGCAGCAGATCGGGCCGCTCCAGGCTCACGCGGATACCGCGCAGGCCGAGAAACGGATTCTGCTCCGCGGGCAGCGGCAGATACGCCAGGGGCTTGTCGCCGCCGACGTCGAGCGTGCGGATGACGAGCCGGCGCCCGCGGCCGAGCGCGGCCGCGACCGCGCGGTAGACCTCGGCCTGCTCACGCTCCTCGGGCGCGGTATCGCGGTCCAGGAACAGCAGCTCCGAGCGCAGCAGTCCCACCGCCTCAGCGCCGTGGGCGACGGCGGCGACGGCTTCCTCGGCCGTGCCGATGTTGGCGGCAATCTCGATGCGATGCCCGTCGGTCGTCGCCGCCGGCTCGCTCGCCGAGGCCCGCTCACTGTGGCGCTGCGCGGCGAGGCGCCCCATCACGGCCCGCGCCGCGGCAACCTCGGTCTCGTCGGGGTTCTTGAGCAGAGTGCCGCCCGTGCCGTCGAGCAGAACCGCGGTGCCGTCCTCGAGCTCGAGCGCCGCGCGATCGACGCCGCAGACGGCGGGTAGCCCCAACGCGCGGGCGAGGATCGCCGCGTGGCTCGTGGGTCCGCCGCCGGTGGTGCACAGGCCCAGCACCCTGCCCGCATCGAGGGAGGCGGTCTCGCTCGGCGTCAGCTCATCGGCGATCAGGATGGAGCCGGGTGCAAATTCGAGTGGCGCGGTCGTCACGCCGGCCAGCAGTCCCAGCACCCGCCCGCCGACGTCCCGGACATCGCCGGCGCGCTCGCGCAGCAGCGCACTCGCGAGCGCCTCGAGGCGCGCGGCGTAGCGCGAATAGGCCTCCCGCCACGCGAACCCGGCACTGCGTCCGCCGGCCAGCCCCGCCACGGCGAGGTCGATCAGCTCCGGATCGGCGAGCAGCTCGAGGTGAGCATCCAGAATGCGGGACGCCGCCCCCGAGTTGGCCGCCTGCTGTGCGCTGATCTGTTGCCGGGCGCGCGTGAGCGCCGCGTCGAGATGCGCGCGCTCGCGCTCGAGTCCCGCGCCCTGCTCCGCTACGCTGATCGCGGTGCGGCGCACCTGCGCGACTTTGCCCAGCGCAACTCCGGGCGATGCGCTCACGCCCGCAAGCTTGCGGGGATCGGTCGGAGCCGCGGGAATTGCCGGCGCCGCCACGGCGGCCGGCACGGGGCCTGCGGCCGGCACCGCGCTCTCGCCCGAGGCTTGCGATTCCCCCGACCCGCAGGCGAGGAGCTCCGCCAGGGCGCTGACCGCAGCCGCGGCATCGGGCCCGGTGGCACTCACGCGGATCGCGTCGTGCGGGTTGGTGGCGAGCAGCAGGATGGATGTGACCGACTTGGCATTGGCGGCGTCGGCGCCACGCAGCAGACGGATGTCCGCACGGAACGCCTTGGCCGCGGCCGCGACGACCGCCGCCGGCCTGGCATGCAACCCCTGGCGGTTAGGCAAGCGGATGTCCGCCGAGACGGCGGTTGCCTCGGTCGCCGGTGCGCCGTCCACGGCGGGGGCCGCGGCCAGCTCGACGTCGAGGATGACGCTGCGGCCGGCATCGACGAGCCCGGTGGCCACGGTCATCGCGCGGATGCGCTCGCGGTTGGTCACCAGCACCTGCGTCAGCAGGCTCGGGGCCGAGCGCGCGATGAGATCGGCGTCGAAGGAGATCAGCGGCTGGCCGGCCGCCACCCGATCGCCCTGGCTCACGCGCGCAGTGAAGCCCTTGCCGTTCAGACTGACCGTATCGACGCCGATGTGAACCAGGATTTCGACCCCCTCGTCGGTCGTGATCGCCAGCGCATGGGCGGCCCGGTGCAACAGCGTGACGAGCCCGGCAGCCGGGGCCAGTACGTCGCACGAGGTCGGATCGATCGAGACCCCGTCGCCCACCGTGCGCTGCGCGAACACCGGGTCCGGGACGCGCTCGAGGGGCACGAGGATGCCGGAGAGCGGCGCGAGCAGGCCGATCCGTCGAGGCACGGCGCTCATGGCCTGGGTGGCGGCGCGTCTGGCTGGGCCTGCGGCGCCGCGCGGGCAAAGGCCGGCAGCGCCTCCAGGTGCGCGCAGACCGCGCGCAGGGCCGGATAGGGCTCGACGTCGACCCGGTAGCGGCGCGCGTTGTACATCTGCGGCACGATGCACAGGTCGGCGAGCGTGACCTCGCTGCCGAACATGTGCCGGCCGTCGCCGCTGGTGTGCTTCACCCGCTGCTCCAGCGCCTGGAAGCCCAGTCCGATCCACTCACCCACCCAGGCATTCACGGCGTTCTCGTCCGCGTGCAAGCTCGAGCGCAGGTAGTTCAGCACCCGCAGGTTGCCGAGCGGGTGAATGTCGCAGGCGACGGCGAGCGCGAGCGAGCGCACCTGCGCGCGGTCCGCGGCAGAGCCCGGTAACAGTGGCGGCTGCGGGTGGGTTTCCTCCAGGTACTCGATGATCGCGAGCGACTGCGTGATGGTGGTGTCGCCGTCGGCCACCACCGGTATCAGCCCCTGCGGATTGAGCGCGCGAAATTGCGGCGTGTGCTGGGCGTTCGCCGGCGCGCGCAGATCCACCAGCGCCGTCTGCCAGGGGATGCCCTTGAAGTTCAGTGCGATACGCACGCGGTAGGCCGCGGAGCTTCGATAATAGTGGTAGAGCTTCATGGCGGCGGGGCCGGGACGATCGCGTTGCGCAGCACTTCGAGCCCCTCGATGCCGCCCTCCAGCCGGTCGCCCGGTTTCACCGGGCCCACGCCGGCCGGAGTGCCGGTGAAAATGAGATCGCCGGCTCTGAGCTCGAACAGCGTCGACAGCTCCGCGATGATGTGCGGCACGTCCCACAACATCCGACTCACGTCCGACTCCTGGCGCAACTCGCTGTTGACACTGAGCCAGATGCGCCCCCGCGCTACCTCGCCCAGCGCGGCCGGGCGGATCGCGGCAACCGGCGCCGAGCAGTCAAAGCCCTTGGCGGCATCCCACGGCTGGCCGCGCTGCTTCGCGGCGTCCTGCAGATCGCGGCGTGTCAGATCATTGCCCGCCGCGTAGCCGAACACGTGCTCCAGTGCACGCGGCTCGCGGATGTCGCGGCCGCCACGGCCGATCGCCACCACCAGCTCGATCTCATGGTGGAAGTTGGCAGTGCGGGGCGGATAGGCAACGGCGACACCGTTGGCCACCACCGCGTCCGCGGGTTTCATGAAGAACACCGGCCGCTCGCGCTGCGGGTCCGCGCCCATCTCGCGGACGTGGTCGGCGTAGTTGCGGCCGACGCAGTAGATGCGGTGCACTGGAAAGCGCTGGCGGCTGGCGGCCACGGCCACGCTCGGCGCCTCGGGCAGCGGGAAGGCAAACTCGGGTCTCACACGCGAGCTCCGGTTGAGCGGTGGTGCAGATTGCCACTGTGCAAACCGCTAGACTAGCGCCGATGAGCATCTGGCGCGCCAGCACCACTCCCGAGGCTCTCACCGAGCGCGGCCGCAGGAGCCTCTCCGGCTACCTCGGCATCCGCATCACGGAGATCGGCCCGGACTTTGTGCGCGCCACCATGCCGGTGAACGAGCACACCCACCAGCCCTTCGGTGTGCTGCACGGCGGCGCCTCGGTCGCGCTCGCGGAAACGGTCGGCAGCCTCGCCTCGATGATGTGCGTGGATACGCAGCAGTCCATGTGCCTGGGGCAGGAGATCAACGCCAATCACCTGCGGGCCGTATCCACGGGCACGGTCACGGCCACCGCCCGCCCGTTTCACCTGGGCGGGCGCAGCCACGTCTGGCACATCGAGATCCGCGATGAGAACGAGCGCCTGGTGTGTGTCTCGCGCCTCACCATGGCCGTGGTGGAGCGCCGGCCGAAGACAGCAGGGCCAGAGTGAGGTGAGTCATGTCAGACCCCGATCCGGATATGACCGTCGCCGTCGCGCCGATCGACGAGTCGCTCCTCAGCTACACCCACGTGATGTACGCGCTGCATTCGCTGGCGGTGCTCATCGGCGTCACCACCTTCCACACCATCGTCGGCAGCTTCATCGGCAGCCTGCCATCGATCGTCGCGGTGGTCATGAACTACGCGCGCCGCTCGGCGACGCACGGTACCTTCATCGAGTCGCATTTCCGCTGGCAGCTGCGGACCTTCTGGTTCGCGGTGCTGTGGGCATGCGTGTCGGGCTTGGTCATGCTGACCATCATCGGCATCCCGGCGGGTCTGCTCGGCCTGCTCGCGCTGGCGGTGTGGATCGTCTACCGCCTGGTGCGCGGCTGGCTGGCGCTGCGCGACAGGAAAGCGATGCCCGTTTGAAGCGAGCAGGCTGGCTGCTCGCCGGCGGCGCTGCACTGTTGCTGGCGGGTTGCGGACAGAAGGGCGCCCTGTACCTGCCGGACAAGAACGCGCAGGTGGTCACGATTCCGGCAGCGCCGCCCACCCCAACGCAGTCCGCTCCGTCACAGCCCGCCCCCGAACCCCAGTCCGCCCCGGCGTCGACGCCGCCCGCTACACCGGCGCCGCCCAAGCCGGGCGACAAGAGCGACGACTCCGAGACGCCGAGGTAGCGCCCGCCCGGGCGGGGTCGTGTCTGCTAGGTCCGCACCAGGCCCGTGAGCGGCCGCGCCGTCCTGCTGTCGGGAAACACCGTGTGCTCGAGCTCGCGCGGCGGCACCAGCAGGTGCTCCTGCAGCACTCCCTTGAGCACCGAGCGCAGGTCGAGCGTGGGTTGGAGATCGCGCCCCTGATACAGGGCGCGCGCCGACAGTCCCGGCCAGTCCGCGATCACCCGTCCACCCGCGACTGCGCCGCCGACCAGCAGCGCCACGGTCGCGGTGCCGTGATCCGTGCCGCGCGTGCCGTTGATCGCCGCGGTGCGGCCGAATTCAGTGACCAGCAGCACCGCCGTGTCGCTCCACACCGGCCCGAGCTCCTGTTTCAGGGTTGCGAGGCCGGAATCCAGCGCGCTGAGCCTGCCGGCGAGTTGCCCTTGCGCAGCACCCTCGTTGGCGTGCGTGTCCCAGCCGGTGGTGTCGAACATGGCAACCCTGGGTCCGGCCTCCTGGCGCAGGAAGCCCGCGGCCGCACGCACGACTTGCGCGTAGCGCGCGCCGTTTGCCTGAGCGGGGCGCGCAGGCTGCGACACACCCGCAGCGCTGGTATCACGCACCGCCGTGTCGGGCGCCAGGGCCGCAAGGCTGCCAGCGCCGTCCGCGGAGGCGATGGCGTTCGCCGCCAGCGCATCCGCGAGGCGTACCGAGAGCAGCGGATCGGCGGCGTACAGATCGGTGATACGCGCCAGCGTGTCCTCGTCCAGCGCGCCGAGCTTCGATGCCGACCACGAGGTCACCTCGGCCGGGCCGCGCATGACGAGCGGCACGTTCTGACCGAGCGCAACGCCGGCCTCGCGCGATGAGGGGCCCGGCGCCTGGGCGAGCGCGCGATTGAGCCAGCCGGTCGCGAGCGCGTGCGCGCGCGGCGAGCCGTTTTCGAGCACGTCCTGGCCGTCGAAATGCGAGCGCTCGCGATAGGGGCTGGCGAGTGCGTGCAACACCGTCAGCTCGCGCGCGGCGTAGCACTGCTGCAGGAAGGCGAGCGAGGGATGCAGGCCGAAGAAGCCGTCGAGCGGCAGCGCCCCGCCCGCCTCCCCGGGCGCACGCAGCGCAAACTCCCCGCGCAGAGCGGCGTAGTCGCGATCGCCATGGGGGGGAACCGCGGCGAGCCCGTCTAGAGCGCCGCGCATGATGATCAGCACCAGGCGCGCGCGGCGCTCATCGGCGCGAGCGAAGGCGACCCGCGAAGTGAGCAGCGCGCCACCGGCGAGCAGTGTGCCGAAGTTAAGAAATTCACGTCGCTGCATGGCCATACGGTCCTGAACGGCTCAACGCCGCATGAATTCGGGCGCGGCGAGCAAGAGCGTGACCGCCTGCGCGGCGCTGGCCGCGTGAGCCACCGCGCTGCGCGTCGCGGCGCTGAGGTTCGCGCCAAGTAATTGCGGGGCCAGCTGCACAGCGTCGCGGCGGTTGCCCAGGCGCTGCCCGAGGGCGTCCGCCCACTCGATGCGCTTCATGAGCGCGGAGGCGCCATCCCAGTCGGCGCTGCGATCCGGCCAGCCTGCGGGCGATCCCGGCTCCCACACTCTCTGGCCGAGCACTCCAAAGGGCGTCAGCGCCGGCTGCCCGGCCTCAACCGGCAGGGTGAGTCCGCGAAAACCCGAGATGATGTAATCCGACGGTGTCTTGTACTTGGCGAGCGGCTGCACCCAGGCTTCGCGCGAGTCGATGAGCGCGCGATAGACCGTGGGCAGATCGCCGCCGCTGCCCGTGAACGCGCGCGCGAGCCGCCCGACCGCCTGCGGCGGCGGATCGTCGGCGATGAAATGACGCGCGAGCTTCAAGGCGATGAAGCGCGCGGTGGAGGGGTGGCCGGCGAGGTCGCGCAGCACCGCGACGCCCTGCCCGTAGCCGCCATCCGCGTAAGCTGTGCCCAGCACCCGCTTGGCGCCCGGCTCGTGCAGCTCGGGGCGAAACAGGAATTTTCCCGGCTCCCCGCCGACAAAAGGCCCGCCGCCCTCACCGCCGATCGACCAGCCGGTGATCACTTCGGCGAAAGCGGTCACGTCTGCCTGCGTGTAGCCCCCGCCCACACCGAGCGTGTGCAGCTCGAGAATCTCGCGCGCGAGATTCTCGTTGATGCCGAGCCTGCGCGGGTGCGCGCGCCGCTCCAGGCGCAGCGCCGCCTGCGAATGCGGGCCGACCGACAGGTGGTTGTCCAGATACAGCAGCATCGCCGCATGCGTCTCGACCGCGAGCAACAGATCGCTGAAATTTCCGAGCACGTGCGGCCGGATCGCTTCGCGCTCGAAGCTGCCCGCGAGCCCGCTGAGCAGCTGCTTGTCGACCGACACCGCGAAGTGATTGCCCCAGAACTGCGTGAGGCGCTCGATGAACGGCCGCTCGGTGGCGACGGCCGCGCGCAAGCGCGCCGTCACCTCGCTCAGGTAGATCGGCCGCAGGAACTGCGGCAGTGCTTGCGCGGCGGCGGCGGCATCGTCCGCGCCCGCCTTGCCGGGGGCCGTGGCCCCCTCGGCCGACTTGCGCTGGGCGCGAATCTCCTGCCGCAGCTTCTGCGCCTGCGCCAGTGTCTCCTGCGAGGAGCGCAGCTGCGGGTCCGAGAGCACCGGCGGCCCCGCCCGCAACTGCGCCTCGAGCCAGTCGCGCCCGTCGTCAGCGATCGCGGCGAGCTCCCCGGGGCGGGCGCCGAGTCCGAAGCGGTTGGCGGCAATGGCGGAGAACCCTTCGCGCATGTGCTCATAGCGCGCCAGGGGGCCGGACGGTTGACCCGCGGCGCGGGACTTGTGACCGGCGCCCTCCGCTATACTCGCGGCCCGCCTCAGGACCCTGGCATGACGCGCTCCCCCGACCTGGTTCTCGTCGACGGCTCCTCTTATGTCTACCGGGCGTTTCACGCCCTGCCGCCGCTGTCCAACTCGCGCGGCGAGCCGACCGGAGCGGTGCTCGGGGTGCTGAACATGCTGCTGAAGTTTCTCAAGGACTATCAGCCGCGCCGCATTGCCGTGGTGTTCGATGCGCCGGGCAAGACCTTCCGCGACGAGCTGTTCACCGAGTACAAGGCACACCGGCCCTCGATGCCCGATGACCTGCGCGCCCAGATCGGGCCGCTGCTCGAGATCATCGAGGCACAGGGGCTGCCGCTGCTGCGCGTGCCGGGTGTGGAGGCGGACGATGTGATCGGTACCCTCGCCCGGCGCGCCGCGCAAGCCGGCCAGACGGTGCTCATTTCCACCGGCGACAAGGACATGGCACAGCTGGTCGACGGCTCGATCACGCTCGTCAACACCATGAACAACACGGTGCTCGACCGCGACGCCGTCAAGGCGAAGTTCGACGTCTACCCCGAGCAGATCGTCGATTACCTGGCACTGGTCGGCGACAGCTCCGACAACATCCCGGGCATCGACAAGGTGGGGCCGAAAACCGGCGCGAGGCTCCTGCAGCAGTACGGCGGCCTCGATGAGCTGATCGGGCACGTCGCGGAAGTTCCCGGCAAGGTGGGCGAGAACCTGCGCACCGGTCTGACGACTCTCGAGCTGTCGCGCCGGCTCGCGACCATCAGGACCGACCTCACGCTGCCGCTGTCGGTGGAGGAGCTGGTGCCGGGCCCGCCGGACAGTGCGCGCCTGCGCGAGCTGTACACGCGCTACGAGCTGCGCGCGCTGCTGCGGCAGCTGGAAGGGGCCGATGCGATGGCGGGCGGCGCCGCAACCCCCGTGGCGCACAGTCCGCAGCCGCTGCCCGCAGTGCCGGGCGCCGGCACAGCAGCCGCAGCGCCGCCGGCCGCGGCGCCATCCGGCGCGAGTCCTGCGCCTGCCGACATCGCCCGCCGCTACGAGACCGTGACCCGCTGGGAGGATCTCGAGCGCTGGCTCGCGGCCGTGCGCACGGCCGAGCTGTTCGCCTTCGACACCGAGACGACCAGCCTCGACTACATGCGCGCGGAGATCGTCGGCGTTTCCTTGTGCATCGAGCCGGGCGTGGCCGCCTACGTCCCCCTGCGCCACGTGTATCCGGGCGCGCCCGAGCAGCTCGATCGCGAGCGCGTGCTCGCGGCCTTGAAGCCCATTCTCGAGGATCCCGCGCGCGGCAAGGTCGGGCACAACCTCAAGTACGACGCCCACGTGCTGGCGAACGCCGGCATCAGGCTCGCCGGCATGCGTTTCGACAGCATGCTCGAGTCCTACGTCTGGAACAGCGTCGCCACCAATCACGACATGGACGCGGACGCCCAGCGGTATCTCGGACTGCGCACCATCACCTACGAGGACGTCGCCGGCAAAGGCGCGAAGCAGCTCAGTTTCGACCAGGTGCCGCTGGAGCGCGCCGGGGACTATGCGGCCGAGGATGCCGACGTGACGCTGCGGCTGCACGGGGCGCTGTGGCCACAGCTCGAGGCGGTGCCGGCGCTGGCGCGCCTGTACCTGGAATGCGAGCAGCCGCTGGTGCCGGTGCTCTTCGCCATGGAACATCGTGGCGTGCTGGTGGATCGCGAGCGGCTGCGCACCCAGAGCCGCGAGTTCGCGCGCCAGTTGCAGGAGCTGCTGCTGCAGGCGCACCGCGAGGCCGGCCATGAATTCAACATCGAGTCCCCGAAGCAGCTGCAGCAGATCCTGTTCGAGCGGCTGCAGCTCCCGGTGCGGCGCAAGACCCCGACCGGGCAGCCCTCGACCGCCGAGGACGTGCTGGAAGAGCTGGCCGGCAGTTACACGCTGCCGCGGATCGTGCTCGAGTACCGCGCGCTCGCCAAGCTCAAGTCCACTTACACCGATACGCTCCCGGAGCAGGTGAATGAGCGCACCGGGCGCATTCACACCAACTACGCCCAGGCGGTCGCCGCCACCGGCCGGCTGTCCTCGGTCGATCCCAACCTGCAGAACATCCCGGTGCGCCGTCCAGAGGGACGCCGCATCCGCCAGGCGTTCATCGCCCCGCCGGGCTACCTGCTGCTCGCCGCCGACTACTCGCAGATCGAGCTGCGCATCATGGCGCATCTGTCGGGAGATGAGAGTCTGCGCGCGGCTTTCGCCGCGGATCGCGACGTGCACCAGGCCACGGCCGCCGAGGTGTTCGGTGTCGGCCTCGATGCGGTCACGCCCGACCAGCGCCGCACCGCCAAGGTCATCAACTTCGGTCTCATCTATGGCATGTCCGCGTTCGGCCTGGCACGCAACTTAGGGATCGAGCGCGGCGCCGCGCAGCAGTACGTGGAGCGCTACTTCCAGCGCTATCCCGGCGTGAAGCGCTTCATGGACGAGACGCGCGCGCAGGCGCGGCAGATCGGTTACGTCGAGACGGTGTTCGGCCGGCGGCTGTACCTGCCCGACATCCGCTCGGGCAACACGCAGCTGCGCCAGTACGCCGAGCGCAGCGCCATCAACGCGCCGATGCAGGGCACGGCGGCCGACATCATCAAGCGCGCCATGATCACCATCGATGCCTGGTGCACCGCGGAGGACGCCCCGGCGCGGCTCATCATGCAGGTGCACGACGAGCTGGTGCTCGAGGTGCGCGAGGACGCCGTGCAGCAGGCGAGCGCGGCGGTGCGCGAGCGCATGGTGAATGCGGCCTCCTTGAGCGTTCCCCTGCGCGTGGACGTGGGTGTGGGCGCCAACTGGGACGAGGCGCACTGAGGCACGGTCAAAGCGCGCGGCAGGCTGCGTTACCGTAAAATCAAATTTCAGGGAGACCGTCTATGCGTAGACCACTGTCTGCGATGCTGCTGGCCTGCGGGGTGTGCGGCGCGCACGCCGGCAACCTCGTCTATGTCGGCGCCGGCGTGGTCCGGGACAAACTGAGCGACATCACTACCGCCGACGGCTTCACCCTGTCCGACATCGACCGGACGTCGTGGAAAGTGCTCGTCGGCTTGCGCCCCATCAGCCTGCTGGCCGTGGAGGCCAACTACATCGATCTGGGCGGTCAGACCAATAACTTCGTCGACGCCGAAACCCACGCCCACTACAAGGCGTTCGCGGGCTACGCGGTCGGCTTCCTGCCGATTCCGGTGCCCTTCCTCGACGTGTTCGGCAAGGCCGGCCTGGCGCGCTGGCAGTCCGACGGCAGCACCGTCGGGATCGCGGGCCCGGCCAACCTGATCTCCTTCTCCGACCGCGGCACTGAGTTTGCCTGGGGCGTGGGGGCGGGGGCACACATCGGTAACGTCGGTGCCCGGCTCGAGTACGAGAGTTTCAGCGTTGCCAACACCAACGGCGCGCGCATCATCTCGCTCGACGTGATCCTGCGTCTGTAAGCGCCGTTCGATCGACGCAGCAGGTATCAGCAATCGCTGCCGACGCGCGGGCATACAGCTTGGAACCATCGACGCGCTGCTCGCGCAGCGTGGCGTGCGCCATCGGCTGGTATTGCTCAGTACCGACAACGACTTTGTGCACGCCGCGCGGCATTGCGCACTGCGCGTATGGGCTCCGCCCGGCTAGCCGCAGCGTGGCGGCGCCGAACTTTCCGCTCCCCGGTGAGTCATTTCAACTCCGGCCACGCAAGTGCGCTGTCGCCGCGCGGCAACAGCAGGCAACACCCGCCGGCACCTGTTATGGATGATGTTGGAGGTGCAGCCATGCGAAGGATACTGCTCACAACGCTTCTGGCGCTCGCAGCCGGCGCCACCCGGGCCGACGACAGCGGACTGCTGTACGTGGGCGCCGGTATCTCGAAGGACAAAGTCCAAGGCATTACTCACACCGGGGTGCCCTTTGCCGAAATCTACGAGACCTCGTGGAAAGTGCTGGCTGGCTTTCGGCCGATCAAGCTGTTTGCCGTGGAGGCGGACTACCTGAACCTGGGCAACCAGACCAACACGTTCATCAGCGGTGCCAGCGCGCACTCGGACGCGAAGGCCTACGCGGGCTACGCGGTCGGCTTCCTGCCCCTTCCGGTGCCCTTCCTGGACGTGTTTGCCAAGGCGGGCCTGTCGCACTGGAAGCTGAACGGAAGCTCGGGCGCCGCAACCCTGCCACCGAGCAGTTTCTTCGCGTTCTCGGACCAGGGCACGGAATTCGCCTGGGGCGCAGGGGCCCAGGCGCACGTCGGCAACATCGGCGGGCGCCTCGAGTACGAGCGCTTCCGCATCCCCAACACCGATGACGCGCGGATTTTCTCGCTCTCGGTGGTTCTGAGCCTGTTCTAGCTGAGCCGCATCTGTGGCGAGGATGATACAAGTTCTTCATCAAACTTATGATTTGAAAAGATATTTTTTCCGATCCGGCGCGGAACTCGCACCCAGGCCGCGCGTCCAACCTAACGAGTGCATCGCACTCCCCGCTTCCCTCCCTGAGCGGGTAAGAGCCCGGTTCACGAGACCTGTACCGGGTTAGTCTGGCCCCGGTGGTTTCACAACCGCCGGGGCTTTTTTATCGCCCATTGCCCCTTGTTATTGCCCCTTGCCGATGGGAGACGCCAGCCACGCCGCAAGCGTGTCCTGGGCCTGTGTCACGCCGGTCCCCTCGAGCGCCGAGAACAATTGCGCCGTCGCCCGGCCGCCCAGGGTGGCCGCCGCGGCGCGCAGCACGGCCGCCGCCTCGCCGTGATTGAGCTTGTCGGCCTTGGAGAGCAGCACGTGCACGCGGTGCCCCGGCAAGGCCCAGGCGAGCAGACCGAGGTCTGCCGGGGTGAGGCCGCGCCGCGAGTCGACGATCACGAACAGCCCGCGAAGCGATGCGCGCGCGCGCAGGGCATCGATGAGCGGCGGCCACGCGCGCCGCTCGACTTGCGGGACGTTCGCGTAGCCGTAGCCCGGCAAGTCGACCAGACGCTTGAGCGGCGCCAGCTCGAAAAAATTCAGCAGGCGCGTGCGGCCCGGCGCCTTGCTGGTGCGCGCCAGCGCGCGGCGCTGAGCGATGGCATTGATGGCGCTCGACTTGCCCGCATTGGAGCGCCCCGCGAAGGCGATCTCGGCGCCGGCATCCGGTGGAAACTGTGCCGGTGCGGCCGCGCTGATCAGAAACCGCGCCTCGTCAAACCGGCTCATGCTTTCAAGGGGTAACAAAGCGCTGGCACGTCTGTAGTGTACAATTCGGCGCCCTCGCATCGCGGACCTGAGCCGGAAAGAAGACATGCCGCAGAGCCTGAGAGTCGCTTGGATGGGGCTCGCCGCCATGGCGGGGACGCTGCTGTGCTCGGCGCCACGCTTGAGCGCGGCGCAAGCGCCCGAGGCGTCCTCGAGCAGTCCTGCCGCCGCAACCCCCGCCGCCGCGCCCGCGACAACACCCGACTTGCCCTTCACCCATGGCAAACTCGCCGACGGCGCCGCCAAGTCCGCGGTGTGCTCCGCCTGTCACGGCCCGAATGGCAACAGCGTCAATCCCGAGTGGCCGCGACTTGCCGGCCAGAGTGCCGTCTACATCGCCGAGCAGTTGCGGCTGTTCCGCTCCGGGGTACGCGGCAACCCGGTGATGCAGCCGCTCGCCACCACGCTGAGCGATCAGGACATCGACGATCTCGCGGTCTACTACGAGGCCCAGACACCCGCGGGGCTGGAGGCCGACCCTTCGTACTGGCGGGATGGGCAGGCCGTTTATGTGCGCGGCGACCGCACCCGGGAGGTCCCGGCGTGCATCGCCTGTCACGGGCCGGTGGGACGCGGCAATCTCGCCGCCGGATACCCCGCCCTGCGCGCGCAGCAGTCCGTCTACGTGGTGAAGCAGCTGAACGACTACGCGAGCGGCGCGCGCTACGTCGGGCCCAACCCGCTGCAGGCGAGCCGCAACGGTACGATGATGTTCACGCTCGCAAAGCGCCTCACCCCCGAGCAGATCCGCGACGTGGCCTCCTACGTGCAGGGTATGCGCTGATTCGAGGATGCACATGATCCGTACGCTCGCCCTGGCGGCCCTGCTTGCGTTGTGCGCCTGCGCACGGCACGAGCCCACGCCGCCGCCGCCCGTCGCGCCTGCGCCCGCTGCAGCGGCCAACACGCGATCCCCGGCGCCGCCCCAGACCGGTGCGCTGCCCGCGCCCGCCGACGCCGCTCAGAGCGAGTCCCAGCAGGCCACCGCCTCCCAGGAGTCGGTCGAAACGGAAGGCGAGCGACCGGCGCGCAGCGACACCTCGCTCGAGCGGATTGCGGAGCTGCCCGCCGCGGCGCAGCTGCCGGACGGCAAATGGCAGCCGGGCGTGAACTACCAGCCGCTCGTTCCCGCACAACCCACCAGCGTCGCTGCCGGCAAGGTGGAAGTGATCGAGGTGTTCTGGCTCGCCTGCCCGCACTGCTACGCGCTCGAACCGTTCATCAGGAACTGGCTCAAGACCAAGCCCGCATATGTCGAGTTCGTGCGCGTGCCGGTGATGTGGGGCCCGGTGCACCGCGCGCACGCGCGCTTCTACTACACACTCGCGGCCCTCGGACGCGACGATCTGGTCACCAAGGCCATGGACGCGATCTCGACGCAGCACACCCTGCTCGCCGGGAACACCGAGGAGGAGTCTTTGCGGGTCGAGCAGAATTTCGCCGCCCGCAACGGCGTCAACGCCGATGACTTCGCCAAGGCTTACAACTCCTTCAGCGTCAACTCCAACGTGCAGCGCGCGGAGCAGCTCACACAGCGCTACCACGTCGAGGGCGTACCGTTGCTGGTCGTGAACGGCAAGTACACCACCGATGTGGCCAAGGCCGGCGGCGAAGCCAAGCTGATGGAGCTGCTCAGCGACCTGGTCGCCGCCGAGCATCGCCGCTGAGTCGCCCGCGCTGAGCTGGAGACCGCGCTCGCCTCGCATGTGTCCCCGCTGCCCGACTGGCCATGTCTACCGAGCACCTTGTCCCCGAGGACTTGCGTAACCTCTATCACGTCAGAGAGTGGCGCAACGCTACGGGTGTGCTCGCCACGGCCTGCCCCAACGAGTGGACGGACATCATTGAGGTGCTGCGGGCGTTCCGGCTGCTGCGCTCGGAGATATTGACGGCGGGCGGCGGCTTGTCGCCCATTTCCCAGCAAATAAATGCTGCCTTCGATGGTCGCGGCTGGAAGGAGAAGTCCTTTGCGACGCGCATCGTGGTGGACGAAACCGAGTACATCAGCCCGACGCACGCCGTGGATTGCTTCAAGGGGCGGGTGGCGCTCGAGCTCGAGTGGAACAACAAGGACCCGTTTTTCGATCGCGACCTCAACAACTTCCGATTGCTGTTCGACCTGCGGGCCATCGACGTAGGCGTGATCATCACGCGAGCCACGGAACTGCACGGGCTGTTCGATGAGCTGGGCAAGACCTATGTGACGAGCACGACGCACCACGAAAAGCTGTGGCCGCGCATCGAGGGCGGCGGTGGCGGCGGCTGCCCAGTGCTGACGTTCGCGATCACGCGCAAGGTCTACGTCGATGACGGACAGGAAGCGCTCGAGCAGTCGCGCCACGACAAGCAAGCGCTCAAGAAGCGCAAGACCCGTGTGCCGCTCGGCGCCGGTTCCGGGGAAGACAACGGCGACAGCTAGTCGGAGTCCGACGCGAGCTGGTCAAGCTGTCGCCGCTCGGCAGCGGAGTTGTGGCTGTACGTGGCCCAGGTCGGCTCGTATGCGTCGTCGGCCTGATTGCCCCACACAAGCCACCCGCGCCGGGCGCCGCGTGCAAACAGTTCGAGGCGCGGCGCAAAGCTACAAGTTTCGATGATGCGGTAGAGCTCGTCCGGTTTGCGCGAGTGCTCACGCTTGCGAGTGCCGATGTAGTTCACCTGCCGGCGCCCCGGCGCCAATGTGCGAGCGTTCTTGCCGCGCACGCCGAACAGCACCAGTTCAGTGACGTTGCGGAAGTAGAACCCGACGCCGCGCCCGTCACTGCCGCCGTCCTTGCGCAACTTGTGCCAGACGATATTGGACTTGTACTGAAAGCCCCACGCTTCCATGACGCGCAGGCCGTCCGGCAGCAGGGCATTCGGCACCCACAGGTACAGGTGCGAGGCGCTGGCGGCAAGCTTTGCGACCGGCAGAGCCATGATCGCGGCGGTGGTCAGGGTACCGTAACGGGACAGTCGCCGATGCTCGGGTGCCATCTTCCCGGTGCGGTTCACGAAGCGCCAAGGTGGGTCTGCCAGGATCGTTCCGAAGGCTCGCTTACCGACTGCTTCGAGGAGATCGGTAGCGATAGGCGTGCTCTCAAACATGGGCGGCGACTGTGGCAAAAAGCTGCGCGGCAGGCAATCGATATAAGTGCCGCGTTAGCTGCGTACCACGTGCGTACCGACTGCTCTGCCGTGATCGATCTTCAGTACAAGTCGCTGTTTTTAGTGGCGCGCCCGACTGGATTCGAACCAGCGACCTGCAGCTTCGGAGGCTGCCACTCTATCCAACTGAGCTACGGGCGCGTGGGGCGGGCGATCATACGCGTCGGCGCCGGGAGCGTCTATTTACGGGGCGGGCAGCCGTACGGCTATACTTCGCGGCCCGATCGGCGCGTCCGAAAAGCGGATGACATGAGCAAGCAGGATACCCACTTCTTCAACGTTTTCAGCCTGGTGATCGGCCTGCTGGTGGCGGTCGCGGTCGGGCTGTTCGCGCTGGCGCGCATCGTCGCCAGCCGCACGCAGGATCTGCAGGTGCTCACCGAAGCCGACTACAGCAGGAACGTGGATGCGCGCATCCACCCGCTCGCGCGGGAGGCCATCGCCGGACGGGACAATTCGGCCCTCGCCATCCAGACGGCGCAGGGCGCGGCGGCGGGCACGGCAGTCGCCGCCGCCATGCCGAAGAACGGGACCGAGCTGTTCGAGCAGACCTGCAGCGCCTGCCACGGACAGGGCATCGCCGGGGCGCCCAGGGCCGGGGACAAGGCCGCCTGGGCTGCGCGCATCGCCGAGGGCAAGCCCATGCTCTACGAGCACGCGCTCAAGGGCTATCAGGGCAAGGCCGGGGTGATGCCCCCGAAGGGCGGCCGCATGGATGCGCCCGACGAGCTCGTCAAGCAGGCGGTCGATCACCTGGTGCAGATGGCGCAGTAGCGCCGCCGTCGCGATCCAGACAGCGCAACATCACCGCCTCGCCCAGATGCGCGGCGCTGATGCGCGCGGCGCCGTCGAGATCGGCAATGGTGCGCGCGAGCCTCAGCACCCGCTGGCGCGCCCGGCCCGAGAGTCCCCGCCCCTGCATCGTCGCCTCGAGCAGGCGCTTGCCGGCCTCGTCCACTACGCACCAGCGTTGCACGCCGGCGTCCGTGAGGCGCGCATTGCAGCGCTGCTGGCGCTCGAGCTGCACCGTGCGCGCGCCGGCGACGCGCGCGGCGGCGGTCAGCGTGCTTTGCCCGCCACCGACGGCATCGAATTCGGATGCCCTCACCCGCGGCACCTCCACGTGCATGTCCAGCCGGTCGAGCAGGGGAGCGGAAACGCGGCCGCGATAGCGGTGCACCTCGGCCGGTGTGCAGCGGCACCCGCCCGATGGATCCCCGAGCCGCCCGCACGGACAGGGGTTCATCGCGGCAATCAGCTGAAACGCCGCCGGGTACTGGGTCTGCACCGCGGCCCGTGACACGGCCACGACACCGGTCTCGAGCGGCTCGCGCAGCGCTTCCAGCACCCCGCGCTCGAACTCCGGCAGCTCGTCCAGAAACAGCACGCCGTGATGCGCGAGACTGATCTCGCCGGGACGCGCGCGGGCACCGCCACCCACCAACGCCGCCACCGAGGCGGTGTGATGCGGGGCGCGGAACGGCCGTTGCCCGAGGCACTGCGGCGTGAAGCCCGCGGTGCTCACCGCGGCGACCGCGGCCACTTCCAGCGCCTCGCCATGCGTCAGGGGCGGCAGCAGTCCCGGCAAGCGCTGCGCCAGCATGCTCTTGCCCGAGCCGGGCGGACCGATCATGAGCAGGCTGTGCCCCCCGGCCGCCGCGATGATGAGCGCACGCTTGGCCTGCAGCTGCCCGCGTACATCGGCCAGATCCAGCGGCACACCGCGCCCCGGCCCTGCATCCCCGCGCCCCACGGCGCGCTGCGGCGGCGGGCAGGGCGAGAGCGGCGCAGCGCCGGTGAGATGCGCACACACCTCGAGGAGATGACCCGCAGCGCGCACCTGCGCCGGCGCCACCACGCAGGCCTCCGCCGCATTGGCGCTCGGCACCACGAGCTCGTGCCCGTGCCGCGCGGCGTGCGCCGCCGCGAGCAACAGGCCGCGCACGGGCTTGAGCTCTCCGGTGAGACCCAGCTCGCCGTAGAACTCGCGCGCCACGCGAGTCCCGCAGGTGTCAGCCGGCGCGCGGATCTGACCGGAGGCCAGCAGAATTCCGAGCGCGATCGGCAGATCGAAGCGACCGCCCTCCTTGGGCAGATCCGCGGGCGCGAGACTCACCGTGATGCGGCCGGCGGGGAATTCGAAGTGCGAGTTGAGCAGCGCCGCGCGCACCCGCTCCTTGCTCTCCTTCACCACCATGGCGGGGAGGCCCACGATGCAGAACACCGGCAGGCCGCTCGCGAGGCTCACTTCGACGTGCACCAGCGGCGCGTGCAGTCCCACCTGCGCACGGCAGGCCACCCGAGCCACGGCCATGAAAGCCCGAGCGCGGTGCGCCTCAGGCGCGCGCCGCTAGGCCGGCGGCCCCGGCGCGTTGCCGGCGGCGGCGGACCCGCCGCCCTCCAGGGCCGCGAGCCGCGCCTCGAGCGCTTCGAGCCGTGCCCGCGTGCGCTCGAGCACGCGCGTCTGGGCGTCGAACTCGTCCCGGCTCACCAGGTCGAGCTTGCTCAGGCGCTCGCGCAGCACGGCGCGGAAGTTGCTCTCGAGATCCTGCTGCATGCTGCGCAGCGCCGGCGGCACGCGCTCGAGCAGACGGCGGGCGATCTCATCGATACGGAATGAATCCATGGGTCTCCTCATCCTGCCCCGAATTGAGGCAGGGGCTCGTGCGGCAGGTCCAAAACGGTGCAGCGCGCTGCGATCCGCGCTGCGCACCTGCGGAACGCGCCGAAATGCGTGATGGCACGGAATCTGCACTCTGTCTGCACGCGTCATTAGCTTACGCGCCACCGGTCGCGGGCGCAGCGGCTGTTTGTCACGCGATCGACCTGATACGGCCTCGAGTGAAAGCGGGAGAGACCATGCCCACCCTGCCAAAGACCGCCGCAACCTTGAGCCGATCGCTGGGGGTGCTCGCGACACTCGCGCCGGCGCTCACCTGGGCAGCCGACGCCCCCGTGCCGAACAAGGGCGACACCGCCTGGATGCTCACCGCCACCGCGTTGGTGCTGCTGATGTCGGTGCCGGCGCTGGCGCTGTTCTACGGCGGTCTGGTGCGCACCAAGAACATGCTGTCGGTGCTGATGCAGGTGTTCGTGGGGTTCGCGCTGATCAGCGTGCTGTGGTGCATCTACGGCTATTCGCTGGCCTTCACCCAGGGTAACCCGATCTTCGGCGGATTCAGCCGCCTGTTCCTCAGCGGTACCTTCGACTCCGCCACGCAGAGCTTCTCCATGGCGGCGACGTTCAGCAAGCACACGCCGTTGTACGAGCTGGTGTACGTTGCGTTCCAGGCGACCTTCGCTGCGATCACCTGCTGCCTGATCCTCGGCTCGGTCGTGGAGCGCATGAAGTTCTCCGCCGTGCTGCTGTTCCTCGTCATCTGGTTCACCTTCAGTTACTGCCCGGTCGCGCACATGGTGTGGTACTGGCCGGGGCCCGATGCCTACACGTCCGCGGACCAGGCCGGGGCGGTCACCGCCACCGCCGGCCTCATCTGGCAATGGGGCGCGCTCGACTTCGCCGGTGGCACGGTCGTGCACATCAACGCCGGCGTCGCCGGCCTGGTGGGCGCGTTCGTGCTCGGCCGGCGCGTCGGCCTGGGCAGGGAGCCCATGGCGCCGCACAGTCTGACCATGACCATGATCGGCGCCTCGCTCCTGTGGTTCGGCTGGTTCGGCTTCAATGCCGGCTCGGCGCTGGAGGCGAACGGCTCCGCCGCACTCGCCTTCATGAACACCTATCTCGCCACCGCCTGCGCGGTGCTGTCGTGGATAACGGGCGAATGGATCGTGAAGGGCAAACCCTCGATGCTGGGCGCGGCCTCGGGGGCGGTCGCGGGCCTGGTCGCGATCACCCCGGCCGCCGGCAATGTCGGCATCCCCGGCGCGTTCGCGATCGGCCTGGGGGTGGGGGTGGTGTGCCTGTGGGGTGTGACGGGACTGAAGCGCCTCATCAAGGCCGACGACTCGCTCGATGTCTTCGGCGTGCACGCCATCGGCGGC
Source organism: Gammaproteobacteria bacterium (assembly GCA_005878835.1). Taxonomy (GTDB): domain Bacteria; phylum Pseudomonadota; class Gammaproteobacteria; order Steroidobacterales; family Steroidobacteraceae; genus 13-2-20CM-66-19. Next base: position 22,937 of record VBMV01000066.1, on the reverse strand, counting down.
ATTTTCGGCGCGCTGATGACCGGAGTTTTCAACGCCCCCTCCCTCGGCGGCCCCGGCTCCACGCTCGACTGGGTCAAGGGCACGAGCGGCTACCCCGGCATCTGGAAGCAATTCATCATTCAGCTGCAGGCGGTGTGCCTGGTGTTCGTGTGGACCGCGGTGGTGGCCTTCATCGCCTTCTACATCGTCAAGCGCCTGGTCGGTCTGCGGGTTCCCGAGGAAGAGGAGCGCGAGGGGCTCGACATCACCTCCCACGGCGAGCGGGCCTATGATCTGTGAGCGTGCCCCTGGCGGTCGGGGGCGGGTTGTCGCTATGGTGTGACCCTCGGCGGGCTAAAGCCTGCGGCGGGTGTGACGGAGTTCAAGGGTCGCGCCGGCCGCCAGCGCCATACTGGCCGGCGGGAGGCTCTTTTTATGTCTTTTATGTCGCGACTGCTACCCATCACCGCCCTGATTCTGGCCGGAGCGCTCACCGTTGCCCGGGCCGACGTCTATCGCTGGATCGATGAGCACCGCGTACCGCATTACAGCGATGAGTGGGTGCCGGGATCGGTGGTCGTCAAGACGGTCAAGCCGCACCCCTCGAGCTTCACCTCCACGGCGCACACCGCCGAGCATCGGAGCCTTGCGAGCTCGAGCGACCGCGCCACCGCGGAGCTCAACGAGCAGGCCAACGCCCGGGCGGTGCAGCAGGACGTGGCCAAGACACGCGAAGTACAGTGCAAGGCGGCGAAGGACCGCTACATGAAGTCCGTCCAGTCGCGCCGGGTCTTCAAGGTGAACAAGGACGGCGCGCGCGAGTACCTCTCGGACGACGCGGCCGACGCCTATCGCGCAGAGGCACGCAAGGAGGTACTGGACCTGTGCGGCAGTGTGCCCGCCTTCACTCCCGACCAGCCGGGCCCCGAGCCTCAGCCCGTACCCGAGCCGAAGGTCAATCCCGCCGAGGCGACTTCGCCCTGACCCCCGGCCTCCCGGGCCCCCCGGGAGGCGTCGATTCCGTGCACGTCACCTACGCTCTATAGTGACGCCCGCGGCCGCTCCGGCCGCACGGGGCGCGGTGAGCCAATGCGCGTAGGTTTCGTCGGTCTCGGCGCCATGGGTATGCACATGGCGCGCAATCTGCACCGGGCGGGCATGCTGGCCGCAGTCTGGAACCGCAGCGCCGCGAAGGCGCGCACGCTGGCGTCCGAGCTCAACGTGGCCTCTCCCGCGACGCTCGAGCAGCTGGCCGCCAGCACCGATGCGGTGGTGTCGTGCGTGTCGGCCGATGCGGACGTGCTCGAGGTGGCGCGCGGCCTGGCGCCGGGAGTGAAGTCCGGCGCGCTGCTGCTCGACTGCTCCACCATCGGCGCCGAGAGCGCCCGCCAGGCGGCGGCCCTCCTCGCCCCGCGCGGGGTGGAATTCCTCGATTGTCCGGTGAGCGGCGGCGTCGAGGGCGCGCGCGACGCCCAGCTTGCCATCATGGCCGGCGGCACCCCCGCGGGCTTCGCGCGGGCCCTGCCGATCCTCAGCGTACTCGGCCGCACCATCACGCACTTCGGCCCCACCGGCAGCGGCCAGGCCGCCAAGGCCACCAACCAGATCATGTGCGCGGGCATCATCGAGGCGGTCGCGGAAGCGATGGCGTTCGCGCGCGCGCAGGGGTTGCCGCTCGAGAAACTGATCGACACCCTCGGCCAGGGCGCGGGCTCGAGCTGGTACTTCGTGCACCGCGCGCCCAACATGGTGCGCGGCTCCTACCCGGCGGGCTTCCGGGTGCGTCTGCACGAGAAGGATCTCGGCATCTGCCGGGACATGGCGGCGCGCTTCGGCGTCGCCCTGCCCCTCGTGGAGCGCATGCTCGCCGAGTACGCGGAGCTCGTGGCGCGCGGCTACGGCGATGAGGACATCTCGGCCACCTACCGCCTCAAGGCCGAGCTGTTCGAGCGCACCAACATCATGGGTGCGCCGGCCCGCGGCACATGAACACCGACTCCGGCCCCGAGCACGCGTTCTACCTGCCCGACTTCTGCACCTCGCGCGCCACACTCGCCATCGTGCTCATCGTCGAGCTCACCGCGTTCGTGCTCACGCTCGCGCGCCAGAGCCTGGCGGTCGACTTCTGGACCGACCTGGTGCGCACCTCGATGTTCCTGCTGTGGATCGGACTGGCAGGCGCAGCCCTGCTGTGCGCCCTGCGCGCGCCGCTGGCGCGCTCCACGGTGGCGATGGGCTCGGCGGCGGTGCTGGCGCTCATCACCGCGGTGGTGGCCACGGTGTCGGTGTGCGCGTACCTGCTCGGGCGCACGCAGATGGTCATCGACGCCGGGGGCGCGGCATTGTTCCCCCAGTCCGCGGGCAACTTCGCAGTCCGCAACGTGTGGATCGGGCTGGTGGTGACCGGGCTGGCGCTGCGCTATTTCTACGTGGCCCACGAGTGGCGCCGCAGCGTCGAGCTGCGCGCCGCGGCGCGCGTGCACGCGCTGCAGGCGCGCATCCGGCCGCACTTCCTCTTCAACAGCATGAACACCATCGCCGCGCTCACGCGCAGCAACCCCGCGCGCGCGGAAAGTGCGGTGCAGGACCTGGCGGACCTGTTCCGCGCCACGCTCAGCGACAAGCGCGACACCATCACGCTGGCGGAGGAGCTCGAGGTCGCGCGCACCTATCAGCGCATGGAGCAGCTGCGCCTGGGAGGGCGGCTGCAGGTGGAGTGGAAGACCGACCCGCTGCCCGCCAATGCGCTGGTGCCGCATCTCATGATCCAGCCGCTGCTCGAGAACGCGATCTACCACGGCATCGAGCCGCGCGCCGAGGGCGGCACGGTGACCATTACCGGCGAAGTCGGCGGCGGGCTCGTGACCATCGTGGTGCGCAACCCGCTCGACCCGAGTCCCGGCGAGCGCGAGGGCAACCGCCTGGCGCTCGCCAACATCCGCGAGCGCCTGAGCCTCGTGTACGGGGAGCGGGCGCTCATGAAATCGGGGCGCTTCGACGCGGAGTACATCGTGACGCTGAGATTCCCGCTCATCGAGAAGCCCGCCGGCAGCGCCGCCGCGCACAGCGCCTGAGCGCATGGGCGCCGCGGCCAAACTCAGAGTGCTCATCGTCGACGACGAGCCGCCGGCGCGCGAGCGGCTGCGGAGCCTGCTCGCCGAGATCGCCGACGTCGAAGTGGTCGGCGAGGCCGTGAACGGGCACGAGGCCCTCAAGGAAAGCCACGACCTCGCCCCCGACGTGGTGCTGCTGGACGTGCGCATGCCGGGCATGGACGGGCTCGAGGCGGCGCGGCACCTCAATGTGCTGGAAGAGCCGCCGGCGGTGATCTTCACCACCGCCTATGACAGTCACGCGGTCGAGGCTTTCGATGCGCATGCCGTCGGATACCTGCTGAAACCGGTGCGCAAGGAGCAGCTGGCCGCTTCCCTCGCCCGCGCCGGCCGCCTGACGCGCGCGCAGCTGCAAAGACTCGCGGCCGCCGGCGAGGAGCGGCGCAGCCACCTCGCCGCGCGCCACCGCGAGGGTTTGAGGCTCATCCCCATCGAAGAGGTGCAGTACTTCCTCGCCGATCAGAAATACACCACCGTCCGACACGTGAACGGCGAGGATCTGATCGAGGATTCGCTGCGGCTGCTGGAGAGCGAATTTGGCGCGGCGTTCGTGCGCATCCACCGCAACGCGCTGGTGGCCGTGAAATACCTCGAGCGCATCGAGCGCAACGCCGACGGCCAGTACTTCGTGCGGCTGCGTGGTTGCGAGGCGCCGCTGCAGGTGAGCCGGCGCATGGCGGGGGAGCTCAAGGAGCGGTTCAGGATCTGAGCGCGTCGGGCGCGCCGCGGCACGCCCGACGCCGCACATCACCTACTCACCGCTACGGCAGATCCGGAAAACCGTGCCAGTGCCCGGAATCTGGGGCAGCGGCCCATCGGCCGGGTTCTGAACCCTGGTGTCCGGCCCGCTCTGGCCCGGATCGCGCACCGCACCCCAGTCCACGACCCAGGCGCAACCGTCCGGCCCGAACCGTAAATCGGTCGGGCGATTCAAGCCGTGCGCACCGGTGATGAAGGCCTGATCAGCGGTGTTGTTCTTGGCGAAGCGCGAGATGTTGAGCGACACCAGTCCATCTTCCGAGTCGAGGAAGTTGACCACCTTGATTTCGTGACCAACCTCGTCCGAACCGCTGTTGGCAGCCGAGAACCCGAGATCGCCCTCCAGTATGTACAGCAGCGCGCCGCTGTGAACCGAGCCCGAGACGAAGGAGTCGGGCACGAAGTCGATGGCTGTAAACGAAGAGTCCGCCGCCTCGAGGAAAAGCGGCGCCGTGATCGGCTGTGGGGGATGATCCAGGACGTTGCGGAGCGGAACGTCTTCGCTCAGGATCTTTGCCAGGCTCGCCGGCGTGCAGTGACTCGGCGGATTGGTGGCGTCGAAGACGCACAAATCGTCGCTCGGCCCGCCGACCGGGTCGAACACGTGCTGGGCGCTCGCGAGGAAGCCGTACCGATCGGGCCAGCCGTGATAGTCCGGCGTGCCGTCGTCGTTCTGACGGGCGATATGCATCGCGTCCGGAGCTCCGTTCGAAGGCCGCGCACCGCGCTCGTCAGGACCGTTCTCTCCGACCACCAGAGCGCCCTTGAGCACATGATTCTGCGGGGCGAAGCGCAGCGCGAATCCGTTGCGGTAGCCCCACGAGTACGGCTGGATGGTGCCGGACGGATCGCTCGCGTCCAGGCGCGCGCGCAGGATCGCTCCGTCGCAGACGCCCTTATACGCGGCCCCGGTGAAGGCCTTCACCGTGGCTCCAGGCTGCGTGACACCGAAGGGGGAGTAACCGCTGCTCTTCACACCGTTGCCCGAGTCGAACACGTTCTGGCTCAGCACGATGTCCTGGCAGGGGATGTCGGGCTGATTCTGACCGCCGCCGTTGTCCAGTCCGACCACGCCGCTGTTGGTCGTGGACCCCTGTGACCAGTAGATCCATCCGCCGTTGAACGCGAACTCCTCGGTCGGGTGATCGCCCGTCGGCAGGTTCGAGATGAAGGGCGTGACCGCGCCGCTTTGCGGATCGATGATCACGATGCGCGAGCTGTTGTTCTGTCCGTTGTGCGCATGAGTCGCCTGGTTCGAATCGGAGCCGAACAGCCGCCCCCCTTGCAGGCCGTTCTCGAAGGCGATGTCGACCGCCGGACCGTGCGGCTGGAGCACATTGTTCCCGCCAGTCGGGGTCGTCGCGTCGGTCGGCTTGCCGAGCGTGCGCAGCAGCCGTCCGTTCCTGCTGAAGACCCTGATGTCCGGTGTGAACGGGTTGGCCTGCCCCGGAAACCTCTGCTGGAAGACTGCTTCGTCATTGCAGTTGTTCCCGGCCGGCAGACCGTGCCCGGACTCCAGGACATAGACCTCGAAGTTGACTCCGTTCGTTGCACGGAAGGCGATGCCGGTCGGGAAATTGAGCCCCGAGGCAAAGACACTGACTACATAGCCGGACGGGACGCTGATGTCCTGACCATGGCCCGGGTCGTACAAGGCTGTTTCAGCCGGGCACAGTGGATTGGCGACGACCGCCGCGTTGACCGTCAGCGGAAGCATACACGCGAATGCGAGGACCAGCCGAATTCCGACACCACAATCGCCCCGTGCGAACGGAGCTTCCCGTCGTCGGTTCGAACAAGAAGTGAACCGCCTCATGTTTCCTCCCTTGGGGGTTCGGATGCTCTAACAGGCTCCCTTTGTCAGACCCGCGCAGTATCCCCGCGCACGGTGGCAGGTCAATGGGGACTTCGACCCAATCCGTGGCTTGGGTCAGAGGATGTAGCGGCTCAGGTCCTCGTCCTGCACCAGCTTGCCTAAGTGATCGTCGACGTACTTCGCGTCGATGGTCACGGAGCTGCGGCCGTCGGGCTTGCCGTTCTGCTCCGCCGCCTCGTAGGAGACCGTCTCCAGCAGGCGCTCCATGACGGTGTGCAGGCGCCGCGCACCGATGTTCTCGGTGCGCTCGTTGACCTGAAACGCGATCTCGGCGATGCGCCGCACGCCATCGGGCCTGAACTCGACCTGCACGCCCTCGGTCGCCATCAGCGCCTTGTACTGCGTCGTGAGCGAGGCATCCGGCTCGGTGAGGATGCGCACGAAGTCCCCCACCTTCAGCGAGTCGAGCTCCACGCGGATCGGCAACCGGCCCTGCAGTTCCGGGATCAGGTCCGAGGGTTTGGAGAGGCTGAACGCGCCGGAGGCGATGAACAGCACGTGGTCGGTCTTCACCGGGCCGTACTTGGTCGCCACCGTGGAGCCTTCGACCAGCGGCAGCAGGTCGCGCTGCACGCCCTCGCGCGAGACGTCCGCGCCGAGGGTCTCCTGGCGGCGCGTCACCTTGTCGATCTCGTCGATGAACACGATGCCGTTCTGCTCGGCATTGGCGAGCGCCTGGATCTTGAGCTCGTCCTCGTTGATGAGCTTGCCGGCCTCCTCGTCGGTGAGGAGTTTGAGGGCCTCGCGCACCTTCACCTTGCGGGTGCGGGTGCGGTTGCCCCCCAGGTTCTGGAACATCGACTGCAGCTGCTGCTGCATCTCCTCCATGCCCGGAGGCGCCATGATCTCCACGCCCATCGGCAGGACGCGCAGCTCGATCTCGATCTCGCGGTCGTCGAGCTCGTGCTCACGCAGCATCTTGCGGAATTTCTGGCGTGTCTCCCCGTCGCGCGCCGGCGCGGGCTCGTCGGTGGAGAAGCCCATCATGCGCGCCTTGGGCAGCAGGCTGTCCAGCACGCGCTCTTCGGCGGCGTCCAGCGCCCGCTCGCGCACCTTGGCCATCTCCTGCTCGCGGGTGATTTTCACGGCGACGTCCGCCAGCTCCTTGACGATGGAGTCGACGTCGCGGCCGACATAACCGACCTCGGTGAACTTGGTGGCCTCCACCTTCACGAACGGCGCGTTGGCGAGCTTCGCCAGACGCCGCGCGATCTCGGTCTTGCCGACGCCGGTCGGGCCGATCATGAGAATGTTCTTGGGCGTGATTTCCTGCCGCAGGGGCTCGCCGACCTGCATGCGGCGCCAGCGGTTGCGCAGCGCGATGGCCACGGCGCGCTTGGCGGCATCCTGGCCCACGATGTGCTTATCGAGCTCCTGGACGATCTGCCGGGGCGTCAGGGATGACATGATGCTCAGGCCCCCGCGCCCTGGGTGCGTTTCAATTCCTCGATCGCCACGTTGCGGTTGGTGTAGATGCAGATATCGGCGGCGATATTCAGCGCGCGCTCCACGATGCTGCGCGCGTCCAGAGTGGAGCCCTCCAGCAGCGCGCGTGCGGCGGCCAGCGCGAACTGCCCGCCGGAGCCGATTGCGGCCACGTCGTAATCGGGCTCGATCACGTCCCCGTTGCCGGAGATCACCAGCAGCTTGTCCGGATCCCCCACCAGCAGCAGCGCTTCCAGGCGCCGCAGGTAGCGGTCCGAGCGCCAGTCCTTGGCGAGCTCGATCGCAGCGCGCGTGAGGTTGCCGTATTTCTCGAGCTTGCCTTCGAAGCGCTCGAACAGCGTGAAGGCATCGGCGGTGCCGCCGGCAAAACCGGCGAGCACCCGGTCGTTGGCGAGCCGGCGCACCTTGCGGGCGTTGCCCTTCATGACGGTGTTGCCGAGGGTGACCTGGCCATCGCCGCCCAGCGCCAGCATGCCGTTACGGCGCACGCCGAGGATAGTCGTGCCGTGAGGATTGAAGCCTGACTTGTCGCTCATGGGTTTGTGTAGCATTGCGCGCCGGCGGTGAGAGCAGCGCAGCATCTCGCGTACGTGATTTCAGCCCCCGCTCAGGCCTTCCGGCGCGCCCGCGGATGGGTAGCGTCGTAGATGCGGGCGAGGTGCTGGAAATCAAGATGAGTGTAGATCTGGGTGGTCGAGATATCGGCGTGACCCAGCAGTTCCTGCACGCCGCGCAACTGGCCGCTGGATTCCAGCAGGTGGGACGCGAACGAATGCCGGAACAGGTGCGGGTGCACGTGCATCCCAAGACCCTGGCGCCGCGCCCAGTAGGCCACGCGGGCCTGCACGGCGCGCGGCCCCAGACGAGCGCCCGAGCGGCCGACGAACAGCGCCGCCTCGTGCTGCCTCGCCATACCCGCCCGCGCCTTGAGCCACAGCCTGAGCGCCTCCGCCGCGGCGCGCCCGACCGGAACGATGCGCGCCTTCCTACCCTTGCCGAGCACCTGCACCATCCGATCCTTGAGATCCAGGCTCGTGACATCAAGTCCCACCAGCTCCCCCAGGCGCAGGCCCGAGGAATACAAGAGCTCCATGATCGCCCGGTCACGCGTGCTCAGCCCGTCGCCGGCGGGGATCTGCAGAAGCCGCGCCATCTGGTCCGCATCGAGGGTTTGCGGCAGGCGCCGCGCGGCCCTGGGAGCGCTCACGTCGTGGGCGGGATTGCGCGTGACCCGCTCGCTGCGCCGCCGCCGGCCGGCGGCCGGCGCTGAGCTCGCGCCGGCTGCGCCATTGCGGGCTTCGCGCAGCAGGAACTCGTAGAAGCTGCGCACCGCGGACAGGCGGCGCTGGATGCTGCGCGGCGCAAGGCCCGCGGCGTGAGAGTGCGCGGCGAAAGTGCGCACGTGCTGCGTGTCGAGCGCGCTCCAGTCGCCAAGACCCGAGCGATCACAGAACTTCACCAGCGCCGCCAGATCGCGCGCGTAGCTGCTATCGGTGTGCGCGGACAGGCGCCGCTCGGAGCTCATGTAACGCCGGAATCGGGCGATCCACTCGAGCGCCGCGGCAGTCATGATCCGTGCGCCCGGGGCCTCAGCGCTGCGTGGGGCTCAACGAAGCGGCGATCAACTCCGCCATGCGGGCGAGAAATTCGGTGCTCATGGCGGGGTGAAAGCGGTCGCGGTCGGCGCTGCCGAGCGCGAGCAGGCCCACCGAGCCCTTGTCCCCGAGCGGCACCAGCGCCACCGAGGCCATCTCCAGCCCCTCGGGCCCGAACAGGAACTCGCGCTGCGAGTCGCGCGCCTGGCCGCAGCGCGGCTTGCCGCTGCTGAACAGCGATTCAAAGGACTTGAGGCTCGGGTCGCTGGCCGGCACGGTGCGCACGAAGCGCGGTGACGCGGCGGGAGCGGACGGTTCCCCGATCAGTACCAGAGCCGCGTGGAAGGCGTCGAAGTCCTCGCGCAGACCCGCTTCGATGCGCGCCACCGCCTGCTCACGCGGCACGGCGCCCAGGAGCCGGCGCGTGAAGCGGTGCAGTCGCTCCGAGATGGCGTCGTTCGCGCGGGCCACCCGCACCAGTTCGGCGAGCTTGTTCTCCACAGCCGCCTGCTTCTCGCGCAACACCGCGATCTGGCGCTCGACCAGCGAGATGGTCGTGCCGCCGCGCGCGTGCGGCAACCTCAGCCGTGCCAGCACCGCCTGGTGGCGCTCGAAGAAATCAGGATTGCGCTGCAGATAGGCCGCAATGGACTCCTCTTCGGTCTCTGCCGCGGTAAGTCCGCGAGCCTCTCGTGTAGTCATGGCGCTCTAGACCTCGACGTGACCTGCGAATGATATTTCTGTGGGACCGGTCAGCCAGATGTGTTCCCCCGGACCCGCCCAGTTTACGCGCAACTCGCCGCCGCGCACGCTCACCCGCACTTGCGCGTCGAGCAGACCGCGCCGGCGCCCCACCGCGACCGCCGCGCAGGCTCCGGTGCCGCAGCCGGGAGTCTCGCCGGCGCCGCGCTCGTACACGCGCAGGCGCACCTCAGCGCGCGCCACGATCTCGAGAAAGCCCGCGTTCACGCGTTTGGGGAAGCGCGGATGGCGCTCGATCTGCGGTCCGAGCGTCGCCACCGGCGCCGCCTCGACCGAGGCCACGGTGATGAGCGCGTGCGGATTGCCTATCGAGACCGCGCCGATATCCAGGGTGCGCCCGGCGACCTCCAGCGGGTAGCTGTCCGCCTCGCGCGGGGCTGCGAAGGGCAGTGAGCGGGGGTCGAAGTCAGGTACGCCCATGTCGACCGATACCTCATGCCCGGCCTCGATGCGCGCGCGCACGAGCCCGGCAGGACTGTCGAGGGTGAGCACGCCGTTGCTGCTGGCGCCGCGCTGGTGCAGGAGCGCGGCAATGCAACGCGCGCCGTTGCCGCATTGCTCGACCTCGTCGCCGTCGGAGTTGAAAATCCGGTAGAACACCGCCGCCGCGGCGCGCCGCGGCCGCTCCAGCACCAGCGCCTGGTCAAAGCCGATGCCGGTGCGCCGATCCGCGAGACTGCGCAGCAGCTCGGGCCGCAGCACAGACTGGTCGGCGGGCGCATCGAACACGACAAAATCGTTGCCCACCCCGTGCATCTTCGTGAAATCGATGCGCATTACGCCGGAGCATAACGCAAAACACCGCGTGCGCGGACCACGCTGATCGGCCCGGGGACCGGGCGCGCAAGCGGCGCCGCGTGCGCCGCTTACCACTCACGCAGCGCCGCGCGCTCCTTGAAGATGCACAGGTCCATCACCGTGAAGATCCCGGCCTGCACCGCCCGCTCGGCGGCTGCCTGGTCGACCACACCTTCCTGCAGCCACAGCGCCGGGAGCTCGAGGCGAATGCAGTCGCTGACGATTCGCGCGACGTGCTCGGGACGGCGGAACACGTCGACGATGTCGACCCGCTCGCTGCCACCCAGTACTTGCGGCAGTTGATCCAGCGAGGGCACCGCCGGCTCGCCCAGGATGATCTGCGCGGAGGGCGTCACGGGAATGATGCGGTAGCCGAAGCGCTGCAGGGCATGCGCGACGCCGTGGCTCGGGCGGGCGCGATCGGCCGAGAGCCCCACGACCGCGATGGTGTGCGCGGCGCGCAGCAGCCGGGCGATCTCCTGCGCCGGGGGGTTCACGAACATGGCATCTCCTTGGCCTGCGCGTCCTCAAGCGTCTAGTCTAGTCCCTCCTCGTGACGGCGCGGCCGTGCGATCGGATGAGGAGGAGCGCGACACTTGAGCCCGGAAGAACACAGCGTACGCATCGAGCCGCACGGGCGCACGCTGCGCGTCACGCCGGGACAGCCGATCCTGCAAGCCGCGCTCAGCGCCGGGCTCAACCTGCCGCACAGTTGCAAGTCCGGCCACTGCGGCTCGTGCCGGGCACGACTGCTGGCCGGCGCGATTCACTACCCTGACGGCCCCCCGCTCGGCATCACGGCCGAAGAAGTGGGCCGCGGCGACATTCTCCTGTGCCAGGCGCGCGCGGACTCGGACCTCACCGTGCGGGCGCGCCTCATCGCCAGCGTCGCGGATGTGGAGATCAAGACGCTGCCGTGCCGGATTGCGCGCCTGACCCCGCTCGCGCCCGACGTGATGCAGTTGTGGCTGCGACTGCCGGCGGTGGAGCGCCTGCGCTTCCATCCCGGGCAATACCTGGATGTGCTGCTCGAGAACGGCCGGCGCCGCAGCTTCTCCATCGCCAGCCCGCCGCACGACAGCGAGGCTCTGGAGCTGCACGTGCGGCGGGTCAACGGTGGAGGATTCAGCGAGCGGCTGTTCGGGGCCGCCGCGGGTGTGGGTTCCCTCGGCACGGGCGCGTTGCTGAGGATCGAGGGACCCATCGGGCAGTTCAGCTATCGCGAGGGCCTGGGCCCGGTGCTCATGGTGGCCGGCGGTACGGGCTTCGCGCCGCTGAAGTCGATGCTGCGGCATATGCTCGAGACGGGCATCCGGCGCGACCTCCACCTCTACTGGGGCGCGCGTCACACGCAGGACGTGTACGAGGAAGCGCTGGTGCTGGAGTGGGTGCGGCGGCATCCGCAGCTCAAGTTCACCGCGGTATTGTCCGAGGCCTCCGCGGCCGAAGCCGCGCATCATCGCGCCGGCTGGGTGCACGAGGCCCTGCTCGCCGACTACCCGGACCTTGCGCGCTTCGAGGTGTACGCCGCCGGCCCGCCCGCGATGATCGAAGCGATGCGCACACACTTCCCGCGGCACGGATTGTCCACGCAGCGCCTGTACTTCGACTCGTTCGACTACGCACCGGACGCCAGGCCGCCGCCGGCGGCGGCGTAGGCCTCATCGGCGATCCAGTAGAACGCCAGCATGGCCGCGCGGCCTGCTATTCTTTCAAGCATGAGGGGGGCGTGACTGTGATCCACGCGGCCATCACCGGCTGGGGCAAGTGCTTGCCGCCGGCGGTGCTCAGCAACCACGATCTCTCGGGCCTGCTCGACACCAGCGACGATTGGATCGTCAGCCGCACCGGCATCCGCGAGCGGCGCATTTCCCACGTCGGCCTGGAGGAGCTCGCGTACGTCGCGGCGGCGCGCGCGCTCGCCGCCGCCGCAATCTCCGGCAGCAGCATCGAGCTCGTCGTGTTCGGCACCTGCAGTCACGAGGACCAGGTGCCGAACATGGCCTCAGGCATCCAGGTGCGCATCGGCGCGCCGGCCGCGGCGGCCTTCGACATCAACACCGCCTGCACCAGCTTTCTCTACGGGCTGTCGGCCGCCACCGCGCTCATCCGCACCCAGGTGGTGCGCAACGCCCTGGTGATCGGCGCGGAGCTCATCTCACCTTTCATGGACTGGAGCGACCGCGATGTCGCGGTGCTGTTCGGCGATGGCGCGGCGGCGGTGGTGCTGGAGGCCAGCGAGCGCGAGGAAGGCGTGCTCGCCGAGAAGCTCGGCTGCTACGGGGATGCGCGCGAGATCCTGCGCGTGCACGGCATGGGCGGGCGCTATGCCAACCGCGGCGTGCTCTACGGCATCACCCGCTGGCAATTCGAGGGGCAGGAGATCTTCAAGCGCGCCGTGCAGGGCATGAGCAGTGCCTGTGAGGACACGCTCGCGCGGCTGAGCTTCAGGCCCCAGGACGTGGACCTGGTGGTGCCGCACCAGGCGAACCTGCGCATCATCGAGGCGGTCGCCAAGCGCGCGCACGTGCCGATGGAGCGGGTGTACGTGAACATCCAGCGCTACGGCAACATGTCGGCGGCCACCGTCCCGGTCGCGCTGTGCGAGGCGCTCGAGGAGCGGCGGGTGCGCCCGGGAGCGCTGCTGCTGATGCCCGGGTTCGGCGGCGGCCTGAGCTATTGCGCGCACCTGGTGCGCTGGGGCAGCCGCACGACGCCCTTGAAATCAAGCACCGCGGAGTTGCCGCCCAACGAGCGCCCGGCGCTCGAGATCGTCCGTGAGTGCCTGGAGCGCAAGACGCGGCCGTCGGCGGCCCCGTCCACCACGCCGTTCGCCTAGGCTAGCGCGTGTAGGCAGGAGTGAGCCCGCGCCGGCCCGCGCCTGCCGCAGGCGCGCGCGCGGCTGTGCGCTCAGCGTTTCGCGGCCTGGGCCGCTTTCTTCTTTCTCTTCGCCGGGTCCTTGGGGCGCGACTTGCCGAACGAGCCCTGGTAGAGCTTGCCGCGGCGGGTTCTTGGATCGCCTTTTCCCATGAGAAACTGCTCCGATTCGCTCTTCACATAATGAGAAAGGCCGGTCGCCGACGCCCTCGCGGGCACGCACGACCGGCCCTTGGCAGCCTTGACGCTTACCAGCGCTTCGGTGCGCCGCCGCGGTTGCCGCCGCCGCCGCTGGTGCGCTCCTGGGCCTCATTCACCCGCAGCGGACGCCCGCCCAGCTCCTTGCCGTTGAGATTCTGGATGGCGCGCGACGCATCGGCGCGTGACATCTCAACGAACCCGAAGCCGCGCGGCCGGCCGGTGTCGCGATCGGTGATGATGCTCACCGACTCGACGGTGCCGTGCGCCGCGAACAGCTCGCGGATCTCGGCGTCAGTAGCGGAAAATGGCAGGTTGCCAACATAGATCTTCGTCATGCAATCAAACTCCTGAAAGAAAAGTACTAGCAGGAGCGCTGACCTACTTGACTCGTCGGCGCGCGCACTGCCACCTGGTCGAGAACGATTCGGCTTTTCAGACTCGGAAGCCAACTCGCAAACGAGGCGGGCGGCAGGCGGCAGGAAAGGGAACGGTCACGAACCGGCGCGGACGATACCTTATGCGCCGGGAGCGGCACAAGTGACCGTGTCGTATTTGCCACACGCGCACTGTCCGGGGGCGTCGCTGGGGCTCGCGCATGCGATCCAGGCCCATGATGAGCAGCGCCACGCCGGGCCCGGCGGCAACCGCCCGGAAGCCTCAGCGCCCGGAGCGCTCCGTCAGCTGCTCGAGTGCCCGCAGCTGCAGCACGGTGGAGTCCGAGGCCGGCAGCAGCTGGTTGGCCCTGGAGATGAACGCCGCGACCTGCGCCGCGGGGAGCGGCGGACTGATCAGATAGCCTTGCGCGAAGTCGCAACCCAGCCGGCGCAGCAGGTTCCAGGCGGCCGGCTCCTCCACTCCCTCGGCGACGACCTTCAGCCCCATGCTGTGGCCGAGCTCGATGGTCGAAGTGACGATGGTGACCGCGCCGCCGTCGGCCTGGGAAATGAACGAGCGGTCGATTTTCAGCTCATCGACCGGCAGCACGCTCAGCTGCGACAGCGAGGAGTGCCCGGTACCGAAATCGTCAATCGAGAAACGTACTCCGGCGATGCGCAGCAGTTGCATGTTGCGCACCGCGACCTGTGGATCGCGCATCACCGCGCTTTCGGTGATCTCCAGTAGCAGGGTCGTGGGGTCCACCCGATGCTGGCGCAGCAACTGCAGGATCGCATCGCACAGATCCGGGTCGAGAATGTCGGGAGCCGACAGGTTCACCGCCAGGTCCAGCTCCAGACCCGCGCGGCGCCACTCGCCCATCTGCCGCACCGCCGCGGCGAGTACCCAGTTGGTGAGCCGGCGCGACCCGCCGGTGCTCTCCGCCAGCGGCACGAATTCCGCCGGCGACACCGGCCCGAGTTGCGGGTGAGTCCAGCGCACCAGGGCCTCGAGACTCTTGACCGAGCGGGTCGCCATCGCGACCTTCGGCTGATACACCAGCGTGAGATGGTCCTGATCGATGGCGCTGGTGAGATCGGTGATCAGCGTGAGACGGCGACGATGCTGCTCGTCCTGTCCGGGACGGTACATCGCCACCCGCGCGCGCGCCTCGTCGGCGTCCTCCAGAGCCACCTGCACGCGCTGCAGCAGCTCATCCGCACTGCGGCCATGAGCCGGGAACAGGCACACACCGCACGCCAGGCGCAGATCCAGGGCTACGCCCGAGAGGTGAAAGCCGCTGCGCATCACGGCGACCAGCTGCTCGGCGTACAGCAGCGAGCGCTCGGCGGAGCATCCGGGCGCGATCACCAGCAGCTGAGTCTCACCGAGACGTGCGACCGTGTCGGCGGCGGCGACGTTGTGCTTCAGCCGCCGCGACGCTTCGCGCAGCACCTCGTCTCCGACCTGGTGCCCGAGTGAGGCGTTGATGTCGCGCAGGTTGCGCAGCTCGATGAGAACCAGCGCCGCGCTCGAGGGGCCCTCGGTGCCGCCCACCAGGCTCTCGAGCCCGCGTGTGACCAGCGCCCGGTTTGGCAGTTGCGTCAGCGGGTCGTGGTAGGCGTGGTAGGTGATGTCCGCTTCGCGCGCCGCGATGTTGCTCTGCATGGCATTGAAGGTGGCGGCGAGCCGGCGAAACTCCTCGCCCCCGGAGACGCTCACGGCGGTTGCGTATTGCCCCTGCTCGATGCGTCGCGCGGCGCGCACCAGCTCCCCGATCGGACGGGTGGCGCTGCGCCCGAGCACCGCGCCGATCAGCGCGGCGAGGATGAGCGCGATGCCGTCGATCAGCAGCATGGCGTCGCGCAGGTCGCGATAAGGAGCGAGCACGTCCGGTAACGGCTTCAGCAGGATGAGGTCGACCGCGTCGCCGCGGGCTTCGAGGCGCCGCGCGAAACTCAGGTAGTCCGTATCCCGCAGGCGCGTGATGTGCGGCAGGTCGCTCGGCTCCGGGAACGCGCCCGCGGGGCCCGCCGCGGAGCTTGGCTCGCCGCCGGGCAGTGTCGCGGCGACGCGCACGACCCCGTCGGACCCGTGGGTGACGATTGCGACCTGCGATCCGACCAGATCGCGGATCTTCTGCGCCAGCGCCTCATCGGCCACGAACCCCATCGCGACCCAGGCGATCGTCTCCGGGGTGCGCACCGGCGCGAGGAAGAACTGATACGCATGCGCGCCAAACACCCGGAAGTTGGGCCGGTCGCGCACGCTGGACATATCCCCGATCAGACTCGCGAGCGATCCGGCGGCCTCGGCGGCCGCCGGCGCCGTCGAGGTGAGCACGCGGCCGTGCGTATCGAGCAGCAGCACCATATCGGCGCCGATGCGCTGGGCGTTGTTGCGGGCCGCTGACAGGATGGTGGGCGCATCGCCAGTGGCGACGGCCTCGCGAAAGCCGAAGTCCGCCGCCAGCACGGCCACGCCGTTGGCGAGCTGGCCGGCGCGAAAGCCGATGAGCTGCTCGGCCAGCGAGCCTCCGGAACGCAGCTGCTCGGCGGCGCGGGCCTCCACGGTCCGGCGGGTGCTGATGAGCACTGCGGCGAGCGTCACAGTTTGGGTGACGATCACCAGACCGATGATCAACACGAGAAGCCGTTTGCGGAAACTGCCCATGAATTCGACTCGAATATGTTGTGCATCCTAAGAGCTATGCGGTACCTGCCGCGAGGATTGGAGTGCGGGAATGAGACCTCCGGCACGAGTGCGTCGTAGCGGGTGCACGGCACGGCGGGCGGCCAGGGTCCTGGCGCTGCTGGCGGCGCTCGGCGGCCGTGCGGGGGCCGTCCTGCCCGCGACACTCGTCATCCACGTTCAGACACCCGACGGCCATGCGCTCGCCGGCGCCGTGGTCACCGTGCGACCCCTGGATGCGCCGCCGCGACGGCCGGCGCCGGCGCACGCCCTCATGGACCAGGTGAATCGCGCCTTCGCGCCGGATCTGCTGGTCATCCCGGTCGGCTCCACGGTGGCGTTCCCGAACAGCGATTCCGTGAGTCACCAGATCTACTCGTTCTCCGCGGCGAAGCGCTTCCAGCTGCCGCTGTACCGCGGCAAGCCGTACCCGCCGGTGCAGTTCGATCAGAGTGGAGTGATCACTCTCGGCTGCAACATTCACGACGATATGCTCGCGTATCTGCTGGTCACCGACGCGCCGTACTTCGGCCGCACCGATGCCCAGGGCGCCTGGTCGACGGACGTCCCGCGCGGCCGCTACCGAGTCTCTGTCTGGCATCCGCGACTGCGCGAGAGCGAAGCGGACCTGGAGCGCGAGCTCACCGTCGGCGACGCCGACCGCGCCGACCTCCAGCTTCGCCTGCTGAAATCGCTGCAGCCCGCGCCGATCACCGACCGTCCGCATTCGTGGGACTACTGAAGCGCATGCCGAACCCGCCGCACCTGCAAGTCCCGCTGCGCGCCCGGTGCCCGAGCGCGGCGCTGCTCACACTGCTCGCCCTGGCCGCGACCAGCCGGGCCGCCGACTGGGAGATGAGCCTCGACACGCGCCTGGTGAGCTCGGATGCCGGACGCTCCTTCATGGACGGAGGTCTCGGCGCCACCCGCTACGACCGCAACGACTCCGGAGCTCAGCTCGGGCGGGCGCGGTTCGCACTCACGGCATCGCTCGGCGAGCTGTGGAGCGCGCACCTCGACGCCTACGCCTGGGACGACAAGGACCGCAGCCCCGTGGGAGTGACGGAGGCGTACCTGCAGTTCCGTCCTTACCCCCGCGCAGGCTATCGATTTCGCCTCAAGGCCGGCGCCTTCTATCCGCCTATCTCGCTCGAGAACCGCGCCGCCGGCTGGGAGTCGCCCTATACCCTGTCCTACTCGGCCATCAACACCTGGCTCGCAGTCGAGGTGCGCACCATCGGTCTCGAGGGGCAGCTCGACTGGCTCGGCACGCGCACCGGCCACGATTTCGACCTCGGCCTGACCGCCGGCGCATTCGGCTGGAACGAGGGGGCGGGCGTCGTGCTCGCCAGCGATGGCTTCATGCTGCACGACCGGCAGACGCCGGTGTTCGGACGGGTGGGACAGCCGGGCGCGGCGCCCCTGGGCGCCGTCGAACCGTTCCAGCAATTCGACGGGCGTGCCGGCGGGTATGCGGGCGTTGAAGGGCGCTGGCTCGATCGCGTGGTGCTGCGCGTGCTGCGCTACGACAACCGCGCCGACCCGACCGCGATGGACTTCGTTTCCGGCGCCATCGCCTGGAACACGCGCTTCAACAGCGCGGGGCTGCGGATCGAGAGCGGCACCGGCTGGACCGCGATCCTGCAATGGCTCGATGGCGAGACCCTCATCGCCCCGCCGGGGATGCAACTGCAGTGGCCGTTCCGGGCGCAGTTCGCGCTGCTGTCAAAGCGCTTCGGCCGCCAGACGCTGAGCGCGCGCTACGACCGGTTCGAGGTCGAAACCAACGTCCCCGATGGCGATGGCTGGCAGATCGGGCACGCCTTCACCGCGGCCTGGCTGTTCGACGCCGATGCGCACTGGCGTGTGGCGCTCGAGTGGCTGCGGGTGCGGAGCTACTCCTACTACCGCACAGAAGTGGCCGGCCCGCCGCTCGCGACCGAGACGCAGCTGCAGCTCGGCGTGCGCTACGCGTTCGGTTCAGGGGTGCGCTGAGCGGGCCGTCAGCCGGCGGCAGTCGCTAACGGTAGCGGGCCAGAGCTTTCTCGAGGCCCTGCGATCCGGGTGACAGCACCTCGAAGGGAATGCTGTTGAGCGGTGCATCCGGGGTCTGGTTGACGACGTGGAAAGCGCCCTTCGCCGGCTCCAGGTCCACGAACAGCAGGCCCGTGAGGTACTCGCCGGCCTTCATGCGCTCCTGGATCTGCACGGCGGCCAGGGTGCGGTTGGTCGGGTCGTAGGCGGCATCGAGCTTGCGCAGCACGATGCGGCTGCCGTCGTGCATGATGAGCGGCAGCGTCTCGCCTTCCTTGTAGTCGGCGGTGATCTCGCGCTCCAGCGGCACGAAATCCGCGTGCACCGCGGGCTCGTAGTGCTCGCGCGTGTAAGCGTAGCTCTTGGTGGAGCCCTCGTGGTCATTGAAAGTCACGCACGGCGAGAGCACGTCGATGAGGGCGAAGCCCTGGTGCTTGAGGCCCGCCTGGATGAGCGGCACCAGCTGCTGCTTGTCGCCCGAGAAGCTGCGCGCCACGAAGGAGGCGCCGAGCGTCATCGCCAGCAGCACCGGGTCGATCGGCGGCTGGAAGTTGGTCTCGCCCTTCTTGGCCCGGCTGCCGACGTCGGCGGATGCGGAAAACTGCCCCTTGGTGAGCCCATAGACGCCGTTGTTCTCGATGATGTACAGCATGTTGAGGTTGCGGCGGATCGCGTGGCAGAACTGCCCGAGACCTATGGAGAGGGTATCGCCGTCGCCGGAAACCCCGATGTAGTGCAGGCTGCGGTTGGCGGCGTTCGCGCCCATGGCGATCGAGGGCATGCGGCCGTGCACGGAATTGAAGCCGTGGCCGCCGCTCACGAAGTAGGCGGTGGTCTTGGAGGAGCAGCCTATCCCTGACAGCTTCACCACGTTCTGCGGCTCGAGCGCCAGGCCCCAGCTCGCCTCGACGATCGCCGCGGTGATCGAGTCATGCCCGCAGCCCGCGCACAGCGTCGACAGCGCGCCCTCGTAGTCGCGCCGCGTGAAGCCGAGCGCGTTCTTCGGCAGCGAGGGGTGCGCGACCTTGGGTTTGGCAATGAAGGTCATGTCGGCCTCCGGCGCGAGCTGCGCCAGGTCAGAGAGTTCGCAAGCCTAGCCACGCAGCGCGCCTTGCGGTTGCAGCCGCTGGCGCGGCCGCAGTTCCGCCAGCACCCCCTCGACGATGAACGACGAGGAGATCGGCAGCCCGTTGTAGTGCAGGAGCGAGCGCAGCCTGGATTTATCCACGGCGGTCTCGAGCGTCAGCAGCGCGCGGAACTGCGCGTCACGGTTCTGCTCCACGACGAACAGCAGCTCGTGCGCCGCCAGGAAGCGCTCGACGTCATCGCTGAACGGGAAGGAGCGCACCCGCATGTAGTCCACGCCCACGCCGCGGCTCTTCAGCACCTCGATGGCCTCGCGAACCGCGCCGTCGCAGCTGCCCAGGGACACGAGCCCTACCGGCGCGCCGGCGGTGGCGTCGATCACCGCCCGCGGCACCAGCTTCTTCGCCGTCGCCCACTTCTTCAGCAGCCGATCGAGCACCAGCTGGTAGTCGGCCGCGTCCTCGGTGTAGGCGCCGTACTGCGTATGCCCCGAGCCGCGCGCGAAGTACGCGGCCTTCGGATGCACGCCGGGCAGGGTGCGGGCGGTGATGCCGTCGCCATCCTTGTCGATGAAGCGATAGAACTTCTCGAGCTTCAGAATCTCTTCCTTGCCCAGCACCTTGCCGCGATCGGGACGGTAGCTGTCGTCCCACTTCAGGTCGCGGCACATCCAGTCGTTCATGCCGATGTCCAGATCCGACAGCACCAGCACCGGGGTCTGCAGGCGCTCGGCGAGATCGAAGGCCTGCACCGCCATGTAGAAGCATTCCTCCGGGTTGGCCGGATACAGGCACACGTGGCGGGTATCGCCGTGGGAGGCGTAGGCGCATTCCATCAGGTCGCCCTGCTGGGTGCGGGTCGGCATGCCGGTGGAAGGACCGACGCGCTGAATGTCGAAAATCACCGCCGGCACTTCCGCGTAGTACGCCAGTCCCAGGAACTCGTTCATGAGCGAGACGCCGGGGCCCGAGGTCGCGGTGAAAGCGCGCGCGCCGTTCCACATCGCGCCGATCACCATGCCGATGGCGGCCAGCTCGTCCTCGGCCTGGATGAAGGCGAAATTCCTGCGCCCGCTGTCGCGGTCGACGCGCATGCGGTCGCCGAACATCTTGAACGCATCCATCAGGGAAGTGGACGGGGTGATCGGATACCACGCGGCCACGGTGGCCCCGGCGAACACGCACCCCAGCGCCGCGGCGGTGTTGCCGTCGATCATGATGTGGCCGGCGGTCCCGCTCATCGGCTCGACGCGCAGCGGCAGAGGACAGGAGAAGCTGGCGCGCGCGTAGTCGTAGCCGAGCTGAATGGCCTTCATGTTGCTGTCGACCAGCTGCGGCTTCTTGGCGTAGGTCTCGGCCAGCAGCTCGCGGATGCGCGCCACGTCCAGATCGAGCAGCGCCGCCAGCACCCCGGCGTAGCAGATGTTCTTCATCAGGATGCGGGTGCGCACGCCGTTGAAGTTCTCGTTGCACAGCCGCGCCAGCGGCACCCCGATCACCGTGATGTCCTCGCGCTTGAGCAGCGCGGGGCGCGGCCAGGTGGAGTCGTACAGCAGGTAGCCCCCGGGCGCGACTTCTTTCGCGTCGCGCGCGTAGGTCTCGGCGTTCATGGCGACCATGATGTCGACCTGGCCGGAGCGGGCGACGTGGCCGTCGCGGGTGATGCGGATCTCGTACCAGGTGGGCAGCCCCTGGATGTTGGACGGGAAGTAGTTCTTGCCCATCACCGGAATGCCGCTGCGGAAGATCGACTTCATCAGCAGCGTGTTGGCGCTCGCCGAACCGGTGCCGTTCACCGTGGCGATCTTGATGGTGAAGTCGTTGACGCGCGTGCTGTTGGCTGCGGACATCGTGCTCTCTAGGCAATCTTGGGCTTGCGCGCCTCGAGCATCCGGGCTTCGTCCCCGGCCAGCGGCCAGTGCAGCTCGGACTTCTGCATGTCCCAGGCTGCGGTCGGGCAGCGCTCGGCGCACAGGCCGCAGTGCACGCACAGGTCCTCGTCCTTCACCATGACGCGGCCGGTCTGCGGCAGGCCCGCGGACACGTACAGCGGCTGCTCGAGGTTCTTCGCCGGCGCCTTGAGGCGCGTGCGCAGCTCCCCTTCGGGACCGTTGTGGGTGATGGTGAGGCAGTCCACCGGGCAGATGTCCAGGCAGGCGTCGCACTCGATGCACAGTTTGGCGGTGAACACGGTCTGCACGTCGCAGTTGAGGCAGCGCTGCACTTCCTGCTCCACCTGCTCCGCCGTGAAGCCGAGCTCGACTTCGATGTTGAGCTTCTTGAAGCGCTCCTTGAGCGACACGTGCGGCATCAGCCGCCGCTCGACCGGCGAGTAGTCGTTCGCGTAA
Source organism: Gammaproteobacteria bacterium (assembly GCA_005878835.1). Classification (GTDB taxonomy): domain Bacteria; phylum Pseudomonadota; class Gammaproteobacteria; order Steroidobacterales; family Steroidobacteraceae; genus 13-2-20CM-66-19. The sequence goes on along the minus strand of VBMV01000066.1, from coordinate 998 downwards.
CTCCACTCGTGCATGCCCATCTTGCGGCTCTGCAGGTTCATGCCGGGGGCCAGACGCTCGCTCACCGCCTCGCCCTGGCAGTGACGATGAATGGAGATCGCGGCCTGGTGGCCGTGCTCGACCGCCCAGATGATGTTCTTCGGTCCAAAGGCGGCATCGCCGCCGAAGAACACCCCGGGGCGCGTCGATTGAAACGTCGTCCGGTCGATGACCGGCACGTCCCATTTGTCGAACTCGATGCCCAGATCGCGCTCGATCCACGGGAAGGCGTTCTCCTGGCCGATGGCGAGGATCACATCGTCCGCGGGCAGGAACTCCTCGCCGGCGCACCGCTCGGCGGTGATGCGGCCGTGCGCGTCGAGCTCGTACTCCATCTTGTCGAACCGCATCCCGGTCAATTTGCCGTCCTCGATCACGAACGAGCGCGGGGCGCGGTTGATGATGATCTCGACGCTCTCCTCTTCGGCGTCCTCCAGCTCCCATTCCGAGGCCTTGAAGAAACCGCGCGGCTTGCGCGCCATGACTTTCACGCTCTCGGCCCCGAGCCGCAGGCTGGTGCGGCAGCAATCCATCGCCGTGTTGCCCACGCCGATGATGAGCACGCGCTTGCCGATCCGGTCGATGTGACCGAAGGCCACCGATTCCAGCCAGGCGATGCCGATGTGGGTATTGGCGGCGGCCGCCTCGCGCCCCGGGAGCTTCAGCTCCTTGCCCTTGGGCGCGCCGGAGCCCACGAACACCGCATCGAAGCCGCCGTCGGTGAGGAGCCGGCGCAGACTCCCCACCGGGGAATTGAGCTTCAGCTCCACTCCCATCCCGGTGATCATCGCGATCTCCTCGTTGAGCACCGTTTGCGGCAGGCGGAACGAGGGGATGTTGGTGCGCATCAGCCCGCCGGGCTCGCCATACTGCTCGAAGATCGTCACCTGGTAGCCGAGCGGCATGAGGTCGTTGGCCACGGTGAGGGAAGCGCAGCCGGCGCCGATGCAGGCGATGCG